>DBYP01000016.1 GCA_002309885.1 Verrucomicrobia bacterium UBA1183
AAAAAGCAAAGAGAGATGTGAAGCTAGCGTTTTCTAAGAAGAAAAAATATGAAAACGAAATACAGTCACCTCTCGGAATGGGAACGTAAACGGATTGAAGAACTAACGCAAGCAGGAAGTTCGAATAAATGTAAATTCAATTTTGAAGAGTAACTGCGGAAGGAAAAACTGGAGGAAATAGGAAAAGAAATTTTTCTATGTTGAAGGATTTATAAAACCGACAAATTTTTATTGCCTAATGTTTTTTTATACTTACACTCTAAAGAGGATTTGTATTATGAAAGATATGTTTCGTAAATTCGCGTTCGTAGGCATCTTGACCCTTAGTGGATTCGCCTTCGCAGAAGAAAAAAAGGCATCAACTTCTGATGAAGCTATACAGGTTGTTTGCCCTGTCAATACAGATGAAGATTCTGATACGACAAATAATTCTGGTGAATCGACGGTTGAAGAGGCCAATGAATAGCGCTACTGAGGCACATAAACTGTGCCTCTTTTCTTAGTTATGAGTGGAATTACTGTTTTAACTCCTGATACGTTTGAAACGTTCATACAGCAACCGTTTGCCCTCGTTGATTTTTGGGCTCCGTGGTGCGGTCCATGTCGTGCTTTGTTGCCTATCTTAGATAAGATAGCTGAAGAGCATAACGTCTCTATCGGGAAGATTAGTGTTGAAGATGAAGCAATGCAGCATTGGGTAGAATTTTACAAAATTCGCAGCATCCCAACGCTCCTATTTTTCAAAGATGGGAAGCTGATGGAAACACAGGTCGGCGCTATCCCGGAAGAAGATTTGTTGGACAAAATTCAGTCTTACAATGGATAACGTCCTACTCAAAATGCTCATTCAACGATATCCGCAGCTAGGATGCTGCGAAGGAGATATCGTATCCGCTTTTGAGCTTCTTTGCTCGATTTTTGAAAGCCATAATAAGTTGCTCGTTGCGGGCAATGGCGGAAGCGCCTCCGATGCTGATCATATCGCAGGAGAACTCTTAAAAGCATTTAGCAAAAAGGCCTGTTTGGCGGACTCCGGTTTGCCCAAAGCCCTGGAATGCCATTTACAGCACGCTTTGCCGGTTATTCCGTTGGCCAACTTGCACGGAGCTTTTACAGCCTACAGCAATGACAATGCTCCCGAATGGGCTTTTGCGCAATTATCTTATGCATTGGGAAACTCAGGCGATGGCTTGTGGGCTTTAAGCACGTCCGGTAATTCCCAGAACATACTTTACGCAGCTCAGGTGGCACATGCCAAACAGATGAAGGTTTTGGGCTTAACAGGGAAATCGGGCGGGCAACTTCGAGCATTATGCGATGTTTGTATTTGCGTCCCCGAAGAAGAAACTTTCAAAATTCAAGAGTTGCATCTTCCGATTTATCATTGCCTCTGCCTTATGCTGGAAGAACATTTCTTTGGTAAATGTCGTTAAAAACGTTGAAGGAAGCAATTTTACCTCCGGAGGTTTTTGAGGCATGCCTTCGCTTAAAATCCGTAAACGCAAAGCCTATACTCGTTGGAGGTTGGGTTCGCGATCGCTTAATGGGGTTGCCATCTCAGGAAACAAGCGATATCGATATTGAAGTTTTCCACATAGATTTTGAAAAGTTACAGCAACTTTTCTCAAAAGAATCGCATGTCGCTTTCCCTAAATTCGGCGTATTGCGTCTAGATTATGTCGATCTCTCTTTGCCGAGAATCGAACATAGCACGGGTGAAAGCTATAATGATTTTTACGTGCAAATTAAGCCTGATTTATCATTTGAAGAAGCTGGCCGTCGACGTGATTTTACGGTAAATGCTATCGGTTGGGATCCGCTTGCTAAAAAACTTTTGGATCCTTTTCATGGCATAAAGGACATTGAGAGGAAGCTGCTTAAGCCGATAACAGCTGCGTTTATGGAGGATAGCTATCGTATCTTGCGCGCAGCTCAATTGATAGCACGCTTCGATTTTACGCCGGATGCACAATTATTAAAATTGGGGCTCCAGATGCCTTACAAAACACTCTCCACAAAACACATCCAAAATACAAAAGTTGTTTTAGACTCCGCTCCGTATAAGGGAAAAGCGTTGCAGTTTTTGCAAAAAATTCAATGGCAGTCTGTCGTAGAAGCACTAAAGGTCTAGAGTATGCCTGCAGGAGATGAAAGATTATAGTAAGAGAACTTTTTGAAAAAAGTTCCCTTAAACCCTCAAAAACTTCCATAATTTTGCAACAATGTTGCAAAATAAGAAAAGTTTAAGGGAGTTTGAAGGATTTTTTACAAAGCTATAACGCTCTAAATACCTCATTTGTTGCTTGATTTTTGTTTCAAAATGCAACATGCTGTGCTTAATGAAGCCATTCGAACTTCAAGTGCAAGTTAGGTACGCGGAAACCGACGCTATGGGTGTTGTTCACCATAGCCGGTACTTTGTTTGGTTAGAGTTGGCGCGGATTGAGTGGCTAAGACAACTAGGGCTCAATTACAAAGAAATGGAGAAGCGTGGCTTTTTCATTCCGGTTGTACAAGCAGATTTATCGTATAAAATGCCTGTATTTTTTGATGATATATTGCGGATTGTGTTGTTGCCTTCCGAGGACTATCGCCGTGCAAAATTCACTATAAATTATGAAATTTTCCGCGAACAGGATTTAGTTGCTTGTGGATTTACAGCCCATGCCTTCATTAACGCACAACGCCGTTTGATTCCTCCGCCCGATTTTTTTATAGATCAGCTGCAAAAGCAAGCCTCTTGATAAAAACTTTCCATTTTTTAAAAAAATTTTTTCAAAGCATTTTTTGTGCCGAGATAAACTTTCCATTGTCAAAAATCCCGCATAAACAGCCGAAAGAGCTCTCTTTTTAATTTTTAAGAAAATTTGCGATGAGAAAAATTTTCTCATTTTTTGAAAAATTTTCCTAAAGTTTTTTAAAAACATGCCGATTTATATCATGTTATGCGAATATCAAAAACATATCTAAGTATTGTAGGTGCTTCTTTGATACAAGGGTCGGTTCTTTCGGCTCCTGATATCGAAGGCACTTTTGTTCAAAAAAATGGGAATGGTGATCTTGTTATAAATCCCATTTTCCAACCTGAAATCATCAATCAACTACATTACCTCATCAAACGGAGCTATCGAATAACAGACAGGCAAGGAAACGCTCACAACTATCGTTATCCTGAAAAACTAACGCACCAACGTTCTAATAGTTTCGGTAGAATTACACGACCTGCTGAAACACGTCAACGTTCTGGCAGCGCTGGAGATTCATCGAAACCGCAACTTCATTGTGATAAGTGGATCATACATGAGCCATTTACAGGAATTCACGGCGTAGAAAAACTGTCTGGGGTCGCGGGAGCAGCTGCGTCACGCGTTTGTGCCGTCGAGCTGGATTATCCCGGATTCGTTGCTTATTTGCCCAGAGAAGAGGAACGTCCGCCTTTAATTGCGGTTGTTTTCCGTGGTTCTCAGTCTAAATCCTTCCAACCTTTAGGAGGTATTTTGGGACCTAGCTGGCTAACAAATTTTTCGGCAGCTAAAGGAACATTCCCGGAAGGTATCAATGATTCTGAAGAATTAGCTGGAGCGAGTTTCCATCAAGGGTATCTGCAAAAATACCTTTCAGCTCGTATCAACATTCTGGCACATATTGAATCCATGTTGCGTAAAGTCCCAGAAGCGGATCGTACCAATACACGTATCATATTCACAGGTCATAGCCAGGGAGCTGGTGTT
The DNA here is from genome assembly GCA_002309885.1 of Verrucomicrobia bacterium UBA1183. Lineage (GTDB taxonomy): Bacteria > Verrucomicrobiota > Verrucomicrobiia > Opitutales > UBA9783 > UBA1183. The sequence continues at coordinate 3,732 of DBYP01000016.1, forward strand.
GCCTTACCGGCTGCATTGGATATCACTTATGTTTTAGGGAAAAGACACTTCGGTGACGATTTCGACAATAAAGTAACTCCAAGGTTCTTTGTCTATGCGCTTTCCGGACCTAATTCTACGGGAGATGGTGCCACCAAACTTCTCATGAATAAAATCATTGGTCGCGACAATATTATTCGACACAACAGTTTGTTTGATATTGTAACCTACGCATGCCCAGGCAAACGTTTCGACTCGAAATTTTGTGAGGCCGTTTTTGGTTCATTGGCAGGCGTTGCAACGGGATACCATCCGGTAGGTCACTTAGCCATAGATGACATGAAAAGTCTCATAAAGCGTGGCTTCCGTTATAACGATAAGGAGGTAAGCGATGAAACCTTACAGGAAATATTCGAACAGTTGACTCAAGGTTATATCCGAGCTATCCAAAGAAGGCAGTTAGAAGATTGCGCGCTAAAACATATCCGCTACTTCTACCTATCTGTGTCTGAATGTAACCACTTATTGAAAGGTGCTCATAAATCCGATGGTGTGTACTTCTTTGCTTGCATAAATCACTATGGAAGCTCTACAGCCAACATCTTCTGTACACCTAATTCAGATGGATCTGCGTGTGCTTTTATGAAACCAAGCCACGAATCTTCGTTTGAACCGCGTTTGCCAGAAACAAACATGGATGCATGTTTATGGCGCGGTCAGCGTAATCGAGAACTGATTTTCAATCAAGTTGCTTTCCGAAGCCCCGAACAGGTCTTTTCTTCCGAATTGCCGGAAGCTCAAGAAATTACCTACGATGGCGGTTACGTTTCGGATTCCGAAAGCTCTGAAGAGTCATAACATAACCCAAATACCTAACGTGAGGAACTTCATGTTCCTCACACATTCGCTCCTATTTAAGTTAGAATACCCTAGAGCGTGTCTACATAAGCTAGAAACATTATGTTTTTTGAAGGATTTTTTGTAAAAAATCCCTCAAACTCCCTTAAAACTTTTCTTATTTTGCAGCATCGCTGCAAAAAAATAAACGTTTTTGAGGGTTTAAGGGAACTTTTTTCAAAAAGTTCCCTTAGGATTTATCCTCTCATAATTTTTTATCTTCCGTAGACACACGCTAAACTAAAAATGTCTATCCTATTTCAGGGAGATAACACGCTTTAAAATTCTTTTGCTAAAGCTTTGCTGGCTCTTCTGGTGACTTTACCCCAAGCTTTTTTTATGAAAATCACCAAGAAATTGTTAGCAGTAACATTTCCCAGGGTCGTTATAGGGTCAATCAGCATATAAAAAGCTGCAATCAGCGCTAGCATTTCCTCGGTGAATCCCAGATAATGTTGCAGAATGGGCAACGACACCATAATGGTTCCTCCGGGGATTCCCGCACCCGCGAACTTGTTTAAGACGAAGCAAAAGCCGAAAAACAAATATGTGGTAAAGCTAGGCATCGGGAATGAAAAACTATTTAATATGATAACCGCAAGAATGGGAATACAAATCGTGTCGCCTACCATGTGAAAGTTGAGGCTTATCGGCATAACAGCGTTGGTTAAAACGGGATCTTTCGTGTTTTTGGTCGCTGCTTCAATGGAGAACGGTAATGTTGCTGCACTCGACATAGTCGTTGCTCCGGTGACCATCGCCGGGAAAATATTTTTAAAAAGTGTTATTGCAGGAATTTTTGAAACTTTATGTGCTAAATACCACCACAAGCAAAGGTATAAAAATAAAAACGAAATCATGATAAGACACGATTTACCATTGCTTTGCAAGAAATACGTCATTTGCCCTTCGGTCAGCAATTTCAGGATAAATCCCATCAAAAATAGTGGCAACGTGGGGATAAAAACATGCATCATAAACAGCATCGTAATTTTGTGCAGTTGCTGGACGAAGTACATGAAAAATTTGAGATTCCAAAACGCACTCAAAATACCGCCGGATATGCCCAAAATAAGCGCCCAGGAATTGGGGAGTATTTGCGGAAGACTGCAGTAGAAATACGGCGTTACGGCTTCTATCGAGCGTGTGAGTGGCACATGTTGTCCCCAATGCGTGAAAAATGGGATAATATAACAGCCTACTACTCCGGAAAACATCAAATTGAGGAAGTTCGACGTGATAATGATACCCATTATGATGATCACAAATCGCAAACCATTGTCTTTTAAAGAAGCAAACGCAATCGCCGTTCCGCTAAAAATGAGAAAAGGGATAAAAAACAACAATAAGCTCTTTAAACCAATACTGATGGTAAGCGAAGCACGAATAAAGTCATTTGGGAGGTGTGAATACGCCGCAAAACAAAATAGGAGCACCGCCAATATTCTCAGAATAGGCTCTCTCAAAACACGCCGTATCTTTTTCAACTTCACACTACGATATAAATACCATTCTTCAATTTTTGACAAGAAAATAAGCAAACTTTGTTTCAACCCTTTACGCTCCTGGTTGCACTTCAAAGTTGAACTTGCAAATATATTACGAAAATACTTGCTTTTTATATGAATTTTGCAAACTTTAAAGTGTTTTTTAGTAAAATTTCCTGCATTTAGTGCAGTGGTTATATGGTCTAAAAATCAAACAAAAACTATTAAAACGTAGGACTCGTATGAAAAGCTTGAAATTAATGGCATTGGGTATTGGCATTTGTGGTACTATTTTTCACACATTGGGCGAAAAATGTTGGTTGTGCGGTAGTTGCGATCACTCGGACCCCTGCGAAGCTTGCAAGTCTAAAGCAGTAGAGAGGTATCTGGATAACGCGAAAGATGGCATGATGCTGGCCGAAGATTTTTTGCGTCTAAAAGATACTCTAGGGCCACAAAATAAAAACAATGAATACGTATATGTATATCTCAGAACGGCAAGCAACCCCTACCCAACGGTTTTGATTTGGTATCTTACGCATCTAGATAACAAAAAGGTCCATATCATAATGCCGTATGCTCCAAAGTTAGCACAACTGGCATGCGATATTTTGGAGGATGAGGAATGCCACGTAAAACGTATCAGTCTTGGTTTGACTTCAATGCATCGAATGCTTTTGGGTATTTCGAATGCCTCACGGGAAGATATGCCGAAAAAATTTTTTAAGACATTATGCACGACTGATATCGAGGTTGATTTCGCGGAAAGCTTGAAAAAAGCAGAGCTCGATATGTTGGTAGAAATGCTTAAAGAGGAAGATGTGAAGATATCAGCACTTAGATTCAATGAATTCACCTTTGGCCCTTACGATTTTGGAAAATTTGGAGAATCTTTGCAAAAAAATCATTCCTTAAGCGAACTTCATGTATGTTGCAATTCAACCCATACGGGTGTTGCTAAATTGGTTTTAGGCACGCATTTAAATAAGTTGACGGTCGAATACAGCATACGTGGCATAGATGTTCTTACGGAAATCCATAGTGCCCTTAACCTGGAAAAAGGAATGGATTTACCTCCTAATTTTAGTTTAATACCTAATACCTACAGAAGAAATGTTGAATTCCTGGGAGATTTGATAGCAAAAAGTAAAACTTTAGAAAACATTCGTTGTCATATCTGGATTGAGGGTGACGAGGAGGTAAAAATAATAGCAAGTGCCCTAATAAAAAATTTTATTTACGGTGGAGGGCTATATCATTGTTGCGTCGGTTTTAAAAACATAGGCGATGTAGGAACCGAAGCTTTGTACCTAGCAGTTATTTTAAACTCACGAATGGTAGAGCTTCAGCATTGTTCTGTATTGTATACGTCACTTCCTGAAATAAGCGAAGAAGAAGCCATTGTTCGAGCCGAGCGACTGGAATTGATAACCGAAAAGGAAGCTGAAATACTGAGGCAAAAACTTCTCTGAGAGTGTACCTACACGCATTAAAAATATTACGATTTTGCGAATTTTTTTGCAAAAGTCGCAACACAACCGGATTTTGCAATTATTGCATAAGCGCGTTGTGGAACTTGCGGAAGTCGCGCCGTACTTTGAGATTAAGGGGGATAGGCGTTGAAGAATCTTATTTAGAGCGTGTCTACAGGAGTTTAAAAAGTTGAAATTTTGAGAGATTTTTTGTAAAAAATCCCTCAAACTCCCTTAAAACTTTTTTCATTTTGCAACAATGTTGCAAAATAAGTAAAAGTTTTTGAGGGTTTAAGGGAAACTTTTTTCAAAAAGTTCCCTTGCATCTTATTTTCGTATAAATTTCATCTTTCGTAGACACACTTTAGAACCCCAATGTTAATAGTATCTATTTCTATAAACCTTAGGAACTTCGTTATTTATAAATACAGGGACTTCATTTTCAAATCTTTCCGTAACTTCTGGATATCCTAACCCGATACCGCGATCAACAATGATAGGCGCATAGGGGTATGTATCTCTTAAGTAATTTTTCCAATTACTGTTATTTGCATCCCCATTTTGTCTTAAATTGAGGAAGAAAGAGTTATTGCTCTCATAGCGAAACCAATTATCCACGTCAAATTGTATTTCGACATCTTCTAAATTACTACCTTCCTCCGTTTGAACCAACTGCTTATCTTCGATTTTATTAACAAACTGATATTCGCTTGTTTTCAAATTTTGTTCGTAATAATCTTTGGGGAGACACCAAATGGCCTCTGGAGGTATTTTGCCTCTGGAATCTGTATCCGGTGGGAATTCGCTTTCTATGAGGTAGTACGAACGTAAAGAATTATAAATAGCATCTACCATTTTCGCATTGCCTCGGTAAGAATGATCCTCGTAAGCTTTTTTTATCCCCGGTACAGCGAAATAAGAAACAATGCTAATGACACAAATGACCACCATCATTTCAATGAGCGTAAATCCCGATAGAGACCTACTTGGCGAAACTCTATTCACTGTCAGACGACCCAACACCATGGATTGATTTTATTATTTTTCACAAAAAAATACAAGCAGAAATGTACTTCAGGGAGACCTCTAATTTCGAAGAGTAACACAATATGTCCTCTTCTCATTCCCTCAACAAACATCAAAATTTGGGCTCTATTTTGAGATGCTCGGGCGCGTCTATTCCCATTTTTGGGAGAGTTTTTGTAAAAGCGCTCCCAAGCCCTCTCAAAACTTTTCATATTTTGCAGCATCGCTGCAAAAAAATAAACGTTTTTGAGGGTTTAAGGGAAATTTTTTCAAAAAGTTCCCTTACTTTAGACGTGCACTTGGGGATTTCCAGGGGTTTGTTTTGAAAGCTTCTCGCTACTATTTCAAAGTTAAGGGCTGTGAAAATCTGTGTATTTTTCTTGTTCTTTTGCTAAATATCGGTCATGTTTTTTCAGATGAAACGATTATTGCTAATCTTTTGTGGATTTTTAATTTCTTCAGGAATTTACGGAGGCGAAGTTTTAACAAAAAAACAAGCCACCGTGCTAGGCGTTATCCAGGGAGCTACGGAATTTCTTCCGGTATCCTCTACGGGGCACATGGTTTTAGCGAACGAACTTCTATTCAAAGACTCCTACACAACCGAGCAAAAAGTACATATAGATAATTTTATGATATGTATCCAGATCGGAACCATATTAACACTGTTATTATTTTATCGAAAGCACGTAGGACGCATTCTCAAAGGGTGGATGGGACACGACAAGTTAGGTTTTCGTTTGGGATTGAATGTCGGTATTGCATTTATTCCTGCTGGATTATTAGGCTTTTTCTGCGATGGCTATATACAAGAATACTTTTATACACAAAATTTTATAGCAAGCTCATTAGGAATCGGCGGCATCGCTATTTTCCTGTTAGAATTTTATCGCAAAAACCATCCTGCACGCATGGATGATGTCTATCAACTAACACCGCGTTCCGCTTTGATTATCGGACTATTCCAAATGATCGCGCTATGGCCGGGATTTAGCCGTTCTCTTGCAACCATTATGGGCGGTATTATGGTAGGATTTAATTTAGTGCAAGCCATCAATTTCAGCTTTTTGCTGGGCTTATTAACTTCGAGCGTTGCGAGCGGTTATAAATTTTTAAAAGGCGGAACGACTTTCTTAGATGCCATCTCTTGGAATACGTGTTTGTTGGGGATTTCGGTTGCATTTGTCGTTGGAATATCTACGATAAGCCTTTTTTTACGCTACATAAAGGGCAATGGTTTGAAAATTTTCGGTTGGTATCGCATTTTGATCGGCACCTTGTTAAGTATTTTCTAAAAAAACTTGACAACTTTTTAAAATTTTGACAAATTATCCTTGCTTTTGTAAAACGATTGAAATATTTTGCGCAACTTTCGTTTTTTTAAGCCTAAAATCATAGTGTCCATGAGCGAAAGAAAAACATCTACTGGTAAAAACATACAACCATCGTTTGCGTACTTAATTGAAAAGAAACGCGAATCTGAAGAATTCTCCGATAGTGAGGTTCGTTATATTGTTGAGTCGATTTTAAATGATAAAATTCCGAGTCATCAGCTGGCGGCGCTGATAATGGCAATTTATTTTCAGAATTTATCGGCTCAGGAAACTGCCGTTTTAACCGAAGAAATTATGCTGTCCGGTGAAGTCGTTGATTTGACCGACCTCGGCATGCCCAAGATATCGCTTTATAGCACCGGCGGTGTTGGAGATAAGACAAATCTCGTTCTGACACCTTTGGTTGCGGCGTGTGGTGTCGTTGTCCCATCTGTTATTGGCGATGACGAAAACTTTATCTTCGGAAACTTAAGGAAATTAGCCTCCATTCCCGGTTTTAAAACCGAATTGAGCGTTAAAGAGTGCATTCAACTGCTGAAGAAGGTGCATTGCTGTTTCTGCGCCCAACCGAAACAGATTGCTCCTGTCGATCGTAAACTTAACGAGATGCGCCAAGCGACCGCGACCGTTGCGAGTGTACCGTTAATAACGAGCAGCATTCTAAGTAAACGTATGGCGGTTGGTTCCGAAAACTTGGTCGTGGACGTTAAATGGGGAAATGGTTCCTTTTTGAAGGATGTAGAACAAGCTAAACAGTTGGCTCGCGTTATCACACGTGCAGCGCGGTCGTTGCAACGTCGTTGTGTGGCCCTTGTGACCGACATGAACCAACCGCTAGGTGATTCCATCGGTACCAATCTTGAAATCCAGGAAGCGATCGAGTTATTGCAAGGTCGTGGCTCGGATGACCTCAAAGAATTGATACTAAAGTTGGGCATGGAAATGGTCCGTTTGGCGGGAGTTTCTGGTTCAACCTTATCGGCCAAGCAAACGATATTGCGCCATCTAAGCGACGGTTCAGCTTTAGCAAAATTCAAAGAAATGGTTAAAGCTCAAGGCGGCGATATTACTTATATCGATCACCCAGAGAAATTCCCGAAAGCTAAGTATGTCCGTAAATTGGCAGCACCCAAGCGTGGCTACATTCATGCCATCAATGCGGGAATGTTGGCAAAGGGCGTCGACATCTTGATGCAACCGGATGATTCAGGAACTATCGATACCTCCGTCGGCATTACCCAAATGAAAAAGGTAGGTACGCAAGTTAAGCAAGGAGATGCGTTGATGATGATTCACTACAACGATCATTCGCGCTTGGATACAGCGCTAGAGTATCTGCGTTCCGCTTATCGCTTGGCTCCTAAGCGTCCAACCCACGCCGATTTCATCGTCGAACGCGTTGCTTAAGCGAAAAATGCTGCCACGGCAAGCCTTGCGTTTGATCGCAAATCTTAGGGATATTCCGGAGTCGGTCACTGAAAGACCACTTCCGGGGTGTGCTTTATTGTTGTCCGATGTCTTGACCAAAGCGTTGCAGACAAAATATAAGCAAAGTGCCAAGGCGATACTGCTGGAAAACCTCAAAGATCATTGGCAATCGTGGTTCTTGGGCACCGATTTCTCTGTCGGAATCCCTGAACGCATCGATCGTTGGTCTTGCCTGTGGATAAAAGCCCCCAACCCCATTTTGTGCCAAAAGCTGCAATTTAAAAATGAGGTACTGCTGAAGACCCTGAATTCGCTCATGAATGGCGCCATCAAAAGCATCCGATGGTTTGTCTAATGATAGGTCTAGAATAGATTCACTAAAGCGTGTCTAGGAAAGATAGGAAATTATAAAGGAATATGTTATTAAGGGAACTTTTTGAAAAAAGCTTCCCTTAAACCCTCAAAAACTTTCATCATTTTGCAACAATGTTGCAAAATAAGTGAGGTGCAGGGCCGCGCCCTGCTTTTAAGGGAGCTTGAGGGATTTTTACAAAAAATCCCTCAAAAACAAATTGCAATCGTTGTAAAGGTTATGACAAAAAGGTGAATATTTATCCCCTACTCTCGCCACACTTCATCCAACTTTTTTCGTTTCGAAGGCGCAGAAGTAGTAAAGCACCACGCGTGCTACCATCCAAACAGAAGGCTATCCAAACTCCAATCAAACCGTAACTCTTTACCAACAATAACGCTAGTGGTATAAGCACACCACATTTACATATCAATGTAACAATGCTCGGTGTGAATGTATCTTTTGCGCCTCGCAGTATGCCTCCAGTAATGATGGAAGCCTCGAATAATGGCTCTGATAGTAGTTGAATCCTCAATATTTTCACAGCCAATGCTTGCACAGCTAAATCCGGAGTCAGACAAGCAAAAATGGAAGGAGCGAAAAAATATAAAGCAATTACGACCACCGTTTCGAGTAAAATGCCGAATTTAATCGAATTCCATGCAAATCTATGCGCAAGATCTTTTCGACATGCTCCCAAAGCTTGTCCCACAAGGGTAGTTGCTGCCATCGACATCCCAATTCCCAAAAAGCAACAAAATCTTTCTACGGTAATTCCAAAAATATTCGCTGCAAGTGCAACGGTGCCGAGTGGTGCAACTAGGCTTGTAGTAAAAATGTAGGTTCCGTGCAACGCTACAGCTTCAATCGCTATAGGATATGAAATTTTTACGGCAGATTTTAAGATGTTTTTTGAAAATTTTGTAAAAACAAAATCAAAATGCAGATTTGGCTGTTTAAAAGCTTTTAAAAACATTAAGATAGCGATAATAATTTCCGAAAATGCCGTTCCCAGCGCAGCACCGGTAACTCCAAGATTGGCACCTGGAACATGTAGCAAAAACGCTCCGAGGTTTACATCGTGCGTCGGGAATATCATAAAGTAATTAAAAACAACATCCAGTAAGCACAAAAGGGAATTGAGAATGCCCGGGGTTTTGGTATCACCTGAACATTGCAAAACAGAAGCCGAAAAAAGTCGCAAATGCATTATTGGGAAAAAGCAAGCATACACAAAGGCATAGGAAGAAGCCTCTTGCCAAATTTCCGGCTCTGCTCCTAATAAAGCGGGTAAATGCGGACTCAAACAAATACCGATAACAGAAAGCAGAACCGCAATTCCACAGCCTATTATCAATCCCTCACGAAAAACTTTTTTAGCTTGAGGTATATCATTTGCACCAATAGCGTGCGCTATCTGAACGGAAAATCCCATCGTTGTAGCGAAACCAAGCCCCATAGCTATAAATATGGATGAAAAAACAACACCCACTGCCGCTGAAGCTGATGCACCCAAGCTTCCCACCATTGCTGCATCGATGTACTGCATCGCAAATGTTGCCATTTGCATCATGATCGCCGGCACACACAAACGAAAGATTAACCCATAAATCTGCCGCGATTTCAACTGACCCACATCGCTTTTTAGTGCCTCCGCTAATTTCATAGTGTCACAACGTAGAATATTTAGCCAATCATTGATACAAAAGAAAAGCAAACTATTAAACGAAAATTTTTAGAGCGTGTCTAGGGAAGCTAAAAAATTATGAGAAAATAAGTCATAGGGGAACTTTTTGAAAAAAATTTCCCTTAAACCCTCAAAAACTCTCATAATTTTGCAACCATGGTTGCAAAATGACTGGGTGCAGGGCCTCTACTCTGCTTTTAAGGGAGCTTGAGGAAGTTTTTATAAAAAAGCTCTCAAAACCTGAAAGCTAATGCATAGTATATTATACGTTAAGCCGCATTACGGATAGTTTATTAATCGTAAGATGGAAACATAACATAAGAAAATCTTTTTGAAAAAAACTTCCCACAGGTTGCACTTCCTACAATAAAACACTTGACATTAACAAAATACGAACGTAATTAATATTAGCTTTCTGGGACTTGTAAGAAAGTGGAACCGAGAGTTGAAGATAAAGAATTTTCTACGTTAAGAGGAATATTTTTCCCCATACACCGTTACGAACTGAAAAAAATTGTACCCTTGGGACTGATTTTATTCTTTTCCTTATTCAATCACTATTGTTTGAAAAATATAAAAGATTCCCTTGTGGTCACTAATTCCGGTGCGGAAGCAATCGCTTTCATCAAATTGTTTTGTGTACCGCCGTTTGCCATTCTTTTCATGCTTATTTATACCAAGCTGAGCGATCGCTTGAAAAATGAGCACTTATTTTATACCACGCTGGGCTTTTTTGTTTCATTTTTTGTACTGTTTACACTTGTACTTTATCCCTATCGTGATTACCTCCATCCTTCAGCAGAAACAGTCCTCTGGTTACAAACAACATTTCCGACATTTTTCTGGGTTTTTTCGATATGGGGTGTTTGGAGTTACGCGCTATTCTTCGTTTTTGCCGAATTATGGAGCAGTTTTATTCTGACCTTGCTCTTTTGGCAATTTGTGAACCAAATTACGGAACTTAAAGAAGCTAAGCGCGTTTATGCTTTCTTGGCACTATTGGGACAGGGCGCCGTTGCATTATCGGGATATTTTGGCTCCTTAGCTTCAGATATTAGAAACAAGGTCGCCGATTACACCGATCCTTGGCAAATATCGCTCTATTGGATTATTGGCATGGTTACCGTCAGCAGTTTACTTTCCATGTACTTGTACCACTGGATTTACAAAAACGTACTGACCGATCCGCGGTTTTATAATAAGCCGAAATTACCAGGCGTAAAATTGAAATCAAAGGAAAAGAGCAGCATTTGGAAGAGTTTAAAGATGGTTTGCCGTTCACCGTATCTGGGACTCATTGCTCTGCTGGTCATGTGTTACGGCATCACGGATAACATAATAGAAAACTTTTGGAAGCACGAATTAGGCTTGCGATTCCCCAACATCAATGAATACAACACCTTTATGAACCGTTACACCATGGCTTACGGACTTTTATCCATGATAATACTCGTCTTTGCCGGTAATGTTTTCAGAAAATTTAATTGGGGGGTTGGCGCTATTTTGACACCCTTGGTAATGTCGATCGGAGGAACCTCTCTATTTATTGCCATATTGTCAAAAAACTTTTTCCTGGGCAATATGGGTACGTTATTGGGCTTCCAATCTATGATCGTTAGCGTTGGCTTTATCGTCTTGGTTCTGGACAAATCCTTCAAAATGTCATTCTTTGATATCAGTAAGGAAATGGCTTTTATTCCCTTATCGGATGAGTTAAAGGTTAAAGGTAAAGCTATCGTTGATGTATTCGGTTACCGCTTTGGTAAATCCGCCGGATCGGGAATTCAAGTCGTTTTGCTGACCATCGTGAGCATGATTTCAGGCATACAAGCAACCTACTCCGATATTGCGATTTACGCGTTTGGTTTATTCCTCATTTGTTCGCTATTGTGGCTCATTTCGGTTTTACGTTTAAGCAAACGCATACGTGCTAACAAGGTTATTCATGAATAATCCATGGGTGTATAATGCTGTCGCAGATCGCTTAGGAGGCGCGCGATTTGAACAACATTTGGGTTATAAATTTGAACAAATAAAACGAGCCAAACGCGACTTCTTGCTCCAACATCCGCAAATTAAATTGTTGGATTTCGGAATCGGTGAACCGTTGGATGTCCCACCCAATACGGTTGTTCAAACATTACAGGCTACCTGCGGCCAATTAGAATACAATGGGTACGCCGATAACGGTGCCGATTTTTTCAAAGAAAGCATTCAGCGTTATATGCAGAAGACGCTGGAAGTTTCCCTTAACAAGAGCGAAATATTACCGATTTTAGGCATAAAATCAGGTCTTACCTTATTAGCAGGGACCTTGATCAATCCGGGGGATTGGATCGCTTACACGACACCCGGATATGGTGTTTTTGCAACACAAACGCGCTATTTTGGCGGTAAAACTTACGCATTACCCCTAACCCACGAGCGACAATTCTTGCCGGATTTGGACGCCATACCGGAAGCAATAAAACGTAAAATAAAAATTTTAAGTTTAAACTATCCCAATAATCCCACCGGAAGTGTTGCCACGAGCGCGTTTTATGAACATGTGGTAGAAATGGCTTTGCGCTACCATTGGATTATTATTCAAGATGCCGCTTATACCGCGCTCAGCTTCGAAAAGCCGCTATCGATTTTACAAATTCCACACGCCAAGGAGTGCTGTATCGAGTTGCATTCCATGTCTAAAGGATTCAACATGACCGGCTGGCGATTGGGTTGGTTGTGCGGCAACAGTACCCTCATAAAAGCTTGCAGTACCTACAAAAACAATTGCGATTCTGGGCAGTTCTTAGCCATTCAGAAAGCCGCCTGCATGGGACTCGACAATACCGACACGTGGCTACCCCAATTGCGCCAAAAATACCAACAGCGCTTGAACCATTTAGCCGATATTTTGCAAAAGAACCATTTTCATTTTTATTCCCCCCAAGCCGGATTTTTTCTGTACGTCACTGCGCCTAAAAGCATTTCCTCAAAAGTAGATGGAAGTGCGATTTACTTCAAAACCGCAGAAGAATTTAGCCAATGGCTGCTTAATAAACTGGGCATTGTGGTCGTTCCATGGGATGATTGCGGAGCTTATGTGCGTTTTTCGGTCACTTTCAAAAGCTCTGATGAAACAACCTATTTTTCAGAACTGCAAAAACGCTTATCGCAATTTATTTTTTAAAGTGTACCTATGGAAGAGAATAAATTACAAGGGAACTTTTTGATAAAAGCTTTCCCTTAAACCCTCAAAAACTTTTACTCATTTTGCAACACTTTATCTCATGTAGACACACTCTAGCACAAAAGACATACGGATATAGTTCGTCCTTTGTTTATAAACTCATGTAACTAGATTTCAAGTTTGACAATTTTGTTTAAAAACAAGAAGCTCTACCTATTATGAAGAGACAGCTGATTATTGTTACCAGCGTTGTTTGTGCATTTATAATGTCCCTAAATGGGGGTGGTGGTCCCTATGTCGCCTCGACAAGAGATGTCCCTAATGAGTTAAATTTGGGAGGAAGGATCATGGGCGACGCAGGAATAATAGCTACTGCTCGGTTATTGCAAGAAAATCAGAACATACAAACCATTGATTTGAGCGGAAATGAGATAAATTATACCGGAGTGGGAATGATTGCGCTCGCGTTGCAAAATCATCGGAGTATAAATAACATTTTTTTGAATTACAATATCATAGGCGATGTGGGAGCGAGGGTTATTTCTTGTTTATTGCAAGGAAATCAGAACATACACACCATTGATTTGAGTGAAAATAGAATAAGTCATATTGGAGTAAGAGCTATTGCGAATGCGTTACACAATCATCCAAGCCTGAGAAGCATTTCTTTGAACCATAATCGTATAGGTAATTTTGGTGCGTGGGCTGTTGGTTTGCTATTACAAAGGAATCCTCGCATACAGTGCATCGAATTAAGTAACTGCACCATAGGCAATGAAGGCGCAAGAAACATCTTCATAGCATTGCGTGGGAACAATGGCTTGAGGGAGCTTATTCTATCGAACAATCAAATAAACGACGGTGGAGCGATAGCTATCGCTGGTTTTTTACGAACAAATCGATGCATACAGACTTTTGATTTGAGCAACAATGCAATAGGCAACACAGGCGCAAGGGCTATTTTGTGGGCACTACAAGAGCACCCAGACCTAAACTACATCGGCTTGGATGGCACTCAAATAAACGACGAGGGAGCAACGGCTATTGCTGAATTATTACGAAGAAACAATAGCTCCGTAATTCTTGGATTATCCAGGACTCAGATAACAATCGTTGGGTTAATAACCATCCTTCAAGCAATCAAAACAAATACAACTCGCGGAATGACAGAAATTTGTTTTGAGGGACATCGCCTTTTAACACCCAACGACATAGCAAATATTAACGGGTATTTGAGAGAGTTACGAGGAAGAATACGATTAACCCTTTGAAAAAGTTTCCCTTTATTTACCTTGCTCGCACCAGGGCTTAGCACAGATTAACACCAACAGCTTGTGTAGAGACATTTCGGATCTTTTTCGTATTTTCTTCTTAAATTCGGATCCTTTCTCCACATACGCTCATTTTTTCAATTCAATTTCAAATCTTTTAGATATTCTGATTTTTAATTTGCTGTAACTCTTCTCTTGCCTCATCCAATTCTTTTAATGCAGCTTGGGAACCTATTTTTGTGGAGAGCTTATCTATTTTTTCGTTGATTTTAATCAACTTTTGATCGAGGATGGATTTCCACCTTGAAATTTTATTCGATGGATTTCTTATTGCTGATAATTTTTTAATCTCTGACCTTATTTGTTCCGCTTCTAAATTTAATTGATTATATTCTCTTAATGCCAATTCTCGCTCCGCAGCTTCTTTACTAGATTCAGCCACTTCTACTTCTTGCTTTGCTAACTCAAGTTCATTTTTAGCCTCAACTAAATCACCCTTAACTTTTTTCAATTCTTCCGAAGCATCTTCCAAATTTTTCTTTGCTTCATCAAGACGAGGTTTCCCAGCTATTTTCTGAGCCCTTTCTAAATCTCTAGGAAAAAGTTTGTTTTCTTTTTCTAAATTTTGTTCAACCTTAGCCAGATCCTTTTTCCAACCACTACGTGGAATTAAAAATATTTTTGGGGTTCTTTCTAATTTGGACTTTAAACCCTCGATTTCTTTTCCCATTTTTTCTACCTTACTCAAATAGAGCGCAAAGGATTTTTTCAACATTTCATAGTCCATTTCTTTTCTTTCAACGTCTTTTTCAGCCGCGGCTACTTTTCCCTGAACTTCTTTCTCCTTCGTCTCTAAAACGCTAATTTTTTTCTCTGTTTCTGTTACTTTCTGTTTTGCTTTCGTAACCGCTTCCTTCGCTGTCGTTACAGCTTCAACCGCTTTTGCTACATCTTCCGATGCTGTTATTACTGGTAAATCGTTGGATTCCTTTAATTTTACGCCACGATTGCGATTTCCAAAAGCATTACCAAAAGCGCGTGCCAATCCCCCAAAAACCTGCCCAAATTGCGATGTACTTTTTGCTTCTACATTGGACGATCGCGTTGTGTCATTACCCGTTGGTACATTTGCACCTATTCTACTACTTATTCCGCCTGGTCCTGTACTCATAATAGCTCTCCTATACTAATAAAAATCGGCATATTTTAAAAAAACTTTAATTTTTTTTACTTTATTCGAGAAATTAAGCCAGGAAAGTGGCATCCTATCCCTATGTACAATCCCCAACAGTCAACAGTAAAATTACAATTTCCCAAAAATATCCTCGCAATGATTTAAAATTTCTGTTGAATGATGAAGGTAATGAAAGTTTTAAAAGGAATTTTTTGGTTTTTAGCAAGTTTGGTAGTGGGCGTATTTTTGGATGTAATTCAAAAAAAGCTCGGGCAACACTTGACCGGTGAAGAGATTACTTTCTTCAGATTCTTGCTGGGAAGCTTGGTCCTACTGCCTTTTATGATCCTACAGGGCAAAAAAGATGGTTTTCGTATTACCCCTTACATAAATATACATATTTTTCGAGGTGTTCTGCTTTTTTCAGGCATGGTACTCTGGTGTTATGGATTGCTATTGGTTCCTATCAGCACCGCTATTGTATTGAATTATTCCATCCCGCTGTTCACCTTAATTTTATCGATACCGATTTTGAAAGAACATGTTAGCAAAGAGCGTTTGTGGACCACTTTGATCGGCTTCATTGGCATCATTATCGTGCTCAATCCCAGCGATATTTCGTTTGATAAGCGTTCCTGTGTTATCTTGATTTCCTCATTCTTATTCGCTTTATTGGATGTTTTCAATAAAAAATATGTCTGTAAAGAATCCATGCTCAATATGTTGTTTTATACCGCTTTCTTTACGTGCATTTTGAGTGCCTATCCAGCCATAAGACACTACTCTTATGCTTTTTTGGATAACGCATGGTTGTTGATTATTTTGGGAATAGGTGCTAATTTGATTTTCTACTGCTTGCTGAAAGCGTTTTCTTACATGGATGCCTCAGCCTTAGCACCCTTTCGTTATTGCGATTTCTTCGTTTCGGCACTATTGGGATTTCTATTTTTTCATGAAAAACCAACATTTACAACGTATATCGGTTTCGCCATCGTCGTTCCATGTACTTTGTTTCTAACTTACAAAGAAGCTAAAAAAGTAAGTAAGGCATAACCTATTTGTCTACGGGAGATAAAAAGATATAAAAGCACAAATCCTAAGAGAACTTTTTGGGAAAAGTTCCCTTAAACCCTCAAAAACTTTTTCCTTATTTTGTAACAGGGTTGCAAAATGACGAGGGTGCAGGGCCGCTGCCCTGCTTTTAAGGGAATTTGAGGAATTTTTACAAAAAACGCCTCAAAACTGCAACATTTTAGCTTCCGTAAACGCGTTCTAATATCAACGGAAATACGTTGTCTGTGTGCTGTGTTATTTGCTCGTTATGCAAAACAAGCAATCGAGTTTAAACACTTCTAGCTGTTTGTGTATATCATCGGGGCAGTGCACGATTTTCAAACTGCAGGATTTTTTAGTACATAAAATGTACAGCTCTATCAAAAAATTAAAACCATGTGCATCAATAGCTTTAACCTTTGAAAAATCTAGGTATGCCGTATCCGTTCCCGATGGAATACCGTTAAGAACAGGTTCGATTTTTTGCTTCAACTCCTCAATTTTGTCGCCTGTTATATAGGCTTCAAAAGGGATAATCATATCTTTATGTTTTTTCATTTTAAGCTTGCTTATTTATATTTATCTTATCTGCCATCGCGTTTTCATTGTTAAATATACGAACAAGTTCTGAACCCACTTCTCCGAAGATACGCAAGAGAATATTTATCAAGTCATTCGCTTTTTGATCCACATCATCCATAAAATCTTTCGCAAATTTTTTTTGTTCTTCCAATTCTTCCATTTTTATTTCCATGGTTTTTATGTCTCTCTGATACTTTGCTAATTTTTTATTCGATGAACCCTCTGCTATCAGAAGACCGCCTGTCGTACCAGCTTGGGTGGCTCCAATAACCGCAGCAGCAGTTTTAGTAGCAGCTTGAACAGCATTAACGACATGCTTTAAATGCATAACAGCTCTTACGATACTACATGTAAAAGAAGGCAGTGAACAGATTATAGTCGCAACACTGAGTGCTATACTGACATAGCCTAAAATCTTATTAGCTTCGTTCAAAGCTTTTGCTTTTTGGGGATCATCCGTCGTTAAAGCAGCGATAGTCAAACCGGCAGAAGCTACTGAAACCGCCGCACTTGCAACTGCACAGACCGCACCCGCAATTGCAAAGCCCAAAAGAACAGCTCCCGCTCCAGCAGTGGCAACAGTAGCAACTACAGCAACGACAGCCATAGCAACAGCAAACACAGCCCCTAAAACTGCTCTAGCGATATTACGTTTTTTAGCTCTTGCAAGCTCTTTCGTAGCCTTTGCATTTTCAGCAGCCATTTTTTGTTGCGTCTCTAAATGCTGCTTCATTAGCGACTGAGCCTCTTTTTTGGCTACCTCTATGAAACTTTTTAAACCTTTAATCGTCTTTGATCTAGTTTCTTGAGAAAGTAAGAGGCAAAACATCGTTATATCATCGTTAGATACTTTCTTCAAATCAAGTTTAAAATCCGATTCAAGTTCAAAATCCGATTCATCTTCCTTTGAAGCTTCTGTTGACGATGAATTTTCTCCTCCATTTTGTATATAGTTCCATTTATTTAAGCAAGCTATCGTAAACTTTGAACATGGAACAGAATCGATTTTCATACCTAATATTTTTTGCACCTCAGGATCGAGTTTTACCGGCGTATCAAGGGCATCTTGAGACGGTGTTGTTAGTTCAGGTTTCCAACCGAAAATAGTATTTAACTGAGAGAATCCATCAATTTCTGAAATGTTTGAAAGCCCATTGGTTATGGAATATGTAGTAGATACTTTTATATCATTTGTGTTTGTACCAACATAAAAGTTATCTATGGAGGATTGTTTCTCTTGCGTATTTCCTGCATTAAGATTTACTATCATAATTTCTCCTTATTTATTCAAAACTTTTTGTAAAATTTTGGCTTTCGTTAAACAACTTGCAGCATCTGAATTTTCCGCTTTAAATGTTTCATTTTCTGCCATAAAGATAACCAATTCACAACACTGTTTCGCAGTTTCCAACTGTTTTGTCTTAATAAAACATTCCGTTAAATCCAAATAATATGAAATCTTTAGTGCATGAATCTGAATTAATATGCCATATGCACAAATGGCTTCGTTATACCGCTTAAGCAACTTTAACGTTGCACCTAAACCTTCCCAAAACCTAATGTCCATAGGATCGTAAGTACATAAAAGCGTAAAAATATTATTCGCTTTTTCGATTTTATTATCTTGATAGAGATTATAAGCAATAGCATATAACATTTCCAAATTCTTTTGTGGAATTTGTAAGGCATCCCTGACACGCATTTTCCCTTGTGATAACAGTTCACTGACATCGATACAAGTCTTTATCGTCTCTTCAGTTATATTTTGTGCTTCCGGACCGAACACTTTTTTTATTTCGGCTAACAATATTTTAGGATCTACTATTGCCATAAACTTAATTCACTTTGTTAACGATTTTATTGTAAATTGTATACGCATTTTTTCTAAAGCTGGAGGACATAGAATCAATCGTATTAATTTTTCTCCTTAAAGCATCCACTGATTTTTGTACTGAGTCCAATTGTGTCTGATAATTAGAGATAACCGTGCTATACATCTTGGTCCAACACCCAACATATGCAGTCCAAACCTGCCTCTTATCAACGTTTTCTCCCCAATCCCCGTCCGCGTCATTTTGATTCCAGTCTTTACAACCATCATGTTTTTTAATTGCACTTTCTACATCGGACCGCATTATTTCCAGCTCCTTAGGGAGATATGTCATCGGTTCCGAATATCTTTCAAGCTTTTCACCTTCCGTAGGTACTTCAAAATGTAAAATATAGCATTTATCGATCGGTTTCCATTGCGTTTCGTTTTGCTCATTTTGATTATTTCCTAAAGTTTGTTCAGGCTTTTCATACAAATCATCAAAACTACCCACAGGGAAATTAGCATAAATTCCACTCCTCGCCTTAGGCAATGAGAGTTCTGCATTATTCCCATTACCCTCAGGGATATTCTCCGTAGACTGGAAAAGCCAAGCAGGAGCTACATAATGGGCAAACTTGAAAAAGCTATCTATCCCTTCCTCCGAAGCCTCGACGAGGATATAGTCATTTTTCCCAGTAAAATGGTATTCGTAAGTGTTATTATCGGCTGAGATTTCTGGGCCATTGCTCTTGCCATCCATGCTAACATACTGTATAACCAGAAAAGGTTGTTGTAATTCCGGTTCGTCCGAAAGAAATTTCCCGTTATCATCCTTTAGATACAACAAACTTCTTGCGGTATTAGCACCTAGAAACGCAAGGATATTATACGATTCCCTAGGTATCCTATTATATTCATCAACATTTGTACTTGCTTGACTCCTATTTAATGCATCAAAACCTTTATTGAGTAACTTTATGTAATGCTGCAATGCTTTAAGGCGATAAGACATGAGTACAATCTGTGCTTGGATAGCCACTGATTTAACTTCCAGAAAAGACGCCAAAGCATTAATAGGGCCATCTCGATCCACCAGATACCCGATATAAAACATTTCCAGTTGACCTAGTTCTGCAGTATCCTCCTCTGGTTTTAGATTTTTTTTGGGAAAAACACAAGGGAAACCGACGGTCGCATTCTGCGGATAGACGTGACGTTGATCGCTTATTTTGTAGTACAAAATAATATATTTCAGTTTATCCAAAAGCGGCAATTCTCCAAACAAAGCGATAGCTTTTTCTTTTTCATCGTTGGTTCCATTTTCATCATCGAATTCAATTTTTTCTGACTCATCACTTATTGTCGTCTCGCGATAAGCTAAATCGTCATATTTATCCGCCATTTGCGTTTTTGCTTCATCCTTATAACAGGTCGTTTTTATTTTACGGGTTACGGTATATTTATCTGTTTGTATTTTCCGAAGATCCTCTAGACTGTCATAACTATCTGCCAGCCTAGAACTATAAACATAATTACCTTCTTGGTTCTCTTCCTGATTTAAAATACCCGCATACTCAAACTCATGCGCTTTATACTGTTCGCTCTTAGTCTCCGTTCCATCGTTGTAATAAGTCACTTTCACCACGTTTAGGGTTTTTACAACGACATACTGCGTAAAAGCTTTCACAGCTTCTTTGGCGTGCTGATCCGCTATTTCCAATTGCGAGATAAGGTAATGAGCTTCTGCTTCATTCCCCTCGGATAATGCATTAAGCCGAACCAAAAGCTCATTAGCACGTTTATTCCAAGAATGCAGCGCATTTAATTGCGATATATTTTCCCTTAAATAGTATTTGTAAGCCTTAGCACCTTCTTTACACTCACCTTCCTCATTGATGAGCTCGTTTTCGTCAAAAATTTTGGATAAATCTAATTCACCTTCATCGTTAAAAGATACATTGTGCGTATTCCCCAGCAATTTGAGCACCGTATCCAGTTGACCCAACAATGTAGTATGCATAGCATTGTATTTCCCAAAAACATCAGCGTAAGCCTCATAAATACCTCTCAATGAACTATTAGCACTAATTTCAGCAGATGCTCCTATCGCTTCAAAGCCGATAGGTCCTGCCGCATAGGCGTAATTTACACTGGAGACATTGAGAGACATAATTAATGATGCGGTTTCGGTTCTTTGGAATGATGTTGTTTAGATGAGAATGAGTCCTCTGCGGATTTCAATTTGGACAGAAAGTGCATTCCATTGGGATGGACACCTACAAGGAATTTTTCATGTTCATAAGCAACCACCAAAAGGAATTGCCGGTTACCTAACGGTTTTGTTTCCAAAATCTCCAACTTTCGTCCCAACTTACCCTTCTTATTGAAATGCGATGAAGATGCTTTTAGTCGACGATAAACATAAGCCATCGCAACTAAGAAAAAAAGGATACCCAACAATTGCATTGTACATGAAAAACTTTCGCAAGGCATACAACCATTGTTAGCAACCAAAGAACTATGTGCTAAAAAAATCATTTCTGTTCCTCCGCCCCTTGTGTTCCTAACATTTCTTTAATTCGGATACCTAAATGATCATCTACCGTAACCACTTCGCCACGTGCAATAATCTTATTGTTCACAAAAACTCCGACCAAATCTTCTGCCTTCTCCTTCAATTGAACCACAGAACCGGGTTCCAATCCGACAATCTCTTTCATTGGCAAGGAACAACTTCCTAAACGTACGTAAACATTAACATTTACATCCCAAAGCAAATCTAAATTTTTATCATTCATCTCGCTCATTTTTTGCTTCTCCGACATTAAAAATAACATGTCCCATCTCCACACCCAAGCTACCGGTAAATTTAGGGATACCGTTTGCCTTCAGTACGGTTTTATCGACCGTGTTCATGGGAAAATCTAAAACAGTTCCTTCGTTCCACGACATAACATCTTGTAACGTTGTCGTCTTAGACCATTCAACCGTCACCGGAACATCAATTGACGCGTAAATATCTCGCCACAACATCTTCTTCTGGTCTTTCGCAGGCTCAAGCTTTTTGCGTTCCTCTCGAAAAGCTTCCAAAATGGGTTGTAGGGTATTGAAAGGCAACGCGAAGTTCTGAACGATTGTCGTCTCATCCAGCGTCCAATTCGTGGATTGAACAATAAACGTATCAAACATCGTTCGTGGTTTAGGCAGGAAATTTAAATTGGATTCCAATCCTAAAATTTTTATGTTCTTCAACTTGATTTCCGGATATATATTTTGGCAAAAATGATCTACACATCCGTCCATAAACTGCAGAAACAAATTTTTTTCTATAGCTGTCAGTGTTCGGGGCTCCAAACTTTCCTTTCCCGTTCCCCCCAAAAGTCTGCGTATAATACCCAACACAAATGCAGTCGGAAACGTCCAGTAACCTACCATACCTCCTTGAACGTCTCCAAAAACAACTGCCGTAATTGGTTCTTCCAAGACTCTCATCAGATCTTGAAACGGCTTAATCTCCAGCGAATTCTGCTGCAATTGAACATCCGCTTTCAAAGTCAACGTAACGTATGTTCGAAAAAGGCGCAACCACGTGGTGTAAATCTGTTGTAAGAAAGTCAACTCTAATGGTGAAATCGGCTGTTTTTGCTTAAAATCGTAAAGTAAAATTTTGGAAGGATCAATGGTGAGATGTTCTCCTCCATTCACCAAGACAAAAAAACCCGAATCTGCTTTCGTTTGTTTTGCAGAAGCGGTTTTTTCTGTTTCAGAAGTCTCTACCTTCTTCTCTACCATTCCTGTCCTACGCTTCAAGTTTTTAGTCTAGCAAATCTAGCTCATAATAGCAATTACTTTATGACAAACTGAGAAAAAAATAGATTTTCGATACGTTTACTTCCAAGGGCCTCCTCAAAGCGTTGCAACAGCTGGCTTTTAACAATATTCTTAACATTAGGATTGTTAAGATCTTCCAAAGAAAGCGCAGAAAATACATCCAAGGTGGCGTCAATAAAACGTGCTTCGTTCTGTTTCATAAGATCTGGGAAACTATCCCCCTGCCCTTCCAAAACAAAACTAATACGCGCATAACGCACCTGCCCTGTGGCTTCGCTTCCGATATTGCTCATAATATCTTTTATCTCGTAGGTCGTCTTTTCACCCGTAACATTCCCTTCAGATTCTGCCGTCGGAGCATTGGTAGAAGATACTTCTGTCATATTGATTTTTCCAACCGCTTGTTCGAAGCGATCTTGCAACCTCGGGAACAGTACAAATTCGGATAATACAAACGATATTGCCGGTAAAAGTACGATCACTGTTAAGGCTGGTCCCCATGCTGATTTAGGTTTTGCATTTGAGGATGCTTCCTGTGTAGCATTCGAATCGGTTAATTCTTCAATTTTTTCTGCGCACATAATTTTATCGTTTCAAGTTTACAACTTCATTTAATATTTCATCGGATACCGTAATAACACGCGCCGAAGCTTGGAAACCACGTTGCAACGTGATGGTATCTGCAAACTCTCTGGATAAATCGACATTGGACATTTCGAGCGATTTCGAACGAAGATAACCAATACCATTTTTACCCGCTCCGGATTCTTCTTGGTTGAAAGCATAAACACCCGCTGCATCCATTCCCGAGAATAATCCATCACCTTCGTGAACTAAAGCCTGTAGGTCTTTAACATTCGTTAGCAATACCGTTGCTCCACGAGCTTTTGTACTACTATTGTCATTAAACGTAAAGAAAACCTCACCGATATCACTAATCGAAAAATCGCTGATCGTCGGGGCCATTGAAAGAATTTCTCCTCTTGAGATTGTGCCTGCCCTAATAGCATCTTTGGCTGTTGGATCTAAATATAGGTGCCCTCCAGCTATATTTTCCTGATTGTAATCTGCGATATCGGCATCCTCGTATCCAAAATCGATTTTAATATCACCCAAAGTTGGTTCCGTTTTTTCCTGGTTGGTTTCCAGAGCTATAAAATCGATTCCGTTTTGCTCACTATAGGTAACTTTAAACGCAGGCATGTGCGTATCATCATACTTCAATCCTTGCAAACGAAAGCCTTGTAGATAAGTAACAATAAAATTGTTATTGTCTTTTCTAAAATTTCCGGCGCGTGTCAAATAATCCGTATGAGAAACCCTATCGGAAACCTTAAAAAACCCATCACCCACAATGGCCAAATCCGTTTCTTGCTCGGTACTTTCCAAAGCTCCTTGTGAAAAATTCATAGGCGTTCCACCCACATCGATACCATGACCAATTTGCATCGTAGCTTGGTTGGAATTTGCATTGGCCGAAAAAGGTACCGAACGCTGCAAGATGGTACTGAAAGCCGGAACGTACGTCATACGCGAACTTTTAAATGCAATACTGTTAATGTTACCGATATTATTACTTACGACATCGAATCCTTTTTTAAACCCATTCATCGCACTGAATGCGGTATTCATCGAATTTAATAACGCCATTTTATGCTTCCTCCTTTAAACTAACTTTTTGTATATACTCGGGATCATACCACTTCCCATTCACACAAACACGTGCCTCCAAGTTGGGATTGGCAAGCGCCGTAACTTCACCACGAATGCTTTCTCCACTGTCATTTATTTCAACAATTTTACCTAAAAGATTTGCATCCACATGGCGTCGCTGAGGTTCCGTATGACTTGAGATACGAACAACTTCCGTCGGTTTATAAAATTTTCCATTCACCTCTATCTTACATGAAGACTTTCCCAAATCTTCTATAGCAGAAATAATACCTTTTACCTCTTGACGTTTACCGGCTGCATCGGTAGTCTGAATAACAACTTCGCGGCCCAACATACCTTGACCCAATGCGCTATTCTGATTTTTCGAAAACAGATCGAGCGATTCCGAAAGTCGAGTCGACGTTAGTGACGAAATCTGTCCCATCATATCCGAACTGCTCATGGGTTCCAATGGATTCTGACATTGAAGCTGACACAACAACAATTTCATAAAATCATGCCCCGTAAGCGTTTTATCTTTCGGCTGAACCAGTTCATCTCCAGGTTTATCTCCAAGCTTATGATTAGCTACGCTTGCCTTCGCCAAGAACGCCGGTGAATTTGACATGCTGGTAATTGAAGTAGACATATTTACAATGATGTTTGTGCAATAAAATGCGGTTCTTCTAAGTTAAGTTGTCGTGTTTGTGCAAACTTTCTTAAGGATTCCCAATGGTTTAAAAGCTGCATTTTGAAACTTTCTTCCAATGCTGGGAAGCGAATAGCAACATCGGAACGCGTCAATGTCACTTGACAATTCAAGCTTTCGCCATTCTCCAAATCTACCTTCACGATAACAGAATTTCGCCGTGCACGCTTCATTTCATCCATTTGCTGTTCCAAAGTTGCAATCATCCCTTGAACGGTTTCTAGGCGGTCCTGCTGTACCCTTTCATAAGTATTAACGGCCACTTTAGGTTGTACTTGTGGTAAAACCACATCTTTACCACCCAAAAGTTGCTCCGAATCCTTAGAAAACGGTATATCATCCTTCTGTGATAAAACTTCCGCAACCCTCGATCCATTACTCGAGATAGCAGATTCTCGATGTAATGGATCTTCAGACTCTGTAAAAACGGTTGAAAGCGATGACACAAACCCTCCCTTACGTTCGTCTCCTTTTGGAGCAGATTTGATGCCAATGTTGTTCCAGGCATCAAAATGTTGCAGATTTAAAAGATGACCCGAATTTTGTATTCCCTCAAAAGATTGCGGATTTGATATTTGTGTCTTTATTTCGTTTTTATGCGCTATCGGAACGCTTTTGGCCATCTTTGGATTAGCCTTTAGCGTTTCGATTTGAACCTCCAATTTTTGAGGCTTTTCCTCTGTAGCAACCTTATCCGCCATAGCTTCGCTTGTTGGCGCTTCCTTAGTCGCTACTAAATCCGCTTTTAAGGTAGCTAAATCAGGGGAATCATCCACTTCCCTGCTCTTACCCGAAACCTCCTCTACAGGTTCTGGCGTTTGTACTCTATCGATGGCACAAACCAGGGTATCTTGTTCTGAAAGCTCCGTAGAAACTTTTGTAGGTTCAACCTCAACAACCGCCACCTCATCCGTGGAAAATTTTTCTGGAATTTGTACCCCCAACAAATCATTTACTTCCAGATCCTCAGCGTCGTCTTCAACGATTTGATGACCTTCGTCAGGCACAAAGAATATCCTCTCTTCGTCTTTTAAATCCTCACGTTCTGGTCTTTCGCGGACATTTTCATCTTCACGCTCCGCAACTTCTTTTCGGGTTTCGAGTTTTTTATCTGACTGTGAAAAATTTTCCGAACGTTTGGAGGGCTTTTCTTGTTGATCCCGCTGTTTTAGGATTTTCCCGAAATCATTCGTTTTTTCATCCGTACCTGACCGTTTCAGCCATTTATCAAGCATACCACCGCTTACATTTGACATAGCCTTAGGTTCGGACAAATTTTTTATCAATAATAACGGGTTCATCACTTTTTTACCTCCTCACTCAAACGGAAACTTTCCAACAAATGATTAATCTTGGCTCCCGCCTTTTCATCCTTCGAAATTTCTTTTGACATGACCTGCAAAATGGCTCCTAAGGTTTCCGGAGGCAAAAAATGCATAATCTTAATCACAGAAGTTTCTTCGCTTTCCTCGAAAATTTTAGCAACCGATTCCGGCGTCATGTTTGTGTACGATTCTGCCAAAGTTTTCAGATTTTTCATCTCCGATTCCTGAACCTTTACCAAACGACGTTCCAATTCCGATTGTAAAATTTCGATCGATTGCTTAAGCACATTCAACGCCTCGCGTTCATTCTTTAATTGATCTTCGAAGGCATTCAGCTGTTGCTCTCGCATCTCCTGATGATCTTTTGCCGACTTCAATTGAGCTAACAGACCCGTAAAATCTTTGACCTGCTTATCCCAGAGGTTAACCTTATTCTTTTCCTTCTCTTTTTTAGCCAAGGCTTCAGCCCGTTTTTGTTGCTGTTCTTCCAAAATTCTCTGAATTTGTTGCTGCTTAACGACGATAAATTGAGCTAACCAAATGTTTGTTTTTGTGAATAAACAAGCGCTTTGCACACTCAAAAAAAGTATCAATGATAAGAAAAAGCTAATCCAATTTTGCTTCATACAATTTTTCTATAAAAGGCTTGTACCCAATTTTCATTTTCAAGACCATCCAGCGTTGCGTACGTCTGTAAAAGCCTCTGCCGTGATTTTTCCTGTAATTTCTCTAAAACAGCCACATCCTTCTTGGCAATCAAGTACTCATGCAGGCGCTTTTGTTCTTCCTGTTCCAATACCTTTAAATGGTTTTCGACGCTCTTCAAAGAAATATTAAGGCGAGCCAACTGTTGTAATTGCATGATGTGCTGTTGACCTGAAAAATTTTTTTCTTGAGCCACCCAATCTTCACAAGCCTTCAATTGCCCCTGCAATGCCTTATATTTTTGTTGTACAGTATGCTTCTGCTGTACCGCACGCGCGTATTGCAACAACGTACTTTCTTGCCGTTGACGTTTCAACAGCAACAAAGCTTGTAATTTAAATTTTAATTTCATTTCAACAGCTCGGATAATTGGCTAAAACTTTCGTTCCTTGATGCCTTTTCACTGTAATCTTGCCGCAAAAACTGTTGTATACCTCCATGCTTCTGTACAGCCCGATCCAATTCCGCATTGGAACCTTCCGAATAAGCTCCAACGGTAATAAGGTCTTCGTTTTTACGATACAAAGCTAGCAGATTACGTGCCAAAGATGTCGTTTCGAGTTCTGAATCGGTACAAACATTGCGAGAAACACGACTGATACTTTCCAAAACATCGATCGCAGGAAAATGGTTCGCAGTTGCAAGTTGTCGCGAAAGAACGATATGACCATCCAATATGCTGCGCACCGCATCCGAAATAGGTTCGTTAAACTCGTCCCCCTCCACCAATACAGTATAAAAGCCGGTAATGGAACCTTGCGGCGTACGTCCGGCGCGCTCCAGCAATTTGGGCAAGAGACCAAATACCGAAGGTGGATAACCACGCGTGGTCGGTGGTTCTCCTAAAGACAATCCGATTTCACGCTGCGCCATGGCAAAACGGGTTACCGAATCCATCATAAACAGAACATTTTTCCCACAATCTCTAAAAAATTCTGCAATATAGGTAGCTAAAAATGCCGCTCGAACGCGTAAAGGCGCCGCCATATCAGAGGTTGCAACGACGACGATGGATTTTTTCAATCCCGATTCGCCCAAGTCGTGCGTAATAAATTCGTTCAGTTCTCGACCACGTTCTCCCACGAGCGCCAAAACATTGATATCTGCTTCGGAATTTTTGGCCAACATACCCAAAAGCGTTGACTTACCCACGCCACTACCGGCAAAAATCCCCATACGTTGTCCCAAGCCAATGGGCGTAAATGTATCGATAGCTCTCACCGAAGTCTCGAATGCCTTATCGATAACAGGACGCTTAAAGGCATCCGGAATTTTTGAATGAAAATGCTCTACCCAATTGCATTTCAAAGGTCCCTTATTGTCTAAAGGCGTTCCCAGTGGCCCTATGACACGTCCCAATAAAACATCACCAATAGGAACCGCTTTCTTATAATTGGACAAAACAACATGGCATCCATAAGCGATATCGTGTTGCTCTCCTAATGGCATTAGAAGCACGCGCGGGCCTTGGAAACCGATCACTTCCGCATCAACCAAAGGTACATTTTCTTTGGAATAAAGTGTAACGATATCCCCCAAAGCGCACTGTGGGCCTTCCGATTCAACCACTAAACCACCAAGCTTACAAACTTTACCACAGTTGCAATGCAGCGGAATATCCCCAACGAGAGAATACAAGTGGGATAACGTTGTTTGAAGTGTGCTCATGCCGAATAGTGTGCCCAGCGATTTTTAAGCGTTTTTAGACGACTTTGAAGGCGATTATCCAAACTCCCTGAGGGTGTTTCTAACACAACATCTCCCGATTTTAGAGCAGAATCAACCGTCCATGTAATTTTTGAAGAAGCCCCCAATTTATCCTTTAATTCTTCCAAAAAAGGCTGATTTTCTTGTGAAATATGTACAATAAGGTTCTGATCTTCGGAAGTTTTTTCCAATAAAGGCAAAATAAGTTCCGATAAGCTTTCTTGTGTTATTTGCACTTTAGGAATGATTAAATTGAGCAATTTAAGCACAAACCCAGGGATTTGCTGCTGCATATCTTCCAACCAAACATTATACGCATTAGATAACTTCTCACTCAATTGCCGAATTTGAATTTCGTTTTCGTTATGCAACTTATCCAATTCCTGCTGATGCTTTTCCTCGCACTGCCGCAACGTATTCTGGGCCTCCTGTCCATAAACAGAAGGCGCTCCAAAATATTCGAATCGGATACCGGCAGGTCTAGAATGGTAAAATGCAATTCTATGGCAACATAAGCTCATCGTCACCGTCCCCCAAAACTAATTGACCGTTCATTTCCATTTGCCGGACCACCGCCACAATCTTATCGCGAGCCCCTTCGACCATTCTAACTTTCACTGGTCCCAAATTTTCCAATTCTTCCTTTAAAGATTCCGCAGCACGCTTGGACATAGATTTCAAAATCAATCCCAATAGCTCTTTGGAAGCTCCTTTTAACGCCAAGACCAAATCGTTCGTATCGACTTCCCGAATAATCTTTTGGACGTCTTCCTTCTTCAACGTCAGTAAATCATCAAAGGTGAATAGATACTTTTGAACCGATTTCGCCAATGCATCATCCTTTTTCTCTAAATTTTCAAGCAATCCTTTTTTCTGCTCCTTATTCAATGAATTGAGCAAATTCGCCACGGAGGCTGGACCGCCCTCAATCTCAACCTGTTGCACCGTCGGTACCTTTACCTCTTCCTCCGTCGTTAACCCCTGCAAAGTCTGCAAAATTTCTGCCATGCGATCGCTAGGGATTGCTTGCATTGTCCCCAATGAAACCAGGATAGATTCTTGCTGCTCTTGCGGGAATAACGCGAGCAATTCGGTCGCCTTTTTGGGCGGAACACACGTAAAAATGAATGCTATGGTTTGCGCTTGTTCGTTTTTGATTGTATCGAATAACTTCAATGTTTCCGTACTTTCAAACCATTTAGCCATTTGCGCACGAACCGGATCCTGCAAAGCATGATCCCAGGTTTCTTTGGCCTTATCTTCTCCTTGCGCCAAAGAAAGTAACTTTTTTACTTGTGCCTCATCGTTTAATGTATCACCTATTTTTTTGAAAAGTATCGAAGAAAATTCCGTAATAATTTTCTTTTTTATCTCAACCGGCAGAACATGGATTTCCGACATACGTTTACAAACCTGTTCGACAACGGCATCATCCATTCGTTTAAGTAAGGGCGCTGAAGCATCGGGACCCAATGCAACAAACAAGTAAGCCAATTTCTCGAGCTTACTTAAGTTTTCATAATCGATGGAATCCGTTTGTGTCATGACGCTTTCTCATCTTTAGCGATCCAATTTTGAAGCGCTGTCCCTACATTATCCGGCTTTTGTTGTATAAGAAGATTAAGCATTTCCGGCGTCGGTACGATGGCTTCTTGTTCGCGCTTTGCCCTACTTGCTTCGTTGGGATTTACAAAAGGACGCGTTTTCTTTATCA
This sequence comes from Verrucomicrobia bacterium UBA1183, assembly GCA_002309885.1. Classification (GTDB taxonomy): domain Bacteria; phylum Verrucomicrobiota; class Verrucomicrobiia; order Opitutales; family UBA9783; genus UBA1183. The sequence goes on from DBYP01000016.1 coordinate 34,103, forward strand.
TCCTTAAAAAGATTCCAAATAGCCCGATAGAACAAGCGATCGCTAAAATATTTTTCACCCAAGGTTCCCAAACCATCATTTGCGTTTCGAAAGCGTTTTTATCTATATTGGATTCAAAAAGATTTACGTTATTGAACGGAACTTCTTGAATCGATACATACTTCAAATCTTCAATACCCAAAGCGTTTGCGATCATCGATTTTAACGAATTCAGCTCACTTTCAGATCGAGACAAATAATTTTTTTCATTTTTGGGATCCGTGCGCTGAGCAATAAAGACGGCTGCCGACATACGTTTTATATTGCCTGGTGTTTCAACAATTTCTCGCGTCGCTTTGTTGATATCATAAGAAATGGTCTTGTTTTTTCGCGTTTCAACCGAATTCGATTCGATTGCTTGTCCACCCACCGCTTCACGTTCAGCGGTTGGACCTTGGGTTGCGTTAGATTCATTATTAGATGAAGAATTTTCTTGGAATGTTTGGGTACGAATGACCTGACTTTCCGGATCATATTTCTCTTCTACAATCGTGGTCGTATTCGTTTCCAAATCAACTGAAACACGTGCAACTACCTGTCCGACACCCAAAACAGAATGCAACATCGTTTCTATCTTTTTACTAAAATAATTTTCGAGATTTTCACGCATCCGAATGTGCGAAGAAGCTAAGCCGATACCGTTTGTCTTGGCTAAATCTTCCGACAAAACCTTACCATGATTATCCACAACACTAACATCATCCAACTTCAACCCTTCAACCGAGTTGGCCACCAAAGAACGGATCGCATTAACCGCGGCTTCGGGTAGATTATTGCTGCCGGTATCGACAAAAACAGAAGCGGTTGGATGGATGTTGGCTTGACTCGAAAGCAGCTTGTTTTCCGGCATAACAATCATAACGCGTGCATTGCGTACGCCATTCAGTTCAGCTACCGTCCGCGACAATTCCCCCTGTAATGCACGCAGGTAATTGGTTTTCTGCATGAAATCACTAACTCCCACGTAGCTTTTATCAAAAATTTCGTAACCTACACCCGCACCGGTCGGAACCCCCTTCTCAACCAAATTCATACGAATATTGTAGACCGACTTCTGGGGAACCAAAACGGAATGGCCGCCGTTGGTTAGCTGATAAGGCACCCCTTGTTCCTCAAGAAGCGCGACAATCTCTGCCATATCTTTTGCAGATACCCCACCATACAAGAGCTGCATTTGTGGACGATTAATCCAATATAAGAAAATAGAAAAACCCAGGAAAATTGCGAAAATGGAGGCCGACAAAGACATTTTCTGTCCGGCTCTCAATTGTTGCCAAAAGATTTTAATCTGTTCTACAAATGTTTGCATGGTTTATGTGTTAAATGGACATGCGGGTCAGTTCTCGGAAACCATCTACCAACTTATTCCTTACCTCAAGCAATAGCGTAAAGGCAATACCAGCCTCTTGTGTTGCAAGAACGCTTTGGTGCAAATTATCCGACTTCCCACTTAAAACATCAAACGTGGTTTCTTGAGCAACATGCTGCTTATTGTCCACCCAATTGACAAATTCTTCGATGGGCTTTTCTACGCGAACTGGATCCGGAATCGCTTTCGAATCTGCAATGCCACCAATCTTTACTTGGTTAGGTTGTACAGCCCCTAAGACTTCCGCTAGATTCTGTTTAGCAGCATCTAAAGCCTTTTGCGTTTCCGTATGCAACGGTGGGCGTATACCGGTTAATCCCGTCTGAAACAACGAACCACTTCCCAATTTTCCTATTTCCATAAAAATTTTCCTTCACCTTACATGCAGCATATTACTTGCCAATTTGTAATGTTTTTTGCGCCATGGTTTGAGAAATCTTGAAAGCTTTCAAATTGGCTTCGTAACATCGAGAAGCAACCATCATATCCACCATCTCCTGCGACATCTTTACGTTGGGCATTTGAACCATACCGTTTTTATCCGCATGCGGATGTCCTGGATTATAAACCGCATCACCAGGCGTTTTGTCGGTTCTTATACTCTTTACATGAACCGAGGAAACACCTTCTTCATCCAATAGGCTTTCAAAAACCGGAACCTTCCTTTGATAGGGTTTCCCATTGGGAGCTTTCGTCGTTTGTGCGTTCGCAATGTTTTCAGAAATAAGCCGCATTTGCAATTTGTGCGCAGCTAAGGCATTTGCTGACATTTCAATCCCAGAAATTAGATTAGACATAACGATTCCTTATTTAGAATGGATTTCCCGTGATAGCGCTGCGGGTTGTTTTAAACGTATCTTCAGCAACTTTTAACAAGAATTGATGCCGCAAATTGTTTTCATTCATGAGCAGCAATTCACGATCCAACTCAACATTATTACCCGAAGCATTGGTAGAACCCGTTAAATCGGTTTTCAAAACTGCATGCGCATCCTCAAATTCGCCCACAGCACCTTGTTCCAAAAGATTTGCAAGATGACTTTCAAAATTTTTATCAACATCTTGCCGCCTATAATGTGGTGTTTGCGAATTTGCAATGTTGGCACTCAGTGCCTTCTGCCGCAAACTCACCACATCCATTTGCTTCTTCGCTAAAACATAATTAGCCCCTAACGATTCCGATATGCCTGTCATGACACTACCTATTTGAGCAATTTTCGTGCCAAAAATGATAGCGGAATTCAAGGGAACTTTTTGAAAAAAGCTTCCCTTAAACCCTCAAAAACTTTTCATGATTTTGCAACAATGTTGCAAAATAAGAAAAAGTTTTAAGGAAGTTTGAGGGATTTTTTACAAAAAATCCTTCAAAATTGCAACACATTAGCTTATATATAGATATTCCAATAAAATCGCAAAAACCGTTAAATAATTTCAGTTTTTGCTTGAACTTTCTTGAGCGAACTGATGGTATAGTTCCAGTTATGTTAACATTTCTCATTGCTATTGGTTCGATAACATTAGTTCTTTTGTGTGCTTGGTTGGTTTTATTGATATTGATGCAGAAACCGAGTGCAAATGCCGGTATGGGAGCTGCTTTAGGTGGCGGTGCTGCTGAATCGGCATTCGGTGGTGAAGCTTCGACCGTTTTGACACGCTGGACAGTATATGGCATTATCGCTTTCTTTATTATTACTTTATTCTTAACCTTAGCGCAGATTTATCAGCACCATCACAATGTTGATGCGCAGGAGTTGGCACCTATCACCACCGAAGTCAAAGCCGAACAGCCTTTGACCGCATTACCGGATGCACCAATCGTTCCCGCTGAAAAATCAGCCGAATAGGCCTTTGCCCTCTTAGCTCCCTGTTTTGGAGATAATTTTCGCTAAACCTCCCGGACTCCGTTTTTTTTGGGGGGGGCGTTGCTTAATATTCCGCATATCCTTTTTCGCTTGCTATTGCTTTAGACAGGTGCTAGAATAGGGTTGTTATGTCTATTAGTTGGAAACCGGATGGCGCGAATTCAGAATTTGAACTCAAGAATGTTAATAATAAATGGCAATGGCATCAGGTAGGGGAGGGAACTACCTCTACATTGGAACAATTACTTTTAAAAGGCGGAACCCTAAAAATAGGAGATACATCTATACAAATTCCTGACAAATCTTTGTTATCGGACAACATTCCTGCGATAAAAACAGCATTAGATAGTTTAGAACCTTCACAAGCATCAACAGGGCCAACAGATGCCCTAAAAAAGCAATTGACTACTGATTCACAAGCATCAACAGGACCAACAACACTAAAAAAGCAATTGACTACTGAACTAGTCAAACAAGGTCAAGAACTAGCGTTACTTATCGGAGAACATGGCAGTAAAATACCTGAAGATTTATCGGGATTATTTGAGGAAAACGAAGCTGCCATTAATCTATTAAAACCTCCGAAACAAAAGCCAGAAAGCACTCAAAGCTCTGAGGAAGTTAAAACAGAAACACAAAAAAATACGGAAGATATTCCTATACTTAAAGCACATTGTCCTGAGACAACCGATAATCATCTTAATACCATTAAGGAATGCCTTTTCCCAGAACCTAAAAAAGAATTATCATCTGAGCAAAAAAATCGTAATTTAGGAACCCTCAAGGAATGGATGAAGGAAGGATATATCGACAAAAATTACAATATCAATTTTACGAAATTCGGTTTTTCTCCATTGGCAATCGATAAAGCTAATTTAAAGGGGAAGATATGCGTTGATAAAGAAACGGGAAGATTCGACATGAAGGTCTCTGGTAAATTTGGTGACACCTCTGCAGATGCGTTGGGAAAACTAAAGGAAGAAGTAAACAAAGCATTCCAACCTTCAGGAACAAACACACCTATATCTATCAATCCAGAGGACCTAAGAAAGGTACCTGAATTTCTAAAAGATGGAGCAATGTTCCGAATTTATTACGCAGACAATGGGAATAAAGTCCAAATAATATTACCTTCTGAAGAAGAAGACAAAGAAATCTACGCAAAAATCGATGTTTTTTGCGGTAACAAAAAACTGGATACCTTAAAGATCAATTGTTCATGCATATATGAAGGTGAGGAAAAGAATGGTGTCTCAGCTAAAAAAGACGAGCATCCCATCTTGGAAAATTGGTCTGATTACGCCGCAAAGAGTAGAATAGAGGAAAAATACAAACGTTATATCCCGTTCACAAGTTTAGGCGACGTTCTCGAAAAAAGCAATGAAGATGACCCCCAACGTAAAAATGCTGAAAATAAATTATGGAACGGCTTCTTTACATATTTAGGAATGACGGTTAAGCAACCCAACCAAAAGGCTGATGTAACACAACCACAAAACAAACCTGAAACTTCCGCAGAAGCTGCTACACAAACAAATCCGACGGATGCAGCTAAAACCAATGATCCTTCTTCTTCAGAAACTGCAACTGGAGCAACACAAAGTAAACCTGAAACTTCCGCAAAAGGAGTACCCGGTCAAGCTTCAGAAGGCTCAGCTGCGACAACAGAACAACAACCCACTAAAGGACAATCGACATCAAATCAATCAACACAACAAGTGACGATCAATGTCCATGTCCAGGCACCCCAAACACAAACTCTAGAAAAAGATCTTCCTGCTGCTAATACTTCAAATGATAAGTTTGGACTACAACCAAACTCCAAACAAGATAAAGTCCAAACAGATAGAGATAAAAAAGAAATAGGAAAAACTCCGTCGAATTCGGAAACCCTCAATAATACAATCCAGGACCTAATTGAGGAGGCCCAAACAGCTACACAAACAGCTACCCAAACAGCTACCGGACACAAACAAAAAGTGCTAAATAGTATCACTAGTGGAATAGTACAGCTTGGTAGCCCTAAAGCCACGCCACAAGATCTAAAGGCCCAGGTGGAAAAGGTCATCAAAGATTTGGAAAATCCCCAACCTGGAGAAGATATTCATAATATTTGGGATACAGTACAAGCTGTAAACAACGCTGCAAGTCAGCTAATAGGAAAAACCGAAGCGAAACCCGATACCTCACCGAAAGTTATCTCAGAAACAAACCTAGGAAACGGGACAAAGGAACCAACTAAAGCTCAAAATGGTGTAGTTGAGCTAAAAAATATTGAACTTCCTTATGACGAATCTAGCACTGCTTTCGATGCGGCCAAAAAACTTGTCGACACTCTTCCCAATATTGTGGGAAGTTTAACGCTACCCCAGAGCGATAAGTCAGGAAACGGGACAAAATGATTCTGCTCAAAATGTCCACTTTGTTGGGACCTGAGGTTCTATGGTGTGTCAAAATGATTCATTCTTCAGAATAAATACCCACAGGTGTGACCCGTGGTCTTCTTCGCTTTGCGTCAGATAAAGTCTAGAACAGTACCTTACCTGTACAGTTCTTAATTCCTTAAAAATAAGCTTACATTTTTGACAAAAAGTATTGACACACAACACGTACCATTTACTCTTATCTTTGTAATTGAGCGCGGGGTGGTAGTTCAGCTGGTTAGAACGCCTGCCTGTCACGCAGGAGGTCGCGAGTTCGAGTCTCGTCCATCCCGCCAGTTGCAATACACTTCGTCGTTGAACATCGGGTTTCTGAATAGGTGAGCGCGCTTTCTGGGTTTCAACTTCCTGCAAAAAATAAGTATAGAGATAAAAAATGCTGTAACCATGCTATCTGTGGGGAAAATTGCACTTCTAGTTTCACTCTATTTAAATGGTGTGGTGAAATTTGAGCAGCATTTCACCACTTAAGCACATAACAAATCTATTTTTGCTGAAAATCCTTTACAGAATTTTCAATTTCACAGCATTTCGGGCATTTGCAACAAGGCGCTTCCATCGGAGGTCGTTTATCAGAAATCTTTGATTTGTACCTTTTGGCAGGCATTATTATCGGTACCTGATCGCGCTTTGCGTTGCTGAGGTCATACTTACGGATTTCTAGTGCCTTTTGCGCTTTTAACAAAAATCCCATGTTCGTGGAAGTATTGATAACTTCTAACGCTTTTTGCTCAGCTACACCCACATCTTCTTTTTGCGATATCGTGGAACAAATACCAAACGATAGCCCGAAAACACTGGGAATTAAAACTAAACTTAATATTTTTGAAGCCTTCATATAGATATATATCGGCATCTTTTAAAAAAAATTGAGTTGTTTTTATAAAAAAATTTGAGATAATCGTTCTACTGTGGGAAAACTTTTGTTGTATTTTCTTTTAATTTTTCTACCTTCAATAGAAATACATGCCGGTAGCTGTCTCAGTTGTTGCACCCCAAAATACATTAAATTAGATCCTCAGATAAGAGCATACCTTGAAAATACCATTACCGATACACAAAAAAATTTGTATACACTCGATGTGGGCACTTTGGATAGTCGACAAGAGGCTTTGCTTTTTATGGGAGAATACCAGTTCGCTGACATTGGGAAATTAACGCATGCGTTATACAAGTTCTACCAAAAAGGCAAGTTGCCTAAAAACAAGTACGTTTTGGAATGTTTTAAACTTACGTTAAGCTGGGTAGAAGAACGTATTATGTTACATGAAGATTCCGAATCTGAACGGTTTCATGAAGCCCTCGTTAACGAAGGAGAAAAAATCAGGAAAATACTCGAAGAAATGGAAGTTTCAACGGAATTACAACTTATCTCCAAGAAATAAGCTCTTCTTTTTTCTACTTTTCTGAAATTTTCAAAATAAACAAAGACTCAATAACGCATATCCGCCATTTTACTTCGTATTCTAGACTGTGCCTACATAAGCTAGAAACATTACGTTTTTGAAGGATTTTTTGTAAAAAATCCCTCAAACTCCCTTAAAAGCAGGCAGCGGCCCTGCACCCTCGCCATTTTGCAACATTATTGCAAAATTATGAAAGTTTTTGAGGGTTTAAGGGAACTTTTTTCAAAAAGTTCTCTTAGGGTTTATGCTTTTACAACGTTTTATCTCCCGTAGACCCGCCTTAAGGGAAAGGAGCGCCACGGCGCCGCGCTTAAATTTACATCGTTGTTAACTCTTTGGTTTTGTCTTCCAGAATCTTTTCGACGCTTTCAACGTATTTGTCGGTAAGCTTTTGGATTTCCTTCTCCAATTTTTTTACATCATCTTCAGAACAAGTCCCGGCTTTCTTCTCCGCTTTAACCGCTTCCATGGCATCACGACGACATCCACGAACAGAAACTTTACCTTCTTCCGCCATATTACCTGCCAACTTCGCTAATTCTTGACGACGTTCGCGGCTCAATTCCGGCAGTGGACAATGGACAAATTCACCAAAAATCGTCGCATGAATCCCCAAATTGGCAACGAGAATTCCTTTCTCAATCGCCTTCAAATTCGCTTTATCCCACGGTTGTACCTTCAAAGTTCTTGCGTCGGGTGTCGTGATAGATGCGATATCCTTCAAACGCATATTCGAACCATAGACTTCAACCACAACATTTTCCAGCATCTGAGGCGAGGCTTTGCCGGTATGTAACGTACCGAATTGTCGCAGCGTGTGATCCACCGACTTCTGCATGTTGTCTCCGACCTGTTTCAAAAAACGATTGAAATCTAGCATAATCTATTCCTGTATAAAAGTTCCGTTAATGGTATGATGCACTGCATTATATATAGCATCTTTTTGGTTTAAGTTAAAGATAAAAATGGGCATTTTTTGTTCACAACATAATGCAAAAGCGCTGGCATCCATAATACCATAATGATGCTCGCATACCTCTTTATAGGTCAATTTTTCAAACTTTTTGGCATCTTGGTAACGCTCCGGATCTTTGTCATAAACGCCATCCACTTTCGTACCTTTCAACAATACATCCGCCTTAATCTCAATCGCACGCAAGGCAGCTGCAGTATCGGTTGAAAAGTAGGCGTAACCCGTTCCGCCCGAAAAGATAACGACTTGCCCTTTATTCAAACGCTCCTGAAGTTCTTGTGCGCTCAAATTCACGATATCTGCACCATTTAAAAATTTTCCACAAATCACCGCGTTCAGGCCACATTTTTGCAAACAAGCCTTCAAAAACAACGCATTTACGCAGGTTGCCGCCATACCAATGCCATCACCTTCGCTCCGCTCAAAATCGAATCCATTTCTACCGCCACGGAAGATATTCCCACCACCGATGACGAGCGCCACCTGAACACCTTCCCTGCATAAACGCACTATCTGCTGTACAATGGCATCCACCTTATCCTTCGACCAAACACCTTGGTCTCCCTGTAAAAACTCTCCGCTTAACTTCAGTAATATCCGCTTCATTTAGTTTAACCAAGCCCAAAAATAACGCTCCCGATGCGTTAGATCCTGTGTTGAATTTACACGTTTATAACCACATTGAAAAGCATATTCTTTCAAAATTTTATGCTGATTTAAACCCGTCTCGCAAACCACAAAACCACCAGGGATCAAGTGCTCTACCGCATCTTTCAGTATTTGCTTCAAATCTTTTAACCCATCTTCAGCAGCAACCAAGGCACTCTTGGGTTCAAAGACGCGAACTTCCGGCTGAGCCTCTTGAAATTCTTTTTCGGTCAAGTACGGCGGATTCGACACAATAAAATCGAACGTCCCACTTACCTTTTCAAACCAAGAGGAACAAACAAATCGTATCCGTTCGGTCAAATTATTTTCGGCAGCGTTATCATAAGCCAAATCCAGCGCTTCCGGTGAAACATCTACTGCGACCATCTGTTTGCAACATCCTAATGCCGTTAAGGCAATGGCGATGGCACCACTTCCGGTTCCCAGATCCAACCCTTTTTGCACTACCCTCCCCTGCAAACGTTGCTGGATCTGATAAACAAGCTCTTCTGTTTCCGGTCGTGGAATGAGCACACGCGCATCTACTTTCAGCGTTTGGCCAAAAAAATCAACCGATTCTAGCAAATACTGCAGCGGCTCTCGATGCCCTCTACGAACACTTAAGCGACGCAAAAGCTCAAGCTCATTCTTGGAAAGCTCACGTTCGTAATTGAGGAATAAATCGAGGCGTTTACACTTGAGTACAAACGCCAAAAGAAGCTCTGCATCCGTCTTGGGTGTCTCTATGGACTTTCTCGCGAAAAAATCCACCAAAGACTTCAGAGCTTCACATACACGCACTTACGTCCCTTCGAACCTGCCGAAGGCCCCCTGCTAGATCAATTTCTCGACCAACCCGGCCTTAATTGCTTTCACAGCAACCCAAACGCGGCGAACTTGACCGTTCGGCAACATAATCTTAACACGTTGCAAATTGGGCTTAAAAATACGCTTAACTTTCTTGGTAACGTGCGTACCAATACCACCGCTCTTCTTCGATTGACCTTTGCGGCTGATACGGGAACCGATAACCTGCTTTTTACCTGTTATATAACAAATGCGTGACATAAAAAATGATATTTTTTAACTTAAGGTAAAGAACTATACCTTTTGTGCAAGCATTTTTTCTATTTTTTTACAACTTCAACTTCGAAACATGTAAGTTCAACTTTGAAGTGCAACCTCTAGATAAAAGTTTGAAAAGAACGAAACGAAATGCGAATCTAAAGTATGTTTACATGAATTAAAACACCACAATTTCGGGGGATTTTTTACAAAAAATTCCTCAAGGCACAAAAGCTAACGTATAATATATTATACATTAGCCCGCATTACGGATAGTTTATTAATCATAAGGTGAGCCTATAACGCAAGGGACCTTTTTGAAAAAAGTTTCCCTTGGACCCTCAAAAACTTCCATAATTTTGCAACAGTGTTGCAAAATGACGGGGGTGCAGGGCCGCTGCCCTGCTTTGGGAGAGCTTTTACAAAAAATCTCTCAAGAACTGCCTATTAAAATCCTCCCAAAACGGCTTGGTGGGTAATTTTTACGAAGGAGCGCTCAAGGCACAAGACGATTAATGTATAATATATTATACGTTAGGCCGTGTTACGGATAGTTTATTAATCATAAGGTGGGCGTAGAGCGCAAGGGAACTTTTTGGGAAAAGCTTCCCTTGGACCCTCAAAAACTTTCATAATTTTACAACATTGTTGCAAAATGACGGGGGTGCAGGGCCGCTGCCCTGCTTTGGGAGAGCTTTTACAAAAAATCTCTCAAAAACTGCCTACTAAAATCCTCCCAAACCCGTTTGGTTAGCGGATTTACAAAAAAAAATTCAATTTTTTTTAAAAAAACTACTTGACAAACAAAAATACATAATGCATAATATGGCACGCTGTAAATTAATGGGCACTTGTTTGTGGAGTTGTTTTGGTGATTTTGGGCGTAAAAGTCGCTTGGGAAGCGGGATTCTTGAACAGGTTTGCGGTGACTTGTTGGGGATTCATAGCGTGGTTTGCGAGTATCAGTTTGGGCGTGCCGGCTGGGGAAAACGTCGGCAATTATCGTGGTATGATGTTCTTGAACGAGTTTGCGGTGGCTTGTTGGGAATTCGCAAGGTGGTTTGCGGGTATCTGTTAGAGCGTGTTTGCTGGGGAACGTGCAGGCAGTTGTGGTGGTATGAGGTTGTTCTTAGGTTCAGCAGCGGATGGACGTAGGCGGACGTTGTAAAAAAGCGCGTTTGGTGAGCTACTAAGGCGGAATGTTGAGGCCGGTTTTCTGCGGAGAAGCGGCAACGGCGGAGCTTTGATGTCAGCATAAGCGCAAGTTTGTTCTTTGACAGTTTTTTTAAGGTAGAAAGTGAGATAAAGCGTAAAGCGCAAGGGAACTTTTTGAAAAAAGCTTCCCTTAAACCCTCAAAAACTTCCATAATTTTGCAACACGGTTGCAAAATGAATGAAAGTTTTAAGGGAGTTTGAGGGATTTTTTACAAAAAATCTCTCAAGGATGCCTCTTCTAGTTCATATAGCGACACTTTAGGACGTTCACAATCCTTCTAACAACATGGGAAGTATGTTTAGTAGGGTAACCTTCCTTTTTTGGGTTTGTGCAGACGAAGGTTGTTTTAGCGTATCCGTTATGATGAGTTGCGAAATATCATGGGCGGTTAAGCGGGAAAGCAGGCGTGTTGTTAAATGGCAATGGGTAATGCACGCGGTTATGGGCTGAGGACTTAAATTCCTCAAAGCTTGTGCGGCGGCAATAAGGGTGCATCCGGTATCGATCAAATCATCTACGAGAAATGTTTGTTTTTCGGGGCAAAAGCCAGAAACTTCCGTCACTTGCACTTCGCCATCGGCATAACGTCGTTTATGGACATAGCCCCAAGAACAATTCAGGGCGGAAGCGATCTGTTGGGCTCGTGAAACAGCCCCTTTATCGGCTGCAACCATCTGAATTTCGTTGCTATTATGTCCCAAAGCACGCAAATAATTCGCCCAAAAACGTTCCGTAGTTAAATTTACAACTTTTAGCGGAAAATCGCGAAGCTGTTCCGGAGCATGCATATCGATGGTAACGATTTTGCTGACACCGAGATTTGCCAGTATTTTCGCTAAGAGCAGGCCGCCTTTGGATTCGTTGACAGCGCTGTGGTCTTGACGTGCGTAAGGATAATGAGGCAATACCAGCGTTATGCTTTGGGCGCCCATTCGATGCAGCGTATCGACGCATTGCAGCAATTCAAAGATATCTTCGTGGACATGGGAAGAAAATCGTTTCAACAAAAAGACCTTTTTATGGGCAACCTCCTCAATAAAACGAACGGCAAATTCACCGTTCTGAAAACGCGTATGGATCACATGCACCGGAAGTACGCCTTTTTGTAACGGCATGCACTCAAACCATTCTTGGTCGTTCAGAATGAAAAACAGCTGTGAGCGATTCATAAACAGCGCGCCCCTCAGGTTTTATCATGTACACCGAGGATTTGCAATTATCGACCCAAAACTACTCTTTTTTTAGGAAGCAAGACTTGGTAGCGTCCTGTGTTAGGTAAGCAAACGTCTTTTCGATATTGTCAACGCGCCTGAAAAGTTCTGGCAGGCGACGTTTCAAATTATCGATTCGATGGGCGAGCATGTAAGGCAACGAAGGTGTACCTCGTACGAAGCTCTTTTCTTCCAAATCATGCGAGATGCCCGATTGCGCACCAATCATTACATGATCACCGATGTTCAAATGGCCTGCCAAACCGGCTTGACCCCCGATAACAACGTAATCACCGATGTGCGTACTTCCAGCAACGCCGACAAACGCAACCACGAAGCAATGTTTACCAATGGTTACATTGTGCCCAATTTGTACCAAATTATCAATCTTCGTGCCTTCACCGATTCGGGTTTCTGCAAAGCGAGCGCGGTCGATGGTCGTATTGGCACCTAAATCCACTTCGTCCTCTAAAACAACACGCCCCAACTGTGGTGAGCGATAATGACAGCCATTTTCAGTTTCATAGCCATATCCCAAGGACCCCACAACGACCCCCGCATCCAAATAGCAGCGATGACCGATTTCTGTTTCCGATAAAATGGAGCTATGCGGACAAATGGTCGTATCGGATTTAATCAAAACGTGTTCGCCGACGTAGACCTGAGCAACTAAGCAAGCGCCTTCCTCAACCACTGAATGGGCACCGATAACACACAAAGGGCCGACGTGAGCTTTAGGAGAAACCTTTGCGGTGGAATCGATAACCGCACTAGGATGAATGCCTGGCTTAACTTTGGGACGTGTTTTCAACTCAATATCGCGCAGTATGGCATCCAAAGCCTTGGAAGGATTATCCACCAGCAGGAAAACTTGTCCGGCGCGTGGGGAACCCACATAATTGTTAGGCACCAAGATGACTGAAGCTTTTGATGCAAAAACTTCAGCTTTATACTTCAAATTCCCCAAGAAAGAGATATCACCCTCGGTCGCTTTATCCAAACCCGCAATGCCTTTTAGCGTTGCTTGCGTGTTTTGCCCCAAAACTTTTGAGGGGGACACTAACGCTACAATCTGTTCGAATGTATACTTAACGGTTAGCATAGATATCTGCCTTTCTTGGTTCCTGTAAGACTACTTTTTCGCTGGTTTCGCAGCTTCTTTTGCTGTAGATTTGTGCGTTTTGCCTGCCGGTTTGTTGACCGCTTGAATAACTTCATCCGTTAGGTCAAATTCCGGTTTCGAATAGAGAAGCCCTACTTTGTTCAAAATAATATCTGCATTCTTCTGCTTAGCCAAGCTTTCGACACCCGCGTTGATTTCCTTAAAATGTTCCGACAAAATCGCCTGGCGCTGTTGTTCCAGCTTTTCATCCTTCTCTTGACGGAAACGATTTATCTCTTCGCCTTTCTTATTAATCTTTTCTTCCAAAGTTGTAATTTGCTTCTTCAAATCTTCCTTTACCGCTTCGGAGTTTGCTGGATTGTTAATCTTTTTAATTAAGGCCTCGCGTTCATCAAAAAGCGTTTTGCCCTCATTCATCATTTTCTCAAACTCATCTTGAGCTTGCTTGGTCAACATCTGAAAATTCTCTTGGGCAGGTTTTGTCTTATAAAAATTGTCGTAAACCTTTGCCATATCGACAACATACGTATTTTTGGCTTCATTGGCACAAGCAACAAAGCATCCTGCCAGGAATCCGGCACCCAAACCTAATTTTTTCAACATTTGTTTTTCCATAAAATTTCTCCTCTAAAATGATACACCGAACGAATAAGCAATTACCGGTGCTTTCTTCTTATTATACTTATCTGTTTGCAAAGGGAAAGCAAAATCTAAACGAAAAGGTGCACCCATTATGTGAATTCTTAAGCCAATTCCCGCGTCGCTATTGAAACCTCCGGATTTTGCGGCGGCTGCAATTTTACCAAATTTCTTGACTTCACCGGCATCGAAAAATCCCACGACACGAACGATAGAATTCATTTTTACAGAATATTCCGTTTTGATAAATCCAAAATTCTGACCACCCATGTTTTCTCTATATTTATCATCCGATTTCGGACCCACTTCATGGTAATCAAAACCGCGCAAATCATCCGGTCCGCCTAAGAATTCGCGTTCGAACAATGGAACCTCTTGGCTTCCGAAACCGCGAACCGTTCCGGCTTTTCCGCCAATCAACAGCGTTTGTTCATGATTCGGGTTAACCAAAAACCAACGAGCAGCCGTGGCACGTGTGCGGAAATACTTGGTTTTTCCACCCAAGCCGGCAACTTGGTTATCCCATGCCAAATACGAACCTCTGGTGGGATAAATCAAATTATCGCGCGTATCGCGTTCCATCAAAAAGCCGACTTTCGAAATGATGCGCGAACCTCGTTCATCCTTAATCACCTGCGAAACATCCTCATCGACACCGGTCAACTTGAACTGTTCTAGGTGATAATAAAGCTTTCCTTCAACCAACTCAAACAGACGCTTTCCCAAATAAACTTCTCCACCCATGCGCTGCTCTTTGAAATCATCGCTGCTGAACTTATTCATAGTCCGGAACAAATTGAAACCAAACCGCAGTTCACGGTCAAATAGCCACGGTTCTTCGAAGGATAAATCGATGGAATTTGAATTGTGGCCGATTGTGGTTCCCAATTGGAATTTCTGCCCTGCGCCACGATAATAATCTTTGGAATTCTTATAGTCGAAATTGTTTTGGCTTAAGGTTACACCAAACGTAAATTTCTCGACACTATTCAATCCTCCCGAGAAAAATACACTACCGGTTTTATTTTCTTCAACAGATACCTTCAAATCCTTTTCGCAAGCCGCATTGCAATCCTCGGTTGTAAGCAAAACGGTCTTGAAAAAGCCCGTGTTTTGCAAACGTTGTTCGGCACGCTTCATACGTTTACGATCCAAGATATCCCCTGGCGCCAAATTCAATTCACGCAAAATAACGCGCGCCTGCGTATGCACATTGCCGGTAATATAAATAGAATGGATGCGATATTGCAGCCCTTTTGTGACACGAAATGTCAGATCGATGGCATTATTTTCTGCCAAAGCACGTTGGACATCCACCTGTGTATCCACAAATCCATACTTGCCATAAAAATCTTGGATAGACTCACACGCTTGTTCTATGGCCTCTGGCCCAGCCGGAACACCTTTTTTAAGCCCAACGCACTTCAACAAAGCTTCGCGATCTTGCTCTTCTTCCGAAATCACTTGTAGGTTGCCTACGACGTACTTCTCCCCTTCTTCGATCAAAAAAGTGATGCGCATTGCTTCGCCATTTTCTTCTACTTTTACCCGCGAACGATCAAGTTCAACATCCAAATAGCCGGCGTTTTTATAGAAATTCTGCAACTGAGTAATGTCTTGCTGCAACTTATCTTCGCTGTAAATCCCCGATTTGGTAAACCAAGAAAATATACCCCAAGTTTTCGTGAGCAAAAGATCCATCAACTCGTTTTCTTTAAAAGCATGAATGCCAACAAACCGAATATCTTTTATCTTGAAGCGCAAACCTTCGTCTATTTTTACTATGATTTTGGCGTAATTTTCCTTCGTAGGTTTCGAAGTAATGTTCACTTTAGCATGACAGTACCCTTTGCTGGCGTAAAACTTTTCCAGGCGTTGAGCATCCGATCGTAATCGTTGATGATTTAACGGTTCATGAATGCGCGATTTCATCTCGTAAATGAGCGCATTATCTTTGAAATTTTTGTTTCCAATGAAATAAAAACTTTCAACACGCGGACAAATCGCAATATTTAAAACAACATCCACAGATTCTTCGGAAACCTTATCACAAGTATAGCTTAAATCTTTTACCCAACCGGTTTCAAATAACTGCTTCGTTCCCATATCTAAATCTCTGGTACGAATAATATCGCCCGCTTTGAAAGACGTATGCGCCCTAATATAGCTTTCGGAAACGGTTTTGTTTTCTAACAAATTTATCTTCAAGTCCCTGATGCGAAAGGTACCTTCATCCAAAAAATCTAAATTTTGTGCAATCCCCAACAACGTTTGGGTCAAAATAATGCATCCTATATAAAACTTTTTCATAACGGTTCTTCTTTTTCTCTTGTATAATTTTCAAATCGTGTGTAGGGCTTGGTATAAAGCAAAGGAACGATGCCTACCGGCCCGTTACGTTGCTTCGCCACGATTAAATCTCTCGAAATGGTATTACCCTCAAATTCTTCTGTTCCATCCTCATTGAAACGCTTAGACAACAACAAAACTAAATCCGCATCTTGTTCTATCGAACCCGACTCACGCAAGTCCGACAATCTCGGCTGTCGACGCTCTTTTTCGGAATCACGATTCAACTGACTCAACACCAAAACCGGGACATTCAGTTCCTTTGCCAAACCTTTTACGCCACGCGAAATTTCGGCAATTTGCTGCTCACGCGGTGCTTTGGAATCCGTTCCTGCCAACAACTGCAAGTAGTCGATAATAATCAATCCCAGCGGGTGCTGATTATGTACGCGTCGCGCTTTGGCTCTCAATTCCAAGATTGTCAAATTGCTTGATTCATCAATCCAAAACGGTGCTGATTTGAGCTCTTCACTAACACTTACCAAACGTTTATGCTGAGATTTATCCAGAAAACCGTCGCGCAATTTTCCCATATCAACCCGGCCGTGACTGCAAACCATACGCATGGCTAATTGCTCTGCGCTCATTTCCAAGCTAAAGAATAACGTGGGCACGGGCGTCTTCCCTAAAACAACCGATTCCGCGATATTCAACGCCAGCGCGGTCTTACCCATGGAGGGACGTGCTGCCAAAACGATCATTTCAGCGGGATGGAATCCACTGGTTAACTTATCCAAATCGCAAAATCCGCTCGAAATTCCGCTGATATCGCCACGATTAGCAAGCAGCTTCTGAACCGTCGTCATGGCTTTCTCGAGGGGGATATCGAAGGCCACTGCAGATTCTTCGACGCGTCCTTGGTTAATTTCCAAAACGCGACTTTCGACCGTTTCCAAAAATTGATCGATATCTTCTATCCCCTTATAAGCATCTTCGAGACCGGTCATAAAGAAACGAACCAAATTGCGTGCAATTTCCAGTTCTTTGACTTTTTTTGCATAAAAACTCAGATGAGCTGTGGTTTCTATGCGATCGGTAACCTGATTCAGATAAGCATAATTGCCGATACGTTCCAGCTTTCCGGTTACGCGTAATTGTTCGCCAACCGTCAAAACATTCACCGGCGAACCCGCTTTGTAAAGCGCTAAACAAGCTTTAAAGATTTCCGCATGCGCAGGAATATAGAACGACGAAGGCGTCAACTTCATGTCAATGCATTTCGACAAGCTATCCTGTCCGCCTTCAAGCATACAAGCTGCCAACAGGGCTTGTTCGTAATCCACGCTATAAGGTGGCTCACGAAGACTCTTCCCTGATTGCATATCTTTAGCAGCCATGCCAGACTTTATAAATCAAGACTTAGGCGATAGGATTCTCGGAAACAACCTCAACCGACAGATCCAAATGAACGTCTTTGTGCAAGCGAATCTGGAAGTGGTGCTGTCCTAAAGTCTTAATGGGATGTGCCAAACGGATAGCGCTTTTATCCAATTCGATACCTTCTTCGCTGTAACGCTTCCAAAGATCCATTGTGGAAACCGAACCGAACAACTTGCCTTCTTCACCGGTCTTTACCGCAATCGTCAACGAAACCGCTTCAACCTTCTTTGCCAAAGCTTGGGCTTCTTCGAGCTCTTTAGCTTCACGGATGGCGCGCGCTTTACGCAAAGCTTCTATCTGACGCTCGGTAGCACGCGACAACGGCAATACGTAGCGGTTAGGAAATAGGAAATTACGTGCATATCCCGACTTGACCGAAACAACTTCACCCTCTCCACCGAGATTTTTTACAGGCTTTAACAACAAAACTTTTACATTTGCCATAATATACTCTTCTAAAATATTAAATTAAAAAGGAACGTCCTCGTCGTCGTTAGTGTTGAACGGCGTTTCAGCCTCCGGCTTCGTTTCTACTTTGTCGTAAGCAAACGGAGCAGCTCCACCTTCGGTTTTCGCTTCGTGTTGCGCGGTACCATTACCAGAACCAACGAAAACGAATGTTTCCATAACAACTTGCAATTTGCTACGTTTTTCCCCATTAGGTGTTTGCCATTCATTCAAACGCAAACGACCCTCCACAAAAATCGGTTTACCCTTGGTAAAATACTTCGCAACCGTTTCTGCTTGTTTCCCGAAAGATTCCACGTCAACAAACGTTGTTTCTTCGCGAGAACCGCCTTCTATTTTTTCGGAACGAACCGTACGGGAACATGCGATCGTACAACGACAAATCGCCAGTCCACTCGGGGTGACACGCAATTCGGGATCGCGTACCAAGTTCCCCATCAACATGACTTTGTTATAAGACGCCATAAATTATTAAGCTTCTACTTTTTCTACGATCACACGATTAACGTTCGGGTTTAATCCGATACGTTCTTGTAAAACTTTGTTAAAGGAAGCATCCGCTTTGCATTTGATGGACACATACTGTCCAGAAACGAAGTCTTTGCGTGGGAAACGAGAAAACGGCTTGATTCCCATGTCATTGACCTCCTCGATCTCAGCACCCATCTCAACAATAACGGCTTTGATTTGCTCAATCAATGCCTCAATAGGCTCACGCCATTTATGCGTATCCAAAATAAACGTTGCTTGATATTCTTTATTCATTTTCTTATCGTTCTATAAAATTCAGCCCTTTTGTTACGCCTTTGTCAATAAGGACTTCTATATTATTTTTGAAAGTCTGAGCAATGCTAGGTAACTGCGCACATTCTTCTTCAGAAAATCGTCCCAAAACAAAACCATCTAAGGGGATCTGTTGTGGCTTCATCCCTATTCCAACGCGGTAGCGTGCAAATCCATTCCCCAAAACATTCGAAATGCTTTTTACGCCATTATGACCCGCATTGCCAGGAATGGTCGAAACTTTAAATTTTCCGAAAGGAATCGAAACATCATCACAAATTACCAAAACCGAAGAAGGCATAATTTTTCGATAATCGCAGAAAGCACGAACCGCATTACCGCTCAAATTCATAAACGTTTGCGGTTTTAAACAATAAACTTTCTGCCTATTTGCTATCATAATTTCTGCCGATAATCCGTTGCACTTACTGTCGCGGCTCCAACTTCCACCTTTGCTGCTTACATAATTATCCAACAAGAAGAACCCCAGGTTGTGCCTTGTTCCATCGTAGGCCGAACCGGGATTGCCCAATCCGACCAACAAGCGAATCTCACAAGGCGAGACAAGGCTGGAGACCATCTTTACTTGGTTTTCTTATCTTCAGCAGATGCGGCTTCTGCCTTCTCTCCCTCTGCAGGTGCGGCTTCTGCGGTTTCTTCAGTTGCTTCTGCGGTTTCTTCTTCCTCTTCAGTCATTGCAACACAGGAAACAACCACGTCTTCCGCGTGCGTCTTGTAGGTAACGCCTTTAATCTGTGGCAAATTTTTTACGTGAATCGAATGACCGACACCCAATGCATTGATGTCTATTTCGATCGCTTCAGGTAAGTTTTCAGGCAAACAGGACACCAAAATGGTATGACGTGCAATATCCAAAATACCGCCTTCATCCTTAACGCCTGCTGGGGTACCCAAGAAACGCAACGGAACGCTGGCAACCATAGGTTTGCTCGGATCGATCTCCTTGAAATCAACATGCAAATAATCATCCGTACGTGGATTGCGCTGCGAAGCTTGCATCATGGAAAGGATAACATCCGAACCACAAGCCAACTCAATTAAGGCTGCGCTTTCACCTTTCTCCAACATCATCTTGCGGAAGTCCGGTTTCAAAACTTGCAAATGTTTAACCCCCGAAGGACCATAGATAACAGCCGGAATGGAACCCGTCTTGCGCAAACGGCCGCTGGCACTTGAACCGCACAATTCACGCTTCTCAACAACAAGTCTTATCTTTTTCATAAATCTTCTATTGTTATAACAATTTCTGAACTTTAAAGTAATCTTATCCTACAGAAGCAAAATTTTTTACATTATACAATTAAAAAATTGCTTTTTTTAACGACCGCTAAAAAGTCCCATTTGTTCTCCATAAACCGACACCATTTGCTTTTTGTTTTTCCACCAGAACCGGCAGGAGGCTATTTGCCCCCTATCAGTTCCATCGAAAGTAGTTCCGCAGTTAATTCGGCTTTCGTTTTATTAAGCATGGGTAAATAACCCGCGCCAAAATCCTCGCGTTTTTGCAGTTGCAGCCAAACCTTCCACGCTTCTAATGTGGGACATAAAGATCGCAGATCCGTTTCTGCCGCCAGATCCATACTTCTTAAAAACTGGTCAACCAATGGATAGGACGACAAATCCATATCTAAACCGAACAAACTCTTAAGGTCTGTAAATCTTTGAGTGCCTCCACGAAATATAGCAGGATTCTTCAACAGATTCATATCGGCCATACGGTTAACATATATAACGTCATCTACATTCGCGAAGCCGATACGATACCAAATCTCCTCCAATCTAAACCACAACAAAGCCATTTGTGCAGCTCTGAAAAACTTTTGTTGCGGAATTTCAATCAAATCAAGACTGCTATCACTATAATTTTCATAAAATAGCCGCTGAAACAACGCTGAAGGAATTCTTACTGATTCTGCACCTGTAGGCGAGTTTCCCAGACGAAACAGATCGCGTTCTAACGCTGACCCCAAATTGCCAAGAATGGAATAATGTCCGTAAATTCCCAACAAATTATAAAGTTTTTCCTGCAAATCATAAGCAAGAGATAACAATCCTGCACTTCTGTGATCG
The DNA here is from genome assembly GCA_002309885.1 of Verrucomicrobia bacterium UBA1183. Taxonomy (GTDB): domain Bacteria; phylum Verrucomicrobiota; class Verrucomicrobiia; order Opitutales; family UBA9783; genus UBA1183. Next base: position 55,166 of record DBYP01000016.1, read on the forward strand.
ATATTTGGCAAAGTGCAAGCTTCAATCTTCCAATCTTTCAACAAAACCAAAGCTAGAACTAGTATCTTGCGTGTGCTTTCGTAATGTGACATAGCTCTTAAAGCGGCACTCAATTGTCCCCGAAAGGTCGCAACAGCTTCCGGACTCAATCTGTAAGGGAAATCGCCTATATGAATTCTAACTTTCTCGGATGGAGTATTTGCATACAGATAATCGTGAATAAATATCTCAGCTTTATGTATGCTGTTGGTATAATGCTTGCTTGCCCATTGTATAATGGCTTCTTCTAAAGCGGTCTCGTCTGTCATCAAACGCCGAGCTTCTTCCTTTTGCGCCTCACGCTCCAATCCGTTCACAATCGAATCGAAATCTACGATACGCAAACCTCTTACACCCCATCCGGCAACCAAAGCAAGCTCTTCAAGGGTCGCTTCTCTCGAATATCTTAAGAAACATGCACGGCGTTCTTCAGGTGTACGATCTCTGAAAATAAAACTCCACTCCATCAAAGCAGCTCCCCTTTCTTCAGAAGCCTCTAAAGTTGCTTCCGCGAGGCCCTCATCTTCTTCAGAACCTACATGGCTGTTCCAGAAGCTAAAATCACGCTTGCGATACCTTTCGGAAAATTCTGCCCAGGTTTCCTCTGCTGCTTCGGTTTTTAAAGTAATTCTATCAGGAACTCCAAACGACGTACGCTTTACTTTGACGCTGTCGCCCTGTGCCGCAATAAACGCCTCAAGATCTGCCTGAGTCGGAAGAGCTGCAAATGCAACCCCTAAATTAAAACATAGTCCATACAGTGATATTTTTTTAATCATAATTGCAAGTGATTGCCAATAAACTTGCATTATTTACAAAAAAAGCAAGGGAAAAATTAAGTTTTTTGTAAATTCAACTTTGAAGTGCAACTGCTGAAGTAAAAGATTGAAAAAAGCAAAGAGAGATGTGAAGCTAGCGTTTTCTAAGAAGAAAAAATATGAAAACGAAATACAGTCACATCTCGGAATAGGAACGTAAACGGATTGAAGAACTAACGCAAGCAGGAAGTTCAAATAAAAGAATTGCTTGGGAGCTTGGGCGATCGACAAGCACGATTGGGCGAGAGTTGAAACGGAATTACGGCCATGGAGCCTGGTGGTATAATTGCGAACGAGCGCAGCGGTTGAGTGAGGAACGGCGGGAAAATTCGAAAAAGCCGCGGATCAGCGAAAAAACGTGGGAAAATGTATTCGAATTGTTCAACTTAGATTGGAGTCCGGAGCAGATTTCAGGAGCGCTGAAATTGAGAAGTGTTTTTGTGAGTCATGAGACCATTTATCGCAGGATTTATGCGGAAATCAAGGCGGGGCGGCTGGAATATAGATATCAAGCATAAGGGAACTTTTTGAAAAAAGTTCCCCTTAAACCCCTCAAAAACTTTTTATTATTTTGCAACAGAGTTGCAAAATGACTAGGGTGCAGGGCCGCTGCCCTGCTTTTAAGGGAGCTTGAGGGATTTTTTACAAAAAATCTCTCAAAACATTAACCTCCGAATTTTCCGACCATAAAACCATCGCAAACCGCTTGAATGCGCTGGTGTATTTCCCCATTCGCACAGCCCTTTGGGACGCGGAACCAACGAGAATACGAACCGCTTATTGCGGCAGTATTTCCCGAAGAAAACGAAGGCAACTTACACTGCAGCGTACCTCGCGGATTGCCGACAAAAAATTAACACTAGACCTAGAAAATGTCTCAACTTCGCCTCCCCAGCTTCGCGGTTCTTTTTCGAGCTAAATAAGTTGCACTTCAAAGTTGAATGTGTCGTGTAATTTTTTAACATACACCTATATTTTTAATAGCGATAGTTTTGACCAAAAACAAGCCGATGAAGATGTAACTAAATTTTATAAAAATGAAAACAATGAGGTAGATTCTATGCTTCTAGACTAGAGCCTAACTTTTTACGACGCATCGTATCTGCAATTGGCCATCGATTTAAAAATTCCATTAGCGACCTATGATCAGCAATTAATCGATGCAGCTAAGGCTGAGAAAGTAAAATTGATTGGGTGATTTTAAAGTCATATCTGAAGATAGTTCAGCACGAAAAAGGCTACATTGTTTTTATTTTGGCAGTCAGAAGTAGCCAATTCAACATTACGCAAACAATTTGTAAACACATACAAATGCTTGAATGACGACAGCATATTCCAATAGGTAATGCAATCCAACGATCATTCTGTTTTTACTGTTGTGAACATTTAACGGTTTGTGAATTAAGAATGTCACAACAAATAAAACAAGAAACAAAATGAAATCGGTCGTGTGTTCCTCAAAAGCCTCATCGGTAGCCATTCCATAAACTTCAGAAGTGGATGGGATAAAAGATAGTATTTTAAATATTTTCATAGCTTATATCTTCTCCAATAAATTGTTTCAAATGTCAAGGTTTTATTGCTTGTCCTGGCAACTTCAACTTTGAAGTGCAACTGCTGAAGTAAAAGATTGAAAAAAGCAAAGAGAGATGTGAAGCTAGCGTTTTCTAAGAAGAAAAAATATGAAAACGAAATACAGTCACATCTCGGAATGGGAACGTAAACGGATT
>DBYP01000009.1 GCA_002309885.1 Verrucomicrobia bacterium UBA1183
GAGAAAAGGTTGCAAGAGACGCAAGAACAAGGTCAGTTTGCGAAGGCAGAGGAATTGGGCGTCATATTCCTTTTGAGTGCGATCGCTTGCTTCATGTTATTTTATGCCAAAGATATTGGAATAAAATGCTTTGAGTACGCAAGGGGGATATGGCTAAACATTTCGAGTTTCGATGGATCTTCAGCAGAAACGGTTAAGGTGCTTCGTGAGTTATTACAATGCGGTACGGTTATTATTCTAGGCTTTTTGGGTCTGTGTTTGCTTTCGGCCATATTTTCAGGAGGGCTTCAATCCGGCTTTAAATTGGCTCCTAAAGCCCTAAAACTACATTGGGATCGTTTGCATCCTATCAATGGCTTAAAAAAACTTTTTTCGCTGAGAAAATGCGTTGAAATCATCGTCGATACGCTGAAAATGGCAGCCATCGCCTGGGTTTTATATGGCGCGTTTAACGAAATCCGTCAAGACCCTATCTTCTTTACACCGGTCCCATTTCAACGTATTCCAGAACTTTTTTTGCGCATTGTCCTTGTCTTTCTCAGTCGCCTTATTGCGATTTTGCTGGTTATTGCTTTCTTGAAATACGCTTACGAACGCTATCAAACGCATGAAGATATAAAAATGACCCGCGAAGAAGTTAAGGAAGAACGTAAGCAGTCTTTCGGTAATCCTGAAGTTAAAGCGGCACAACGGCGTTTAGCGCAGCGCTTATTGCAAAAACAGATGATGGATCAGGTACCCGTTGCCGATGTCGTTGTTACCAATCCTACCCACTTCGCCGTTGCATTGAAATACGAACGCGGTAAAGACAAAGCCCCTATCGTTTTGGCAAAAGGCGAGAATATGTTTGCACAACACATCAAACAAATTGCAAAAAATTATGAAGTCCCCATGGTTGAAAATCGCTTAGCCGCTCGATTACTATTCCGTCTGGGCAGCGTCGGTAAACCCATCCCCACCGAACTTTACGAAATGATCGCAGAGATCTTGGCCTTTGTCTATAAGACCCATCGTAACTACTTCTATAATCTGAAACGTCGCCGTCTTACGTACAATGGAATGGTAACGCGACGGTAAATTCGGAAAAGAGCTCATGGAGATCGGTGAACAGTAGTGAACTTTAAATGGGATTTTTTACAAAAAATCTCTCAAATTTTAACTCACCTAAATACAAACTAATCCATAAACGTACCATCGGCCTTTACACCCAATTTACGCAGTTGAGCGATAAGCTCCATCTTTTCCTGCTTACGATTGGGCTTCTGGAACGTGTCGAAACTGGCATCTTGCTTCTGATCGATTTCACCATCCAAAAAGCCTTTAAATTGGCGCAGACGTGTCGGATGTCGCATTTTACGCAAGGCCTTGGCCTCAATTTGACGGATACGTTCACGAGTAACATTGAAGGCCTTACCAACTTCTTCCAACGTACGGCTGTACCCATCATCCAAACCGAAACGCAGTGCCAAAACATTGCGTTCTCTCTCGGTCAAGGTATTCAGTACATTTAAGAATTTTTCCTTCAATAAATTGTAAGCAGTGGCATCGGAGGGATTGTCGGCTGATTTATCTTCTATAAAGTCACCAAAGCAGCTGTCTTCGCTCTCACCCACCGGGCTTTGTAACGAAATGGGTTGCTGCGACATTTTGATGATCGCTTCAATGCGATTTACCGGAACTTGCATCTCTTCCGCGACCTCTTCCGGCGTTGGGTCATAACCCAATTCCTGTACGAGCTGCTTTTGAACTTGGATAACCTTATTCAAGGTTTCTATCATGTGAACAGGGATACGGATGGTCCGCGCCTGATCCGCTATGGACCGTGTAATCGCCTGACGGATCCACCAAGTAGCATACGTTGAGAACTTGTAACCGCGACGGTATTCGAACTTTTCAACAGCTTTCATCAAGCCCATATTGCCCTCTTGAATGAGGTCCAAGAACGAAAGCCCACGATTGGTATATTTCTTAGCGATACTGATAACCAAACGCAAATTAGCTTCAACCATCTCGGTTTTTGCAATATGCGCCTCTTTGATGTGCTTACGAACCGAGCGTACCAAATCAATAAGATCTTGCACCGGCATACGGATTTCACCTTCGATATCCTTGAGCCGTTGCTGCATCTTCTCGATATCGATCGTCTTAAACTTTACGCTGACGGTGTTACGTTGGGCCGACTGCAAACAATCCTGAATTTTTTCAATTTCGCGAATCAGAGGTGAAAATTGATTCAAAAATTCTTCAAAAACTTTTAATTTAAAACAAAACTTCTTAAAAACTGGCTTCAATTGCGTCTCGTATTTTTTGTAACGAACTAGCAATTTTTCTTTTTGTTCCGGATCCTTTTCTTCCCAATACTCTTGCCACAATTTGTTCAGCTGATCTCCCAAGGCGTCGCATTGGCTAATGGATTTTTCTAGTGTTTGATAATATTCCTCGCGACTTTCAATCTTCTTATCGACAACGACCTTATCAAAACGTTCCTCGTGATGCAACAATTTGTTGGCCAAATCTCTCTGAAAATTCAGAGAAAGCGAAACGGAAAACAACTTATCTTGTGCCGCATACTCAGCTTTTTCAATGCGTTTGGAAATAACTACTTCCTGATCACGGCTCAACAGAGGAACTTGTCCCATCTGTTTTAAGTACATGCGTACCGGATCTTCTAGTGTTTCCTCATTGGGGTTAAGCTGACTATCCCCCTCCCCTTCTGTATCTTGACGACGCTGACGTTCGGCTTCATCGTTATCTAAGATATTGATTTCGAGGTTTTCTAAAATGTTGATAACATTCTCGATTTCATCCGCTTTTTTGACACTATCCGGCAGATGACTATTGATGTCACGTACGGTCAAAAAGCCCTGTTGTTTAGCAAGTGTGATCAGTTGGCGAATTTTTTCATTGAGTATATCGCTTGCTTTTATAACCTTAACTTTACGTTGAATAACCATGAGAAATCTACTTGTTTTGTTCTGTTAAACAAATTGTTGACGAAACATTCGCCAATGCCTTTTTGTAAGAAAACCGGTCCATTTGTAGTTCTTTTAAAAGCTTAGTGTTTAAGTTAGATCCTTTTATCAATTTCTTGTCAATGTCAGAAATCATTTTTTTTAAGTATCGGCGATACATTTGTTGTAAAATTTCCGATAATTTCGCCAGCAAACCCTCTTCATTAAAGTCTTCAGCCAATAATTGCCCCCAAAGATTTTCTTCAGCTTCACTAAGACCACAAATCGCATCGCGTTCTAACGGTTCAATGCCATTTTCTTGAAATTCGCTCAATATTTTTAGCAAAAGTTTTCCGGATAATGTTTCCGATTCGATCCAATCCAACGATAAATGCTTCAAAATCAGCGAAGTTACTTTGGGCGCATGAAGCAAAAAGAGCAAGATTTGATCTTCCAACGACGTACCTAAAGTCCGATTTTGCGAAACCGTTTCCGGCGTTTCTTCCCCACGTTCCAAAGGTTTTAAGTTACCTACATGCTGCAATTCTTCTTCTAAAACACGTATAGGAATGGAAAACGTTTGTCCCAGCGTTCGTAAAAATTCGAACCGCATGACTGAAGATTCACATTTAGCAATGATAGGCAGCATTTGCTGTAAAACATTCTGCTGCACCTTGGCATCATCGTAACCCAAAGATTTGTATATTTTTACAAAAAACTCAACTGGGGGAACGGCTGTTTGAAGCAATGAGGCACAATAGTCGGGATTTTTGAAAAATGCGCTATCGGGATCCTCATCGTTATTCAGCAGACAATACGTTAAATCCAATTCCAAAGGAATGCCCAAAGTCATCAAACGTACACCCGCTTTGATACCTGCAGAATCACCATCAAACATACCCACAATGGGTGCATTGTAACGCTTAAGAAGCCTAAGCTGATCTTCGGTAAGCCCAGTCCCTTGAGGCGCAACCGTCGTTTTTAAACCACACTCCCAGCATCGAATAACATCCAAAGGCCCTTCGACCAAATAGAAAGGATTGCCTTTCTCCAAAGCTTGGCGCGCACGACTTAAATTAAACAACTCATGACCTTTGATAAATATCGGTGTTTCGGGAGAATTTACATATTTGGCTTCCCGCGTCGGATCGTTGGGTAAATCGACAAAAGGCAATTGCCTGCCTGAAAAAGCAATCACTCGTCCCTGAATGTCACAAATCGGCAATATCAAACGCCCTTGGTACCTTGAAACTAAATGTTTCGCAAACGTTTTTGGTTTATAAAACAAACCGCTTTGTTCCAAAACATCCTTCTCAAAACCGGCTTTCGATAGAAAAGTATACAATGCTGCAAGGTCAGTGGGTGCAAACCCGACGTGGAATTCTCGCGCTGTATCTGCTTTGAAGTGACGTTCGTTTTCCCAATAAGATCGGACTTGCTTAGCAAGTGGGTTCTCAAGCCAAAATTGCTGCTCAAAAAATACGGCCGCCTTTTCATAAATCGCAAAAAGTAAACGTTTTAAGGGAAGCGTACTATTTTGAGTAGCCTTGCCGTTCGCATATTCAACGGGAATATTGAAGCGTTCGCACAAAAACTCTACACATTCAGAAAAGGTTAGCTGTTCTTTTAATTCCAAAAATCGAAAAACGTCGCCTGCATAGCCCGAACTGAAGCACTTGAAAATATTCCGTTGCGGATCGACAAAGAAAGAAGGTGTTTTTTCGTGTGAAAACGGACTTAAACCCTTCAAATAATGCCCGGATGGCTTCAATTGCACATAAGGCGCCACAACATCAGCGATAGAAACGCGCTGACGGATGTTGTCTAGGCAATTTCGAGAAAAAAACGGCATATTATTTAGGGGCTAATTTCCAATATAAACCGATTCCCAGTATTAACATAAACAAATTGGGAAACCAAGCAGCCACCCACGGAGAAAGTGTGCTTTGTATGCCTAACATTTTCCCAATGCTTCCTACCATATAGTAGACAAAGAACAAACCCGCAGCTTTTGAAACTCCGACCATGGGATTGGTACGCACGCCGCTCAATGAAAACGGTATCGCGAGTAGAATGACCATGAGGCAAATGAGCGGACTCGAAAGTATGGAATAATACTTTATGCGATGTTCTAAAAACCTCGGATTGTCTTTCGGAATAAACGAGATGATACGCTTCAATTCTCCAGCGCCCAGATGTTTTACCGGTTTATAAAGGTAGCTCATCAGCTGCGGTGTTTCCTCGCATTGCAACTCCCAGCTTTCAAAGGGAATAAAACGCCTCGGCACAAAGGCCTCCTGTGAGAACAACCAACGCTTACCTTTATAAAATTTCCATCGATCAGATTCATAAGCGACCGTCTTTGCCTCTATTCGCTCTATTTCATGGCCGTTCTCCATAAACGATAACGTTACATAATCACCGCGCAATGAGTATAAGCTGAACGTTCGTATGTGCCACAAATGCCCGGCTCTTTCATTATGAAGGCATAAATGCCACTGCAAACCCAACTGCTCTCGTGAACCACCGCGTTGAATTTGATAATCGTATTCAATTTTTTGAAGGATGCTCTGCATCCTATCCGAAGCGTAGGGCAAAACGTAAGCATTGAAAATACCCATAAACACCATGAGTATCCACGAGGCAATCCAGAGACTTCGCGTGATTTGAAAGACCGTCATTCCGGAAGCTCGCAGGGCGATAACTTCGTTATGCGATTGCATATCGTTCAGTAAATAAAGCACAGAGATAAAAAATGATATCGGCAATACCGTACACAAGCAATTCGGAACCACGTAACTGTAATAGAGTAGCAACGTTCCAAAACTGGCGCCGTGCTCTAAAAATGTCTTCAGGTTGCGATACATATCTTCAAGCATCAATATGCCCAAAATCAGCATCATGGTAACGCACAACACCTTCAGCCATTCTTTAAAAATATATCGGTCTATCAACAATTTCATGACTAAGATCGTTCTAAAATGGCGATACATTCCATGTGTTTGGTCTGTGGGAACATATCAAACGGTTGAACTTGAACCAATTTGTAGGCTTGAGATAAGGCACAAAGCCGGTTTAAATCGCGCGCTTGCGTATCAGGGGCACACGAAATATAGGCAACATACTTGGGTGCATACCGCACCAATTGCTGCAAAAACACTTCGTCCGTTCCTTTGCGTGGCGGATCCATAATGAGCAATGTCGTATCTGGATCGAATGTGATATTTTTAAATAAGCTTTGCGCATCTCCAGCAACAAAGGTGCCGTTATTAATGTTATTGCGCTTCGCATTTTCACTTGCTAGCTGAATGGATTTTTCATCTATCTCGATTCCGATAAAACGCTCCACATGTTTGGCTAAGGCAATTCCAAAAACACCCACGCCACAATATGTATCCATTATGGATACGATATGGGAATGTTGTTTAATGAAAGATTTCAAAAATTCAAATATCGAATTCAATATGTAAGGATTATTTTGAAAAAAACTTCCGGCAGGAAATTTAAATGTCAATCCGTGAACCGTTGAAGTACAGATCGCATTGAAATCGGTTGTAACGCCTTTGTCGTCCTCGCGCAACAACAACGTTCCATGGCGCTGCGAGGCTGAAATGCCTGTTCTAACCTGTTCCAAACTTTCATTAATCGCCGAACTTGCAATGGGACACTGCGGAACATCCACAATGTTTTTTCGACTTCCATACATCAAAAAACCGATCGGGCACCGATCCCCATGCCGTTCAAAATGCGGTGTTAGCTTGGTACGATAACCATAAATTTCTTCAGAAGGGATAAGCGGCTTGACCTCCGTATGCAACTTTCCAATACGTTCGTAACAATCTATGATTTGCTGGCGTTTCCACTTCAACTGCTCTTCGTAAATCATGTGCTGATATTGACAGCCGCCACATTTACCAAAAAGCGGACATTGAGGCACTATACGCTGTTGCGAAGGGGTAATGACTTCCACCAAGTCCGCCTCGGAATAATTCTTGTGGTTTTTAAAAATACGAACGCGGACACGTTCTCCTGGGATTACAAATGGAACCATCACCGTCCAACCGTTTATATGGCCAATGCCACGACCCTCGTTGGTTAGGGTTTGGATATCCAATTCAAACTCTTCATGATAAGCGAATGGCTCAGGTACAAAGTTTTTAGGAACAACAGTAGAATCCATTTAAACAAGCCCCCGATTGGATGGTTGCTGTATAAAATCAAAAAATGTTTTGTAAATACGCGAATCGTGCTTCAAATCCGGCAGTTGTCGAATACGTTCAATCGCCTGTGAACGATTCAAATCTGATTCATACATCAACTTATACATTTGCTTGATGATGACGCGCTCTTCCTCCGAAAAACCTTTGCGTAATATGCCGATGCGATTATAGCTCTTCGCGACCGCAGGAACACCGCTAGCAATCATAAACGGCGGTATATCTTTTTTCAAAAAAGAATGTCCACCCAACATCGCATAAGCCCCAATGTGGCAAAATTGATGGATTGAAGAATTTCCGCCGATATTGGCACAATCTCCGATATGAACATGACCGCCGGTTGCAATCTGAGCGCTCATAATGATGTCATTTCCTAAATGACAATCATGACCGATATGCGTAAACGCTAAGATATAATTTTTATTGCCGATAACGGTCGCGTCACCATCGGATGTGGCTGTATGAACCGAAACATATTCTCTAAAAACATTTTCGTTGCCGATTTTTAAATAACATGTTCCGCCTGCGTATTTCAAATCATGCGTTTTGGCACCCAAGAACGCGTACGGGAAGATCGTGTTGTGGGTTCCCAAGGTGGTATATCCATCTATCGTAGCATGATGTTGTACGACGCAATGATCGCCCAAAACAACATGCGCGCCAATATAGGCAAACGCCCCAACGGTAACGTTTTCACCCAATTGCGCTCCGGGTTCTATTACAGCTGTAGGATGAATCATCATAATTTAACGACCCGCTATCATAAACATAAATTCTGCTGAAGAAGCAACTTTTTCTTTCACAAAACATTGTCCTTCCGCATAACCGATGCGATTGTTCTTTATTTTTAAGAGCTTAACTTCGATGCGCAGCTGATCGCCCGGTTGAACCACGCTTCGGAATTTAACCTTATCAACGCTCATAAAATATACGTTATTCATGGCGCCCGATTGACCCAGTTTTAAGCTCATTAAGAGCCCTGCCGCCTGTGCCATCGCCTCGATCTGTAAAACGCCCGGGAAAACAGGATTTTCTGGGAAATGTCCTGTAAAACACGGTTCGTTTATGGTGATATTTTTTACAGCGACCAACGTATCTTCAGTTGAACTCAAGACGCGGTCCACCATAACGAATGGGTAACGGTGCGGCAAGCGCTTCAATATTTCATGGATATCCAATAAGGCTTGATTTTCCTCCGCAGGTAATTCCAAATCTTCCTGTACCTCTTGTTGAAATACCTTTTGTACCAATTCGGCATTCAGAGCGTGCCCGGTTTTTATTGCCACCACATGACCTTTAATCGGCTTTCCCAATAATGCCAGATCGCCTACGATATCTAAAATCTTATGGCGAACAAATTCATCGGCATAACGCAAAGGCTCATTGGAAAGCAGCTTGTCGCCCTTGATAACAATTGCACAATCCAACGTTCCACCTTTGATTTTCCCCATCTTAATAAGAGGTTCAATATCTTCGTAGGTGGTAAATGTTCTTGCATTTGCAATCTCTTGAGCATACGTTTCCGGATCGATGGCTAAGGATAGGTGTTGCGTATGGGTTTTACGATCGTCGGTAGAAGTACAAGTGATACGAAAATCGTCGCTGGGGAAAACCATAATCGAACGATCGGCTTCCTCAATCGAAACCGGCTCTGTAATTTCCCAATAGACGCGCTCTGCAGATTGATTTTCAAAGCCGCACTTGAGCAATGCTTCCACCCAAGGTTTGGCAGAACCATCCAAAATAGGAATTTCGGAGCCTTCAACTTCGACCAAAACATTGTCTATGCCCAGACCAAATAAAGCGCTCAATAAATGTTCTATCGTGTGTATTTTGACGCCATCCTTGGACAATGTTGTACCACGAACCAAATCGTCAATGTACGCAATAGAGGCGGGGATATGTACATCTTTTACTTGAAAAACGATACCATGATTCTCCGGAGCTGGACGTAGGACAACGCTCACATCTTCCCCGGTATGGAGCCCTTTACCGGACATTTTCACGACACCGCGCAATGTTCTTTGTTGCATAATCAAAATTCCTTCGTTTTACGAAATAATTTAAAACTTCATCCTGGAGGCCATTGAAGCGATCGTCCACCTAAAACATGGACATGCAGGTGCGGAACCGTTTCTCCTCCATCGACGCCGCAATTGATAACCGTCCGGAAGCCTGTTTTCAAAATCCCTGTTAGTTTTGCAACCTTTGTAACGGTTAACAGTAAATGTCCTAACAACGCATCATCTTTCGCGTCCGCTTCCGAAATTCGAGGTATGAGTTTCTTGGGAACGATCAGACAGTGAACGGGAGCTTGTGGCTCGATATCACGGAAGGCAATACATATCTCATCTTCATAGACGATATCTGCCGGAATTTCGCGATCAATGATTTTTTGAAATACGGTTTTTGGCATGAATAGCCCTTTCTCGTTCGGTTAACGTTGGATGTGAATAATGAAAACCGCTGTATAAAGGATGCGGGAATAAATTGCTTAGATTCTCACGGTACAATTTTTTCAATGCACGAATAAGATTCTCGCCACAATCGGGTGTTAACGCATTCGCAAAGGCATCGGCTTCATATTCATATTTTCGGGAAAAGTGATTCGTAATCGGATTAAACCAGTACAGAAACAACGTTAAAAACGTCGTCAGCAGAACCAATAAGAGCAACGGCGATGTTGTCGTTAATCCCAGCTGTTCAGCCAACCAATTGGATTGCAGCAAAATATCGCAAATCTTCAACCCCAACAACGTAGAAAGCGTAGAAACGATAAGTCCCTTCTGAATGTGTTTGCGTTTATAATGTCCAATTTCATGCGCTAAAATCGCCTCAATTTCTTCGTCGGTAAAGTTTTTTAATAGGGTATCGTAAAGAACAATGTGCTGGATTTTTCCGACGCTACTGCAGTAAGCATTGGAGTGCGTCGAACGCTTGCTGGAATCTAAAACCTGAATCGCCGCCGACTTAAAACCTGCTTTCTGCGCTAGACCTTCCAAACGCGTTTTCAGTGTTCCTTCTTCCAAAGGCGTTAACTTGTTGAATAGCGGCAAAATCAATTTAGGATACAGCCAAATTAGGACGATTTGCAAAATACAACAACCCAAGGCCCCCCAAATCCACCACGTGTTTGAAAATGCTTGCAATAGGTATAATAGTAATGCGAAAAGCGGTATATTCAAACAAGCACCCACGCAAAAACTCTTTATCTGATCCATGATCCAAAGCCATTTTGTTGAACGATTGAAACCGAAATCTTTTTCAATCTTAAATGTGCTTATATAATCTAATGGCAAAAAAAACAAGCTCAAAAAGAAACTCCAAAAGAACAGCCACGTGCTTTGCAACCACAAACTATCTGGATTGCCGATAACTTTCATAAAGATGGGAATTAATTCTAGGCGCAGAACTAAAGCCCAAATAATAACTTTATAGAAAAGGCATAACAAAGCAAAATGATTCCGTGTGAGCGAGTAAGCGGTCGCGTTGCTGAACGTCGTATCATCGATAAAATCTCTAAAGATGTTGTTTTTTAAATTATGACGAATGCTGTAATTATTGAGTAGCAATAACGTTGTTTCAAACAGCATAAATGCCGTCATTAGTCCCCACAGAAGCTCCTTCAGCATACAAATTCCTTTCCTTTAAAAATTGACCTTCGCACACCAATTCGTTTACATACTTTAAAGATTATGGAAGCTAAGAAAAGAAAAAAATCGCTCTCTTTTGAGGTCGCGATGGAAAAACTGGATACCATCGTAAAAACGCTAGAAAATGGCAACATACCCTTGGAGAAGTTGGTTGCAACCTACCAAGAAGGTCTTAAATATCAAAAGATTTGCCAAGAGCATCTCGATAGAGCGGCATTTACCCTGGAAACCTTGAAAACAGAAGGCCTCAATACGGATGATACACCTTCCGCATGAGCTTTTCTTAAAAAAATTAAGTACATTATCGCTCCCATTACAGCCCGGGCAGCATGTTGTTTTTTTCGATTTAAATTGCCATATCATGTCCGTGTTTCGATGGCATAATCTTAGTTTCTCAATTCAATTTACGGCACCATTTTCTTCCAGCAAACATGGTATTTCTAATATAGAGAATAGCCTCGGAACCCCTATCGGCATTCACATTATCTGCGAAAAAATTGGCCAGGAGGTCCCGCTGAATGGCGAATTCATCGGCAGAAAATTTACCGGCCAAGTCATTCCTCAAGCCAACGATGCAAACCAAAAGGCGCACATTCTAACCCGAATCCTGCGCTTAAAAGGCTGCGAACCCGGTATTAATCTCGACTATGACGACCACCAACGCTGCTGCGACACTTATAAACGTTGCGTTTATATCCACGGTACCAACCTGGAAGCCTTTATTCCTGCCCCTTTATCGCACGGCTGTCTCCTCCTAAAAAACCAAGATTTAATCAGGCTTTACAACGACATCACATTAGGCGATTTCTGCTGGATTTGGGACGGAAAGGCATAAAAGCATCTCAGCGCAAGGGTACGCGAGGTAGAATGAATTCTAAGGGAACTTTTTGAAAAAAGTTCCCTTAAACCCTCAAAAACTTTCATAATTTTGCAACAGTGTTGCAAAAAGACTTGGGTGCAGGGCCGCTGCCCTGCTTTTAAGGGAGTTCATAACGCAAGGGAACTTTTTGAAAAAAGTTTCCCTTAAACCCTCAAAAACGTTTATTTTTTTGCAGCGATGCTGCAAAAAGAACAAAAGTTTTGAGAGGGCTTGGGAGAGCTTTTACAAAAGCTCTCCCAAAAATCGCCCAACAAAATCCTCCCAAACCCGCTTGGTTAGCGGATTTACAAAAAAAATCAAATTTTTCAAAAAACTACTTGACAAACAAAAATACATAATGCATAGTGTGGCACGCTGTAAATTAATGGGCACTTGTTTGTGGAGTTGTTTTGGTGATTTTGGGCGTAAAAGTCGCTTGGGAAGCGGGATTCTTGAACGAGTTTGTGGTGGATCGTTGGGAATTCGCAAGGCGGTTTGCGGGTATCTGTTAGGGCGTGTTTGCTGGGGAAAGCGCAGGCAGTTCGGATGGTATAATGATGTTCTCAAACGAGTTTGTGGGGACTTGTTGGAGATTCGCAAGGCGGTTGGTAGGTGTTGGTTCAGGTGCGTTAGCTGGGTAATAAGATGCAGGCGGTTGTGGTGGTATAAAGAGGTTCCTAGGTTCAGCAGCGGATGGACGTAGGCGGACGCTGTAAAAAAGCGCGTTGAGTGAGTTATTAAGGCGGAATGTTGGTACCGGTTTTCTGCGGAGAAGCGGCAACGGCGGAGCTTTGGTGCCACAACACGAGCGCAAGTTGTTCTTTGACAGTTTTTTAAAGCGTAGAAAGTGAGATAAAGCATAAAGCGCAAGGGAACTTTTTGAAAAAAGCTTCCCTTAGACCCTCAAAAACTTTCATAATTTTGCAACAGTGTTGCAAAATGACAGGGGTGCAGGGCCGCTGCCCTGCTTTTGAGAGGGCTTGGGAGAGCTTTTACAAAAGATCTCCCAAAAACTTCTATCATTTTGCGATGGTATTTCAACACTATGGGTACGCAGGAATAGTCTTTTGTTAAGGGACTGGGAGTGCGTATTTCTGTAGCGAAGCATGTAGGTCTTCGACGTTGAAATTGCATTTCGATTTTTTAAGCCAAACTTTCACAAAAGCATACATTTTATTTGCCAAGTGGAAGAATTTCGTTTGAAATTGAAGAAAAATGGAAGAGCGGTTACAGAAGGTGCTTGCGCGGATTTATGGCATTTCGCGGCGACATGCGGAAGAAATGATTGCGGGTGGCGAGGTGTGCATAAATGGTGACGTGGCGCAGTTGGGTTGCAAGGTGGATTGTGAAAAAGATACGCTCGTTGTGGGGCATCGAAAACTTTCGCCTCAGTTGCTTCAAGTGCAATTTACGCAAGAAGTTTGGATGCTTTTCAAACCCAAAGGGGTTACGTGTACGCACGACGATCCGTTTGCTAAAAATACGCTGTTGCCTTATGTTCCGAAGTCTTTGCGTCGACAGAAATGGGTTTTTGTGGGGCGTTTAGATAGAGACAGCGAAGGCTTGCTTTTGCTAACCAACGATGGCGATTTTGCAAATAAGGTGGCACATCCCTCATCCGGCATTGAAAAGGTTTATCGTGTGCATTTAGACAAGGCTCTAGAGCCAAATTTGATTCAAGGTTTGAAGACGGGCCGCGAATGCCAAGGAGAATTTTTGCAGTTTAAAGAGGTCAAAATTGTCAATTCTCATAAGATCGATGTAACGCTTCAGCAGGGGAAAAAGCGAGAAATTCGACGATTATTGTTTTCTTTTGGCTACGAAGTGTTAAAATTAAAACGGTGGAAAATTGGCGAGCTTGTACTGGACAAGAAATTGATGCCGGGACAATCGCGCCGTTTGTCGGTAAAAGAGATTAATTTAATATTTGAGAAAAAATGTTAAAGCGTGTGTTTATCGTAATTTCTATGGCATTAACGAGCTGCTTTGCATCCGTTGTGCCATCGATGGCTGTTAAAAATGCGAACGAAAACTTAAAGGCTTCGCGTGTTTTTTCGGGACGGGTTGAAAAAACAGGGTTTTGGCAATCGTTGCGTTCTGACTATAAATATCGCCTCTACGATAAAGATCAGTGTATCGCATGCCTAGATTTTAACGAGAAAGTTCGTTCGCCGGAGGTTTTGAAAGCGTTTTTAGGGAAAAACGTAATTGTCAAAGGATCGCCTCAATATATCAACAAAGAACCTTATTTAGTAATTACGGTGGACGATGTCAGCGAGCAATGATTCTCAAATTTTGTCCGGGAAACCGGTTGCTCAGGCGATTCTTGAACAGGTACGCTCTCAGGTTTTAGCGTTAAAAGGTCGCCCGCCTTGCGTTGTTTTTATCCGCGTTGGCAATGATCCTGCTTCGGTATCTTACGTTAAACAAAAGCAAGAGAAAGCCACGTGGGTAGGCATAAAAAGCATCCTCAAGGTGTTTGACGCAAACGGAATCGATGAAGCGGGGCTTTTGCAAGAAATCCAGAAGTTGAATCAAGATAGTTCGGTAGATGGTATTTTGGTTCAAGCGCCTTTGCCGAATTCGATGGATTTTGCAAAAATTGCGAGTGCCATCCAGCCCGAAAAGGATGTCGATGGCTTTGGTGTTATCAATTGTGGACGTTTGCAGCAAAATTTGCCCTGCATTGTACCTTGCACGCCGGCGGGTATTATCGAGCTGCTAAAGTTTTACCATATTTCAACTGTAGGGAAACATGTAGTTATCGTTAATCGCAGCATGATCGTCGGTCAACCTTTAGCAACGCTATTGCTCAAAAATACGCCTCAAGGCAACGCTACCGTTACGATTTGCCATTCCAAAACAGAGTATTTGCAAGCCGTTACGCGAGAAGCCGACATCTTGATCTTGGCGTGTGGCAAACCTGCATTTTTCGATCGTAGCTTCGTCAAGGAAGGTGCGGTGGTAATCGATGTAGGCATTTCCCGCGTGCCCTCAGATAACGAACGAGGGTATCGTCTGCAAGGGGATGCAGATAGTCAAAGCTTGAAAGGTTATGTTGCGGGCTATACACCGGTACCAGGAGGCGTTGGGCCTATGACGGTCGCTATGCTCATGAAGAACACATTAAATTGTTATCATTTATGTCAACTCCACTCTTAAAAATTCTGCGAGTCATGTTGCCATCTGCAAATATGGGCAAGCGCGTTTTTGCTTCGATTTTGGACTTACTGCTGGTATTTTTCTTAAGCCTATTTGTTGTTGGCAAGTTTTGGTTACCGGTACATCACGCGGATGTCATTGTTCAATTTAAAATATTGCTCGAAACTTATGCTCAGCAATTGCAAACGGGCCAATTTACCGAATTTTTGAACCAGATTAACGCCAACAAACCTATTCTAGAAATGTTTGTTTCAGTAGATCGTGTCCTATTTTTGGTAACGTGGTGCTATTTTGGCATAAGCGGTCTGTTTCTCCACGGAGCAACATTGGGTAAGCAGATATTCAATTTGAAAGTGTTGAAAATAACGACGCTAAAAACGCCAACGGCAAGCGATTGCATACTGCGTTCGGGTATATTGACGTTCTTCTTATTCAGTGCCTGGCCGTTCTTCATGATCTTTAATCTGTGCTTTATGGCTATCCATCCGCTGCACCGAGGTGTTCACGACTGGTTCTGCCAAACTTATGCCGTCAATTGCGATATTATGGATGACCTCGTCGAACGTGTAAAACAAGCCGTCCGAGAACACGAAATGAAACAAAAGTAAGTGTTACAAGGGAACTTTTTGAAAAAAGTTCCCTTGAACCCTCAAAAACTTCTCCTTATTTTGCAACAGTGTTGCAAAATGGCGGGGATGCAGGGCCGCTGCCCTGCTTTTAAGGGAGTTTGAGGGATTTTTTACAAAAAATCCTTCAAAAACGTATTTTCAACAAAAATCTTGCGGTGGTTTTGCGATGTGATATAATATAAAGCATGACAACAATTGCAGTTTTTGGTTCACAGCCTTACGATGAGCACTTTTTTAACTTGATGAATGCTGAAAAGAATTTCGGTTTTTCATTCAAGTTCATAAAGGAAAATTTAACAGAAAAGACGGCGCTATTGGCGAAGGGCGAAGAAGTTGTTTGCGCTTTCGTTAATGATACCGTAAATGCTAAAGTTATCGATATGTTGCACAGCAATGGTACGCGGCTTTTAGCGTTAAGATGTGCTGGTTTCAACAATGTTGATTTAAAGGCAGCAGAGGGGAAAATCCAAGTCGTACGCGTTCCCGCTTATTCGCCGTACGCAGTTGCGGAATACGCTTTAGGATTGATGCTGGCTTCCAACCGTCACATTTGTCAAGCACGCCAACGTACCCGCGAAGGTAATTTTTCGCTCCATGGATTGATCGGCTTCGATATGCACGAAAAAACCATCGGGGTTATTGGTACCGGAAAGATTGCCAAAGTACTTATCCAATTGCTGAGCGGATTCAACGTTCACATACTGGCTTATGATATTTATCCGGATGAAAATTTTGCTCAAAAGTTTGGTGTAAAATATACTACGCCGGACGAGATCTTCAAACACTCGGACATCATAACATTGCACTGTCCGCTTACACCCGAAAGTCGGCACATTATCAATGCCGATGCGATCGCGAAGATGAAACCGGGCGTTATGTTGATTAATACCGGACGTGGCCCATTAATCGATACCAATGCACTCATTGATGGCTTGAAGAAAGGCATCATTGGCGCAGCTGCCCTGGATGTTTATGAAAGAGAAAGCGATTACTTTTATACCGATCACTCCACAGAAGTTATGGAAGATGATAATTTAGCACGATTGCTATCTTTCAATAACGTCATCATAAGTTCACACCAAGCGTTTTTCACACGTGAAGCCTTGACGAATATCGCAACCACAACCTTGGAAAATGTAAGGGCTTATTTAGAACATAAACCGCTGGTAAATGAAGTCAAAGTTGGCATGTAATACAACCCACTAAAAAGAACCTGCACAAGGGAACTTTTTGAAAAAAGTTTCCCTTGGACCCTCAAAAACTTTCATAATTTTGCAGCGATGCTGCAAAATGAGAAAAGTTTTAAGGGAGTTTGAGGGATTTTTTACAAAAAATCCCTCAAGTTATATATTTTAATTTATACGTAGGTCATTTTTTTGTAAAATGACCCGCATAATAATCTAAAAATTTAAGAAATTTGAAATTTTTTTCAAAAAATCGCTAAGCTTTTTTCAAAACATGCCGTTTTCTATATTAGGGTGATTCACCACAATGGTGCATGTCCATAGAAAACATGTCCGAGTGCAATCGGGAATTGCATAAGAAATATCAGGGAAGATTATGACATTAAGTGTTAATACAAATACAACAGCGTCCTCATCGGCACGTATGTTGAATATCAACCATGCCCAGTTGCAACGGAGTTTGACGAAGTTGTCTACGGGTAAACGTATCAATAGTCCAGCGGATGATGCGGGTGGCTTGGCAGTATCTATGAAGATGTCGGCCGCGATTCGCAGAAACTCGGCGGTACAGAACAATGTCAACAACGCCATTTCGTTCTTACAGACACAAGATGGTGCGTTGGAAACGTTCGGATCTATCTTGGAACGTATCTCCGAATTGAAGATGTTGCACCAAGATATCACGAAATCTACCAGTGATAAAGGTAATTACGATACTGAATTTACACAGCTCAAAGGACAGTTGGCTAATTTGAAGGCAGAAAAATTCAACAATGTTAATTTGTTCGGAACTTCTTTGGGCTCTGTAGCGATCACAGAGGACGGAGGACAAACGGTTGCTTTGACCAAGATAACCTTGGCTGCTATCGTAACAGCCCTCAATGCAGTTACTAAGTTAGGTTCGTTAACTATTACTAATGTAACGAATTATATTGGAACTATCGCTACCGATCGTGCTATCAACGGAGCTTCTTCAAATCGTTTGCAGTATGCTTTAGATATGTTGTCGATCAACAAAGTAAATCTTGAAGCCGCGAATGGTCGTATCTTGGATGCTGATATCGCTTCCGAATCCACCGAATTTGCGAAATTGCAAATCCTATCACAGGCGAATTCCGCGATGTTGTCTCAGGCGAACTTGTTGCCGCAAGCAGCGCTACGACTCATTAGCTAAAGATAACGTTTTTACACAAAAACAACACACAAACATAACTACCTACGAGTTTTTACTCCTAGGTAGTTTTAATTTTGGGTGATCTTTTGTAAAAGATCCCTCAAACTCCCTTAAAAGCAGGGCAGTGGCCCTGCACCCCCGTCATTTTGCAACCATGTTGCAAAATAAGGAAAAGTTTTTGAGCGTCTAAGGGAATCTTTTTTCAAAAAGTTCCCTTATTTTTCAAAAAAACGCTAAGGATTTTTCAAAATATGCCGTTTTTTTATATTAAGGTGGTTTACCTTAATGGTGCATGTCCATCAGAAAAACATGTCCGGAGCAATCGGGAATTGCATAGTAAAAATCAGGGAAGATTATGACATTAAGTGTTAATACAAATACAACAGCGGCCTCATCGGCACGTATGTTGAATATCAATCACGCCCAGTTACAACGAAGTCTAACAAAGTTGTCTACGGGCAAACGTATCAATAGCCCAGCGGATGATGCAGGTGGTTTGGCGGTATCTATGAAGATGTCGGCGGCCATTCGTAGAAACTCGGCAGTACAAAACAACGTCAATAATGCGATTGCTTTCTTGCAGACGCAAGACGGTGCTATGGAAACTTACGGTAACATTCTGGAACGTATGTCTGAATTGAAGATGTTACACCAGGATATCACCAAATCATCGAGCGATAAAGCTAACTACGATACGGAATATGCACAACTTCAACTTCAGTTGGCTAACTTAAGGCAAGAGAAGTTCAATAATGTTAACTTGTTCGGTACAACCTTATCGCCGGTCGCAATCACGGAAGACGGTGGTCAAACGGTTACATTATCTACACTCGCCTTAACGATAGTAACGGCTGCAGGATTAGCCTCGTTAACGGTTAATCGCATAACAACAGCAATTTCTATGGTTGCTACCAAACGTGCTATTAACGGAGCTTCTTCAAATCGTTTGCAGTACGCTTTGGATATGTTGGGCATCAATAAGGTAAATCTTGAAGCTGCGAATGGTCGTATCTTGGATGCGGATATTGCTTCTGAATCCACCGAATTTGCGAAATTGCAAATTCTGTCGCAAGCCAACTCCGCGATGTTGTCGCAAGCGAATCTGTTACCACAAGCGGCACTACGACTTATCAGCTAAAATAAGGTTTTTTTGCACAAGTAAGTCTCAAAACACAACAACCTACGAGTTTTCACTCGTAGGTTGTTTTAATTTAGAGGGATTTTTTGTAAAAAATCCCTCAAACTCCCTTAAAAGCAGAGCAGCGGCCCTGCACCCCCGTCATTTTGCAACCATGTTGCAAAATGATGAAAAGTTTTTAGGCGTCTAAGGGAATATTTTTTCAAAAAACTACTAAGCTTTTTTCAAAACATGCCGTCTTTTATATTAAGGTAGTTTACCTCAATGGTGCATGACCATTAAAAAAACATGTCCGAATGCAATCGGGAATTGCATAGTAAAAATCAGGGAAGATTATGACATTAAGTGTTAATACAAATACAACAGCGGCCTCGTCAGCACGTATGTTGAATATAAATCATGCCCAGTTACAACGAAGTTTGACGAAGTTGTCTACGGGCAGACGTATCAATAGCCCGGCGGATGACGCGGGTGGCTTGGCGGTGTCCATGAAGATGTCGGCAGCCATTCGTAGAAATTCGGCGGTACAAAATAACGTCAGCAATGCGATCGCCTTTTTGCAAACGCAAGATGGTGCACTGGAAACCTACGGCCATATTCTGGAACGTATTTCAGAATTGAAAATGTTACACCAGGATATCACCAAATCTTCGAGCGATAAGAGTAATTACGATACTGAATTCACACAGCTTAAATCTCAGTTGACGAACTTAACTAACGAGTCATTCAACAATGTTAATCTGTTTGGAACTTCATTGGCAGCTGTAGCTATCACCGAAGATGGTGGGCAAACCGTTGCATTGACCAAGATAACCTTGGCTGTTATTCAGGCTTCACTTGCAGCAGCGGCAACCTTGGGAGCTTTAACCGTTAGTTCCATAACGACCGCCATTTCAAGTATCGCCACCGATCGTGCTATCAACGGAGCTTCTTCAAATCGTTTGCAGTATGCTCTGGATATGTTGGGTATCAACAAGGTAAACCTTGAAGCTGCTAACGGTCGTATCTTGGATGCGGATATCGCTTCTGAATCCACCGAATTTGCAAAGTTGCAAATCTTGTCACAAGCGAATTCGGCGATGTTGTCACAAGCAAATCTGCTACCACAAGCGGCATTACGACTCATTTCGTAACTCCTACACACGATCCCCAAACAAGCGAACGGATGGCGTTCGCTTGTTTTTTTAATACAAAGGATCATCTTTTTGTTTTTTACCTGGTACAAAGGAAAGAAATTGTCGTAAACATCCGTATATATTTCCCCGAGCTAAAAAATGACGGTCTTGAGAGATTTTTGTGAAAAATCCCTCAAACTCTCCTAAAAGCAGGGTAGCGGCTCTCATCCTAGTCATTTTGCAATATTGTTGCAAAATTATGAAAATTTTTGAGGGTTTAAAGAAAGCTTTTCTCCAAAAATTCCCTTATTCCTTTCAAAAAACACTAAGCTTTTTTCAAAACATGCCGTCTTTTATATTAAGGTAGTTTACCTCAATGGTACATGACCATTAAAAACATGTCCGAATGCAATCGGGAATTGCATAGTAAAAATCAGGGAAGATTATGACATTAAGTGTTAATACAAATACAACAGCGGCCTCGTCAGCACGTATGTTGAATATAAATCATGCCCAGTTACAACGAAGTTTAACGAGGTTGTCTACGGGTAGACGTATCAATAGCCCGTCCGATGATGCGGGTGGCTTGGCGGTATCTATGAAGATGTCGGCAGCCATTCGGAGAAATTCGGCGGTACAAAACAACGTTAGCAACGCCATTTCCTTTTTGCAGACGCAAGATGGTGCTATGGAAACCTATGGAGCTATTCTGGATCGTATGTCTGAATTGAAGATGTTACACCAGGATATTACCAAATCTTCAAGCGATAAAAGCAATTACAATACGGAATTCCTTCAGCTTAAGGCTCAGCTAACAAATTTAGCCAGCGAAAAGTTTAACAACGTTAACTTATTCGGTACGGCCTTATCGGCGGTTGCGATTACAGAAGATGGTGGACAAACGGTTGCATTGACGACCATTACATTACCTACGGTGGCTGCAGCTTCCTTGGGTGTGTTAACAGTTAGTGACATAACCACGGCTATTTCAACCGTCGCTACCGATCGTGCTATCAACGGAGCTTCTTCAAATCGTCTGCAGTACGCTCTGGATATGTTGAGCATCAATAAGGTAAATCTTGAAGCTGCTAACGGTCGTATCTTGGATGCGGATATCGCTTCTGAATCCACCGAATTTGCGAAGTTGCAAATTTTGTCGCAAGCAAACTCGGCGATGTTGTCCCAAGCGAACACGTTACCACAAGCCGCGTTGCGACTTATCAGCTAACGAAGTAAATTAATTCTAAGGGAACTTTGAAAAAAGTTCCCTTACACCCTCAAAAACTTTTCATCATTTTGCAGTGATGCTGTAAAAAGCACAAAAGATTAATGGAGTTTGATGGTTTTTTACAAAAAATCTTTCAAAATTGTAAATTTTTAACGCAAGTAGAACCTATCTAGCGTCTTATTCGAATACCAAGGTTCGCGGGTTGCCGCTGTTCCACTTTTGGAACAATACCCCTTTTAAAAACTGCCGTTGTGCGTCGCGGGTGTACCCCAGATTTTCTAGACGTAAAAAGACGTCACTACGTGTCCCCGCATGAAATGTTGCCAAGACGCAGTGCCCTGTTAGAGCCGCATTTACCGCCAATTTCAGCTGTTCTGGCGTTCTAATTTCTCCAATACCCACGACATTAACGCTCTGCCGCAACAACTTACGCATAAAATCATCGGCAGTTAATGAGCTATCTAAATTCAATTGAACGATTTGCTTTTGTGGTACCTCTATCGGGTCTTCAAAGCTAATGATGCGCTGATTTTTTATCTGATTTAGAAGGTGGTAATAAGTCGTTGTTTTCCCATGCCCAATAGGCCCCGTAATCAACCACAAGCCCGGCGAAACATGAGCAAACGCTTGTGCAAATTCCGTAGCATCTAATGCATCATAATGATACGTTTTATTAAGCTGATCCGATTGTAACCGTAGAACCAAACTTTCCCCATGAAGGCAGGGTAATGTAGAAACGCGACAACAGAATTCATTTCGTGAAGTAATGAAAACAAATTGCCCGTTTTGCGGCTGAAAGGCTTTCGCTATATCTAGTTGTGCTTTCAATTTAATCAAATTGGTAACCGCAGGCCCCACGAACTCATCAAGACCCATCACAGGATGCAATTGTCCTTGTTGACGAAAAAACACATCGTAGGATTTTTGCTGCGGGATAAAGTGAATGTCTGAGCACTTATCTTGAAATGCCGTTTGTAAAATATCCGAAAGCTTTTGGGAAACATCATTCGGAATATGATCTACTTTTAGCGGCAATTTTTGCGGAACATCGATTTCATCTAAAAGATTAGCATGCGTCGTATAATCGATATCTAGCGGTGTTTTATAAAATTGGCTGAGCGTATTTACGAAATAAAATGTAGAACGCGAAATGGTATTGTGCGCCTTACAATAGAGTTTTTCTTGGGAAATAAATTTTGGGACAACGCCTGCTTTCTTCAACACCAAACGATTAAAATAAGGAGTTCCCATACACTTCACGTGTAGTCCAATTGCCCTCATAAATCAATGCTAAATGTGGAATTCTTTTGTTTTGCGAAAAAAATGATATTTCACTTGACAGGAAATCGATAAACTTGTTTCTATAGTTACGTACAAAATAAGAGAAAGCAATGGCGAACATTAAATCTTCAAAGAAGTCGATTCGTAAAATCGCAAAGTTGACGGCACGAAACAAAGCAGAAAGAAGCCGCTTAAAGACATTTTCCAAAAAGTTACAGAAGTTGCAGGCAGGCGATGATGCAGCTGCAACCAAAGCTATGGCGATAGAGTATATGTCCATCGTCGATAAGGCAGGTAAGCATGGTGTTTGGCACCATAATAAGGTGAACCGCATCAAGAGCCGTTTGACAAAGCTTATAGCAGCATCTCCGGCAGAAGCTCCCGTCCAAAAAGAAGAGAAAGCGGAAGCAGCTGAACCGGCAAAGGAAGCGTAATACTTTCTCCCATCCCATTCGAGATTCCGGTTTATCCGGAGTCTCTTTTTTTATTTTATACTTGCCTAAAATCGGTTTCTCGATTCTGATAAGAATATGTACAAAAGGATTGCTTTTACACTAGCGCTTGGCGTTTGTTTTTTAATGCAAGCGAAATCGGAAGAAACCGTCGCAGCTTATGTAAATGAAGCCGTTATTACACGTTTGAGTGTACAACAACTTGTTCAACAGGAAGCCATTACCTACGATCAGGCGTTGAATTTTTTGATAGAACAACAACTGCTGTTGCAAGATTTCAATGATAAAAAGGGAAAAATCCCGCAATTGCAATTAGATATCCAAACTTCGAACATTATACAGGAGCATTTTAACGGCAATCGCAATGCATTCGTGAAAGTTTTGCAAATGCAAGGAAAGTCTCTGACGGGACTCCAGGAGGAACTTCGCACTTCCATTATCTTGAACGTTATGCGCCAGCAAAAAACCCAGTCTCGATATAGCATCAGCCCTAAGGCGATTCGTTCCTATTATGAAGCAAACAAAAACGAATTTTTCGTCCCAGCGCGTTACTACATTTCACAAGCAGGGTTCAGTTTGGAATCTAAAATGCCTCAATCTGAAGTTAAAAAATCCGAAAAACTTCAGGAATTAATAAAATCCGGAACCCCTTTAGACGCCATAAAACAACAACTGAACGAATTTTCCTCAGAACCCACGTGGTATTCTTCGGTAGAATTGAATAAAGCTTTAGTTGATAAACTAGAATCCTTGCCCGTCGGAAAGGAAACGCCCTATTTACAACTAAACAACACCTTTGTGGTTACCCAACTGCTCCAAAAAACACCAGCAACAACCCGGCCATTACCGGAGGTTCAAAATATCATTGAAGAGAAGTTGCTCGTAGAACACAACAATAAGTGTTACCAAGAGTACGTCCAGCAACTCAAAAGCAAAGCCGTTGTAAAAATAAATCGTTAGCTTTCTGCAAAATGACAAGAAATTAGGGCGTATCTACAGAAATTAGAGAACTATAAGAGAATAAACCCTAAGGGAACTTTTTGAAAAAGTTCCCTTAAATCCTCAAAAACGTTTATTAATTTTGCAACGGCATTGCAAAATAACCGGTGTGCAGGGCTGCTGCCTTGCTTTTAAGGGCTTTTGAGGGATTTTTTGTAAAAAATCCTTCAATGTTGTATTCTAATTCGTCACAAACACACGCTAGAAGGCTCTTCTTTTTGTTTTATTGGAATCTTACTTTGCCCTCAAATCAAAATGGGCGGCGCGGGATAGGCGATCGTTGATGGCATTACCGATATCTTTAGCGGGCGCTTTTTCGATCCAAATAGCATCGTAATGTGCTGCATCCAATTCGCTGATGATGGCAAACAAACGCATAGCAACTTCTTGCAGATCGCTATGTTCACTCAAGACAAATTCGCCTTTTTGTAAATGGCGTTCTGGTGGAAACAAAAACACATGAGCAGCGTTTTTTGCAAAAGCGTCACGTAAACCTCCCGAAGGTTGGTAATTAGCCAAGTCATCCACAAGATATAGCGGTGTTTGGGGGCTGTAATGTTTTTTGTAAAGTCCAGGAGACAAATGAGCACCGGTTTGAGGAGCATGACTTACGGTTTCAATCGATTGTCCCAAAAATGTTTCCAGGGTTTCTTTTGCAATGGGGCCATAACGCAACAATTGCGGATGTCGTTCGTCTAAAAGCGAAAGTATCGTGGATTCGACCCCAAAGCGGCATGCGCCTCCGTCCAAAATATAGTGCAGGACATCGCCCATATCGCGGTACACCTGGTGCGCGGTGGTTGGGCTGACATGCTGAAATTTGTTGGCACTAGGAGCGACCAAAGGCACACCTATTTTCTGAATAACTTCTCGAAATAAAGCTGTTTGTGGTGCTCGCACAGCCACCGTCGGTTGACCCGCCGTCACAATATCAGGGACACAAGGTTTTTTAGGAAGAACCAGCGTCAATGGCCCTGGCCAAAACTTTTCTGCCAAGTGTAAAGCTTTCGGAGAACATTGCGCAACTTCTTGCAGCTGATCACAATCCAAAACATGAACGATTAAGGGATTGTCCGCTGGACGTTGCTTTAAAGCATAGATCTTGTGAATAATATCTAACCGATCCAAGGGTGCTGCCAAACCATACACCGTCTCCGTTGGCAGAGCTACCGGCTCTCCTTGACGTAACCAAAAGACCGCTTCATCGGTCGAATGTCCGATGACTGCTTGCACTCGATGCCTCATGGCATCAACAAGAAATTACGCGCTTGCTTAACAATTTTCGTCAAATGACGTTGTTCCATCGCTGTCAAGCGTGTAATCTTGCGTGGCAAAATCTTGCCGGTCTCTGTCGTGAAATTCTTCAATTGATCCGCATCACGCCAGGTTAATTTCAAAACAGAAATTTTCTCTTTGTTCTCGTTTTCGCTCATCTATATCTAAAAAATACAACGTTCATAAAAAAACGAAACCTACCCCTTGGCAAGCGTAAATTTAATATTTTTACGCACTAAGCGACTCAATTGCCAGGCGTGAGCAGGATTGTTGATTCAAAAAAGAAAGCGCCTTTTGTTCCATTTCCCGCATAACAAGCCGATCTTTAGGGTCAATATCATCATATCCCGCCAAATGCAACCAACCATGCACCAAGTAAAGCGTTAATTCATCTTTTAAAGCATATTGCGGATATTTTAGGGCTTCATCGATCGAAATACAAATTTCACCAACGCGGTAATCTTCATTCTCATCCGCTGGAAACGTTATGACATCCGTAGATTCAGGGTTGTTTAAAAATTTCGCATGCAAGTCACAAATCGCGGCTTCATCCAGAAATGCAACCGAAAGTTCATCGTAATTAATGGGCGCAAACTGTTCCAGCGTATTCAAGATTTCCTCTGCGCCATCTACGCGATACTTCGCGTGCCCATTGTACGTGTCACATTGCATGAAAACCAGTACAAGGTTTTATATTTTAAAAGTCAATGGATAAATTTTTATAAAAAATGCTTGTATTCTACAAAAAACAATCTACATTTTAGTTCAGATTCGGTGGGGTATCCAAGTGGCTAAAGGATGCAGACTGTAAATCTGTCAGGGTTTCCCTTTCGAGCGTTCGAATCGCTCCCCCACCACCACTTTGCGATTCGTTTTTTATCAGCTCCTATTACCATCGTGTTTCTTTTTTCAATTTCTGTGCACTGTAGATTTAAAATTGTACCCTATGTTTTATTTTAAGGAAGGATAAAAACTGTAAGGGAACTTTTTGTAAAAAGTTCCCTTGCACTTTATCTGACGCAAAGCGAAGAAGACCACGGGGTCCACCCGTGTGTATCTATACATTTTATCTCCTCTAGACGCATTTTAGGAGCTCTTAGCCTTAGAACATTTTTTAGTTAGTTTTGTGAAAAAGCTGTGTTTTCTTTTATCTCTTTGAATCCGTGTTGTAGTCTGTCATTGAGGGTGGTTTGGCGGATGGTGCTGTCGAGAGTGCGGACGGCGATGGAATAGGCACGGGGATCGCCGACGATGAATACTTTTTTGCGACCACGGGTAACGGCGGTATAGAGCAAGTTGCGCTTTAGCATCACAAAATGCTGCGTAAATAAAGGGATAACAACGATAGGAAATTCGCTGCCTTGCGATTTATGGATACTAATGGCGTAAGCTAGTTTCAAATCCAAAGCGTCACGTCGTTCCAACATATGCTCTTCATCATTGAAATTGACGATCATCTGTTGTTCTTCTTCGTCAACGTCCTGGATAATGCCCAGATCGCCGTTAAAAATATTCTTTTCGTAATTGTTTTTCAATTGAATGACTTTGTCCCCCACAAAAAATTTTTGCGCTCCAACTTCTAAAAAACGCCGCGATTCGCCTGCATAATTTTGAAAAACATTGTTGATTTGTTCTATCCCAACAACACCGCGATGCATCGGTGCCAAAATTTGCACAGCTCGAATAGGATCTACGTGGTACCATTGAGGCAACAGCTTCCAACATAAACGCTGCAAGTAAGGGACACATTGATCCGCAGAATCGATTCCGATAAAATGAAAATCATCTTCCAACTGAATAGCTCCATAGGGAGCAATAACAGGTGTTTCCAACTTCTGCTTACCTTCCAAAATACTATGCGCTGTGGAAACGATAGAACTACATTGAGCTTGTCGAAAGATATCGCTCAGATATTCTACCCTAAAATAGGGGCTTTGAATAAAATCGTTAAGGACGTTGCCGGCGCCGACGGAAGGCAATTGGTAAATATCACCGACAAGCAGGACATGCGCGTGATCCGGAATCGCCTTCAAAAGGGCGTGCATTAAAGCAACGTCCATCATACTGGATTCATCCAAAATGAGAAAATCCGTCGGCAATTTGTTTTCTTCATCGTACGTAAATCGACCGATGGAAGGTTCGTATTTCAATGTTCGGTGAACCGTTCGTGCCATCAAGCCGGTTGCTTCTCCCATACGTTGAGCCGCGCGTCCGGTTGGAGCTGCGAGACATAACCTCACACGTTTTGCGGATAAAACACCAACAATCGCCTTCAGCAACGTCGTCTTACCGGTTCCGGGGCCGCCGGTTAAGATAGAAAGTTTCGATTGAAAAACAGAACGCAGTGCATTTTTTTGTCCCTCCGACCAATGGATTTTGAGCTTGTTTTCGCTCCAAATCAGTGCTTGATCGATCTGTATCGAAGGTAATTTCGAAGCTGAAGTAAACAGTCGATGGATGTGTTTCGCAATGCAAGCCTCGTGAATCGCCATACGCTTTCGCTGAATCAGCTGTGAAGCAGGATATTCCGATAGCACACCTTCCTGCAACAATTTATCCAAACGCGTCTTAATGAGTTCTGAAGCGACACCTAAAAGTTCGGTTGTCTGTTCAATCAGAACATTTTTACGTGCGCCGGTATTGCCATCACCTTCCGATTCCGACAAAATGTACTCCAGCCCCGCATCGATACGAAACTCGCTATCCGTTGTCAGACCAAGATTCAGCGCAATTTTATCCGCCGATTTGAATCCAATGCCTTCGATGGTTTTTACAATAACATAAGGGTTTTGGGAGATAACATCCTTCGTTTTCTCGCCATAATACTGATACAAACGTAGGCACTGTGCATTGGTTATGCCATAAGCCTGCAGAAAAATCATCGTGTTGCGTATGGCTTGCTGCTCATCCCAAGCGCTTTTGATCATCCGCGCACGTTTTTTCCCAATACCGGGAACATCCATCAAACGCGCATAAGCCCCATTAAGGACGTTAAATGTGTCAGCTCCGAAAAATTCGACAATTTTATTCGCGTACTCCTTCCCGATGCCGTGAATAAGCCCGCTGCTCAAATACTGGCGTATACCATGAACATCTGCAGGCAGCTTGGCTTCAAACGACTCACAACAAAATTGACGACCAAATTTGTCATGTTCTTGCCATTTCCCTCGTACAACAAGCGTCTCCCCACACTGTACCGAAGGCAGGATTCCGGTTATCGTAATCTGCCCTCCATTATGGCTCAAATCTAGCAAACAAACCGAATAGCCGTTCTCAGGATTTGTGTAGATGATCCGCTTAAGGACACCTTTCAACTCAACGGCACTATCCGACAAATCCAGCTCTGCCGGCTTCCAACTTCCCTTCTGCCTGTCCGTCAGCACCGTTATTTTTGCGCCCAACGACTGATGGATGAAATTTTCAGTTTCTGACCGCTCGGCAACGTAACCGTGTCGTTCAGCTTTTTACCCAACATTTCTTTCGCTAGCGGCGTCTGGTAGGACAAAATGTTTTTCTTAGGATCGCTATCCCAAGCACCCAAGATGACATAGCTTACATCCTTGCCCTTATCATCCTTCAACGTGACCTTGGTCCCAACGTTTACCTTGTCCGTTGTAACTTCATCCATGTTGATAACCTGAGCGTGATTCAAGGATTTTTCTAACATGGATTTACGTGCTAAAAGGACGCTTTGATCTTGGCGAGCCATCTTATATTCAGAATTTTCGCTCAAATCACCCAATTCACGTGCGGCCGCAATTGCTGCCTTATTGGCTGGAATTTTTTCGTTAATCAATGATAAATATTCTTCCTTGGCTGCATCCAAACTGGCTTGCGAAACCAACAAACGCTCCTCATGAGAAGCTTCCTTACCTTCGGTCAAACGTTGCAGTTCTGGGAATACACGAATAAACCGCGCCATCAAAGAACGCTTCTTTAACGTATCAAATCCTTGATTCATTAACAGATTACGCGCCAAATCGCTGGCCAAATTCAGATCGGCATCCTTCAATAAATCCGCTATCAATTGTTGATCGTTATTGACTTCTTCCACAAGCGCAATACGACGTCCAGGAGCTACATTAAGTGCGTCGCTATCGATTGCCTGAAAAATACAGTTCAATAAACGAACACCCAAAATATTTTCGAGCAAATTGCTGTAATTCGGAAGCGCACGATGGCGGATAATCCAGATAAGAACCGAACTGCGCAGACTTTGCTCTTGAAGCCATTTTTGTAAAGTCTTCTTTAACAAATCTTCGCAATCACGTTCCAACAAGAAGTTGATACATTCCGCCGTCAGACGCGCATTGCTGTGTTTTAACAGATTCAGAATAATCTTCTTCCAATCTTCGGGATCGGTATAAGTTCTTGTCAACAAATCCAAAAATCTTGGATAATACATGTGCGGCAAGGCTTCTGCAAGTTCATTCAGATTTTCGCTTTCACGAATGATGGATTGTGATGTTGGTGCCAACTCCTCTACCGATTCATGCAAGTAACGCGCTAAATTATTACGTACCCAACAACCTTCCAAGCGCTGCGCCTGGGTCAATTGACGCGCATTTTGGATTGCACGTGTCAGCTCTTCCAAAACCTGTGGCAAATCGTTCCGGATCGCATCAATACTGTCTGCCAATTGATACAACTTCGCCCCCAATGCGATCTTTTCTAAAGGCCGACGCGTTAAATAAAATTCTTCCAAAATTTCTTGTTCAGGCAATATGGGCTCTTCGCGCAACTGATAAGGATCTGTCTTCCGCTTAGGCGTACTAATGCGTGGGTCTTTAACCATAGCCTTCTGCAGGTTAATCCACCAATGCTTAAATTGTGCGGGCGTCAAAATGAACGAAAGCACCTGGCTCAAAATATTTTCCAATTCCGGACCACTCGCTGAATGGTTAGGCAACGTTGTTAGCACTTTAATCGCCAACTCACAGGGCTTGTTTTTTTGCAAATTACGAATGACATCCGGTTGCTTACGAGCCTCTACTAAAACATGATCCTCAGCAATACCGATCAATTTTTGGATACAAAAAACCGGATCCATAGAACGCGGTTCTTCTTGAGACTCAAACTTGATAATAATACGGTGATTGGTTTCGTCTTCCGCTTGAACACAACCAACCCCCCAACTATGATGCCAAAAATAAGCACCCGGCTTTAGGGCTTCGAAAGCCTCACGTTTATTCCTCAGTTGAGGATTTTGTTCCAGAATCAGATCGATTGCTTCTTTATTCATGGTTATACAACATAAGCTAGGAGGTTTAAAAATAAAAATCAAGTATTTTAGATAAGGAAATATCATTTCAACTTTGGAAGAATTGGATGTATCTTTCTTTTAATTTTTTCGTTCATCTTTGCTGTGCTTTAAATTGAACCTATATTTTCTTAAAAAATTTGCTCTACAAAGGTTGAAAAACTGCTACGAATATAATGTGTCCATGGTTAACACATTACAGAGATATTTGCTGAAACAGTTCTTTTTTGCTTCTGCAAGCACGGTCTGTTTATTTGTAATTGTGCTGATCATTGGGAATGCGATAAAAGAAATTTTGCCTTTGCTGGCAAGCGGAAAAATTGAATGGTCTTTCTTCTTTGATACGCTGTTTCACTTAATTCCCTCAATGATTGCGTACGCATTGCCCTTAGGGATGTTGACCGCAACGCTGTTGGTTTTGGGGCGTTTGTCAGCACAAAACGAACTGATTGCCATGAAGGCTTCCGGATTAAGTCTGTATTATATCATCGCACCTTTATTGTTTATCGCAAGTCTCGGAACAATATTTTCGCTTTGGGTAAACTTTCATTGGGGGCCTCACTCGATCACTTATTATCGTACCGCTTTGAGCAACGTTATTCGTCAAAAGCCACTGCAATTTATTCAAGCAGGAACGTTTGTTAAGGATTTCCCAGGATATATGTTTTACATTGAAAAAAAGCATAACGACTGGGTGGATCAATGCTGGCTTTGGGAATTAGATAGTCAACAAGCTTCAGGCGTTAATGTGTTTTTGCATTCCGAAAAAGGTTTTTTACGTTACGATGAAAGTTCCAACAGCATCATTTTGACGTTGATGCAGGGCGTTGGCGAAAAATATACGACACATGCAAATGGAGAATTTGAAGCGCAACAGATCGTATTTGATAATACTTCCGTTGCACTTCCCTTAAAAACATTACTGGGAAACAGTACATTTCATAAACGTTTGGGATATATGACGCTTCACGAAATCATGAAAGAACGTAAACGGGCAACTTCTTGGGCAGGCAAGATTATTGCCAATTTAGAAATTCAAAAAGAAGCGGTTATGTCATTTGCAATTTTGTCGCTAATTCTGATTGCGATTCCCCTGGGAATAAAATTAAGTCGTGCGGAAACATCGGCAAACATTGTTTTGGCGGTTGCGTTGGCCTTGAGTTTTTACTTTATCGTTATGGCAATCTCTTGGCTTGAATCTAAACCCACCCTAAGACCTGACATCCTTATTTGGCTACCCAACGTTGTGTTTCAATGCTTAGGAATTGTTTTGTTCAAGCAAGCTTTAAAACACTAATTTATTGCTTGTCAAATGCGTAAAATTTTTAGACTATGCCTTAAGTTAACGCTTGTTTTCATAGGGAGTTTTATGCTTGTGGGATTTTTAACAAAACTTTATCGCCCGGGAATTACCAAAAGTTTCAGGCACATGTCTGAGGTGGGTAGGTATATTTTGAAAAAAGTAAGAAATTACAACCCTGCGGATGTTTTATGCGCATTTGATATCGATTTTACATTAATTCAACCCGATC
Organism: Verrucomicrobia bacterium UBA1183; assembly: GCA_002309885.1. Taxonomy (GTDB): domain Bacteria; phylum Verrucomicrobiota; class Verrucomicrobiia; order Opitutales; family UBA9783; genus UBA1183. Next base: position 32,110 of record DBYP01000009.1, read on the forward strand.
ACCCGGCGTGCTATGTTCCTAATATACAAAAACATCTTCAAATTTTGAAGGATATCGAAAACAAACATCCCAAAATTGATCCTTCTGTGGCATTTTCTCATATTTTCGCAGAACCTCAACGTGTGGTGGATAATGGTATTTACGCCTTACTTGAGAAATTAAAAAATGTTCCGAGGATCGCTTTTACAGCCACAGCAACCGGTCCTTTTGAAAACGTAAAACGTCTGGAAGTATTGCGTTATGAACAATTATTGGAAAAACATTTGCAATTCAACTGTAACGCTGCCGAAGATGACTTCGTATTAGAAGAATGTCCCTCTTATAGAGGTACCAAACCCATCTTTTATAAGGGCGTATTATGCTCCAATAGTGAAAGAGGAACAACGACCAAAGGTAGCGTTTTATGTGCGTTTTTACGAAAATTGAACTGGGTACCTAAATTGGTTGTTTTGGTAGACGATCGCAGCAAAAATTTACGTGATACCTACGCTGCTCTTAAGAAGGATTTTCCGCATACAAAATTTATCGGCATCAGGTACTTAGGGGCTCACGATTATTGCCCTCGAGGTATCTCGCCTAAGGACTACCGGGATTACTTGATGAATTGTTTCTCAAGGACGCAAGTTTACGAGAATCGTTGAATTTCCAATTCTGCCTTTATGCGCCGATAGGTTTGTATGTTGAGTGAACAGGTTGCTAGGGCGTGTCCACATAAGCTAGAAATATTACATTTTTGAAGGATTTTTTGCAAAAAATCCCTCAAACTCCCTTAAAAGCAGGACAGCGGCCCTGCACCCAAGTTATTTTGCAACCGTGTTGCAAAATAAGGAAAGTTTTTGAGGATTTAAGGGAACTTTGTTCAAAAAGTTCTCTTAGGATTTATGCTTTTATAATTTTTTACCTCCCGTAGACACACTCTAGGTGTGTATAAATTTTCAAAATTTTTAGGATAAAACTTGCGATTAAAAAAATTTTTTACGAAACTATATGCATGGGGCCGTTGTTTTTTGAGCCACAACCGTTGGCAATGCGATGGATAAAGCGCTTGATGGGTGTGTTTATCGCTGTCTTTGTGTGCGCAAAATTGGTAACGGTATGGTTTGGCACGCATTGGTTCATAAATCTTTTGAGTCTCACGCCTGCCAATTTAACCGATGGACGTTTGTGGCATTATGTAACTTACGGTTTTTTGCATGAAGATTTTTTGCATATTTTTTGCAATTTGTGGCTGTTTTACATACTTTGTAAGTTCCTGTTGACATATGAATTAAGGTTAAAGCACTTGCTCGCTTTATTTTTCGCCGGTATCATAAGCGGTGGGCTATTTTGGTCGTTATTAAATCTGCAACATCCCAATCACTCGCTCATTGGAGCTTCTGCGGGTGTTTCAACGCTATTCACTTACTTTTGTTTACTTTATCCTGAAAAAACCATCTCGGTGTTTTTATTTTTCATTTTCCCACTACAAATAAAAACGATTTGGTGTTTTTTTCTGTTTTTTGGTTACGATCTTATCAATTGTTTGCTTTATGAAACGCAAGGTATTTCGTATATTGCCCATTCCGCTCATTTAGGGGGTATTCTCGTAGGTTTTTTGGCTTTTAAATATATCAAATATAGGGAAGCTAATCCTCCAAAGCTCTCCCGAAATACGCAATATCGCGTTCATATTGAAAGTGAAAATGTTATTTCAGATGTTCCATTTGGGATTCTAAAGAAGTTACAAAATGAAGGTTTGGATTCCCTTTCAATCGAAGAACGCAAATGGCTTGAACGTTATAGAAAACTATGAAGAAATTTTTGAAAGTTTACGCTTTTATCCTATGGTTGCCCTTCTGTTCTCATGGCATTGTTCCTAGCTTTGAACCTACTGCAACCATGCGTACCGAAACGATTTTTTTGGTACAGTTGCTGGAAAATTTCCATTACCTGAAAAAGAAATTGAGTTCCTTAGATAGCAAACAACTGTTGTGCGACTACATGTCATTTTTGGATCCACAAAAGATGTTTTTTACCCAGAGTGACATCAATTGCTTTATTCAAAATTACCAAAATTCGCTCGAATTGTTGTGGCGCGGCGGTAGTTTGGCTCCCGGTTTCGAAATGTTCAAAAAAGCGCGTGATGTTGTAAAATACCGTAGAAAATGGATTACGCGACGCCTAAAAATGCCTTTCAATTTTAATAGGCATGAAGTTTACGTTTACGACCGGAAGAATGTCCCTTGGCCGGAAAATCTTTTGCAACTGGATGCACTTTGGGAAAAGCGACTTCAACATGAAATGCTTAATGAAATGTTATGTCTTCCGACGGATGTTTTAGAGAATATCGATTCGAATCATGAGAAAGAATTGCCCAATATTACGAGAGAACAAGCGATAGCTAATATGGAGAACGCTCGTACAACACTCAGAGATCGTTACAAAAATTACTGCAAATATTTTGAGAATCTCGAGCCGGTTGATATCCAAGAGAGTTACTGCAATGTACTGACGCAGTCGTATGACCCACACACAACGTTCCTTTCTACCGATTCCATGGATGATTTCGCTATCAGCTTACAAAATTTTCTCGTAGGTATTGGCGCTTATCTTAGCGAGGATAATGGCGATTGTATCATAAAAGAAGTTATGCCAGGAGGCCCTGCCGAACAGTGTAAAATGCTCAAAGCGGGCGATAAAATTTTAGCTGTAGCACAAGGCAAAAAAGATTTTGTTAGCATTCAAGGTATGAAGCTTCGGAAGTCGGTCAAACTTATCCGAGGTCCCAAAGGTACGACGGTTCGGCTGCTCATACAACCTGCAAATGGTGAAACGTCTGAGCGTAAAATCGTTACTTTGGTACGCGATGAAATTAAAATAGAGAACAATTTGGCATCAGCTAAAATATACTACAATTTCAATCACGGTCATTTTGATCGCATCGGTGTCATTGATTTGCCGGCGTTTTATGGAGCTGAAGACAGTAAAAATGAGGCAAAACATACCTTGTCGCGTGACGTCAAAAACCTTATCCAAACTTTAAAATCTTACGGTGTGGAAGGTATTGTTTTGGATATGCGGCGCAACGGCGGTGGCCTGCTTTCAGAAGCCGTTCAATTAGCAGGATTGTTTTTGGATAACTGTTCTGTGGTTCAAGTTAAAGATCCTGAAAATAATATCGTCGGACAAAGCGCAGAGCCTAACTCCTGTGTTTGGGACGGACCCTTGCTCATCTTAACTTCTCGATTCAGCGCCTCCGCATCAGAAATCGTTGCTGGCGCGTTGAAATGCCACAACCGAGCTTGGATGTTTGGAGAACACACAACTCACGGCAAAGGTTCTGTACAAGCTGTTATCGAACTGGATAAACTTTCTGCCATTATGAGCCTTTATGGTCGATTGGGTGCGGTAAAATTGACCTTGCAAAAATGGTATCTACCGGATGGTCAATCAACACAATTGAAAGGTGTCGCAACCGATGTTTCTTTGCCTTCAATCTATGATTGCTTACCGATTGGTGAAGCGGATTTGCCTCACGCACTTCCTTGGGATTGTATTACGCCAATGGATCTCAATTGCAATCGAGTGCCTTCGTGTCAGATGCTGACGCCCCTGTTTCGGCAATGTTTGAATTATGATTTTCATGTACGTTGCACAAAGCTTCCAATGTACGCTTTGTATGAACAGCAGGTTGATAAATTTACCAAAAAGTACAAACAGTCTGAAATCTCTCTCAATTTGGAAGAGCGTATAGCATCCATCAATCAGGAACGGAAAGAACAGAAGCAATTGACGGAAGCTTTTAAGGCATTTAAGGAAAGTATCCCCTTCTTTAAAGAGGTTCGACTAAAAGATTTGACGACAGAAAAAAAGCACGAGTCACAATTCGATCTTTTTGAATACGAAGCAATTCAACAGGTGTCGGATATGTTATCATTGCAGCCTAAACATAACATAAGTATCCCTCATTGGTCCTACTTATCTGAATGCGACACATTGTGGGCTTTCATCAAATGATTATTTCCAGCAAATCCAATCCTAAGTACAAACAGCTTTCGCAGTTGCATACGGCACATGGTCGAAAGAAATATGGGCTGTTTATCATTGAAGGTCAGCGAGAACTTTCGCGAGCACTTTTGGCAAAGGTACCGCTAGAATACGGTGTATTTAGTTCATCCGCTGTAGAGAAAAGCGATAACGTCACACCCGAGGTACAATTTTGGATGCGTCATCCGAAAACGCTTATCCTTTCGGATGAGCTGTTTCAAAAAATCAGCTTAAGAGAAAGTCCGGATGGTTTTATGGGCGTTGCAAAAATATGGAACAGCGATCCTTCGAAAATAACGATTCGACCTGATGGGTTGTATTTATTAGTTGAAAAGCTAGAAAAACCTGGGAATTTAGGCGCCTTGATGCGTTCAGCGGAAGCGACCGGCGTAGATGGATTGTTCATCGCAGATCCTGTTGTGGACATTTTCAATCCACATGTCATACGAACCTCGCAGGGTGCTGTATTCAATTTAAATATCACGTGGGATACTTCTGAAAATTTGCTTAAAATTTTTGAAAAACACGCACTTCAATTGTTGGCAACAACACCGCATACAAATACCGTCTACTGGGATTGTGATTTGTCTCGAGGCTGTGTCATCTGTGTCGGAAGCGAAGCCTATGGGTTAACCGACCTTTGGATGCAAAAAGCCCAAAAAGTACTCATCCCGATGTACGGCAATTCCGCAGATTCTTTAAATGCCGCCGTCGCAGGTACCCTTTGCCTCTACGAAGCTCGCCGCCAACGATATTTTAGAACGAAAGCAGATTAAAACTATAAAACTAGGATTTCAGTACTTCTGTAAATCTTAGCCCTAGAGCGTACCTTCATGAGCCAAGGGATTTCATTTTTTGAGGGACTTTTACAAAAGCTTCCTCAAAAATTCATATAAACATGCTCCAAGTGTCCTAAAGCACCCGTAAATGTATTACAAATATCACATTTTGGAACTGCTGCTTCCGATGCCTTTATCAAAAAGAGGTAGCATTTTGCCGTTTCGGAAAAGCGATACTTGGCCGGTGCTGGAGGATATGGTGATTGCAATGCAGTCAACGGCTTGAGAGATCGCAACTGCCGCTGCATGGCGTGTTCCTAGACCGCCTGGAAGAGGTACCTGCGTGTTGGAGTGGATAAGGCTTCCAGCGCTTTCCACGATGCCATTTCCACCGATAACGAACGCGCCGTCCAACAAAGAATATTCCTTGATCGTTTCATCAATGAACGGATTGAGCAAATTACGTTCCTCGGTATTGTAACCATGAAAAGGATTCAATATTAGTGGGTGAATGTAGGGTTCCAACTGTTTAATATCGCCTAAAACAAACAAACTGCCGACAGATTTTCCTTCACGACCCTCAACGGCTAATTCCGTTGCGATGGTGAGCAGACGTTCAAAGACTTCCGGCAATACATTATGAGGAAGAATATCGTTTTGTTGCGAAAAAACCGACTGTATTTCACGCTTTACATCCACGATAACGAACGTATCCAATCGATTGCTGCCCGGGAGTCCGCCTAAACAACAAATCTTTTCATCATAGCTGATGTATTTGTGTATTAGCGCCAAAAGAATCGCGCTCCGCAATTGAGACAATCGTCCCGAAGAAAATAACTGGACCGGCAAAGTGCATATCGCGTCTTTTTTGATAACTTCTGTAGCGCGATGCGAAACGATAACCGTCTTTAAGTCCGCTGTTACATTTTGCAGGTCCTTCGTTTCATTTGAAAAAGTATCCTGGAATAAAAAAATAGAAGAACAATTCCCAGCTTTGGCGATCTTTACGGTTTCACGCAACATAAGCCGATTGAACGTACTGTCGTTCCGTGTCCTTTTAACGGGAATATTGCGACAAGCTTGAACGATTTGACGTTTAAAATCATCCAGCGGTAATTGCAACAGCTCTTCATCGATATGCATCGATTGAACCATTTTCGCAAAAGAAGATAGTATCGTAAAATAACTACCCAATTTAGAAGAAGCTAATAGCAGGATGATAAGTCTTATATTTTCGCTGGCGTGCACCGACGCATCATTCAAAGGTGACCTTATGCGTCCCAGCGCAAACAAATAAGATTTTCGCATATTCACCTTGATATGCGGCAGTGCGATTCCGTGTCCTAGATAGCTGGATACGGTGCCTTCCTGCGTCATTAATTCATCCATAATTTTGGAACGTTTTTGGGATTTATGAATCGGGCAACATTCCAACAATTCCGATAGAGCCCCACGAAAAGTGGTGCTCTTGATATCTATGATAAAACCGTTATCGATGTAATGACCTAGCATGTTCTAACGAATGTTTACGCTGTCTAAAAATTCTGGGGTTAAAATTTTTTGCAAATATTCCGAAGCCTCATCGACATCATCCATTACCCTAAATAAATCGAGATCCTCTTCATTAATAAGCCCCCAATCTATCAGCAATTGGAAATTGATGAGTGGCTTCCAAAATTCACTTCCGAATAACACGATTGGAAATTTACGAACTTTTTTCGTTTGTATCAATGTTAAAATTTCGAATAATTCATCCAAAGTTCCAATACCGCCCGGGAATGCGACAAATGCCCTTGTTTTAAACAATAACCACAATTTTCGCATGAAGAAGTAGTGAAATTGCATATTTGCACCCGGTGTACAGTAAGGGTTGATATCCTGTTCTTTCGGTAAACTTATGGTCATGCCTAAGGAAATACCGCCAGCTTCTTTAGCGCCACGATTACCAGCCTCCATAATGCCAGGTCCGCCACCCGTAATGAGACACGGTCTCGAATGTTCCGTTATCTGTTGTGTCCATTTGGTTATTTTGTAGGCTAATTCACGCGCTTTTTCGTAATAAACGGCAGCTCTTTTGGCTTCTTTTGCGGCTAAAAAATGATTTCCTTTGGGTGGATTTTGCATCATTTCCGGCGAAGCAATACGTGCCGATCCGAAGAAAACGATCGTGTGATGTATATTGAATTGTTCTAAGCGTTGCAATGGGCCGATGTATTCGCTTAAAATTCTTAACGGACGTGCTTCGGCACTGGCACAAAAAATCTTGTCATTGTAAAAGATAGGTGTTTCCATAATTTATTGTTGTACTATAATAATAAGTACGGCATTTTTTTACAAGTCTTTAGCGATTTTTTTAAATTATTTGAAAATTTTAAGCCGATCCGATGGATGCCTTGTGTAAAAAGTCTATTAATAGTGGATTCTATGGCGTTTTAAAAAAAAGAAAAAGTTTTTGAGGGTTTAAGGGAAGCTTTTTCCAAAAAGTTCCCTCGTAACTTATTTTTTACAATTTTTTGTCTTCCCTAACGGTAAATATACCATTTTATAGCAAAAAAATGCTTGGCATCCTATAAAAAATCTATTTCATTGCCTGTACAGGTATAAAAATGGCAGAGGTTATAAAGTTAAAAGACACATTGAATCTACCCAAAACGAGCTTCCCGATGCAAGCTCAGTTGGTAAAACGGGAAGCGGAACGTTTAAAGCAGTGGGACGATATACATCTTTATGATCTCATACAACAGAAAAATGCTGGTCACGAGCGATTTATGCTGCATGATGGGCCTCCGTTCACCAATGGCGATGTGCATATTGGTACGGCACTTAACAAGATTTTGAAGGACATTATTTTGCGCTACAAAAGTATGCAAGGGTTTTCGACCCCCTATATTCCGGGATGGGATTGCCATGGTTTGCCTATTGAACATAAAGTTTCTAAAGAAAAGCCTGAGTTGCTGAATGATACGGTAACCTTACGTAAAGTTTGTGCAGAATTTTCGGAATCTTTCATCCATCGTCAGGAGGGACAGTTCCGGCGTCTTGGTATTTTGGCGGATTGGGAGCATGCTTATAAAACCAAAAATCCGGAGTATGAAGCGCATGTTTTACGTACCTTTGCCAAGTTTGTCAAAGCAGGTTTGGTTTATCGAAGCAAGAAGCCTGTTTATTGGTCTATCCCTTGCAAAACAGCTTTGGCCGAGGCAGAAATTGAATATAAAGATCATGTAAGTACGACGATTTGGGTACCGTTTTTCTTGAAAACGCCCGAAGCTCTGGGTTTGCCGCAAAAAACCGCCGTTGTTATTTGGACAACTACACCATGGACCTTACCAGCCAATCGTGCCATCGCAATATCGCCTAATTTTGATTACGTAGAGGTAAAGACGGACGAAGCTTCCTACATTGTCGCGGAAGGCTTGGCGGAAAGTTTCGTTCAGAACTGCGAAATTAAGGCGTATACTTTAGGTAAACGGTTTAATGGGAAGGCGCTTGAGGGTATTAAGACACAACATCCATTTTTGCCGATAGAAAGTCCGATTGTTTTGGCGGATTATGTAACGCTTGATACCGGAACCGGCTGCGTGCACACAGCGCCAGGACACGGTATTGATGACTATAATACCGGTTTGCGTTACCATCTTGAAATCGCATGTCCAGTGGATGATAACGGCTTGTTTACCCATGAAGGACACATGCCTACGGAGCTTGTTGGAAAGGCCGTTTGGACACCTAAAGGCGATTCGCCCGCTAATGACGCGGTTATCGAGCTTTTGAAGCAAAAACATGCGCTGTTGAAGGTGGCACCTTACACGCACTCTTATCCGCATTGTTGGCGCTCCAAAACACCCGTTATTGCTCGAGCGCTTCCACAATGGTTTATCCATTTGGATGATTTAAAGAAAAAAGCTGAGAAAGCCATCGATCATGTTCAATGGATGCCGGATTGGGGCAAGAAGCGTATTTCGGGTTCTGTCGCTGCGCGCCCTGACTGGTGTATCAGCCGCCAAAGGACTTGGGGAATTCCGCTACCGGTATTCTTTGACGATCAAGGTGAAGCGCTTTTGGATGCCGAGGTTATTGCGCGTATCGCCGATAAAATCGCTCAACACGGCACGCAATGGTGGTTTGAGAATAATGAGGAAACTTTGCTCGAAGGTATCTCGTTGCCCGAAGCTTGGCGGAATAAGCACCTCAAAAAGAGCCAGGACACGTTGGATGTTTGGATTGATTCCGGCTGTAGCCATGTAAGCGTTTTGGAAGCCAATGGTTGGGAGCCCGCGGATTTATATCTTGAGGGCAGCGATCAGCACCGCGGATGGTTTCAATCGTCTTTGATGACAAACCTGATCGATAAGGATGAAGCGCCTTATAAAGCGGTATTGACGCATGGTTTCTTTGTGGATGAGCATCGTCGTAAGATTTCCAAAAGCGATGGAAGCCCGCAAACCGCCGAAGCTTATACCAATAAATATGGTGCCGATATTTTGCGCCTCTGGGTGGCTTCTGAAGATTATCGGAACGATATTCCTGTCTCTGAGAACATCATTCAGCATGTGATTGCTTCCTATCGTACGTTAAGAAATACGCTACGTTTCCAGTTGGGTAACTTGTACGATTACAATCCCAATACAGATCACGTCACTTATGACAAATTGATGGCTCTAGATCGCTGGGTTTTGCGGGAAACAAACGATCTTGTTCGTGAAATCGTGCAAGCTTATGATGATTACGATTTCCATAAGGTCTATCAAGCCGTCAATCGTTTCTGCACCCTAACGTTATCCGCGCGCTATCATGATATTTTGAAGGATCGGCTCTATACCTTACGTGCAGACGGTTTCGAACGTCGTTCGGCACAAACAGCGCTGTATGAGGTTTGCCAAACCTTGTTGCGCTTGATTGCTCCTATATTGACCTTTACAGCGGATGAAGCTTGGGGATATTTGTACGGAAATTCCGATTTTGGCTACAAACAATCGATCCACTTGGAAGATTTCCCGAAGGTCAATCCCGATTACGATGATGCTACTTTGAAGGAGGAATTCGAGTTGTTGTTCAAGGTAAGGGAGCAAGTTCAAGCGGAATTGGAAAAATCCCGTCAGAAAAAAGAAATTGGGCAATCGTTGGATGCGCAAGTGTTGTTGTCGCTAGGTGGATTGCATCCGTGCAAAAATGTTTTGGTTAAATATCAAAATCAGCTTACGGAGTACTTTATTGTTTCCGCTGTAAAGTTGAATATTTTGGAAGGCGTTCACGCAGATTTGGCCGTTGCTGTAAAACACGCGGATGGTGTACGTTGTCCGAGAACTTGGCGTTGGGTTGATAAATTGGTTGAAGTAGAAGGTTTTGGAAAAGTTTCGGAACGTTGCGTTGAAGTCTTGCAATTTTGGAAACATAAGTTACAATGAATTGACAGAACGGTAAAATGAAGACAGATGTAAAAGGCTTATTGAAGGCAGCTTGTTTGCGTAGCCGTAAGAACAAGGCACCCAATAATCGTGATGAATACTTCAGCATGAGCGATGTTGAGCGTATTATTGCAGAACGGGCAAATACATCCGAACAAGCGATTGTTAATCCTTGTAAAAAAGTAGAAACGCATACGGAACAGGTGCCGGTTGCCGAAAAGCGTGTGCTTAAATCAGCAACACTAAGCGATATTTTAGGTTTCAATCCGAAGAAGTCACAAGTTGTTGACAAAAAAGAAACCAAAAATATCAAAGTTCCTAAAAAATGGCAAAAATATTATCGAAAGTTGCTTTCGCTGAAAAGTAAGATACAGGACGGTACGGATGATGAGGATATCGATTTAACTTCAAATCCTCAGAAAATCTTGCAAGAAATTGAAGCCGCCATTCATCGTATGCAAGAAGGGACTTACGGTATTTGCGAAATAACCAATGCGCCAATATCGCCGGAACGGTTAGAGTCTATTCCCTACACGCGATACTCTTTGGAAGGGCAAAAACAGATGGAAGAAGCCAAGCGCATTCGTCTGTTGGCACAGCAAGCCAACCAGCAACGTATCTCAGATAGCGATGATGAAGAGGGAGATTCTAAATCGCCATTCTATGAAGCGGATGACGATGCGGATTTGACCGCAGATTTTGACGAATGATTTATTGTTTTCCATTTTTCATTTTCTTCCTGGATCAAATCACGAAGATTTTGGCGCTTTGTTGTTTAAAAACGCCGATCTCGGTTATCGATCACTTTTTTACTTTAACATTGGTCTTTAATCCGGGCAGTATATGGGGATTGGGTCAAAATTGTACCTATATTTTGGCGCTCTTAGGTGTTTTAGCCATAATATTCATTTTTTGGCACATAAAAACAACCCCCTACAATCGCTGGACGTGGTGGTTCGCTACCCTTGCGGGTGGTATTGCCGGAAATACCTGCGATCGCTTATTTCGTGGTCACGTCATCGATTTTTTAGATTTTCAGATAAAAAACCACCATTGGCCCTGTTTCAATATCGCCGATATCGCCATCACCCTCGCTTGTTGTTGGCTATTGATTAATCACAAGAAAAATTAGCGTAGGCCTATACGAGTTAAAAAACTGCAAATTGGGAGAGCTTTTGTAAAAACTCACCCACCAAGCCGTTTAGGAAGGATTTTAATAGGCAGTTTTTGGGCGAGCTTTTGTAAAAGCTCTCCCAAAGCAGTGCAGCGGCCCTGCACCCCCGCCATTTTGCAACACTGTTGCAAAATAAAGAGAAGTTTTTAAGGGTTTAAGGGAAGCTTTTTTCAAAAAGTTCCCTTGCGCTTTACGCCTACCTTATGATTAATAAACTATCCGTAATACGGCCTAACGTATAATATATTATACATTAATCGTCTTGTGCCTTGAGAGAGCTTTTGTAAAAACCACCCATCAAAGCAGGGCAGCGGCCCTGCACCCCTGTCATTTTGCAACACTGTTGCAAAATTATGAAAGTTTTTGAGGGTTTAAGGGAAACTTTTTTCAAAAAGTTCCCTTAATATTTATAATTTGCTAACGTCCATAGGCACGCACCCAAATGCTACTGAAGTTGTTAACAATAAAATTGCATTTTGGGCTTCACATTATGAAGAAAAGTTTTACTGTTGAGAGCATGGATTACGGTTGGTTAGGTTTTGGAATATTGTTAGCCAGTTGGTTAGGTGTGGAGCTGATATCGAAGATTCCTTCGCAGTTACATACACCGCTTATGTCGGGAACGAATGCGATTTCGGGAATTACGCTCATCGGTGCTTTGGTTGCATTGGCGCACACACATGATCCTCTTACAGAATTTCTATGTTACATCGGCGTTTTTTTTGCGATGATCAATGTTGCGGGCGGCTACTTAGTGACGGATCGTATGCTTAAAATGTTCAATTCAAAAAAGCGATAAAAAATGAAAAGCGGTATGTGTGCAGATTTTATATACATTGTTTCGGCGGTATTGCTGATCTACGGCATTAAGCTTCTCGGCAAAACGCTTACAGCTCGGAGGGGAAATTTTGTTTCTGCCATCGGAATGACGTTAGCGATTTTGATAACATTGATACAATTCAAACCGCATAATTTGACGCTTACTTTCGTGATAGCGTTGTTGGGTGCTTACGTAGGCGTTTTAATGGCATTGAAGGTACAGATGACGGCTATGCCGGAAATGGTCGCGTTATTCAACGGTTTCGGAGGTTTGGCGAGCGTTTCCATTGGATTGGTTGAAGGTATAAAGATCAATTACATCCCTGCTATTTACTACAATTCGGACATCTTTTTTTCACAAATCGCAATTTGTTTGACGCTGATGGTTGGTGGTGTAACCTTCACGGGCAGTTTGATTGCCTATGGTAAGTTGAGCCAAAAGATTCCGACGGGCTCCATCACATTTTGCGGCCAAAAGTGGGTCGACTTAGCACTGTTTTTCTTGTTGTTGGTTGCTTCCTGCGAATGGATCGGTGCACACAGCATTTGGGCGTTCTACACCTTGATTTTATTTGGATTGTTGGGCGGCGGTGTTTTTGTATTGCATATCGGTGGTGGTGATATGCCCGTTATCATCTCGCTGTTGAATAGCTTTTCAGGTATCGCTGCATGCGCTGCAGGGCTGATCATTTTCAACAAAGTGCTTATCGTTGCCGGTTGTTTGGTTGGAACAAGCGGCTTGATTTTGACGCTCATTATGTGCAAGGCCATGAATCGTTCCATAAAGAAGGTTTTGTTGGGCGGTTTTTCGTTCAAGGCAACTCAAACTACGACACAGAAACAGGGCGAATTGAAGCAGATTTCCATCGAGGACGCTTATTATATTTTGGAAGCGGCACGTACGGTGGCGATTGTGCCCGGTTATGGTTTGGCGGTGGCTCAAGCTCAGCATGCTGTTAAGGATTTAGGGCAAAAATTGATGGCTAATGGGGCAGATGTTTATTACGCCATTCATCCGGTCGCAGGTCGTATGCCTGGGCATATGAATGTTCTCTTGGCAGAAGCGGATGTCGATTACGACCAACTGACCGAGTTGGAAACTGCCAATGGACGTTTTGCAGATACCGACGTTGCGATTGTTGTGGGGGCCAATGACGTCGTTAATCCGGCAGCCGTGGAAAATCCCGGTTCTCCGCTTTATGGCATGCCGATATTGGAGGTTTTCAACGCGAAGACGGTGTTTGTTTTGAAGCGTGGTCAAGGTAAAGGTTTCTCGGGACTTGAAAATGAACTGTTTACCAAAGAGAATACACGCATGATTTACGGTGATGCCAAGTCGACGCTTACACAATTGGCTGCCGAGTTTAAAGAATGACCGAAACTTCCTTTGCAACCTTAAATTCTAAGAATGAAGCCAGCGAGAATAGGCTTCGGCCCTTGACGTTTTCGGATTTTACAGGACAAGCAAAGACGTTAGAACGTCTACAAATCATGGTAGGTGCCGCTAAAGAACGCCATGAAGCCTTGAATCACATCCTCTTGAGCGGTCCTCCGGGATTAGGAAAGACGACGTTGGCGCACATTGTTGGCAACGAAATGGGGTCGCATGTCCACGTTACTTCGGGGCCGGTAATCGAGAAAGCGGCGGATCTGGCGGGTTTACTCACGAATTTGGAAGAAGGTGATGTGTTGTTCATTGATGAAATTCATCGCTTACCCAAAACTGTGGAAGAATATTTATTCTCCGCAATGGAAGATTTCTGTATCGATATCATGATCGATCAAGGTCCCAATGCGCGTAGTGTCCGCATTAACGTTCCGCGCTTCACATTGTTAGGCGCAACCACGCGCAGTGGTTTGTTGTCAGCACCGTTGCGTACACGTTTTACATTACAAACGCGTTTGGACTATTATACCAAGGAAGAGCTTGCGAAGATCGTCTTGAGGTCGGCTCATTTATTGGACATTGCCATGGATGAAGCAGGCGCTTTGGAAATTGCGTCCCGTTCGCGTGGAACACCGCGTATTGCGAACAATTTGATCCTGTTCGCAAGGGATTTCGCACAACAGCGAGGCAATGCCATCATTACCCAAGAAATGGCTCGCCAGGCCCTGCAGATTCTCGATATAGACGAAAATGGGCTGAATGAATTAGATAAACGGATTTTGTTTGTTTTAGCCAATAATTTCCAAGGGAAACCTACCGGATTGCATACGCTATCTATCGCGGTTGGTGAAGAGCCAGATACGTTGTCGGAGGTTCATGAACCTTTTCTCATCCAAGAAGGCTATTTGCAACGTACCCCTCAAGGACGCCAGCTAACCCCTAAAGGTTGGCAAGTCCTGAAAATGCAATCACACCTTCAGAATTGGTTTGAGTATTGAAGTACATCCTAAAAAATTATGTTTTGAGCAATTTTTCGTAAAAAATCCCTCAAAATTGTACCACTTTACTCGCATAAACACACGTCCGAAATGTTTTTACTATCTTATGATAACATTTTTTGCTATGCTTCAGGAGCGCGCGTGTCCTATTTTTCCCCAAAAGGATAAGGCTCGGGGGTCTATCGTAAATTTTTCGAGATATAGGATTAAAAATAAGAACAGCAGTAAAATGGTATAAAATACCGTATGGGGCATAGGGAGGTTGCAAAATGTTCCTGGGATTTTTTCAATCATTTCGACGGATTTTAGCAGAAGTGAAAGCGAATATTGTGATAAAATTTCTGTAATAGGAAGCAATCCTGGCAGAAGTAAAAACAGTACCCAATGCAAGAAACCTAAAACAACTACGACGCCGGCAAACGGAATTAGGAACAAGTTGGCAAGGAAAATCCATGGGCTGAAAATGCCCCAATAATAAATTGAAAATACGCAGCTCATAGCGCTTGCACAAAGGGATATAAGACAGGTTTCGCATAAAGCATTGTGCCAACGGGTAGGCTTTTTCTCCAAAACGTAAGAGAGGGGTAAACCAACGCACAATATGCTTCCGACAACACCGTACGACAATTGAAAACCCACATCCCAAAGTTCGAACGGATTAAACGCTAACGTTAGTCCAATGGTATTGTAAAATGCCCCTCGGACATCGACCGGTCGGGAAAAGATTTGCGCAATGAGGATAAACAAAACCATCAAAGTGGCACGCAAGGTAGATGGCGAAAAGCCCACGATGGAAGCGTAAAAACAAACGCCGATGCCGGTAAAAAGAAACTGCAGAAATCTCGGCAAAAAAATCCATCTACAAAGGAAGAAAATAAAAGAACTTACGACCCCAACATGCAAACCGCTTACAGCAAATAGGTGCATCGTGCCGGTATAGAAAAAGTGCTGCAACTGTTCTTTGGGCAAGCATTCTTTTTTACCCATCAAAATCGCCCGCCAAATCTCCGAAAGATGCTCATCTTTAATCGTTAAAGCGTTATAAAAAGACCGTCGGCAACGCTGTAAAAATCGATGCTCAGGATTTTTTGTAGGTTTTAGAAAAACATGATTTGTGTGGTATCTTATACCGCGCGACCACAGATAAAATGAGAAATTTTGTTTGCTTTGAAACGGCGAGTTTAGGCGTTTTACATAGCCGGAAAAATAGTAAAAATTATCGGTATTTACTTTTTGATTTCCGTTGTATTTGGCATGAACATAAATATTATCTAGAGATCGACCATCGTTCAGTTTTAATGTTCCAAATCCGCCGATGCGACCGGGAGCTGTTCGGAAAATTTTTTCGAATTGAAATTTCCCACGTAGATAACATCCCTTTTCTTTTTGATTTATAACGTAAATCATTGAGATACCTATGGCGCCGCTCAATAGCAAAGACAGCAAAAATTTTTTAGAAAACAGCGCTAGCTTGCTGAATTTTATCGAACAAATACAGGCGAATAGAAAAAAGCACTTAATTCCCATTGTTGCATGAAATAGAATACAACCGAAGCCCATCAAGGCAAAAATACAAACGAGCCCAAAATAGCCTAAGGGGTACGCTTTCACACCGACAATTTTTTTGTAAATTCCAGCAGACAAGCCTTATGACGAAAAGCGTCAGCGATTGGTGCTTGAAGCTGTACCACCGCTTTTTCAACGGCCACCTTTAACGTTTGCTGATGCAATTTATTTTTCAAAATGCAATAATAATGACCGTCCTTAATCTTTAATTCCGAACGATGGCAAAAATGAAAAAGCTCATCAACATAGCCAATGTAGTGGTAATTTTGCCCCAGCAAATGGTTGACGAGTTCTAAATTGCCGTCGTAAAGCGCTTCTCGCACTCGAGTACTACAAACACGCTCTCCTGCGTATTGTAAATGGCGAAATACGTGCAACTGGATGGTTTCGCTTCGTTTGCAAAAATCATCCAAAACAGCCACATCACCTTCTCGGTTGTGCCCGAAATGGAAATCTTCACCGACGTATAATCCGGATAAATTTGGGAAAAGACGTCTTAAATAAGTGAAAAATTTTTCAGGCGAACTGTGTGACCAAGCATCGGTAAATTTTTTTACAAAAACATAATCACAACCCAGCTTCCTTAATATCCAATAACGCTGTTGAATGGGATAAATTAACTCGGGTGCGTTGGGTAATTGTAGTACCTGTTTGGGATGCGGATGAAATGTTAAGGCGCCTGCCCAAGCTTCGTGCATATGTGCCGTTTTTATCGCTTCACCCACCAAATAACGATGACCGCAGTGAACTCCGTCAAAAACACCGATAGCTAAATGTAGTGGCTTGATCATGAAAACGATAAAGGTGAGAACGTTTCGTAAGGAATGATGTGCTGTTTTAGTATTTCTGGAGATTTTGCTTCCAATAAATCTTCCAACGGAACTGCATTTTCTATGGAAAACGAACCGCTCTTTATTCGGCGCAACCCCGCAAGATGTCCGCCACAGCCCAATTTTTCACCCAAATCATAAGCCAGTGAACGAATGTAGGTTCCTTTTGAGCAGCGTACATGGAAATGGACGTTAGGAGCTTCATAATCGACCACATCGAACTTAAAAATGGTAATAAAGTTGGGTTCGCGTTCGACATCATGACCTTTCCGAGCCAATTTATACAGAGGAACTCCATCGCGTTTTTTCGCAGAAAACATCGGTGGTTGCTGGTATTGATCGCCCAAAAACGTTCGCATGTTTTTTTCGATGATTTCTTTATCAATTCCCTCAACAGGATGGGTTTCAATAATCTCACCTTCCTTGTCATAGGTGGAAGTCTTTACGCCCAATTCGACCATGCCTGTGTATTCTTTAACACCGCACATAAGGTGTTGCGATAGCTTGGTTGCCTTGCCTAAAACGATAATAATCAAACCTGTAGCAAGCGGATCCAACGTTCCGGCGTGTCCGATTTTTTTTATGCCGAAGTGATACTTAAGGCGTCGGATTACATCAAAAGAAGAGCATCCGTAGGGCTTATCGATGAGCAAAATCCCATCAGGTTGACAGGAAAGTTTCGTACGAGGTACTTGCGGTTTACTGCTTAAGGAGTGAATCCAAGTCATTTATAAATTCCTTTAAATTAAAACGATTGATGTCTATTTTGCATGCAGCCGCGCACACATGTCCGCCACCTCCGTGTTTTACCGCCACTTTATTTACAGCAATAGAAGGGTCGGAGGAACGCAAACTGCAACCTACCTTTTCTTCGTTATATTCTATAAATGCAGCAATCTTCGCATTTTTCAGCGTCAATAACTGATTAACAAAACCTTCGGTGTCACTGTGGCAGGTGTTAGTTGCTATATAATCCTGCGGTTTTAGGATAGAAATTGCGATAGCGCCTTCGGAAAAGACTTGGACGTTGTTTAAAAATAAACTTTGCAATTTCAACTGTTCCGGGGTTTTGTTATTGAACACTTGCTGAATAATTTGATAAGGCTTAACACCGGCAGCAACCAAATTTTCGGCACATTTGAACGCATGTTGACTTGTATTGCTGTGAGAAAAATTTCCTGTATCGGTCATAATTCCCAAATAAAGCGCTTCATTAATTTGATGGTTGTCCAATTTATAGCCATCCTCTGTAAGCAAACTCATTAAAAGTTCGCAGGCAGAAGAAGCTGTTACGTCAATTTTACGATACGTACTCCACGGCGTTTCTTCCGGATGATGGTCAATAACAGCGTGGTATTTGCGGGAACGCATCGATTCAGGTAAGCGCATCGTTTTACTGCAATCGAGCGCAATAAAAACGTTATCCTCGTTGTCCGAAATAGCCTCTGGGCATCGTACAGGAACGTCTTTTGTGAAATAATCGTAGGTTGTAGAAATCTGTTCTGCACGCACCATAAAAGCTTTCCAACCCAAACTTCGTAGGTAAAGCGTCAATGCGACCTGACTGCCAACAGCATCCCCATCCGGATGTTCATGCACAACCATATAGATGCTTGCGTCACGGTTTATATCCTTCTGTATGTCCCTCAGAAAACCCATAAAGCCACTCAAACGTTTTTTGGGAAGAACGACAATCTTTATTTGCGAGTTTTTGAGCCTCTGCTATTTTGCTGCTGTATTACCGTAGAGACTGAAGAAGGTATCCTGATACCGCAAATGAAAGGATTGATTTTGCATCTGTTGCTCAAAACGATTTTCATCACCACGAGCAACTACCGCATAACATGCCTCATTTTTTGTCCAATGTTCCAGGAATTTAGCCATCGCCATATAACGATTGCAGGGTTCTGTCTGAAGTCCCAACGTGTGTTCTTCCGGAACAAAATCGACGACATTAACCGTTTGATTTAAATAAAATGGTAAATCATCGAAGTAGTTGTACATACAAAAAACGTTAGCTGGCTGGCTGTTTTTCTCTTTCAAGTAAGCACAAGTTTCATAACCGCAATGGCGTTGGCAATAGGGTAGATAAATGGGAAGCATGAGATATACCAACAAGGTGGTTACTAACAGCGCTTTGAAAGCTTTTTTCGCGTAGCTTTTCACGTAAATTAAGGCTACCGAGCTTCCAAAGACGATGATAGCCTGAGCTAAAATCATTAAAGGGGTCGGTATGGATGTAAGCGCTTTTTTTGCCAAAACATAGGGTAGTGCTAATGCCGCGATCATGTAAGCGACCCCCCACAAGCAACATTCGGCACGGACTTTGGATAAATCCATTTTTGAAATCCCGTACGCCAATAAGATTGTAGTGCCTGGTATTGCGGGCAAAATGTAGGGAATCAATTGAGAATTCGATTTTATGAAAAATAATACGACGAGGGAACTCCACAAAAGAGAGAAACCAAGCACCTGTCGGCTTTGTTTTTCCTTAGATTCCTTGAAGGCTACCCGCAAAGATCTGGGCAAAAAGAATAACCAGGGAAGCAGCCCTAGAAGGAAAGCGTTCAACAGAAAATAAAAAGGTTTGGCACGATTGTGAACCGTTGTCAGATACCGTTCGAAATGCTCATGCCAAAAATAAAAATGAAAAAAGCAATCATGACGCTGTTGCACCAAAAAATGCCAAGGTGCTGCGATAATGAAAAATAGCAGTAATCCTTTAAATAAACAGGCTCTGTTGAGCTTTTTAATATGTCCTGTAAAGATCAGCCATGGTAATCCAATAATCCCCGGAAAGGCAATGCCGATGAGGCCCTTGGTCAAAACCGACAACGCCATAAAAATGTAAGCCCAAAGGAAATATCTACGCGATTTCTTCGTATTTTCTTCCAAAAAACCACTTACAAACAACAGTAATGTGGTTGTAACAAAAAACGTTAAAGCATTATCCAACGTCAGTATTTGACTCATGCCGAACGGCAACGCGCAGGTTCCATAGATAACAGCAGCCCACAGGCCTACTTTCTGCGATAAAAACCGTTTACAAAAGTGATAAAGTACGCAACAGGTTAATAAAGAAAACAATGCATTAAAGAATCGACCACCGAACAAAGTGGCTCCAAAAATCTTTTCCCCCAACGCGATGAACCAATAGCCCAGCGGTGGTTTCTCAAAGTAAATTAGCCCATTCAAATGCGGAACGATCCAATCACCTGAGCGTACCATTTCAAGTCCCATACCGGCATAACGCCCCTCATCCGGATTTGCCAAAGGACGTATTCCAATATGCAGGAAGAACAACACACACAAAAACGCAAAAACAATCCTTACAGCCTTCACACGATTGAAGATAATTTTTTACCAAGATTTGTAAAGGAAATTAAGAGAAAAATTGTAAGTTCAACTTTGAAGTGCAACTGCTAGAGTGTGTCTACAGGAGATGAAAAATTATAAAAGCGTAAACCCTAAGGGAACTTTTTGAAAAAAGATTCCCTTAGACGCTCAAAAACTTTTCATCATTTTGCAATATGGTTGCAAAATGACGGGGTGCAGGGCCGCTGCTCTGCTTTTAAGGGAGTTTGAGGGATCTTTTACAAAAGATCCCTCAAGACCGTCATTTTTTAGCTCGGGGAAATATATACGGATGTTTACGACAATTTCTTCCCTTTGTACCAGGTAAAAAACAAAAAGATGATCCTTTGTATTAAAAAAGGTTCTTGACTAGATTAGAGTGGCAAATGTCTAAGATTGGTTAACAACAGTTTGTAAATATTTTCGGTACGATGGTTGAAACGCCATTCGGTTTCTTTTAAATGAAGATTGAAGTTTTTACAGGTGATGCCTCGCATTTTTGCAAGTCTGTTTTTGGCAACACCCCAGAAGTTTTCGATACCGTTTACATGAGTCCTTCCGTTGGCGAAAA
>DBYP01000023.1 GCA_002309885.1 Verrucomicrobia bacterium UBA1183
TCGCACAGAATCGCTTGCATCTGATCTTTTGGCTTCAAGCTCTCAAACACACCCAGCCTAAGCATTTCGTAATCCCGTGCTTCTTCATCGGAAATATTCTTCAAGCATTCTTTCGTGAAAATCCCATGTTTTACAGCATTTAAAGCCGATTTTGCTTTCCCCAATACCGTCTTCGGTCCCGTTGATAATTGTGCATTCTTCCGATTCGCTGATAATTTTTGTAATGATAAGTCTCCCATACCGTTATTATCAGGCAAATAGCCGAAAAATGCAAAGGATTATTTAGGTTTTGGGGAGACTAAAACCTGAGAAAGTATCGCAACACTTGTTGTGAGATTTATACATCAATAAGCATCTGAAATTCGCCAATACAACCCCCAAATCTTCTCGAAATGGAAATTTTTCAACAAGGCCGGATTTTGAATGAAAAACTTAAAGCTCGGCTAAGGTTTTTCCAAAGATGCTGTGCATTCTTTTTGAATGTTAGTACCAGTAGAAGAGGCGTTAGAACGAACTATAATTGGCCTAGGAGTTTTTTGAGAAGGTGCGGGAACTACAGTTCCTTGAGATGAAGAAGGATGTTGAGCTCTTTTAACCCCGTCAACCGCAACAGGCAAAAACGCCATGCGTACTTTCAGTAATTCACGATCCTTTCTAGCGAGCCATGGGAAAAACGATCCAACTAAAATTTTGTAATCAGCTTCAGAGCGAGAAGGTGGGGTAAATTCTGCGGAAGGGACGCTTCCCATTTCCATCAACGTATTTACCATTAAAGATTCACACAATTCACACATGTCATATTGAGAAACAAAAGACAATGTTTCTTCAGGTTTGTTATATGAAAAAGTCACCTCCTCTTCTGTTATTGTGGAAGGGCTATAATATTTATCAAAAACTAATAAGTATTCTGTATGCATACAATCCCAAATAGGTCTCATTACTTTATAATCCGTAAGAACTCCTTTGAAAAAATCAAACAAAATCTTACCGTCAAATTCCTGTTGTTTAGCTATTTCAATCTGTTCTTTTAACCCCTTAGCGGCATTATCTAATCCAAAAGTTTTTAGATAAGAAATACATAAATAAGCGAGTTTTCTAAGAATATTCCCATATACATCATACTGGATAGTTCCATCGGTAGGTGTAGATGAAAGCGCCCCACTACATATCTCTACTACTTTATCTAAGTCATCCTCAGTTAACAATCCTTTCCCATGAAAAATGTCACATAATTCTCGATCCGCGACTTTTCCTTCCCTGTGATAAGGATAAAAATTGTTTACATAAAGGGTATGTTTCTGCTGATCATACAAGTAGTTGACACCGGGCCTACGGCTTTTCATTATATCATATTTATCTGAAGGTAAAGGATGGCCTACAGGTTTGGGTTCGTACCACTGCCCAAAGGCAAAACAAGCAATGGAAATTTCACAAAAGAAGCTCCATAGACATTTACAAATTTTCCTCATCATCACAAACACCTATCGATTGTAAAAAAAAGTGAGACCACGGACCTGGTGCATTTTTTATTAAAATGATTCCACTTTTTTGGGTCATTTCTTCCGGAAAAATTTCTTTGACCCAAAATGCGGTATCCGTGTCCTGCAGATAATATAAGACAAGGCCACAACAATATTTAAAATTGGGATCTTGTTTTACAAAATTTTCAAAACTTTCACCCTTCCCAACGACAGAAATTTTGTAAAACTCTCTTACTTTTTCAGCCAAAGATGTTAAAATTGATAAATCGTCATCAATAGGAGCTTGTGCCATTTCCCATGCCAATAATGAAAGCTGGCCTTCACATTCGAGCTTCTCTTTAGTGCTAAGTTCATCTTTAATAGTTGAAACTGATTTTTCCCTTGCTGCATCCTCGGTATCAATAACCCCTACAACAGGATTTTCCTTCGAAGGTACAGCCGTAGGACTATCATCATCACCATCTAGAAAAACATCTTCTCCCTTGGCTAATCTGCTTCCTGGACTACTCGTCCTAGAGCTGGAATTACTTTTAGAAAAACTATCTGTCTCGGGATCATTCGCGCTTTCCTCATGTGTTGTGGGCGACACAAAAGGCTCTCCGTGACCTTCTCCTTTACCTCCCAACACCAATGAATTCCCAAAAGCTAACACAAACAATAATGCCAACACATTTCTCATGGTACTATAATTTCAACCCTCACCATTTATGTCAATACTGAACCATCAATTTTGGAAAATTAGATTCCAAACTTTAATTTTTCAAAGAACTTTTCTAACTCCCTCATATTGATCAAAACCTACTGTTCAAATTTGTTACTTAAGGTATAACTTCTTGGAAACTGCCTAGTACCAAGTGTCACCATATGAGTGTTGGGCAATTTTGTGAAAGGATTTTTGCAGGAGGTCTAGTGCTCCCATACCTCTTATTATCAGGCAAATAGCCGGAAATTGCAAAAGATTATTTGTGGTTTTAACAGTCTACGAGCCAATCGAGCACATTGATTTGCTTGATACCCTCGTAATCAAATTCACCGTAATCGCGTGTTAGGATAAATTTAGGACAATGATCCGAAATATTCTTTAAAGAAGCCAATTCTCGTTCAAGTGTTTCGGGAGATGCTACACTTTCAGCAACTTGAAAATATGAAACGCCGGTGCTATTTTCGGCAACAAAATCGATTTCGACTGTCTTATACCGCCCAGAAGCGTCGCGTAAATCATTCTTCCCCACATAAACTTTATAGCCCCGGCGTAGCAATTCAAAGTAGACGATATTTTCCAAAATATGGCCCTTGTCTTGCCCGTTATTCCCCAGCAACAAATGCCTCAAGCCTATATCAACGAGGTAATATTTGTTGAGCGTTTTAAGCAATTTTTTGCCTTTCACGTCGAAACGATCAGCTTTGTAAAGAATGAAACATTCCGTAAAAGCGTCCAAATAACATTCGACCGTTGCCGGCGCAACTTTTATGCCTTCAGATTGCAGTATGTCGCTTATTTTTTTTGGCGAAACCTCCGAACCGATGCTACTCGCCATGAATTTTATCAATCGCTTCAAACGGCTTACATCGCGGATGCCTTTGTTTTCAACCACGTCCTTCAAAACAATGGTTTCGTAGATGCCCTCTAAATAGATCCGTTTTTGCTCTTCCGTTTGTAAAGACAACGTATATGGAAACGAACTTTGCGAAACGTACGTTGCATACAGTTTATCGAGATTAGATCGGGTTTCGCTCGGCTGCGTATCCACAAACTCTTTAAACGATAACGGATACATTTTTATTTCAACATAACGTCCAGCGATCGAGGTTGCCCACTGACCCGATTGCAATTTTGAGTTCGAGCCTGTCAGGTATAAATCTACATTCTTCTTGTCGTACAAACTCCGAACTGCCTTTTCAAAATCGGGAACATTTTGTATTTCATCTAAGAAAATGTAATTCTTCTTGTCCGAAACGAGCTTTTTTGCGATATGTTCGTACAATTTATGGTACTCCAAAAGACTTTCGTTCTCCAGCGCCTCCAAACGAATAAATTGAATTTGCCGTTCGTTGATTCCCTGAGCCATCAACTCCTTCTGGTATAGCTCCAACAGCGTCGATTTCCCGCAACGACGCACACCCGTAACAATCTTTATCAAGTCGCTATCCTTAAACGATAGCAACATCTTTATATACTGAGGCCTTTGTATCATTTTTAACCATCATCTTAAAAACTTTGTAAAATGTCAATGTTTTTAAAGTATATTTTAAAAACACTGCAAAAAACAACATTTTTTACAAAAATTCCTAAAGATTTTTCAAAATAGGTCGATATATCCCTATAGTAGCAAGTTCAATTTGTAAGGGTAAGGGGAATTATGTCTTGTTCGTGTGCCATCAAAAGTGTCGTTTCGCCTAAAAAGCGGATAAACAAGCCGAAACACTATCAGCTGCCGTTGTTGGAATTTAATGACGAGGCGGATATCGATGTGTTTGAGCGAAGCATCTACAATTTAGATCCGGAAATATTGGCGTTGTTGCTGAAGGATAGAACAACAAAGAAGAATATTATCTGGGCATGCGACAGTTATGTGAAGGCGTATGGCGAAGCTTATCGCGCTGAATGTGAAATATTACCGAATCTGCTAACACCAAGGGATCCGAGAACCGGAGAGCGTAAGGAGCTTATTCAGTCGAGGACAAAAAAGACGAAAGAAGAGCAGAAGAACCGCACACGCAAGAAGGCCGAAGTTTTTACGCCGTCGTGGCTTTGCAATGAGATGCTCAATAACTGCGACGAGGTGTGGTTTGGTCGGAAGAATGTTTTCAATTGGACGCATTGTGATAAAAGCTGGATGCCACGAACAGGAAAAATTGTTTTCCCAGGTAGGGGAAAAGATTGGAAGGCATATGTCAAAACACGCTACCTTGAGATTACCTGCGGGGAGGCGCCGTATTTAGTTTCGCGCTATGATACGACCACCGGTGAACCTCTGCCCATTGAAAGGCGTATCGGAGTTTTGGATCGTAAATTGCGTGTGGTTAATGAAAATACGAGGGGAATCGACGATTGGTTAGAGTGGGCCTTGGAAGCTTATAAAAGTACTTACGGATTTGAATTTCAGGGCGATAATTTGTTGATAGCTCGTACAAATCTGTACTTTACGTTTTTGGAGTATTATTACCAAAGATTCGACAGATGCCCCAGCAGAAAAACGATTAACCAAATCATCGAAATTATTACTTGGAATCTTTGGCAGATGGATGGGCTCAAGGATTGCGTACCTTTTAGCAAATCAGAAACACAACGAGATATATTTTCAACACCACAATTTTGCAAAATCATGGATTGGGGGGAATCTAGTGAACCTGATACAATCCTCACATATCGGGAATTGAAAGGAAGCCAAAAATGAAATCAGGAATGAAATTTGATTTCTGTATTGGAAACCCGCCGTACCAAGAAGGCCATACACAACTTTACCCGGATTTTTATCTGGCAGGCAGGGAAATAGCCAATTGTTTGGAAATGATTTTCCCAACGGGTTGGCAAGCCCCTAAAAACGCAAACAATTTACGAGTTTTAAATAATAGGTCGATTAAAGAAGATCCACAAATTGTATTCATTAACAATAAGCATAATGTATTCCTAAATGTGACAGGGGCAGAATGGACAAATATCATAATGTGGAAAGAAGGCCATAACAACGGTCTTAATGGAAAACAGAAGATATTAACGGATTCCAAGGATGAAAGCATAGAACTTCTAAAGTGCGATATTTCACAAATTGGGAAACCGAAAGAAATTTTGGCTCTGTTCGATTGCGTAAAAAACAAAGGGAATTTCAAAGATATTTCGTACTACGTTTCTGCACGAAAACCTTATGGCCTTTGTGCAGATCTTTTTGAGGATCCTTCAAAATATAATTTGCCAAAAGTGCAAGAGAAGAGGAAAAATTCTAGTGATATTTTGATTTATGGCTTAATGCAGAGACGACGGACTATACGCTACATTCCTTTTGACTATCCTCTTCCCAAACGTACCCCAAGTATATTCAAATACAAGGTATTTGTTCCCAAAGCTTGGGGGGCGATGTCCAAAGGAGATGGCTTGGGCGGTGCATATGCGGATATTATCATTGGTAAACCGAATGAAATTTGTACTGAAACTTTTATAGAAACTGGATGCTTTGATGATTTTTATAGAGCTCAATATCATGCGAAATATTTGATGACAAAATTCTTAAGAGCCTTGTTTTTTCTGAAAAAATTTTCTCAAAACAATTCGAAAGATAAATGGGAAACCATTCCCTTGCAAACCTACGAAGAATCCTGGTGGAATAAATCCATTGAAAATATAGATAAATGTCTGATGCAAAAATACAACGTCCCGCAAAACATTCAGGATTTTGTTTTCAAAAATATTCAAACGAGATCTGAAGCCAATATTAAAAATTTTCAGGCAATGGAATAATCCTAAATAAGTAAGGAACCTCCCCGATGGCGCTACCCAAATATAACGAATTATACGGTCCTTTTTTGAAAGCTATCAGCGACGAAAACGTTCATAATTTAAAGGAGATAAAGTCATTCATTGTTTCTTTATTGAATATTTCTAACGAAGAACTCTTACAACGGCTTCCCAGCAGTCAGCAAACGGTCATTGATAATCGAATCAGTTGGGCAAAAACATATTTGAAAAAAGCCGGTTTTTTGGAAAGCCCTTCGCGTGGGAATTACATCCTGACCGATATTGGAAGAAAGGTATTGCCTGATGCGGATCATATAACCAATGAATACCTAAAAAGATATGAATCTTTCAATAATTTCATCAAAAATACTAATTCCGAAAGATCGACCGAAATTTTAGATGAAAATCAATCGCCGGAAGAAATTTTGGAAGATGTATTCCAAAAACTAAACGCGTCGCTTGCTGAAGATCTCATGAAAGAAATCATGAAACTTTCACCTACGGATTTCGAGCATCTTGTGGTTGATCTTTTAAAAAAGATGGGGTACGGCAGCGGGTTAGAAGATGCTGGTTTTGTGACGCAAGCCTCTAACGATGGCGGTATTGACGGGATAATTAAGGAAGATCAGCTGGGATTTAGCGCTATATATTTTCAAGCAAAACAGTGGGCACCGGACCAGACTATATCTCGACCTGAAATACAAAAATTTAGCGGTGCGCTTAAGGAACAGAATGCCAAGAAAGGATTGTTTATAACAACGGCTTCCTTTACCAAAGGCGCAAAAGAATCCGCCGAATCAGCGGGAATTGTCCTCATAAATGGGGAACAACTTACCAAGTTGATGATAAAATTTAACCTAGGGGTATCCGTTGAACACGTGTACGAGGTAAAAAGAATAAAAACCGACTATTTTGATGAAGGATTTTAACACCAACAATAATTTTAAAACGATCATGACCCCCATAAGAATTGAAACAGTAAAGAAAATTACGCCAAAGTGTTATGCGTATACGACGCCCGAAATAAGGAAGCATGATGGTTGGACGAAGATAGGATTTACCGAACAAGACGATGTGCATGCGCGGATACGGCAACAAACACAAACCGCCAATGTCGAATATCATTTAGAGTGGGATGAAAACGCAATTTATGACGATGGTTCAGGCGAAACATTTCGGGATACCGATTTTCATGCTTATTTGAAAAAACAATCTGTTGAACGGCTTAAAACACAGTACAAAGATAAGTATGGCCAAATGCATACCGAAAATACTGAATGGTTTCGTATTTTACCGGAAGTAGCGCACGAGAAGTTCAAAGCTTTCAAAGCGAATCGTGGCATTTTAAAAACGTTGGGCTGTCTCGAATATCAATTGCGAAAAGAACAAGATCGTGCGGTTGAACAAACACGGCAGTATTTCTTGGCAAATCGTGACAAAAACCCCGAGTTTTTATGGAATGCAAAGCCACGCTTTGGCAAGACACTTGCGACATACGATTTATGTAAAAGGTTGGATGCAAAAACCGTACTCATTGTCACCAATCGGCCGGCTATTGCCAATTCTTGGTATAACGATTACGAAAAATATTTAGGAACCGACTCGGGGTATTACTTCATTAGTTCAGTAAAAGCATTAAAAGATAAACCGCATGTTATTGCGCGTAAGGATCTTCCTACCGACGCTCAAGGCTATATCGAATTTGTTTCGTTGCAAGATTTGAAAGGAGCCAGCGAATTTGGTGGAAAGTATGACAAACTGGAAGCAGAAAAACAAATTAATTGGGACATTCTCGTTATTGATGAAGCCCATGAAGCTATTGATACCATAAAGACCGATGTTGCTTTTTCTCAGATTCAACGCAAATACACGCTACACTTATCCGGAACGCCGTTTAAAGCTTTAGCGAATGACAAATTCGAAACGAAAGCGATTTACAATTGGACCTATGCCGACGAACAGAAAGCCAAGCAGGAATGGGATTACTCGCAAGAATGTGAAAATCCTTACGCAAGCTTGCCGAAATTGAATCTTTATACGTATCAAATGTCGGAATTGATCCAAGCGAAATTGGATGAAGGCGCCGATTTTGACCATAATGGCGAAAATGAAGAATACGCTTTCGATTTAAACGAATTCTTTGCGACCGATAAAAGTGGTAATTTCAAGTACGATGAAGCGGTTGATCAATTCTTGGACGCGTTAACCCATGGTAGCAAATTCCCATTTTCAACACCGGAATTACGCGATGAATTAAAGCATACCTTTTGGCTGTTGAATCGCGTTAGCAGCGCCAAAGCCTTGAAGGAAAAATTGAAGAATCATCCTATATTTAAAGGCTACAAAATCATTTTGGCGGCGGGCAAAGAGTGTGCCGACGGAGATTTTGAAGTAGATAACGATGAGCTCAAGAAGTCTTACGATAAAGTCGTTAGAGCCATTGAGGAATACCCCAAAACCATTACGCTATCCGTCGGGCAATTAACCACCGGCATTACGATTCCTAAATGGACGGCCGTATTGATGTTAAGCAACGTAAAGAGCTCTTCGCTTTACATACAAGCCGCATTCCGCGCTCAAAATCCGTGCAGGTTTGAATATAACGGTTCGCTTTACCGCAAAGAAAACGCTTACGTATTCGACTTCGATCCTGCACGAACGCTGGTTATTTTCGAAGAATTAGCGAACGGACTTACCTTCGACACCTCACGTGCACGCGGTGATACCGCTTTACGCAAGAAACACATTCGCGAACTGATCAATTTCTTCCCGGTCTATGGCGAAGATAAGGACGGCGAAATGGTCGCCCTCGATGCGGAACAAGTCCTATCCATTCCGCGTACGATTCATGCCCAGGAAGTTGTAAAGCGTGGATTCATGAGCAACTTCTTATTCCAAAATATCGGCAATATTTTCAGCGCTCCAAAAGAAATACGCGACATCATCACCAAGCTCAATCCCGCTAAAGAACCTTTGCCGATAGATGCCAAAACAAAGGATAAATTGCATATCAACGACGACGGCGAAGTAGAAATGCCCGATGAAATAATTGTCGGTCAGCACAAATCCATTTTGGGTGATAAAATGTACCGGACCGCTGAGGAAGCGATAGAGGAAGCATTTTCAGAGATTGCTTCGAACGCGATGGTTGGGCCACTAGAAACTTTGAAGCGGAAGATCCGTATTACCGTCATTACGCCTCTCCTCGAAAAAGCTAAAGAACGTTTTGGAAAAGATTTAACAAAATCGGTACAAAACGCTGCCTTAAAGAAGATCAATGATCGAACGGAAGACCTTTTGGGCAAAGCTTGCGGAGAGTTTACGATAGAACGTAACAAGCTGGAACATAAGCGTAAGGAAGCTTTGGCTCAAGCAACAACCACAGAAGCGAAAAAAGCTATCAACAAAAAGTATGATTACGAAATCGAATTAGCCAAACAATCTCTCTTTGATAGCGTTCATGCGCAAACGGAAACTTTGGTGAGAGAAGTAGCAAAAGCTCTCGTTCAAGAAACCGAAGCCAACAGATGCCAAAAAGAGAAAAAAGTTTGTGAGGATACAACCCGCGACTATTTGCGTGGATTTTGCCGAACCATTCCGTCTTTTTTAATGGCTTACGGCACCAAAGAAACGAAATTAGAAAATTTCGATACGATTGCACCCGCTCCGGTATTTAAGGAAGTCACGTCTATCACGCTCGATCAATTCAGAATGTTGCGCGACGGAGGCGACTTTATCAACGAATCTACCGGTTTGATGGCCCATTTCGAAGGTCATTTCTTCGATCCTATCGTCTTTAACGATTCTGTTCAGGAATTTTTGGCCTTGAAACTACGTTTGGCCAATTATTTCGAAGATATTTCTGGAGAAGATATTTTCGATTACATTCCACCTCAAAAAACGAACCAAATTTTTACACCGAAAAAGTTGGTCAAGGAAATGGTGGATAATTTAGAAAAGGAATGCCCGGGTTGCTTCGATGATCCCACGAAGACCTTCATTGATCTGTACATGAAATCCGGTCTTTACATCACCGAAATCGTAAAACGTTTGTATAATAGCCCAAAAATCAAATCCCTCTTCCCCGACAAACAGGCACGCTTACGACATATTTTCGAACATCAAGTTTACGGCCTAGCACCTACCGAGATTATCTATCGAATTGCTACCGCGTACATCCTCGGATTTGATCACACGGTTAGCATTACAAAACATAAGCTGCGCCAGTGGGATGCCCTAAAATCCATCAAGCAAAACACCCTCGAAAAGGATCTCGCCAAGCTTTTCCCCGAAATGAAATCCGTCAAACAGGCTTGCATTGTAAGACACGATTAAAACAAGGGAAAGTCATCGAATGAGACAAGCGTAATTCCTATATACTTCTCCGATGGCTTTGCTCTCTCCCGTTTTGTCACAACTGTCACAACCTGTCACATTTTGTTTTGTGACAGCGTTTTGTCAGTGTTTATCGGGTCTGGAGGGCATTTTTGACGACTGTCACGGTTGTCACCAGAGAAAGTAAACACAACAACCGATTATAAAAACAGCGTTTTTTGTGGTTAAAAATAACAAAAACAAAAAACATTAAAAACGAACGGAAAGTCATTGACTAATAGTCGACAATATACTAAATTATCCAAGAAGCAATAGGAAGAAGAACATGACCAAACGTCAAGAAAACGCCCTTAAAACGAGACAAAAGCTGTTAGATACGGCAACGGATCTGATCAGCAGTGGTGATTTCCATTCTCTAAACATAGACCAGATAACGAAAGCAACTGGATGCGGTAAAGGTACTTTTTATACTTATTTCAAAAATAAAGAGCAAATCGCTTACGAGGTTTGTCGCAACTTGTTTAATCGCATTGAAGAACGGATGCAACAGATGACGGATCGTTCTTTTTTGGAACGGTTGGCGCACTATTTTGACAGTTTTATGATTGAAGTGGAACGTTATGGTATCAATGTCTGTCGAGAATGGATTCGCTGCGTGATAGATCCTAATTTGTCTCCCGAAAATACCGATAACATCAAGTGGCAGTTTGATGTGACAATGCTTCAAAAGATTTTGGAACAAGCTGTTCAAAAAGGGGAGTTAAAAAAGGATACGCCTATCTGTCTATTAACCCATATGATTATTTGCGAGCTTTATGGGATGATGACGTGCTGGTGTATGTCAGACGCCCAGTTCGAACCCAAGGATTGGACAAAGCGGTTTTTTGAAGCCGGTATGCCACACGTTTTACAAAATTATTTAACAAAGAAGGAAAAATGAACAATACATATTTAACCATTTGTCTTACTGCAATCACATTAGTACTATTAGCATTTAACGCACAAACAAAGGAAATTAATATGACAAATTCAAAAACATTAGTCGTTTATTTTTCACGTACAGGTGAACAATACAGCGTTGGGAACATAACCGAAGGCAATACCGCCATAATTGCCAAAATGATTGCCGAACAAACAAAAGCCGATTTGTTTGAAGTTCAACTCAAAAAAGACACTTATCCAACGGCTTATAAGGCATTAACAGAAGTGGCATTGGATGAAAAGAAAGCGAATGCTCGTCCGGAAATTATAGGCGACGTTGCAAACTTTGCCGATTATGATGTGGTGTTTGTGGGAACACCCAACTGGTGGTCGGATATGCCAATGGCTCTGTATACTTTTATGGAAGCGCATGATTGGACGGGTAAAAAGGTTGTACCTTTTATCACGCATGAAGGTAGCGGGGCGTCTTCTATTCCCAGCAAAATTAAATCCACAACAAAAGCAGATGTTTTGAAAGACTTAGCCATCTATGGACATATCTCACAAAATCAAAGAGAAGAAGCCAAAGAAGACGTTACAAATTGGCTCAAAAAATTAGGATTTTAACAAAAGAGCAACAAAATGAAATATACAAAATTAGGAACAACGGGTGTAGATGTATCAAAGATTTGTTTGGGATGCATGAGTTTTGGAAAACCCGGCAAAGGAAACGGTGTATTTCCATGGGCAAAGGATTACGAAGATGCTAAACCTATCTTTAAGCGTGCTATAGAATTAGGTATTAACTATTTTGATACAGCCAATGTATATCAAATGGGAACATCTGAAGAAATAACAGGTCGATTGATTAAAGAATTCGGGCTTGATCGCGACGAAATTGTGGTTGCAACAAAGGTTCACTTTGATATGCGTCCGGGTAAACCTAATGGTGGTGGTTCAAGCCGTAAAAACATTATGGCAGAAATAGACCACAGTTTGAAACGTTTGGGCTTGGATTATGTGGATTTATACCAAATTCACCGTTTAGACCATAATATGGCCTGGGAAGAAATTATGGAAGCCCTTCATGATGTGGTAAAATCAGGTAAGGCTCGTTATATCGGTGCAAGCACCATGTTTGCTTGGGAATTTGAACGGCTGCAAAACATTGCTGAAAAGCATGGTTGGACAAAGTTTGTTTCTATGCAGAATCAATACAATTTGATTTACCGTGAAGAAGAGCGGGAAATGATGCCCCTTTGCCAAGATAGAAAGATTGCTGTTGTTCCATGGTCTCCGTTGGCCGGTGGCAGATGTACACGCCCATGGGGAACGCAAACGACTCGTTCAAAAATAGATGATGTATCTCCTATGGTATGGGGTGCAACTGACAATCAAGACAAAAAGGTCGTAGATACCCTAGAAAAAGTAGCGAAAGAACATGGCATTTCGATGGCCCAGGAAGCACTAGCCTGGATACTTTCTAAACCTTATGTAACAGCCCCGATTGTTGGTTCAACCAGTGTAAAACATCTTGAAGAAGCCGTTGCCGCTTTGGATATAAAACTCACTGAAGATGAAATTAAGACGTTAGAAGCTCCCTACGTTCCTCACGTTAAAACAGGAGCATTTTAAGTTTTACTTATAACGACAAAGCGAAGTGCTTTTGTGAAAAATTTTGCAGTTTTTGTGAAATTACCCAAAAGCACTCCCTGTTTTGACTTTAAATTCGCCTTTTGTCACAACTGTCACAAACTGTCACATTTTGTTTTGTGACAGTGCTTTGTTAGTGTTTATCGGGGCTGGAGGACATTTTTGAGAATATCAAAAAAAGAATTCCGCCAAAGCACCGAACGATTTTGCGCCAAAGTACCGATTAAAATGTTGCCAAAGTGCCGATTTTTGGAGTTCATCCCACCATAAATCGAAGCATCCTTTACAAAAAGTTTTGGAACAGCAAAATCACTAATTTATTTGACAACAATAAAAGGGTAATATAATGCTAGGTGCGTGAAACCTAAGTTGTTTGTTTTAGGTGTTTGTTGTTGTAAAAAAATCGTTTTAACTTCAAGGAGGATATATGTTTCGTAAATTAACAAGTTTGTTTATTTTCTTTTGTTGTTTATATCGTTACAGTCTTTGTGATTGTTTTTATATTTTTGATGTCGGAGAGGGGAACTGCCAATTAGCTGTTTTT
>DBYP01000001.1 GCA_002309885.1 Verrucomicrobia bacterium UBA1183
TTTTTCAAAAAGTTCCCTTAGGGTTTACGCTTTTATAATTTTTTATCTCCTGTAGACACACTCTAGGATATTTGCCTACGTCCATCCGCCGAAGAACTTAGGAATATCCTTATACCGTCCGAACCGCCTACGTCTTGCTACCCTGCTAACACACCTTAACCAACACCTGCAAACCGCGCTACGAATTCCCAACGAACCACCGCAAACCCGTTTAAGAATACCGTACCACGATAACCGCCTACACTTTCCCCTGAAAACACGCCTTAACCAACACTTGCAAGCCGCTCTACGAATCCTCAACGAGCCTCCGCCAACCCGTTCAAGAATACCGCTTCCTAAGCGACTTTTACGCCCAAAATCACCGAAACAACTCCGTAAACAAGCATCCATTTTTCTACAGCGTGCTATATTATGCGTTATTAATATTTACTTGTCAAGTAGTTTTTTGAAAAAATTTGAAAAAATTTGTAAATCCGCTAACCAAGCGAGTTTTAGAGGATTTTGTTGGGCATTTTTTGAGAGAACTTTTGTAAAAAATCCCTCAAACCTCCTTAAAAGCAGGGCAGCGGCCCTGCACCCCCGTCATTTTGCAACATGGTTGCAAAATAAGGAAAAAATTTTTGAGGGTTTAAGGGAACTTTTCCCTAAAAAGTTCCCTTGTAACGTATTCTCTTATCTAAGCTAAAGTTACATCTTTACAAAATTTTTATGTTGCATTTTCAGGCAAAAACGGTGATATGTAGAATGTGTCAGAATTTTTATCTAAAAACATGAAGCATTCATCCATTCAGAGAGCTATCAAAGATGCGAACGAAGCGGTTGCATCGGTTGCCTATAAATTCAGCGAAATGGTCGCTATTTATCCGATTACACCTTCTTCGCCTATGGCGGAATGGTGCGATCAATGGGCGACCGAAGGAAAGAAAAATTTGTGGGGTATTGTTCCTGAAGTTGTTGAAATGGAATCGGAAGCCGGTGCTGCCGGTACGGTTCATGGAGCTCTACAGGGGGGTGTATTGACTACGACGTTTACAGCTTCGCAAGGTTTGCTGTTAATGATTCCCAATTTATATAAAATTGCTGGCGAATTGACCCCTTTCTGTATGCATGTCACCGCACGTGCTTTGGCGACTCACGCACTATCTATCTTTGGCGATCATTCGGATGTTATGGCAACGCGTCAAACCGGTATGGCACTGTTGTCTTCGCATTCGGTACAAGCGGCACATGACATGGCAGCCATTGCTCATGCAGCCACATTACAAGCAAGTGTCCCGTTTATTCACTTTTTTGATGGATTCCGTACGTCGCACGAAATTAATACGTACGTTCCGTTAGAAGAAGAGGTTTTAAAAGCTTTGGTAGATGAAGCTGCGCTAGCTGAATTTCGGAAACGCGGTCTAAATCCAGATGCGCCCATTATTCGTGGTACAGCACAGAATCCCGATGTCTATTTCCAAGGCCGTGAGCGTAGCAATCTATTTTATCAAGCACTTCCGAAGATTGTTGATGAAAAGATGCGCTTGTTTGAGAAATTAACGGGACGTAGCTATCATCTGTTTGATTATTACGGTGACCCAAAGGCTGAATATGTCTTTATTGTGATGGGATCGGGGTCGGAAACGATCCGCCAAACGGTTGATTATCTTGCGAAACAGGGCAAGAAGGTAGGCGTTGTTACGGTTCATCTCTATCGACCATTCTCTGCGGAATATTTCCTGAATGCACTTCCGGAAACCGCCCAGCAGATCATCGTTTTGGATCGAACCAAGGAGCCAGGTGCTATCGCAGAACCCCTGTGTCAAGATGTGCAAGCAACGTTGCAGGAAGCTTACAACAAAGGACAACGCAGCTACTTGCCCCATGTCATCGGCGGTCGTTACGGTTTGGGTTCCAAAGAGTTTACGCCAAGCATGGTAAACGCGGTTTTTGAGGCAACTGAAAAGCATACATTGCCCAATTCTTTCACCGTAGGCATCGAGGACGACTTAACACATTTGTCGGTTCCGGTTGTCCAATCGCTCGATTTGGAGGAAAAGGATTGCTTCCGTGCTATCTTTTACGGCTTAGGATCCGATGGGACGGTGGGTGCGAATAAAAACACTATCAAAATTATCGGTAACGAGACCGACCGTTTCGTTCAGGCTTATTTTGTGTATGATTCCAAAAAATCGGGTGCCATGACGGTTTCGCATTTGCGATTTGGCCCGAACCCCATAGAGACGCCCTATTTGATTGAGCAGGCTAATTTTGTGGCGTGCCACCAATTTCAATTCGTAGATCATTACGATATTTTGGGCAAACTGCAGGAAGGCGGTATTTTCTTATTGAATGCTCCCTTTGCGAAAGAAGAGGTATGGCGTAAATTGCCGCAAGAGGTCCAGAAAACCATTTTGGATAAGCACATCCGATTCTACGCTATTGATGCTTACGAAGTTGCGCGGAAAACCGGCATGGGCGGTCGCATTAACACCATCATGCAGACGTGTTTCTTTGCGATATCGGGAATTTTGCCCAAAGATGAAGCAATTACATGCATCAAGAATGCAATTAAGAAGACCTATGGTAAAAAAGGCGACGCGGTTGTTCAAAGCAATTGTGCAGCCGTTGATGCTACGCTTGAGCATTTAAATTGCATCGAACCTGGAAGCGTTTGTTCGGAATCGCATAAGCGCGTACCGCTAAATTTGAAGGGCGGCTCAGAGTTTATACAAAACGTAACGCGCATGCTGTTGGAGCAGAAAGGCGATCAATTGCCGGTAAGCGCATTGCCTGCGAATGGAACTTGGCCAACCGGTACAACCTGTTTTGAGAAACGCGATTTAGCACAATCCATTCCAGAGTGGGATCCGAGCGTTTGTATTCAATGTAACCGTTGTTCTTCGGTATGTCCGCATGCCGCTATACGCGCTAAGCATTACGACAACGCGCTTCTTGAAAACGCGCCCGAAGGTTTTAAGTCGGTAGCATTCCGTTCAAAAGACACCCCAAATCACGCATTCACGATACAGGTTTCGCCTGAAAATTGTACCGGCTGCGGATTGTGTTCTGAGGTTTGTCCGGCTAAAAATCGCCAGGATGCTTCTAAAAAGGCATTAACGATGGTGCACAAAGCGGAGATTTTCGAAACTGCAAAACAAAATTCTGAATTCTTTGATGCATTACCTTGGCCTGACACCACAACGGTTAAGTTGGACGCAAAAAATACGCAATTCCGTCAACCTTTGTTCGAATTCTCGGGAGCTTGTGCGGGTTGCGGTGAAACATCGTACATTAAGACGCTGACGCAATTGTTTGGCGATCATCTCATCATTGCCAATGCAACCGGTTGCTCTTCCATTTACGGCGGAAATCTTCCCACAACGCCTTATACGAAGAACGCCGAAGGCCGTGGCCCTGCTTGGGCGAATTCCCTATTCGAAGATAACGCAGAGTTTGGATTTGGTTTGCGCCTTTCAACCGATAAGAAAACGCAGACAGCGCGCGAGCTTTTAGGCGAAATGAAAGCTGAATTGAAGCAAAACTACGAACCACTATTGCAATCGGCAGAGTCTGAGCAACAGCGGATACAGCAACGTGCCTTGGTAGATGCTCTCAAACAAGAGTTGACCGGTATGAATTCAGAAAAAGCAAAACTGCTTCTACCGCTTACGGACTTCTTGGTTGAAAAATCTGTTTGGACCATCGGTGGCGACGGCTGGGCTTACGATATCGGATTTGGCGGCTTGGATCATGTTCTCGCCAGTGGACGCAACATTAACGTTCTCGTCCTAGACACCGAGGTTTATTCTAACACCGGCGGTCAACAATCGAAATCGACACCTATAGGAGCGGTTGCCAAATTTGCTGCAGCCGGCAAAGAACGTGCGAAAAAAGATTTGGGTCTTCTCGCAATGATGTACGGCCATGTTTATGTCGCACAAATCGCTTTGCAGGCGAATCCAACACAGGCCATCAAAGCCTTGCAAGAAGCTAACAGTTATGCCGGTCCATCGCTGATTATCGCTTATAGCAACTGCATCGAACATGGCTACGATTTGCGCTTTGGTGCTGAACAACAGCGCTTGGCAGTTGAATCAGGTTACTGGCCACTGTATCGTTTCGATCCTCGCCTTACCGACCGCAATCCATTGCAGTTGGATGCCGTTGAAGCAAAGATTCCGCTGTCCGATTATTTAGCACGCGAAAACCGTTTCAAGGTACTCGCTAAGACAAATCCAGAACGTGCCGCTGCTTTGATGGATAAAGCACAGAAGGTTGTACAGAATCGTATCGATTTCTACAAACGCTTAGCGCAATAAGACAGCCCTCTGTTTCAAAGTCCCGGAAGTTAATCGCTTCCGAGGCGTTGTGAAATTTCCTTTAGCGCAAAGCAAAAACTACCTGTAGGTGAACTAAGCTTTGAGCCAATCTCATATTGTATGGCGGTTGTTCTGTCAGAATACGATGCATGCTATTTAAAGTACCTCATAGACACCCACGGATGGCCCCGTAATCTTCTTCTGTTTGCGTCAGATAAAAAAATGAAAACAAACCACAATCATATTTCATAATGGGAACGTAAAAGAACTGTAAGCGCTCTTTTTACAGTGAAAATTTGAAATGTCATTCACGTTAATACAATCTGCCGTAGGTTTTGAGCAAGACATAAGGAGCTCATTTTTTAAACATGAATGTTTCGAAAACACCAGCGTTTATCTGTAAAAAACCTGTCCTTAAAAACCATTTGGCTGCCCGACAAGGATTCGAACCTCGACAAAAAGAGCCAGAATCTTTTGTGCTACCATTACACTATCGGGCAACTGAGAAAGATAATGGAAGGCAAATGGAGACTAGTCAAGTTGAAAATGTCACTTGCTGTAAGTTCAACCTTGGACTTACAAAAACCATCATTTTTATCTTGAAACGGACACCAAGGTAAGTTAGATTGCTCACGTTGGGTGTTTTTTGGAAACATTTTTAAGAAAATTAGTGGAAAAAGATTATGAATTGGGATACCTTTAAACAGTATTTTGTCTACCTGCATCAATTGAAAATTTCTTTGGATACCAGCAAGGTGTTTTTCAAAGAACATTTCTTTCAGAGTATGCAATCCAAGATCGTGCGTGCATTCAACGAGATGGATGCTTTGGAGAAGGGAACCATTGCTAATCCCGATGAAAAGCGTATGGTGGGGCATTATTGGTTGCGGAATTTCCAATTGGCGCCTAAGCAAGATATCAATATTGTATTGCACGATAATTGGTTGAAAATTCACGCTTTTGCAGATAAAGTTTTGAATCAGGAGATTCAAGGTGCGAATGGTCCATTTAAAACGTTGCTTTGTGTGGGTATTGGTGGATCGGCATTGGGACCGCAATTACTGTCGGACGCCTTAGATCGCAAGCCCAAAGGGTTACGGCCTATGTTCATTGATAACACAGACCCGGATGGTATCTCTCGTGTTTTAAAGAAACTCAACAAGCATTTAGGACAAACGCTGGTTTTAATCACATCAAAATCGGGAGGAACACCTGAACCTCGCAATGGTTTGATGGAAGTTCGCGCAGCTTTTGAGAAGCAAAACGTCCCATTTAATAAACATGCGGTCGCAATCACTTGCGAAGGTAGTAAATTGGATGAAATGGCAAAACAAGAGGAATGGTTGGCACGATTCCCCATGTGGGATTGGGTTGGCGGCCGGACAAGCTTGTTCAGTAATGTCGGACTGTTACCGGCAGCGTTGCAGAATT
Source organism: Verrucomicrobia bacterium UBA1183 (assembly GCA_002309885.1). GTDB lineage: Bacteria > Verrucomicrobiota > Verrucomicrobiia > Opitutales > UBA9783 > UBA1183. The sequence continues at coordinate 5,733 of DBYP01000001.1, forward strand.
TTGACATCAGTGCAATGGTCCAAGGTGCTACCGAGATGGATATTTTAACGCGCAATACAGAAGTTTCGAAAAATCCTGCCATGATGCTGGCCCTTTCGTGGTATGCGTGCACAGAAGGTTGCGGGAAGAAGAATATGGTTGTGTTGCCTTATAAAGATTCTCTGGTGCTTTTCCCAAAATATCTGCAGCAGCTAATCATGGAATCGCTCGGTAAAAAGCTGGCGTTGGATGGTCGATCGGTCTATCAGGGGATAACAGTTTACGGCAACAAAGGCTCTACCGATCAGCACGCTTATATTCAGCAGCTGCGTGACGGTCTAGATGACAGCTTTGTAACATTTTTGGAAGTTCAGGTTCCTCATAATGTTTCCGGTGTCCAAGTAGAACCCGGCTTTACAAGCGGCGACTTTCTTGAAGGCTTTTTATTGGGTACGCGCGCGGCTTTAACGGAAGTCGGACGTCCCTCGATTACCATTACTCTCAAACATCTCAATGCGCAAAGCTTGGGTGCATTGGTAGCTTTATTCGAACGTGCCGTTGGCTTTTATGCCAGTTTTGTCCGCATCAACGCTTATAATCAACCTGGTGTTGAAGCTGGTAAGAAGGCAGCCAGTGCATTCCTGGATTTGCAGAAGCGTATTTTGAACTGCCTCACCGAGCATAAAGGGCACAGTATGAGCGCTGAGGAGGTCGCCAAAACCCTGGATATGAGTGAATCGACCGAGGATGTGTTCAAATTGCTAGAATATTTGGCCGCCAACAAGCGCATTCTTAGAACAAAATTGTTGCCTTTGACGCAAAGTACCTATTCTATAAGAAGAAAACAGTCATGCGAATGAAAAAATATGGGTTGGTTTTACTTTTGTTGAGTTTATTGGGCGGATGTGCACAAACAACAGAGACAATAGCGTTAGATGAATCTGATTTGCCCTGGGGACGCCCCGCAGATTGGGAAAAAACGATGCCGATTGCACCCGGTGTTCAGTATTGATGGATACCGTAAAGATTATTTCGTGGAATGTTAATGGTCTGCGTGCCATTTTAGACAAAAATTTCTACGAATTTACTCAAGCTTATCGCCCAGATATCTTATGTTTGCAGGAGACTAAAATCTATGCCGAGGTTTGTCCAAAAATAATAGGTTTTAAAGAAACCTATTTCAATCACTGCGAAATTAAGAAAGGCTACTCTGGAACAGCAATTTTTACACAAATCTCGCCAGTTTCTGTTCGCTATTTGGATGTGGATATGGAGCATCCCGAAGGACGTATTATTGTTAACGAATACGCTTCCTTTTATCTGATTAATACTTATGTTCCCAATTCCAAAGCGGATTTGCAACGACTTTCGTACCGAACTCAAGTTTGGGATAAAGCAATACGAACATTGTTGTTAAAATTGGAACAAACGAAGCCCATCCTTTGGTGCGGTGATTTGAACGTGGCACATCAACCTATCGATTTGGAACATCCAGACGCTAACCATTTCAGCGCTGGCTTTACCGATGAAGAACGAAATTCGTTTTCGGAACACTTGAAGGCAGGTTTTGTGGATGTTTTTCGGCATTTTTACCCTGAAAAAGCCAAACAATATACGTGGTGGTCTTATCGTATGCGCGCGCGCGAAAAGAACGTCGGGTGGCGCATCGATTACTTCATCGCCTCACACAAACTGCTCCCGTATATTGCCTCGTGCGAGATTTTACCTTCCGTAATGGGTTCAGATCACGCCCCTATTGCCTTGGAAATTGATAAAAATTTGTTTTAGAGTATATTCTAGGCAAGTTAAAAGATTACAAATTTGAGAGATTTTTTGTAAAAAATCCCTCAAACTCCCTTAAAACTTTTCTTATTTTGCAACAGCGTTGCAAAATTATGAAAAATTTAAGGGAAACTTTTTTCTAAAAAGTTTCCTTATGGCTTATTTCTTTATGGTTTTATACTCTCTAGAACCTTGATTCTTTTCAAAAACATCCGATAGATTTCTATAAAAAAATTTCTCTACCTCAAAAAATGATTTTACTTTATGAAGTGAAATTGTTAGAGTATAGAGTAGGACAACGGCAATGGCGGATAACGAAAAAGAGACAGCTGCACCTCAAAAGGAGTATATTTTGAGGATATTATCAGGGCCTCATACAGGCGCTGAAGTGGCATTGTCACAGGATAAAAAGCTGGTATTGGGGAAAGGTGAAGATTGCGATATCGTGCTAAAAGATGACCGATTAGCAGATCAGCATGCCCTATTTTCTTTCCAAGAGGATCATTTCGTATGTACTCCCACGGAAACCGCCGAGATAACGATCGATGGAGAAGTTATTCATGAAGCCAAGGCACTAAAAAACTTTGCGGCTATCGTTTGTGGTTCAACGTTGCTTTCTATTGGTCCTAGCGATATTGTATGGCCCAATATTCAACCTTATGAAGCTAAAGCGACTGTTGCAAAAAGCGCCCCTGAAACGCCCCAAGAAGAAAAAGCTCCCCAAAGTGTTCCTGTAAAAAAGGCATTAAAGGATCTGAAAAAATTTGCAACGTTGCTGGGCGGATTGATGGCTTTTGCTATCGTTATCTTTGTCGCTATAAGAGGCTCGAAGGAAACCGAAGACGTTTCACCTAAGGAGACCTCTAAATTTCCTATCGTTTTACTCAAAAAATCCATAGAATCTGTTTTAAAGCAAAACAAAATAAATTCGCAACACGTTAAGATTGGCTTGAGTGGGAAAAATTTTACATTTGAATGCTATGTTTCTTCTACGGAACAAAAGAATGTTTTAGAAAAACAGTTACGCGGTTTGCCGAAAGTTAACTTCCAATCATTACGTATCTATGTTCAGGATACTTTTATAGAGCAAGCGCAAATTATTGTAGCCCCTTATTTAACTGTAACGGTAGCTCCTGGAGAGGAATTAGATGGGCTTACATTAAAGGGATATCTCTTCAATATCGATCTACTTCCTAAAATAAAAAGTGACCTGTTTAGAGATATTCGTGGACTCGCTAAAATTGATACTGTTCTGCTGAGTGCTGATGAAGCTTTCGATTTGGCATCAAATCTGCTTTCCCAATATAAGTTGATGGGACTGTTAAAAGTACAGCCTATAAAAACCGGTATCATGATTACAGGACACATACCCGCTTCGGCTGAAGCGAATTGGAAACAGGCACAAAAAGCCCTAAAGCAAGCTTTCGAAAATGCTTGCAAGGTCTTATCCTATGTCGCTGTTGTGGCCCCCCAAGCGGTGAAAAAACTTTTCTTCCCGTCAGAAATAACAACAGTCGCTGTTCCGCAAAAAGATAGACCTTGGCTGGAATTAAAATCGGGTGATCGTTATTTTGAAGGCGCGCTACTTCCTTCAGGTTATACGATTCAAACCATTTCGCACGAAGGTATTGGCCTTCAAAAAAATGAAGAATCGATATTTTTTGCACTATCAGAATTATAATTTATGGACACAAAAATAAACATACATTTAACGGGCATGTCTCAGGCGTTAAGTCAAGATTTTTCTGGCGCTTATCGAAGGGAAATGCTCGATCAAGTCAAAGCTTACCAGAGAGAAGTTCCTCCGGAGGGTTCCCAGGGTATAAAACAGGCATTAGAACATGCAGAAACAATCTTAACAATGGAGTAAATTATGAGCGGCAATAGTTATCCTATACAAGCACAAGACGCTACACATCCTTATCTTTTTTATGAAAAGTACGGCAATTTAGACGATGTTGTTCAGATTGATGAAGTATTAAATAATATTGTTCCTCTACTGGCTAAAGGTGAATCCGCCATCAATGCGCAATTAGCCGACCTAGCGACCATCGATCCAGGACAGTTGGATCAAAGCCGCTTGATGTCTGCACAGATGAACATGTCCCGTTGGCAATTGGCTGCACAGCTTTTGTCCAATTTTGCCTCAGGTGTTGCTTCTGGATTAAAAAATACAGTTCAAAACGTAGGAAGATAATAAGCTATGAAAAACAAAATTAATCCTGAGATTTTGCAATTTGTTACAGATGTTGCATTTGTCGGTATCGAACGCGGTTACTTCAAAGAAGCTAACGAAATTCTATCGGCAGTACTCGAAGTATGTCCCAATGACGTTAATGCGAAAACAACGCAAGCTGTGGCGCATGTATTTATGGGACAACTGGTACAAGGTGTAAAAGAATTGTTCGAAATTCTTAAGAAAGATCCCAAAAATGAAATCGTAAAGGGGTTCCTCGCGGTCGCATTCAAATTGGGACATGTCGATAATCAAGCTTTGAATTTATCGCAGCAGATTTTGGAACATAGCGACAATGAAATTGCCAAAGATATTGCACAGGGCATCCTTGAAGATTATAAAAATCACATTTCGCCACATGCATTACAGGCAGAACTTTGCGCGAACTTAAGTAAATAATAAGCTTATGTCCATAGAAGGAAATGTTTTAGCGAATACGCTTGCGAACTCAGCAGCAGAAAATGCCTATCGAGAGGCCCAAACAACCCGAGATATGTTACCCACTTCTGTTGTGGAAGATGCGCAAGCTTTCGCAGGATTAGCCAATCCCGTAAATTCCGCTGTGGCTCCACAGCAAGTATCGCCGGTTCAAACGGATATGACGTCGACACCGGGAGATGAAATTCTGAAATCAATTCAGAAAATTTCAGACGCTCAAACAGACAGTATTAAAGCTTTAGCTGATATGTCCGAGCGACTAAAAGATTCTGGAACGGTAACAATGGCTGGAGCTATGGAAATGCAAAAAAGCCTTATGGAATTTCAGCTAAAGCAGGAACTTATCTCTAAGGCAACCGGTTCCGTCAACCAAGGAATACAAACCTTATTCAAAAACCAGTAATATGGCTTTCCGAAAATTGATAGGCTTAGGAATACTGCTTCTCTTGGGAGGTTGTGGTCAGCAAACGCTTTATACCAACCTTCCTGAGAAAGAAGTCAACGATATGATGGCCATCCTATTGGCCAGCAATATCGGTTGTGAAAAAATCGCTGGAGCAGAAAACACATGGACCGTTATGGTTTCCGGAAATCAGTTCTCCCAAGCGGTCCAATTGCTGAATGAAGCCGGATACCCCAAAGACACCTTTTCTTCATTGGGAGAAGCTTTCAAAAAATCGGGGCTTGTTTCTTCACCCACCGAAGAACGGGTTCGTTTCATGCATGCACTTTCGGATGAGCTTGCAGAAACAATCACGCATATTCATGGCGTTGTTACAGCTCGCGTCCATATTGTACTTCCCGATAATGATCCTTACACGGATAAAATTACCCCCTCTTCGGCTTCAGTATTCATTTCTTACCTACCTCAGATCAATTTGGAAGATTGTACCCGAGATATCCGTCAGTTGGTAACTAATAGTATCGAGGGATTATCGTACGATAAAGTTAATCTGTCCATGTTCCCAGCATCCAATCCTAACGATCGCTTACCGCTTTCAATGAATCTGAGCCAACCTGCTTTTAAAAGTTTCTTGGGGGTAAATATTAGTGTTTCGTCGATTGCCAAATTTTTTATCTTAATCGCGGGGACCTTTGCGCTGGGATGCGTTTTGGGCTTTTTCTTAAAAAATCGCAATTCAACCAAAGATTCCGAATGATCTATGCCGGATGTTTCACAGATGTTGGAAGATTTTAAAGGCGCATTGGCTTTAAGTGACTACAACGCGATACATCCCTCTTTTTTAGAGAAAATTATACCCGAAAAATTAAATCATTTTTCTTCTTTTACCAACAATTATCTCTTTTTTAAACTACAACATTATTTAGAAAAGAAATTAAAATTAAAAACATTAACACCGGAGCTTTGCCATCATCCACTTGCTTTTTTGCTCACACTCGAAACCGAAGATTGCGATTGGCTTGGTAAAATTTTAGGTGCTTTGTGTCTCTCACATGAAATCAAACGCGTTATTGTTCAGTCGGAGAAAACAGCACTCATAGCCTTTTTGGGCGAAGACATCTATGAATTTACTTTAAAACAAGGAGAATTGCATCGCCCCTTTTTACCAGAAGTAAATATCGAACCTATCACAGCTTCTTTGGTTGAAAAAATAAAAGCAGCTGGACATTTCTTGTTGGAATACTTGTGGAGCCAACAGCCCGAAAGCCTTGCAAAACATTTTACAATAAAAATGGATAAATCTATCGCTTGGAATTTTACCCACGAAGCAAAACCGGATTTACAACGACACATAATAACCCTTTGTAAACGTTTACTATCGAAGAAAGGCTCCGAAAAACTATGTTAGTCTTGCAGAGTACAAAGAAAATTTGTCCCAATACGGCCATCCTTCGTTTAGAAGATTATGCCATTCATTTAAAAGCAGAAGAAATTCTTCAAGACGCAAAAAACAAGCGAGCAAAGCTGTTAGAGCAAGCCGATCTACAGATAAAAATGCTCAAAGAAGCTGCCCAAGCTGAAATCGAAAAAATGCGTCAGCAAGCCGAAATCGAAATAGAACAACAGCGTCAACAAAAACAATTCGAGATGATTTTCGAGATGCTGAATAAAGGCATCGATTTTTTCTCAACCATGGAAGAAACGTTGGTGCAAACGATAAAATCGTTAGCGCTTAAAATCTTTGAAGAAACACCTCCTGAGGAACGTGTTTATAAATTAGTTAGAACGACTGTAAAAGAACTTGCTGAAGGCAAAACGCTACACATCTACGTTCATCCAGATCAATGCGGCTTGCTTAAGAAAAACATAAAAGAAATCCAAAAACAAGTTCCAACCTTAGAACGTATCGAAGTAGTTGCCAACAAGGCACTAAATATCGATGAATGTACATTGGAAACAGAAACAGGCATCTTAGAAGCCGGGTTGAACCTTCAGTTGGACAACATCATGAATGCAATAAAAAGTATGTTGCGTGGAGCATGAAAAAAAAGATTATATACCCCTTGTTTGATAAAGTCATACAAAATACGGCGTCGGTTAGTACGAAAGGGAAAGTATTGCAAGTCACCGGAAATATGATTCATGCTTTTGTGCCAGGAGCCAAGGTTGGGGAATTATGCACCCTTATTAATCCGATGGATAAGAGTGAATCTTTTGCAGAAGTCGTAGGTTTTCTTCAAGATGCGGCTCTTTTAACACCCTTAGGGGAAACCGGCGGCATTTCGTCGTCTACACAAGTTGTCCCTTCAGGCCGGACTTTGCAAGTTCCGGTGGGTCCTGGATTGCTGGGACGTGTTTTGGATGGTTTAGGACGATTAACCGATGAAGCTGAAAAAGGTCCTTTTAAACCCGAAACTTATTATCCTATCTACGCAGATCCTCCACCTCCGATGACCCGAAAGCCGATCGATACACCGCTATCATTGGGCGTAAGAGCTTTAGATGGGTTATTGACTTGCGGTGAAGGACAACGACTGGGAATATTTGCAGCCGCTGGAGGTGGTAAAAGTACACTTTTAGCACAAATCATTCGCAATACCGAAGCGGAAGTTACCGTTCTAGCGCTTATCGGTGAACGTGGCCGTGAAGTACGCGAATTCGTGGAAAAAGATCTGGGAGAAGAAGGGCTTAAGCACTCTGTGTTGGTGATTGCAACCTCGGATCGTTCCGCTACAGAGCGCTTGAAAGCCGCTTATGTAGCCACCAGCGTCGCTGAATATTTCCGTGATCAAGGCAAAAAAGTTTTGCTATTGATGGATTCCGTAACGCGTTTCGGAAGAGCACAACGCGAGATTGGTCTTGCTGCTGGAGAACCTCCCACACGGCGTGGATTTCCACCTTCGGTATTCTCCGAACTTCCCAAATTGATGGAACGCGCAGGACAATCACCTAAAGGCTCTATTACGGCACTTTATACGGTACTGGTCGAGGGTGATGACATGACCGAACCTATCGCCGACGAAACGCGATCCATTTTGGATGGTCACATTATTTTGTCGCGCAAACTTGCCAGCGCAAATCATTATCCCGCTATTGATATCTTGGCCAGTATAAGCCGTGTTATGAATGCGATTGTCGATAAAGATCATTTGGATGCAGCCGGAAAATTCAGAAAAATGCTCGCCAAATATCAAGAAGTTGAAATGTTGATACGTATCGGTGAATATAAAAAAGGGAATGATGCGGAAACCGATGAAGCTATTGAAAAGATGCCCAAGTTGAATGCTTTCCTGTGTCAAGCTTTATCCGAAAAAACCGATTTTAAAGAAACCGTTCAACGCATGATCGATGAAGTGAACGCTTAATGGCTAAGTACGAACTGCAGGATTTGTTGCGTATACGAGACATGAGAAAGGATCGTGCGCAAGAGGATTTGTTTAAAGCCAAAAAGCAACTGCAGGAAGCGGAAAAGTTTTTGCAAGAAAAAAAAGACAAAGAAGCGGAATTTATTGCAAAAAAACCAGGATTTATTGAACTTATTTACCAAAACATGCTTCAAAAAGTGCAGTTCAAAAAGAACTACATGGATATCGTTAATTTGAAATTAGGAAAATTGGATGAACATCAAATGAAGCTTGCCATTGAGGTCGAAAAAGCTCAAAATAAATATGAGGAAGCTCAAAAAAACGTTGCTACTTGCAAAGAGAATCTACAGAGAGCTCGCGTCAATTTGGATAAGATTGAAGAGCATAAAAAGATTTGGGTTGAAGAACAAAACGCTTTAGAAGAGCTGGCTCAAGATAAAGAATTGGAAGATTTTAAACCGAAAGAAACGTAATGGACACGAACGTACCTACTGTTGAATCTGGAGAAGAGGTATCTGTAGCTTTTGAGGGCAATTTTATGCCCCGTCCAGAAGCGCTTGAAAATTCGGATGTTGCTTTATTTAAACAACAAATGTCGCAGGTAAATCCAATATTTGAGGCAACTACACCAGCCTCTAAACTAACTAAGGAACGGGAGCAAACGAAAGACTTGCTCGATCTATCCCATGAATTTAAAACGTTCCTCGAAGGAAAAACATCACCGGTAAATTCCCCTAATGGACTCCCCCGTGCTAACCAAGGTACTCCGTTATCGCATAAAGAATTAAGTTTACAAGCCGAAATATTTTCCAGTAGATCAGGCGCAGAGGGAAAAACAATAAATGTACCCACAAACACACATTCCTATGAGGCAAGTGCTGAAACTAACGTACCTGTTAATAGATCAGGTACAGAGGGAAAAACAATAAATGTACCGGCAAACACACATTCCTATGAGGCAGGCGCTGAAACCAACGTACCTGTTAATAGATCAGGTACAGAGGGAAAAACAATAAATGTATCAACAAATACTTCTCTCCATGAGGCAAGCGCTAACACCAGCGTACCTGTTAATAAATCAGGCGCAGAGGGGAAAACAATAAATGTATCAACAAATACTTCTCTCCATGAGGCAAGCGCTAACACCAGCGTACCTGTTAATAAACCAGAGGCAGAAAAAGGGGAAATAAGCATACCAACAGGAACCTCTTTTAAAAGTGTACCAACAAAAGAAGTAGGTACAAAATTTGTGGGAGATAATACAATTCCTTTGGAGAGAGGTACTAAAACCGAATATTCAGATACAAAATTAGAGCCTCTCAAAAAAGAGGTCGCTTCTGTGCAAGATAATCCCTATGTCGTACCTATAGGAACTCCTTTAATATCACATCCTACGTCCATTCAAAACGCAGAAAACATCGAGGCACATGCCGCCATGATCTCTCAACGGATCAAGGATCAAATCATTGACCGTATTTTGGTTTCAACGAATGACATTGCGGCAAACAAGACAGTAAAAGTTGTCTTAAATCCGACCGTCCTTGAAGGTACGGAGGTCAACTTCCAAAAAGTAGGTGATACGCTTTCCGTACAATTTGTCTCCAGAAATGAGGGAAGTCTACAATTCTTACAGGTCAATCAAGCCGATTTGCAGGGTTATCTGCAAAATGAGTTAAAACAGTTTAAAGGCGTATCCGTGTCTGTTGAACCTAATGAAAATAGTACCGAATCTCCCGAAGATGGTCGTTCGCGAAATCGCTACGAGTACCAAAGCCAGGATGAAGATGAGCAATAATGGAAGCGTTTAAGCCCAGATTTTCCGTATCTAAGGTCGGTGCAAAATTAAGCCGGAGTCCGATCCGTAATGTCCCGATTACTTATTTAGATAAAACGTATTACATTTCCTATTTGGGAATGGGAGCACTGGGGAATACAATTCAGCTCAACTATTCTTGGGGAACTGAAGAAGTTCAATTGTTGATATCAACAAACCATTTGTGTGATTTCATAGATCCAGAACTTCAGGGGCTTATTTTTGAAGATTTATCCGATGAATTGCATGCACTACTTATCCAAGTTGTTAGCGAAATAATGAAGGATATTTTTGCGCAATTTCAACAAACTCTGGTTTTTAAAAGCGGAAACTTGTTTAAGAATGAACAACCCATAGCTCGCTTAAGTATTTCCAATGAATCAAATAGCGTACTCGAAATAGGTGTTATAAAAAGCAAAACAAATAGCGCTTTCTTCGATACCATTGCTCAGTTAATTTCTCCTGAACCCGCATCCAATATTCCTTTAACTTTTTGCTTTAATCAGGAATTCGGCGGTGTTCGTTTATCTTTGGAAGAGCTTCGGACCTTAAGGCTAGGCGATATCTTGCTCAATCAATGGCAAAAACATATCGTCCGTTTTTCTTACAAGAATTTCGCTTTTTGGGGCAAACAAGAAAACAATAATATTTCTGTAATCAAAAAACTTATGAACGAAAAAGAAGATTTACCGGTCGGAATTATTCCCGATGAAACTGAACCTGAAACGACGGAAGAAACCACAGCAGAACAATCTTCGGAAGCACCTGCACCTGCTGAATCTAATCCAACGGCAACATTGGATAACCTTCCCATAAATATCGTTTTCCAAGTAGGGCAACAAAATCTCACACTGGAACAGCTTCAACAGATACAAGAAGGTTATGTTTTTGAGTTGGAGCCCAACGTAGATGAACAGCTCAACATTGTTGCTAATGGTCAAGTTATTGGACAAGGCCGTTGGGTTCAGATCGAAGATCATACCGGTGTTCAAGTTACACATTTAGCCAAGAAATAGCTTATGGGGGCTACACCATCATTGATCTACGATCCTATGGGGATCATTATTTTCCTTATAGGACTGTCTTTGGCGCCATTTATCACCATGATGGTCACCTCTTATATAAAGCTGGTGATTGTCATGAATCTGCTTCGTCAAGCATTAGGATTGCAGCAAGTCCCTCCCAACATGGTTATCAATGGGGTTGCCATTATTTTGACCATTTACATCATGGCTCCCACACTTCAAGAAAGCATTCAACGTATTACGGAAGCCAATGCGACACTGGAGGAACGAAAAAATAACGCATTCTTTGAACTTCCTAAAAAAATGCAAGCCTTTGCCCAGGAGGCATCAAATGATGCTTCATGGATGCAGTCGGTTATGTCAACAAAAACCGAGAATGATCGCGACAAAGTGGGTGAACTGAAAGCTATTTTGGGTTACGCTAAACAACCTTTGGTGGATTTTATAATGCGGCATTCTACCCCAAAACACCGTGCATTTTTTGTTCACATTGCAAAACGCCTGTGGCCAAAATCTTACTTAAAGAATTTAAAAGATTCCGATTTGATCATCTGCGTACCCGCTTTCGTCCTAAGCGAACTTACGGCGGCCTTCGAAATTGGCTTCCTCATTTATTTGCCTTTCATCGCTATCGACTTGGTTGTTTCAAACATCCTTCTCGCTATGGGTATGATGATGGTTTCTCCAATGACGATTTCTCTCCCCTTCAAACTGATGCTGTTCGTCCTCGTCAGCGGCTGGGATAAGCTCATTGAAGCTTTAGCATTGACATACCGATAGATTACAGCGTGTCTACATAAGCCTTAAAAACCGCTTTGATGATGGCAACATTTCTTTACGCACAATTCTGGCGATGCAAATACTAGTTCCCAATACGAATACACTCTGGACGATAGAACTTCCCAACATCATGTCGCATTGGCTACATAAACCGAAAAAAATCAATGTCCCCAAGCCCAAGAAACTATGTAAACAAGAAATACTTACCTTTCTCATAAAAAACACAAAAAAATACCCCATAAAAATTAGATAAAGCATACCACCGACATATCCAAATTGAACGCACCAATGACAGAAATCGTTGTGTGGGTGTACCGTCGTAATCCAACGATGCGTTGCCTGCGGAGTGTATCCCCATGAAATCCAATCCAAAGAACGTGTCTTGATTACACTACCGTAACTAGCTGTCCCATTTCCCCAAAAGGAAGATGTTTTTAAAATATGCAGGCATTGTTTTTGCATAGCCATCCTTTGGCGTGTACTACGCTCTCCCTGTAGTAAACTAGAATTTTCTGGTTCTTTTGAAAAAAGTGTTACAAAAAAAGAACTTAACCGTGAATTGAGTGAATTTTGATTACACGCACCGATACCCAAAAGCGTTATAATTATACACAAAATTCCCGCACATCTCTTAGCTATAGATGCTATAGAAGCTATAGATGCTATAGATGCTATGGATGCTATAGATGCCACAACCCCCGTTTTTTCAGGATTAAAACACAGTAAAAAGGTGGTAAAAAATACAAATCTTAATGTGTACAAATGCAAATTTTTTCGTAACAAAAGAATCCGTATGCTCAAGGCAACAACAATATACCCGATGAGCATGCTGATCGGAATGGGGTTGATTCTTAAATAATGACAGGGGCGGAGGCTTGCTACAGTACAATATAGGGCACCTGATAATGTAAATAAGAGGACTATTCTTTTCGCGAAATTTTCGTATCGAATAAAAAAGGGAATGAAAACTAAAGCGGTCGATAACGTTAAAAATCTTCGCAAAAAAATGATAAATGCCTCCTGTTTAGGTGCGATCGTATAAAAACAACCCACAAAAGCCATCAGAATAACAGCGCTGATAACCATCCACAATTTATATTTTTGATTAAATTGGGAAAACAATTCCCGTAGCTTTTTTTCTTTTTTAAAACGTATTAAAATAAGAATAAAAATACCATAAAAACCTATATTATACCACGGGGGATAAAAAAACACACCGATAGCGTAACACACAAGAAACATATTCAATAAAGCATTCATTTTGGCAAGAGGAATTGATTCTTTGACTTGAAATTGTAAATCCAATTTTTGATTTTATCTGGGATATCGTACTTTATGAATCGTTCAACAGGATTTAAGTAAAGCTTCCACAAACAACGGATTGCTTCCCACCAAGAAACATCCTGCGTTACTTGGTTGCACCAAGGCGTCATGCGCGCATAACGAAAGTATTCGTAGCAATAAGGATGTACCTTATTCAAAAAATGTTTCACAAAAAAAGGCGGACACTTCCAAACCTTATTAAAAAGGTGGAGAACACACGGTTTTTCAACACCCACCTTCTGCCATGAACCATTCACATGGCAATTGAATTTCAGCGGTAATGCAAGGAACTTTGTGCGATCAATAATTACATTCAAAGCATCTTGGTCAGGTAGCGTAATTCGTTTATTACACGTGCTATTTCCCAAAAATTCAATCACACGTTGAGCGAGGTGAAAATCTTTAAGTGCCTTTATATCAAACAACAAAAAACCAGAATTAAAGTAAACGGATTCGGGTGCCATGCCTAAAGTAATTTTTCGAGCTTTAAACAGTGCTTTGTTCTTAGAATTGTATTCCTCAGAAACAGCGCCAAATGTGCAGTCTTGCATGGGGATATCCCATACTTCGCCCAGATCACTCAGGGCAATCATATCCGAATCCATATAAATCGCTTTATCCAAATCGGATAAAATTTCTGGAACGGCAAGTCGGTAGAAAATTGCAGGCGAATAACGTTGACGCATTTTGAATTTCTCGAAAATTTCCACTTTGGACATAGGAACAACATTTATTTTATTAGCTCCTAAATCCCAGGCGTTTAATTTTTCGATGTTTTCAGGACAAATTCCACAATCGAATATGTAAAAACAGAATGTACGTTGCGAGTTTTTTACAATCGAGATGATGGTTGTTGCGGTATGCCGGACATATTTGTCATCGCATACCAAAACAATGACTATCGGCTCCTGCTGGCTTTTATCGTCCATTAGCTATCTACTTCAAGGTTGGATAAAGCAGTGTGTCGCGAATATTATCCGCTTCAGTCAATAAAATGCAAAGTCGATCGATACCGATACCCATACCGCCTGCAGGGGGCATACCGTACTCCAATGCCGTCAAGAAATCATTATCCACCTTCTGCGTTTCTTCACCGGCTTGAACTTCAAACATGTGACGTTGTACAAAGGGATCGTTTTGTTCAGAGTAAGCTGGCGCGATTTCTTGGCCATTGATGTACAATTCAAAGACGTCAATGTAGCGATCATCTTTTTCATTAATCTTGGCCAATGGGCACAATTCTTTAGGCAACTGCGTTACGTACGTTGGCTGTATCAAATTGGGTGCGATGCATTTTTCGAAAACGTTGTTGGTAATTTCGAAATCTTCGCAATTGGGATCGACTTCTATCTCCAACGCTTTACATTTTTGCAATTTTTCTTTGCGGGATCTAGAAAACCACTGCGGATCTTTTGTAGCTTCAAAAATACAATCTGTGTAAGTAACTTCGCGCCATTTACCGCTTAACTCGATCGTTTGACCGGTGTAACTGGAAAGCGTGGTTTTACCTATGACGTTTTTACACAGATATTGGATCAAATCATAAACCAAAGCCATCATGCCACGATAGTCGCTATAAGCTTGGTACAATTCGATCATAGTAAATTCCGGGTTATGACGGCGTGATAAGCCCTCATTGCGGAAATTGCGGCCAATTTCAAAGACACGATCGTAACCGCCAACCAACATCCGCTTCAAATAGAGTTCCAGCGAAATACGAATGTAAAAATCGCGATCCAGCGCATTCATGTGGGTTATAAACGGACGTGCAGCTGCACCCCCTGCAACATTTTGCAACATCGGTGTCTCGACCTCAACGAAATCACGACTCCACAAAAATTCGCGAATGCCCTTAATAATATTAGAGCGTTTAAAGAAACGTTCGCGCGATTCTGGATTGATAATCAAATCCAAATACCGCTGGCGATAAATGGTGTCGGGATCGCTTAAACCGTGGAATTTATCCGGTAATGAACGGAACGACTTCGATACGAGCGTATATTTCTTAGCACGAACCGTAATCTCTCCCGTAGTTGTGCGGAAAACTTCGCCTTCGACGCCGATAAAATCGCCAATATCAAGTTTTTTGAACGCATCGTAGGCTTCCTTCCCAATACCGGTATCTTCGTTATTAGAAACGTAAATTTGCAATGTCCCTTTTTGATCTAAAATCTTCAAAAATGAAGCTTTGCCCATCAAACGAAATGTAACAATGCGTCCTGCAACGGCAACGGACTCGCAAGCTTTACCTTCCTTTTCAGCCAACTCAAATAACTTCAATACTTGCTGGGTTGTATGGCTTTGCTTGCAGTTAGCCCGAAACGGATTCTTCCCTTGCTGGCACAAGGCATCAAACTTCTCTTTGCGAATAGCAAATAAATCACTTTCGTTCTCGCTCATGTCCGTAAAGGTAACAGAATATTTCTTTATTTGGCAATAAGAAAAAGTAGTTGTTTTAAAGCAAAGACTCTGCATTGTTTTTTAGCAACGCTTAAGGCGTATCCACATAAGCTAGAAATATTACGTTTTTGAAGGATTTTTTGTAAAAAATCCCTCAAACTTCCTTAAAAGCAGGACAGAAGCCCTGCACCCCAGTCATTTTGCAACAGTGTTGCAAAATTATGAAAGTTTTTGAGGGTTTAAGGGAACTTTTTTCAAAAAGTTCTCTTAGGGTTCATACTTTTATAACTTTTTAGCTTCCGCAGGCATACTCTTCAATTTCGAAATTACACTTATCAACACTTAAAGCTTGCGTTGAATGAAGAATGCCTGTTTAATTTTATCGAAAGCGAAAACATGAAAAATTTAAAGCGATCATTCATTACGGGGCTTGTAGTATTAATGCCATTGGGTGTAACTTTTGTGGTTGTGAAATTTCTATTGGAGAAAATCGGGCAACCTGCCAGTACGCTCTTTTTTGGAGCGTGGAGTCACTTGATGGATCATCAGTGGGTAGAAGTTATCGCCAGTATTTTGTCGATGTTTATTGTCATTGCAATTATTACGGCTTTTGGGTGGCTATCGAAATTTGTTTTGGGCAAAGCCGTTCTAAAGTTTACGGAGAATTTCATCCAAAATATTCCGTTCATCAGCACGGTTTACAATACGGTTAAACAGATCGTCGATACGTTGGGTAAGAATAAGCAGGCGGTTTTCCAAAAAGCGGTTTTGGTGCATTTCCCCAATAAAGAGATGTACTCTATTGGTTTTTTGACAAGCCGTTCGATGGGTGAAACGCAAGAAAAAACCAAAGAAGTGGTTTGTAATGTTTTCGTGCCCACCACACCCAATCCTACGTCGGGATTCCTCATCATGGTTCCTGAAGATAAGCTGGTTGTGTTGGATATGACCGTCGGTGATGCGATAAAGCTGATCATCTCCGGTGGCGCGGTAACACCTGAATTTGTTAAAAAGAATGACCAAGAATGATGCACGCATTGTACGGTAAAGCAATCTTATGTGTGGTTATATTATTAGCCATTCATCTTTGGCTAATGAAGAAACTGCGTCAATTACACCAATACCTGAAATCTATCAAATTAAAGAATCGTACCTTCGGGGATGTGTTTGCCACTTTTCGGTTCAAAATCTACATGCTCTGGCTCCTATTCGCACTTTGGTTTGTAGCTCGAGCTTTCGAAGCTGACTTGTTAACGCGCACGCTTAAAGCGGGAACGGGATTTCTTTTCTGCTTGCTCCTCGGGGAAGCGCTTTGTCTCTTGTGTTTGACCGGATTTGGGAAGCTCATTGAGGATCTGAACGGCTTCTATCCCATGTTAAAAAAGGTTATATTGGGTGGCTCATTTTTCCTAGGAATCCTTGTCGCCGCCAATAATTTGGGCTATTCTCTAAGCGGATTGCTGACCACATTGGGGGTTGGTGGCGCAGCCATCGCCTTTGCAGCACAAAATACATTAGCCAATTTGTGGGCAGCCTTATGTATATTATTAGATCACTTATTTAAAAAAGGTGACAAAATCATCGTCGGCATACGCACTCAAGGCACTGTGGAATGTATCGGTCTTCGCTCCACACGTTTACGCACCGAAAAAGGAGAAATCGTGATCGTTCCCAATAGCGTTATCGTAAGCGAATGTATCACCAAAATAGGCGGAGTTTAGCTTTGTGCTTTTGGGGGATTTTTTGTAAAAAATCCTCTAAAACTCGCTTGGTTAGCGGATTTACAAATTTTTCAAATTTTTCAAAAAACTACTTGACAAGTAAATATTAATAACGCATAATATAGCACGCTGTAGAAAAATGAATGTTTGTTTGCGGAGTTGCTTCGGTGATTTTGGGCGTAAAAGTCGCTTGGGGAGCGGTATTCCAAGACGAGTTTGTTGGGGCTTGTTGAGGATTCGTAGCACAGCTTGCGAGTGTCTGTTAGAGCGTGTTTTCAGGAGAAAGTGTAGGCGGTTATCGTGGTACGATATTCTTGAACGGGTTTGCGGAGGTTCGTTGGGAATTCGTAGCGCGGTTTATAGGTGTTGGTTAAGGCGTGTTAGCAGGGTAGCAAAGTGTCAGCGGTTGTGGTTGTATAAAGAGGTTCCTAAATTCGGCAGCGGATGGACATAGGCGGATGTCGTAAAAAAGCGCGTTTGGTGAGATGTTAGAGTGACATGTTGATGCTGGTTCTCTGCGGAGAAGCGGCAATGGCGGAGCTTTGATGTCAGCGCAAGCGCAAGTTTGTTCTTTGACAGTTTTTTAAAGCGTAGAAGGTGAGATAGAGTGTAAAGCGCAAGGGAACTTTTTGAAAAAAGCTTCCCTTGGACCCTCAAAAACTTTCATAATTTTGCAACGCCGTTGCAAAATGACGGGGGTGCAGGGCCGCTGCCCTGCTTTTGAGGGGAGTTTGGGAAACTTTTTTCAAAAAGTTCCCTTACAATTTATCTTCTGTGGATGCACTCTAGCATCACATTAGCGCACACATCAGCGGGCTATTTTTCGGCGATGGAGTATTTTGCGAA
>DBYP01000002.1 GCA_002309885.1 Verrucomicrobia bacterium UBA1183
GGCGGAAAGGTCGGACGAAACGCGCTGTCATCGTTGGGATGCGCAGTGGTCAATACTGCCTCGATGCAGGTCGCTCGTGAAATCGGTGCTCGCTACAATAATGGCGAAGGTGACATGTCCTGGCTGACGCATAAGGTTTGCCATTTCGTCCTCGGCGGCACCGCTGCGGAATTCACCGGCGGAGATTTCCTTGCTGGCGGCGCTGGCGCAGCCGTTGGAGAAATGGTCGCCGACGCCATGATCCAACGAGCTCTGGAACGCACTCGGGCGGAAGTACGTGAGCAGCTAGAAGAGCTTCGAGACACTTACGGTGAATTACCGCCTTTGCAGGACGCCGAAGCGCTTACGCAATTGACCTACCTGCAGTATTTGGAATCCGAACAAGCTGAGCAAATCCGGCGCATCGGACGCCTTGCCGCCGCTGGCACAGCCCTCATTGGTCATATGGACATCGAAGGCGCCGATGCCGCTGCGGATCTTGCGATTGAGTATAATAGTATCGCTTCACAGATTAAGGTTTTGAGAGCTTGGCTGGGTGCTAACTATAGGCAAATTACCTACGACGGAGTAAATTTTATTATTCCAGTAGAAGCTGTTGCGAATTTAGCACAGGGAAAAGACATTATTGCTTCTTTGGCTGAAATTGGGCTTATGATTACTCCCATAGGAAAGGTTGGTAAAGGGCTTAAATTTTTAGCGGTAAAAGTTTTAGATAAAACCGGTAAACCACTTATGGGTGCTTACAAAATGACCAAAGGACATCACATATTTGCAAAAAGGGCTTTCATTGGTCATGCAACATATGATGCAAAAAATGGTTTGTGTATTAGTAATGCTATGATAAAGTTTCTGGGAGGAGACCATAAAAAATTTACAGCGGCTCAACGTCGATTGTTTACTGATTTGGCAAAAGGTGGTCGCCCTAACACTTTAGTAGAACATACGAAAATAGCAGTAGAATGTTTGGTTGAAGGTAATATAGAGAGAGGTTTGGCTAGAAAAATGGTGGCTGCTGCTCTTAAGGATCTAAAAAGATCAGGAGTTAAATTTCCAACGGATATACCATGGAAAAGCCTAATTAAGGATCTTAAAAAATAGGAGTACAGAAAAATGGAAAAGATAGGAAAATTCTTGGAAATGTTAAAAAGTGATGAAAAAATTAATAAATTTTATAATGCGTTAAATCAGCAAATGTTTAAAAAATCAAAAATTGGAGATATTTTGCAAGAAAATATAAATGATGTGCGGGATGAAGTTTTATTTTCAATTCAAAAAATAATCGATGGAACATGGGATAATGAAGAAAGCCAAATTTTGTTTAAAAAGACTCAAAATTGGTCTTCTGAAAATAAAAAAATTCTAGAAGATTATGTAAAAGAAACTATAGACACAACCATATTGCAGATATTTCAGAGTTTGGATGATGAAGACGATTTGGATGTTGTTTATAAGCAAGGTAAAAAAAATACAATAAGTTTAAAAGAAGCCTGTAATGAAACCTATGGAAGTGTTGTAGATGCGGTAGCAGATCTGTTTGATGAAACACAATAAAGTCAAGATTAGCTTTATGGATTCCATAAAAAAACTTCTACTTTTGTGTTTAGCTTCCTTCCTCTTGGACAGTGAAGTTTTAGCGGCTGAAAAGGCGGCCACCAAAGGCCTCGGTTTTGGTGATGATTTAGGTCGCAACCTCCGCGAGGCTGCCATAAGAACGGGTACCACCGGGGCGATTTGCGGCGGAAAGGTCGGACGGAACGCGCTGGCGGCAGTGGGCAGTGCGGTTGTGGGCACGGTCTCAGGCAACTTGGCTCGTGAAATCGGCGCTCGCTATAGGAATGGCGATGGCGACATGTCCTGGTTGACGCATAAGGTCTGCCATTTCGTCCTCGGCGGCACCGCTGCGGAATTCACCGGCGGAGATTTCCTTGCTGGCGGCGCTGGCGCAGCCGTCGGAGAAATGGTCGCCGACGCTATGATCCAGCGCGCTCTGGAACGCACCCGGGCGGAAGTACGTGAGCAGCTGGATGCTTACCGCGCTGAGCATGGCGACTTGCCTCCATTGCGAGACGCGAAACTCGAGACGCAGCTGCGGTTTCAAGAAAATCTCATCCGTGAACGTGAAGCGCTACAAGATCGAGTCGAACGTTACGGCCGTTTAGCTGCCGCGGGAACGGCGCTGATAGGCCATATGGATATTGCTGGCGCCGATGCCGCCGCTCAAACTGCTATCGAAAACAACGCCGTTCCATCGATCGATGTGCTCATCGAAAATCAAGGTCGGAGGCTTGTTGATCAGTTGTTGGCTTACAACCGAGCTGAGATTGAGGAAGATGTCGTTGAAATGCGCGCAAATGCAGAAGCCGCGATGTTTTTTGAGCCGGCGATTACCTTCTTATGTCCTGCGTACGAACTAGCAAAACTTGGTATCCGACACTATGCCTTCGGCGAGGCGATTCCCACTTCCGAACTGGCCATGGCAGGTCTGTGCATCCTCCCTGTCGGCAAAGGCTGTGCGGTTGTTTCGAAGGGAGCATTCAAGGTCGCTGCTCGAGTAACCACGAAGATTCGTCCAGCTGCCTGGAATAGAACTACCAAGTTCGAGGGCGTCGTAGTACATCAAAGAGATAGTTTTATTGATCCCAAATATATAAGTCCTAATCCTAAGCATGGTGGTAAGTCAAATTTTCAGCGAATGGAGGCTGGCTTAGCTCCTATTGGTCCAGATGGTAATCCTATACACCTACATCATGTTTTACAAGAAGAAGGTCAACCATTAGTTGAAATAACCAGAGCGATGCATGAAAAGTATTACTCTACGATACATATATTCTCAAAAGATAAATCGTTTAGATCTGGTATTGATAGAGCAAAACATGATACATTTCGTGAGAACTACTGGAAAAATAGAGCTAAAGATTTCGAGGAGGTTATGAGAAATGCTAAGTAATTACGAAAAGGCAATAACCTTATTAGAGGAAATAAAAGATTTACCTCACATGCCATATCCTAAATGTCCATGTTCTGCGGAGGAGGTAAAAATTTTTGAGGAAGCTTTAAAAATACGCTTGCCACAGGATTTTATTCGATTTTCAACATATTGGGGAAATTTATCTTTTGGTGGACTAGAGGTTTTTGGGGTTAATACATATGATTTACAGGCAATTCTTGACGAACGTAATGAGGGAAGAATGCCATCAAATCTTGTAGTAATAGAAGACACAGGATGGGATGGAGAGTTGTATTGTCTGCAGATCAACGAAAACGATCCGGATAAATCACCTGTCGTTGTCTATGTACATCCAACTGTTCCTATTGAGATTATAGCACCCGACTTCGGAACATATCTCTTACAAAGAGTTCAGCAAGAAATTGAATATCAAGAGGAAGAAAAACAAAAAGAAGCCGCCGAAGCGCTGAAACAAAAGATGACACAAGGTGAGCTGTTTTAAAGAGAGAGAAATAAGACTTGACAAGCGTATGGTATTTTTAGTATGAATATATACTGAAAACACCATGAAAACACAAGTAAGCACATATCTAAGTTCGTCGTTAGCTGAGCAGCTAAGGCAGATTGCGCAGATGCAAGAAATGTCCACTTCGAGTATGTTGGGACGGATCGTTGAGCACTTTTTGTCACATGTGGGCAAATTAAAGAATATCAAAAAAATGACATTCTCTGAAATGATGGCGGAAACGGAACGCGATTTAAGCGATGAGCATCGCCCCATTTTTCATAACGCTGAAAATTTGATTTCTTACCTCAATGGACTTAAAAACTAGCCGATTGTTTGACAAACAATACAAGGGATACAAGAATGATGCTCGGGCGTTGGCGCATTTGAATGATTTGATTCGGGCTGTAATAGAAACACCAACCGAAGGGATTGGGAAACCGGAACCTTTGAAACACTGTGATGCTCCAACTTATTCACGTCGCATAGATCGCAAAAATCGGCTTGTGTACTCTTTATACGATAATTTGATATTTTTTCGTTCCTGCCGTGGACATTACGAAGATAAATAAGTGAAATTCAAAAAACTGACATCGCTTTCGTCATTTTTACTTGATTTTTGACGAAATCTTACTCCTAAAAACATCGAATAATCTTTTGCAATTTTCGGTTATTTGCCTGATAATAGCTGTGTATGGGAGACTTATCATTGCAGAAAATATCAGCGAATCGAAGAAATGCGCAGTTGTCAACTGGGCCGAAGACGGCATTAGGAAAGGCAAAATCGGCTTTAAATGCGGTAAAACATGGGATTTTCACGAAAGAATGTTTGAAGAACATTTCCGATGAAGAATTGCGAGACTACGAAGCGCTTAGGTTTGGCATATTTGAGAGCTTGAAACCAAAAGATCAGATGCAGGCGATTCTATGCGACAAAGTTGCTATCGATGTTTGGCGGTTACGAAAAGTGCTTGCGTTTGAGCAAGGAGCAGCACAATTGGAGACATTGAATCTTGACACATCGGGTTCACCGGTAAATTTCAGTGATCGAAAAGCGATTATTTACAACATGGAAAACCATAAATCTGAATCGGAAGACCTAAATCAACTTAAGAAATGGTTAACCGCTAAAGGAAACGCTAATTTTTCGGATTTGTCAGACAAAGCTTGTTGGCTCTTAGAAGAAATTGTTCAAAATTTGCAGCAACGTTTCCCAGAAAATTACAGGCACATGGATACCGAGCTTTTGGGAAACTGTAAGCACCTTGGCGAATTTTGCACATGGAATGAGCTGGATCTTAACGGGTTTAAAGCTGACATGTTAGAGAGCATCGAAAACAAATTGCGATCAGGTAGCAACATGCCAAATTATTACGAAAATGGCATCCAAGAATTCGACCGTAAACGTTCCATTTACGAATCTGTAGCGCAATTGCCATCCGCTGAAAACACCGACAAAGTCATTCGCTACGAGACACATCTTCAACGTTCTATTGAGAAGAATCTGCGCTTACTACGCTCTTTGCAGGGGATTGGCCAGATGAGTTTTGGGTTTGCCTGGTAAATTAACTTTTCTTAGTGAAATTTACTAAGAAAAGATAATTGACTAAGTTTTCTTAGTGAGGCGGAAAGTATTCCATTGCGGAACCTCTTTTGCATATGAATTTTGAAAGCTTTTTAGGCTTTTTCATAAAATTTTTCAGAAAACTAAAATTTTCTAAAGTTTTCTAGAAAATAGCCGATATATATGGTATGGAAGCATTAAAAGCCATGAAGAAATTCGAAGTCATTGGAATTTTATTTTGCCTAATGCAAACGAATTTGTGGAGCAATCCGCAGTTTACTTTACCGGCAGGAATACCTGGGGTAACAGTAGAGATGCCACCAACAGGTAGCCGTATCAATTGCGTACGTATTCCTGTACCAAATACGAGGTGTGCGATATGGTTCCCACAAGATGGTTCCCAACCCAGTACCGCTGATGCTGGACAATGGTCCTGTGCAAATGATACAAATCCTGAAGTAACTGATTGGTGGGTAAGAGTTTTTGGAGGGAATCGAGCAGTGACTCTAAGTCATGCTGGGGTAGCTGATACATTACCAGCTCCCGGGATGTCTGGCATAGGAACTCATATTATACAAATAAATAGGGCAGATCATCACATAACATCAATTACTTATGAAAATTGCGAAATATTATTTTGGCGAACTTTTCGTGTCGTTGCGTGTGACCCCGTAGGTAGGGTTTTGTTGTATCGTTTGCTCATTGAAATACGGCGAGCAGATACTGGTGATCGGTGGTGTTGTGGAGATAGGATTGAAACAAATGATGACAGAAATAATTTGCGGAGCCTTAGTATTATGTTTTCCGAAGATCCTTTTTCGTTTAGGTATGCTTCGCATTGTATAAATATTGATCTTAATTTTACTCCAGCTGTATCAACTTTACAATTTAGTTCTGCCCGACATGGTGTTGTTGTCGATCAAGAAGAATGTCCTTTAGATGTAGCTCTATTTCATGAAATGTTACATTGGTTTCATTATTTAAGACACTTTGATAGGGTTTTGTCGAATAAATCACCTACCGGATTTAAGTATGCTCTCCGATGTTACTACGGAGATCTAAGCGATCTACCATTATGGGGCACAACGGCCCCCAAAGAAGAAGATGTAGCGACCGTCTTGGGTAGTCCTAACTATGAGGTTCCTACTCTTTTAGCTTTTATGAAATCGGATGCTTTCTCGAAATTGACCGATAAAAACATGCTACATATTCCTGCCTCAGGATCAAAAATTTGGGTTCCAATCTCTGATCGTTTTTTTAACGGAGATGATTTATCAGAAAATGCATACCGGTGCTCCAAACATTTACATATGCGATTTGGTCATAATGATTTGGATACAAATTCTTTCGATAGAAACAATCTTCCTTTACGTTACCAATTCGCTTGGAAAGTTGCAGTTGAATGTTATTTAGCGATTACCCAGCGACCTCCTGATTGGTGGTTCCTGCAACCGAACGGCGCAATAAAATTATAAAAACAAATTGACAAATAACAATTATCAACAAACAATCAAAATCATGAGTATAAAAATAAGGAGTATGTTTACTATAGTAATCCTTGGAGCTTCGATGTTGTACGGTTTTCAAGGAGAAACGAAAGGTATAACAGGTTTTATTTTTAAATTAAGAAGGCCTATTTCGGAAACGGTACGTCAATCAACGCTAGAGACCTTAAAAGAACGTGAGCTGGCCTTAATGTCCAGTTTAGAGCAGAGATATGATGAAGAAGTGGAAGACGAATGGATGCAGGTGCAAATGTGGCGTAAGTTTTTTGATGAATGCGGAGAGGTTGTTACAAGCCGATGCCCTCTGAAGGATTCAAAAGTTGCCGAAAAATGGATGAATAATTCTTTTGCTGCTTCACAATGGCTGACACGTTAATCAAAATTCGTTTTGTGTATTTCAAAAGAGAAACCGTAATGGTTTCTCTTTTATGTTTTTGATTATCTGGTACATTTTTGCATGTACTCAAAAAATAGCTTACTGCCTTTATCTGTATATACGAACTGCCCCTCAAAGTATCGTAACGCAATTAGTCTTTTCCTGCATCTGGGTTCAAATATAATAATCGCTGCCACCGTCCTGTTTCCTTGCGGATACAGCCGGGGAGACGGCTCATGTGGGAAGGGTTTTTGCAGGCGGTATCGATGCCGAGAGGTTTTAGGCATTGCTCGAAAAACGCTTGTTCGATCTTTATCTTCCATTCCTCGAGGCTATGAACATCGGGCACACGAATCCACACATGTAGGCTTTTGTTGCCGGAATCGATAAGCGCAACCACGGGTAGTTCGTTGAGTGCAGCTCCCCAAAATGTGTCAAATTTTGAGAGATTTTTTGTAAAAAATCCCTCAAACTCCCTTAAAAGCAGGGCAGCGGCCCTGCACCCAAATCATTTTGCAACATTGTTGCAAAATAAAGAAAAAGTTTTTGAGGGTTTAAGGGGAACTTTTTTCAAAAAGTTCCCTTAGAATTTACTTCCATTCAAATTCCAGTACGGTGAAGTTAAATTTGCAAACAGCTTCGTCGCAGCGGTAAGATAGGGTTCCGGATTTTGTTGGATGTAGTTGGCCATCGACGGGATTTGGACAAATGAATGGTAAAGACATTGGATGTTTTTTAAAAAAATCTATCCATTGATCGACGGTTCGAACTTTTGTATCGTATTGAGTACCGATAAATAAGCAAGCATCGGGATCGTAAAGTGTTCGCAAGAAAAGTTCCGTATCTTTTTCGGGAGCATCAAACAATCGAACTGGGGAAGCTTCCCAGAAATCAACTTCTTCCGTTCCTTTGCCTTTTTCTATCAGATGATTTCGGTATTCAGAAGGAATTTTTGGTTTGGAAACAGATTTTTTGAATGGCTCTCTAGATGAGCTACGGTAAGGGATGTAATCACTTTTCGCTTTTGAAATGGCGGCATAAATCTCACTGTCGGGAACGTGGCGTGTTCCATTAGGGATGTGTTGTCGGATATCTGCAAAGATTTGTTCCTCCGGAATTCCTTCGCGAATTCCACAGTTGGCTACTCCAAGAAGCGCTGTATGGCAACCCTTACCCGGAGC
>DBYP01000004.1 GCA_002309885.1 Verrucomicrobia bacterium UBA1183
GCCACATTTCGCAACCCGGCACATTTCGCATGAAAAACGCTAATAAGATAACAATTGGACCTCTTGATAAGAATAACCGTTTGCTTGTGGACGAGTTTGTTCCTTAAAAGAACGGGGATAATTTTTGAGCAAATCATCCAAAGTTCCTGCGTCTATGTGCGCATCTTTAGTGATTTTACTACGCGGACAACGGCCACCATGGTGCTTCAAAAAGTTAACAAGCTTTTGCTTAAAAGATGCTAGTTTTTGTTCCTTAACATATCCCGTAAAATACGATTGTTGCCCGATATACCATCGCAATAGCTTTAAACTGTTTTCAACTTCCGATAAAGTAATTGGATATTTATCGCTTTCTGACAAATACTTCTAAATATGCAATTGACTTGTAAGTTTTATAAGGAATTCCGGGTGTCGATTCGCAAATTCATCGTATTCTGTACGTCCATTTTCAAACGTTATGATTCTTTCATAGGATTCATCCGTAAGCTGAATGTGGTGTGTACGATCTGATAAGTAGAAAGTACTAAACAATTCGGAAAAATGTTTTTCGCCAATGGCTAACACATCCTGATTAACGGTAATTTTCTTCGTGTCTCGCAAACGTTTTTTACCGGAAACTTTAACCCAAAAACAACGTTCCAAAAATCCACTTTCGTAGAGCTCCTTACTTTCAAATAACTCATAAACTTTTTTAGGCTGTACAAGCACAAGCATGTTAATACACGGTGAATTTAAACGAATATTTAGGTCGCCCATCTTTCGTTCAGTATCATGCGTATCACCGCTATAGCCTTTCAAATAAATAGCTTCATCGGTCCCTCGTTTTCGATAAGCACCCAAAATGTTATTGCAGATCTGGCGACCATCCGATGAATAAACAAAGGCGCATTCTTTATTAGCTGCCAAGCGGATAATCAGCTGTTCGCTTGTAATATCTTCAACTAACAACTTCCGCTTGAGAGGCAGTAAACTGTCTTCTAATGGTCTTAATTGGCGTTGAATACATTGCGAGGATCTTGATTTTCCTATTCCTGTACAAGCAGAGATGAACGTGTAGGTATTAAGTCTCAGATATTCGTCTTCTTCTGTCGTACATACATCTACATTCTTACCTACAAGTCCACCGATAGTTCCAAACACTTGTGGAGCTACCATCGTTGTATCTACAGAACGAATTCTACATATCTCGTAAATATAATCCTGCATATCTTGTGGTAAGACTTCTACTGGGAACGCTTCCATGGATGCTTCTTCCTCTTCTATAATATCACTGGGAGGTTCTATTGTGATCGTATCTTCTTCCCAAAGAAAATGTTGTTCAATAGACGTTTTTAGCCGATTTGAAGAAATTCCGCTATTGCCTATCAATTCTAAAAAACAGCTCAACGGATAATAAACTTCTCTATCTTCTTCGAAATCATCACCGTTTATTTGAACGAAATCACGCAAATCTTTTACGGGAGTCCCTTGGATCATTTTCAAGTCTTTAAAATCGTAAACATAAAACACTTTACATATAGGTCTTAACTGCATTTCCCAATTATGACACCCAATTATGCCAGGTTTATCGTAATCTGGAAAAACCAGAATATTTTTGTCCTTAAAATACGGCAAACATTGTTCGTTAATGCGATTGTTTGCGCCTAAAATACAAACAGGCGAAAAGCATTTTTCCAAATTTTCTGTCAACATCAATTGGTAAGCGGCTAGAAAATCTGTACCGCCTTCACATAAAATGATATTGTCCTTTAAATTCTTCAAACCAATGGGACAACTTGGGCTTCCGGACGTACGACATTTGGCTGTAGTACCGTTTTCAAATTTGATCATTTGACCATCCAAACGACGCTCTTGAGTTACGTTTAATGGGCTCTCTTCAGATATGGCCCAATAACGTATCCCACGCTTTGAATAAAACTTCAGATAATCATCCTTTATCGCCAAATTTACAGCTTTCTCAGAAATATTAAGCTTGTTCGCTAATTGAGCTACGTCGTTTTCCTTATCAATATCTGTTAAATTACAGTGCTCCTTAAACCAATTTACAGTGTCCTTTATATTCAAATTTAGATAATCTTTTACGAAATCAAACAAATTGGCATTATACCCACATCCAAAACACTTAATCCCTTTGTGATCTTTCCAAAATACGCACGATGGATTTTTATCATTGTGGGCATGTTTATCGTGAAATGGACATTGAAAGGCACCTGTCGATTTCACCAAGAATCCCAGTTTCGAAAATACGTCTTCTATCGTACAGTTCGATTTTATCTCTGCAATATCAATCATTTTGATTCTCCCTCTCTATGCTTATTAAGAAGCCTTTCTATGCAATCACTCGAAATTCGTTCCATCCCTGGATAAATTTCAATCACAGTCAAAATTCCTGCTTTTATCATTCGCCAAAGCGTCGTTCGGCTTATATTGAGCAGTTTTTGAACTTGCCGTTTCGTTAATAGCAAAGGCTGTTTGCTATCTAAGTTGTGTCCTTCTCCTTGCAATACGGACTGAACCCGTTCTAAGGTCTTATCATCTGCGTTTGCAAGGCTATTAAAGATGTACTTTATGTTCATGCCAACAACACAAAAGGAATTTTTTAGTGTAAACAAAGGGGATTTTTGGATCTTTTTGCTTTATCTAAGAAGAGCTATCAAAACCTCGATAAATACTGAATTTAAAAAGATGCTTGCGAGCAATTTTTCTTTTTTGCTCATTTTGATGTAAATCTCTGTTATAGAAAAGTAACAGTGTTTTTTTATTTTAATTGGTATATAAAAAATCGTTAAATCACTGATAAAATATGATATCTATGACTTTTGTATTTACGTTTTTCAAATTTTTCGGCACTATAAGTAGGTTCGTCCTTGAGAAGTAAAATGAGAAATAGTTCTTAAAAATGAGTCGAAAATGAGAATTTTGACTTAAAAATGAGAAAAATATCTTACAAAAAGGCAACAAAATGCGAATATAACCATTATCCGAAACTATTTTTAAACTTTGGTTTTTATAAAAATAAATACTTATGGGTATAATTACCGCAAAAGGCTACTGTTATGAGCTTTTTATAATTTTGGGATAAAAAGGAGTATAACAAATAGAATGTCCTTTAATTGGGAAAAATCGTTTCACCAAATTTTTTACCTCAAACTCCGGATGCAATTCTTTAAGCTCTTCTTTAACAACAGGATCTTTTAAACGGAAAATATTGTTGGCTTCTTTGCTAAGATTGTCTACAGGTTTAATATTTTTGGTTTTTAAATCCTTCATTTTTTTCTCAAAATTCTTAATTCCAATACCCTTCAAATGTTTATTAATCTCCTCATCAGAAAAAATTTCACCTGGGGATTGAATAAGTTTACACGCAAAATGATACTCAACACAATTGCGATATAATGCTCTTAAAGTTATGCGTTTCCCTTTGTATATTAAGTTTAAATTTTTACAATTTGCTGATTTATCTGACAACTCTAATCGTGCTTCCAAGTCTTTTTCGTTCAATTCCCCTTGCATAATACTTAAATAATTCTTCAAACAAGCGTAGTTTAAATCCATTGAAATATAATACTGTTTAGCTTCTTCGTACCAACTGTTGACATAGATTATCCTATTATCATGCAGTTGCTTAAGAATACATTCTCGATCTTTATTGCTTATATTAATAACAGCCACATCCCGTGCTGCTAGCAGAAAACTTTTATCGATTTCTTGAATGAAGGGTAAAGCTTTATCTCTCAAACAACTTGGAATGAGGGAAATAAGATTATCAACTTCTATTGAAGGAAGTTTTTCGTTTTTGTTTTCTTCCCAAAATTTGTGAAATTGCTTTGAAAATTTTGCACGTTTGAGATCAGTCAAACTTACAAAAATATTTTGTGTTCGTTTTATTAGAGATTCAAATCGATAAGAAAATCCTTGCGGACGTGTATATGGCTTAAAATATCGTAAAACGGGATTAGGTATAGGTCGGAATTCTCCTGTACAATCTTGTTCAAAGAATAAGAACTGAGGTTGTTGAAGAATAAAAAATGGGCAATTTTCTTTCAATTGAGCATTCTTCCTTTGCCGTAATCCTTCATAATCGATCGTATCTCTATTGAAGGGAAATGGATTTTGGGGAGATAGGACTGAGTCGCTCAAATGTAGTCCTGTTTTTCCACTGTTGACCAATTCTGAAATACAAGCATCTGCTTTATCTGCATCGTACTTGGAACCAGGTAAAATTCCAAAGAAAGCATAATGAATGGCTTCACGCAGCGTACAAAGATCTTCACGCTTTATATTTTTTAATTTATTCCATCGATCTAAATAAATTTCCATCTTTGCTCTATCTTTCTCTGAAAGATTATCATTTTTATTTGTTTTTTTATCGTTCATAAATTTATCTCATTAAAATTTCAGGCATTTTAGATTTTAAAGCGTTACGAAAATCTTCGCGGTTAGGCTGATAATAATGCTTCAAAACGATTTCTGTTGTACGATGACCTGTAATACGTCGTATGATTTCCAAAGGCACATTGTTATTCAGGGCCAAGGTTACCCAAGTGACACGAAAGGCGTGAAAGCCACGAATCAAAGCACAACGTAAGCCATGATCGCGTTCATGTTCATCTTCTGTTTGAAAACCAGCTTCGTTCAAAACACGCTTGATACGGAAAGTAATACCGTCAGGATTTTTTTGGTACATATTGGCTTGCTCAGGATAAACATAACCTTCCAAATTTTCGGCTTCTTGCTGAGCTTTTAATAATTCATTTCTCAAGGTTGGCCAAATCGGAATTTCAACCATAGCTCCCGTTTTTGAGGTTTTAACTTTGATAAAGTTCGAATGCAGATCGACATCTTCCCATTTCAACAAACAACAATCCCCACGACGCATAGCCGTCATAATACCTAAGACAATAATCGGTCGAATGAATGGATGATTTTCGGACGCCGTTAAAATCTGCTGCAATTCCTCTTCGGTATAAGGTTTTCGAAAGATCGTTTCTGATTCTTGCGTTGGGATTTTCTTGAACGGATTTTGTCCATCTTCTCGCAATTGTTCAAAAGCTGAACGCAACAGCTTCAAAATATCATTATATGTTTTTGGAGCAATTCCACGGCCTTGCTCGTACCTTAGATAATGATGCGCAATCTGTGACGTAATCTGCGATAAATACTGCAAGTTCCGATAATTCTTCTGGATGAACTCAACAAACTTATTTAGTCGGCGCATACATTCCATTTCATGACGCTTTGTAATGGCTCTAGAACGCGGTAATTTCGCTTATATTAAGGGAACTTTTTGAAAAAAGTTTCCCTTAAACCCTCAAAAACTTTTCCTTATTTTGCAACAGTGTTGCAAAATTATAAAAGTTTTAAGGGAGTTTGAGGGATTTTTTACAAAAAATCTCTCAAAAATACTGTGCTTCTGCTCGAGAACGTTCGAAGGCAATATCCCCAAACTGCTTCAATGATGTCGGGATCTTGCCGCGTATTTCAACGCCCAAATTGACACAGTAGCGTTTCCCGTTGCTTCGTAGCGTCCGTACCAGTGATTCCTTATTTTCCCATTCCTATCTTTTCTTAGCTCTAGTGGCATATTTATTGTTTCCTCAATTATTGGTTAATATTTTAACGCCTAGAAACAAACAGCAAAGCTTTGAAACAATCTTTTTTCAAAAACCAACAAATCCACCAACACAAACCTTAGGAGCCACTCCCCATGTCATCGCTATCCCGCATAAACATTGGGTGCAGGGCTTGGATTTGAACCAAGGACCTTCAGGTTATGAGCCAGTGAGTCTTGTTTTTTACAAATTTTTATATATTTTTATTTACTTGTATTTATCAGTGTTTCATGCTCTTATATGTTTTATGAAGATGGACGTAAATGGATGCATTTTGAACAAAAAGGTTGCAATAGGGTTGCAATGGAAAGGATAATTTTATGGCAACGTATAAGGAAAATTTAACCAAAGGTTTTATCGATAAAATTTCCGCACCTAAGACCAACGGAAGCAAATCCGCGTTCGATAGTTATTATGACACCAAAGAGCGTGGATTGGTTTTGTTGGTAACGACGAACGGCGTGAAAACGTTTTATCTGCTTACGAAAATTCAAGGTCGTACGCGACGGATAAAGATAGGACACTTCCCGGAATTGACGGTTACAAACGCCCGTGAAGTGGCTCAATCATACAAAGCGCAACTGGCCAAAGGTGAAGATCCTGAGGTTAAAAAGAAACAATTGAAAGCGGAATTAACGCTCGGAGAGCTCTTTAAGATGTTCATGGAACGCTACTCCAAACCGCAGAAACGCTCTTGGAAAGAAGATGAGCGGACCATCAACAAATACTATCACCATTGGTTCAATCGCAAGTTATCCGCTATTTCCAAATACGATGTTAGTTTATACCACAACCAATTGCGTGCAGAACGCGGAATTTATGTTGCCAATCGAATGCTAGAGCGGTTAAAAGCGATGTACAACAAAGCCATCGAATGGGGTTGGAACGGCGAAAATCCGGCTATCGGCATTAAAATGTTCAAGGAAACCAAACGCGAACGATTTATTCTACCGCACGAATTCCAATCATTCTTTGCGGCTGTTGAAGCAGAACCGGATCCGCATATTCGTGCATTCTTTCTCCTACTACTATATACCGGTGCACGACGTTCGAATGTACTTGCGATGCGTTGGGATCAGATCGATTGGCAATTGAAATTCTGGCGGATACCTCTAACAAAAAGCGGAGAACCACAAACGATTCCGCTTACCGATGAAGCTATAAAAGTCCTGAAAGCATTAAAAGAAGCGGATAACCATCCTTCTCCGTGGGTATTCCCAAGTGCTACCAGCGCTTCCGGGCATTTCATGGATCCCAAGAAAGCTTGGCAACGGTTGTTGAAAAATGCGAACCTTCAAGATCTGCGTATTCATGATCTTCGTCGTACTCTCGGTTCTTATATGACCATGAACAATACCAGTTTGCATATCGTCGGTAAGGCTCTGGGACATCACAGCAGCGACGCCACCGAAGTTTACGCCCGCTTACAAGTCGAAACCATCCGTCAAGCCAGCCAAGGCGCCATCAATTTAATGCATAAAAATTGTTAAATAGATACCCACGGGTGTGACCTGTGGCCCTCTTCACTTTGCGTCAGATAGATTTTTCCTCTGTATTTTTTCGAAAAACAATCCAATTTCTTATTCTGGTGAAACCAAGATATGTAAAGATAATAAGGAAAGTACACAATTTAAAAATAAATTTAAAAGTTGTATTGCGTATGTGATCGATATGTTCGACTTTTTCAAATTCCACTAAATGTGTTAAATACAATATGCATGCCTTAAACATATTATTATTTTTGTAAAAGCATGTCCATAAAGCCTCCAAAGCAAAAGGATAAAAGATTTCAAAGTCTTCAGTATCTTCGCTAAAATTAACAATTCCTAAAAAATATTTGATGGCATTCGAATAATCTTTTTGTTCCATATACCAGACACCGAGATTATAAACACCTCCTAAATTTTTTTGATCTGCAGCAAATTTAAGATAGTAAAAGGATTGTTTAAAATCTTGAGGCCACCCATTTTTACCATTCAAATATTGAACCCCTAAATTAACAGCAGAATCAATATCTCCCATTTTTATAGCAATTTTACAGATATTAGCAACGATTTCTCGAGAGCTTAAATATGGAAGTTTGTTTAGGATTCCAGATAAATAATATCCTCCTCTTCCATCTCCATGTTGCAATCCTAAAAAACTATACTTAACACATTTTTTTATAAATTCTTCATTGTTTTCTGTTTCATGATTGCAGTAAAGATCATAATACATGGAAGCAATAAGCGTATATGCGTGTGCATATCCTTGCTTAGCACTTAATTTTAAATATTTCAAACCATTAGAAAGATCTCCTTTATTGTAATAATCATCGGCTTTTATAAAAAGACAAAAAGGTTCTTTTAACATCACCCCTTTGGATAACCAAAAATCTGCTTTTTGTTCATTTTTCTCATCTCCATTCTTATATGCAAGGTATAAGGATCGAATTGCAGTGTGATCTGCCATATTTGCTTTTGAAATTATTTCATCCAAGGTATCAACATTTACAGTCATAAAATCCAATTCTTTTTGTTTTGGTGGATTTTCTAAATGTTTTTGACTCCATTCGATAATTTCTTCAATCTGCGCTTTTATTTCAACCAGAGAACAAAAGATAAATATGACCACAAAATACAACCTCTTCATAGTTTGCATAGCTTTACATATGAACATTATGTGGTCAAGAGGGATTTACAAAAAACCACCAAAGTGCGGACTTTACACGAGTAAATACGGCTAATCTTTGAAGGCCTCAACGCAATCTTGGGCAAATGCTTCTGCAAAGTTTTCTATATGTTCTGGCAATTTTCCGTACCACTGCTTTACGTTTTCATCAATACCAAAGATATGATTGCCGTTTTTAAGGTGCGCACTATGGTCTAACGTTTTATCGTAAATTAGCCTTGCAATGGGATTTTTCTTACAAATTTCTAAATTTGGATTGAAGCTTTCATTGTACTTATAAACCTTTAAACGACAATGTCCCCAAAGTAAGAAAAACTTCGACCAAAAAACGTAATAATCGTGTACAATAACAAAAAGAGTTCCTGGAGTAATTTTTTGAACTTCTTTTTCAGCTTCTTCGTAACAATCTACGCTACAAAAACTTTTATTCCCCATCCAACCTAGACTATTGAATACTTTTGACAAACGCCTACAAACAGGTTCATGATAATCAAAGTTAGGGCAAGTTGCGCAAATAGAGTTTATACGCTGGATATTCGAAGAATATTCTAGGCTTGCTTTTATTGCCAATAGCAAATTTGTGTTTGGTGCTTCATGTGAAATCGGAATGCCTTTTCCTTTTACAAATATGACGTTTGTATTAAAAACATTCTCTCTTCCTGTGGTCAATCTTATGGTTGAACAACCCGACAACCCTAATGCAACAAGTCCGCAAAACAATTTTACTTTAGTGTCTAACATAATCGCTGGTTATATCAGATATAGTTTTTATATAAAAGTAAAGCTTAATTTGTATAGAGTTGGCACACCATTGAAAGGCTGACGCCTAACGCCAATTTTACTTCAAATTTTCTCTTTACAGGGGAGATAATTGCGAACGCATGGGTACAGATACCGGATGCCTCTACCGTCGATACATCCTCAACTCTTTGTAGAAGATATTACTTCGGAACGACTTGCGAATGTTTTAGCAGAAAATAACGAACGTACATGTTATTTTTCTTCAGATGCACGAAAAGTTATTGATGTCACTATGGGATGTTACAAAGACAGGGGAACGGATGAAGCTTTGCTTTTGAAAAGCTTTTCGGGAGATCCTTGCTCCATTGAACGTAACAATGGACAACATATCTATCTAAACCATCCTCTCATTAACATTACTGTTGCGGTACAACCTGACAAAGCTATGTATTTATTTAGGCATAAATCGCTAAAAGATAGCGGTTTGTTATCAAGATTTTTATGCATCAACAGCAAGATTTGGCCTCGGTTGTTGCCAGAAAATCCTATTTATCTGGACACAGACCTTGAAACAAAAGTACATAATCGTTGGAAAGCTCTGCTAAATGAAGATCTGACTAGAAAACCGGTAATTATTCCCGCAGATAAAGATGTTTATCCTCTCTACCGTGATTATTACAATTCCATTCAGCAAAGATTGGGTTCGAATGAAAACATTGCGAATCTTATTGGACGTTGTCCGGAAATGGCTATACGTATAGCAGGGAGCTTACATATGTATGAGTTTTCGGCCGAAGAACCGTTATCTGCAGATACATTTCAAAAAGCTATTAAAATCCAAGAAACATTTTTTGTCCAACAACAAATGAAATTCATCGATGATGTTCATAACAAAAATCAGAGCAAGCTACTGGACAAAATTTATGCTCTTTTACGGGAAAACAACGGTAAAGTGCCCATTCGCGAAGCTTATCGCAAACTTCATATAGACAGGGATCCATTCATACAACTTGTAGAGCAATATCCTTGGTTACATTTGGATGATGGATATATCTATTGTGACAATTGTGACAGCAACTAAAAAC
>DBYP01000022.1 GCA_002309885.1 Verrucomicrobia bacterium UBA1183
CATTAATCGTCTTGTGCCTTGGGAGAGCTTTTGTAAAAACCACCCCTCAAAGCAGGGCAGCGGCCCTGCACCCCCGTCATTTTGCAACACTGTTGCAAAATTATGGAAGTTTTTGAGGGTCCAAGGGAAGCTTTTTTCAAAAAGTTCCCTTGCGCTTTACGCTCACCTTATGATTAATAAACTATCCGTAACACGGTCTAATGTATAATATATTATACATTAATCGTCTTGCACCTTGAGAGATTTTTTGTAAAAACCACCCATCAAAGCAGGGCAGCGGCCCTGCACCTCCGTCATTTTGCAACATTGTTGCAAAATTATGGAAGTTTTTGAGGGTCCAAGGGAAGCTTTTTTCAAAAAGTTCCCTTATTTTTAACATACCTTAATAGGCTTTTGCGAAGATAGCTAAAGGACAATCGGGTTTACCGGTAAACAAGCAATTGCCGCGCTCGTGGGAATGTTTTTGCGGGAGGCAGCGGACGGTAACCTTCAATTCCTCTTTAAGTTTGGCTTCAACATCGGCATCTTCGGACCAATACGCTAAAGCAAATCCGCCACTGTCTTTGAAGAATGCATAAAAACTTTCGACACGTTCGATACGCGCCATAGCTGAATCACGGAATGCTTCGGCACGTTTAAACAAGCGCTGTTGCATTTGATGTAAGCCGTCCGTAAACGTTTCCGAAAAATGCTCTATGCCATCGGTTGCCTTCTCCAATTGATCACGCCATGAGTAGGTTACCGTATTTTGTTCGACTTCTTTCGCTCCAACCTCAATAATACAGCAAACGCCCTTCTTAATCCACTGCCAACGCTTTTCACCGCCACGTAAATCGCGCAAATCCACATCGATTTGTAATGGAGAGCGCCAAGCTTGAGATTGCAGGCGTTGCTTCAAAGCTTCACAGTAGCTTTCAATGGACTCCCGTTGAGCTTCATCGTGGATTATAGGCAAAATGACCGCATGGCAATTCGCAACATAAGGTGGCAGAATAAGGCCGTCATCGTCCGAATGCACCATAATAAGTGCACCAATAAGGCGTGTTGTTACGCCCCAAGAGGTCGTCCAAGCGTATTTCGTTTCTCCATCCGCATCTACGAACTGGATCTGCATGGCTTTCGCAAAATTCTGTCCCAAGAAGTGTGACGTACCCAATTGCAGTGCTTTACGATCCTGCATCATTGCTTCTAACGTATAGGTCGAAACCGCACCCGGAAAACGTTCGCTGGCGGTTTTTTCGCCTATCATCACCGGAATTGCCAGCTCTTCTTCAGCCAACTTTCTGTAAATTTCCAGCATCTTCAGGGTCTCTTTGCGTGCTTCTTCTGCAGTTGCGTGCGCCGTATGCCCTTCTTGCCATAAAAATTCCGATGTTCTCAAAAATAGACGCGTACGCATTTCCCAACGAACCACGTTGGCCCATTGATTGATCAATAGCGGTAAATCGCGGTAAGATTGTATCCAGCGCGAAAAGGATTCTCCGATAATGGTTTCTGAGGTTGGACGTACGATGAGTGGTTCCTCAAGCGGTGAAACAGGTACCAATTGATGTTGCTCATTCAATTTTAAACGAGAATGCGTAACCACAGCACACTCTTTGGCAAAACCTTCAACGTGTTCGGCTTCTCGTTGCAAAAAGCTAACTGGGATAAACAGCGGGAAATAAGCATTTTTGTGCCCCGTCGACTTAAATTCTTTATCTAGTTTATCGTGTATGGTTTCCCAAAGCTGGTATCCCCAAGGTTTTATGACCATACAGCCACGTACGGGCGAATTTTCCGCCAAATCTGCAGAACGAATTACCTGCTGATACCATTCGGAGTAATTATCATTTCTTGTTGGAACAATCCCCGTCTTTTTCATAGCGCTCATTGAAAACCCTTCTTAAATCTTTTGCAACTTTCTTATGGATAAAAATTTACTCTAGTATTGGATCTACAATTTCTAAATCAAAATGTTGCTCCATTGCCAGTGGCTGAAACAAACGCTTTATGATATCTATCGAATTACAATCTTTGCTGATGTGCGCTAAACACAGCGATTTAAGGTGGTGCGGGCTATTTTTTACAAACTGAAACGCCGCTCCATTGGACAAATGCCCGGTGTCGCTTGCAATGCGTTCTTTCAAATACTGCGGACGCGATGGATGGTGCCACAAAAGATCTAAATCATGATTGGCTTCCAAAATCAAATTATCGGCTTCGATGAGAATTTTCGCCATTTCTGGAGTGATACAGCCGATATCGGTAGCCCAACAGCAGCATTGATGATCCGCTTTAAACAAAAAACCAACCGGCTCAATAGCGTCGTGAGAAGTTCGAAAGCCCAGCACCTCCAAATCATGGACATTAAAAGGCTTATTGGATTCAAAAATACTCCATTGCCCCTTCAGCTGGTAACGTTTTTCAATCGCTTGTGCCGTTCGATAATTTGCATAAAATTTGATATTTTGGTGTTTGGATAATACCTTCAATCCGCAACAATGATCCTGATGCTCATGTGTCAAGAAAATGCCTTCTAAATCGTCTAAGGTTAATCCGTAAGCAACCAATTTCTCTTTTATCTTCTTCCCACTGAATCCAGCATCGATGAGATAATAATGCCCGGAACAAATCAGCAAACCACAATTTCCAGAACTGCTACTACCAAGAACTTTGATTGAGATAGCCATTTACAAAAAGATTGAAATTAAGTGCAAAATGCAACAGGTCGCCAATGCCGCAACAACATCATCCATAACTACGCCGACTCCACCCGGTAACGCCTGTAGGCGCTTTATTCCTAAAGGTTTTACGATATCCAATAAGCGAAACAACAAAAAACCTCCCAATATATACCACCAAACGGGATGATGTCGCATATAAGGCTGCAAGCCAATAAAACACAAAGGCATGGCAACCATTTCATCCAAGATGATACACCCAGGATCCTTTTTTTGCAGGATAAATTCAGCTTGTGTACAAATTTCGCAAGCTAAATAGCATGTAAATCCGCACATTAGCAGATAAAAGAACGGATCCAATTCGTGAAAAAATACGGTGTACCAAATCAATCCAACAAAACTGCCATAAGTTCCTGGCATTTTTCTCCAATGGCCCACAGGTCCTAATGTCGCTAAAGTCATTATCCAACGCGTAGGCAAAAATTGAAACAACGCTTTCATTTCTTAAATAAATTTTGATTCCCTAAAAAACTAGAATTCCCAGCAAAAGAATCCAATAAGCCTCTGAGCTTTCTCGCATCCGCATTTTTCAACTTCTGCGCAAATTTTTTCATCATTTGGAAACGTTTTACAAATTTATTAAAATCAGAAATCGTTCGACCTGCTCCTTTGGTAATGCGTGCACGACGATAAGAAGAATTTAGTAAATTCGGATGCTGACGCTCTTGCTTAGTCATCGAGAGCAAAAAACTTTCGCAGCGTTTCATTTCCTCATCGTACCCATTCGCATTTTGAAGCATAGCCATATTGGGAAGCCATTTAGAGATCCCACGATTGCCCAATTTCTTCATTTGTTGAATTTGTGCCAAAAAATCATCAAAGTTAAAATCGCCGCTCATTAAACGGTGGGTTAAGCTTTCAACCGTATTCTCATCCATTTCTTCCTTGGCTTTTTCGACCAAAGAAACGATGTCTCCCATTCCCAGGATACGGCTCGCCATGCGATCCGGATAAAATTTTTCAAAATCTTCTAATTTCTCCCCAATACCCGAAAATTTTATCGGCAAATTTACAGCACGTTTCATGGAAAGTGCCGCACCACCTTTGGCGTCACCATCCAGTTTGGTCAGTATAACACCTGTTAATGCCAAAGCTTCATTAAACGTTTTCGATACATTGACCGCTTCTTGTCCCAATGCACCGTCCAACACCAACAAAATTTCTTGTGGTTGTATCTGTGCCTTCAGCTCCTTAATTTCATTTACTAAAGGTTCATCGATCTGCAAACGTCCAGCAGTATCGTATATGATGACCGTACAGTTGGCTTTTTTGGCATCACGCATCGCTTTTTCGGCAATTTCTTTAACAGGAATTGGACCGTAAGCAAAAACCGGAACATCGATTTGCTCGCCCAAAATCTTCAGTTGATCGATCGCTGCTGGTCGGTAAATATCGCAAGCAACCAACGCCGGATGTTCCCCTTTACTCTTGAGCCAAAGCGCCAATTTAGCACTCGCCGTTGTCTTACCCGAGCCTTGCAAACCGATCATCATAACATTAAGCGGCCGCTGGCTATTCAACTGAGATTCTTCGCCACCCAAAATCTCAATCAATTTGTCATAAACAATCTTGACAACCTGCTGACCAGGTTTGACGTTTTGGAAGATTTTTTGACCGATACATTCGTTTTTTATTTCATCGATAAAATCTTTAACGATACCAAAAGCTACATCGGAAGCCAATAACGCTTTTTTAACGTCCGCCAAAGCATCTGCGATATTGTGCTCATTTAAATTATTCTTTTTAGATAAACTTGAAAAAATCTTAGAAAAGCGATCCGACAATACTTCAAACATGGCATCATCTAACCACTTTTACCGCCCTTAGGGAAGACAATTTTTAAGAAAACTGTAACTTCAATACAGAA
This sequence comes from Verrucomicrobia bacterium UBA1183, assembly GCA_002309885.1. Lineage (GTDB taxonomy): Bacteria > Verrucomicrobiota > Verrucomicrobiia > Opitutales > UBA9783 > UBA1183. The sequence continues at coordinate 4,591 of DBYP01000022.1, forward strand.
TTGCTTTTCAACGGGGAACTAAAATCAAAAACTGGAAGCGCGACGATAGAATATTTTGAATATTCCATTTTTCCTCGCTTTTAATGCTTGTACACAGAGTGTATTTGTGTTACAATGAAGCCATGTTTGATCTTCCACTAGCTGTTCAGTGTTTTATCGCGGTCGTTTTTGGATGTTGCATGGGAAGTTTCCTGTGTGTGTGCGTCGAGCGTTTACCCCAAGGATTGTCGGTAATTTCGCCAGGATCGCGCTGTCTGCATTGCGGAAAGGCTATCCCGTGGTATTTAAATATACCCATCATTTCTTGGTTGTTTTTAAGAGGAAAATCGTGGTGTTGCAAAAAGTCCATTCCAATAACTTACTTTTTGAGCGAACTCATTGTTGGGCTTATGGCTGGATTGCTGTATATGCATTCGCCAAAACTTTTTATTCCTTATTTCATGCTGTTTTGTTTGCTGTGGGTTGCCTTTTTTATTGATTTGAAAATCATGATAATACCGGATGAAATATCGCTCCTGGGTATCGTTTTCGGTGTGTTGCTGAGTTGCTTTTTCCCAGAACTGCAAGGGAAACGTGAGCCTTTTTACGGACTTATAAGAAGCGTAGAAGTTGCTTGCCTAAGCATGGGAGGATTATTCCTTTTTATTAGTATTGTTGAATTTTTTTTAAAGAAAGAGGCCATGGGGCTAGGCGATGTAAAGTTGCTGGGGTGTATCGGTGCGTTTTTAGGAGGCGAAGCTTGCCTATTCAGTTTGTTTTTTGGCGCCATACTTGGAACGGTATGCGTGCTTTTCGGATATGTTTTTCAAAAATTTTGCCTAAAACGGCGCGTAAAGTTAAGAAATAAGCGGATTCCTTTTGGCCCATTTTTAGCACTCTCGACCTTACTTTATCTATTTTTTCCTCAGCTGATGTTGAAATTGTGAAAAAAGTATTGGCAAAGGGACTAAAAAGCGTACGATGGATTTTTAAATGAGTTTTGAGTTGTAAAGAAAGCATAACAAAATGTCACAAAACACGTCACCAGTTTATGAGTCAACAACCGGCGTATACGCATCTGCAAGCCAAGTAAATCAACGCTATGCTTACTGGCGTTTGCGTTTGACCTATACCCTCATTATTGGGTACGCGGCCTACTATACCGTACGACAAAACTTTACGATCATTCGATCTTCCGAAAAATGTCCGTTCAGTATGGAAGCTATTGGTTGGGCTTTCTCAGCATTTTCCATCATATATGGTATTTTCAAGTTCATTACCGGAGCCATTTGTGACCGTTCCAGTTCGCGATTCTTTATGCCCATCGGTTTGGGTTGTGCTGCGATATGTAGTTTGATTGCGGGTTGCTGCAATTCGGCCGTTTTATTCGGTCTAGTTTACGCGGTCAGTGCCGGATTCCATTCTATGGGATGGCCATCCGTATCGCGTACCTTAACGCAATGGTTTGGTCCACGTCAAATAGGAACCCGCTGGGGTATCGTCAACAGTTCGCACCAAATTGGAGCTATCGCTATCTTAATCGGTGGTGCTTGGCTTCTAGAGCGTTATAGCTGGCGTTATTTGTTCATCGTTCCGTCGTGTATATGTTTGGTATTGTCTTTCTGGATATGGGAACGTTTGCGCGATACGCCCGAGTCCATTGGTTTGCCGTCGCTCGAAGAACACGAAGGGTTAGTCGTCGAGAAGAAGCACGTTTTAGATCAAGTCGAAACAAAAGAATCCTTTTTGAAGGTCTTGAAAGAGCACATCCTTTTCAATTACCGTCTGTGGATGGTTTGCATTGCCAATTTCTTCGTATATTTTGTTCGCTTGGGTTTAATGGGCTGGGGTCCGGTCATGATTGTCCAAACGCAACATTGTAGCGTTATGGAGGCTGGATGTAAAGTCGCTGGCATGGAAGCTGGCGGATTGATCGGCGGACTATTTGTGGGTTGGTTTACAGATAAGTTTATGCCCAAACGTCGCGGTATTTGTGGTGCCTACATGATGATTCTTTTAGGTGCATTAATCGCATTCTATTGGATGTTGAATACAATTGTTCAAGATCCGGTTATTCTGTCGGTTTTCCGTCGTCCGGTTGTTGATTATTTATTCTGGGCTGCCGTTGGATTCCTGGTCTATGGGCCTCAAACGTTGGGTGGATTGTCCGGTGCAGAATTCGGTTCCAAAAAAGCGGCGGCGGCGGCGGCTGGCTTGACGGGGACTACCGGCTATTTGGGAGGCTCAGCCAGCGGTATCGGGCTTGCTATGTTGGCTCGCTATCACGGTTGGCAATCCGTTTATTTAACCTTCGTTTTCTCGTCCTTCATTGGCGGAATTTTCTTCGCACTGACATTGAGATCGCGAAAGACGAAACGAGTTTAATCCTTTTGCAAGTGAGTATCCTGCGCAATGTACCTTCGGGTATGTTGCGCTTTTTATAGTTAATATTAGGGATGTGAAAAGTTGGATGAATTGTAATAAAAAAGTACATAAATGCTCGATAATAAGCACACCGTCACGCCCATATTTGAAGTGGCTGAAAGAAGGTATAAAAACAGCTGAAGGTCGGGTAAATACCGAAAAATATCGTAAGATAGCGATTGGCGATGAAATTGTATTTACCGATACACAAAGTGGTGATTATATCCGTGGAAGCGTTATTTTCAAACATATATACACGACATTCGAAGAAATGCTGAGAATTGAAGGTGTAAAAAACATGCTTCCATTTTTAAACGATTCAGAGTTAAGCCGTGGCATTCAAGTGTATGAGAGTTTCCCAGGGGCCGAGCGCGTTCAACAATTCGGATGTGTCGCCATCGGACTTAACATCATCGAATCAAGGATAAGGAACTAACTTATTCGAAATTTTAGGGAAACCGCATAAGTATCCTACCTTTCTCAATCATTTTGTAACGTGTTTACAGGTCATAAAGATCATAAAAAGCGAATTTCAAGGGAACTTTTTACAAAAAATTGCTCAAAGTCGTAATATTATCCATTCACATTTTCAAAGTTGAAGTTGTAACGTTTTTTAAAAACGTGCTTGAGGTTTTAAAAGAAATGTTTTTACAATGCACCCATGAGAGAATTTTGTAAACGTACACATAATTGTGGAGCCCTGAATAAGTCGCATGAAGCGCAAGAGGTTGTTTTGATGGGCTGGGTACAAAGTTTACGAGACCATGGAGGTCTTTGTTTTATAGATTTACGCGATCGTGAGGGGATAACGCAGTTAGTTTTGGATCCTCAACGTTTTGGCAATCAAATTGCGGAACTGAAGCCTGAATCCGTTATCGAGATTCACGGAACAGTTACATTGCGTCCTGCAGAAACGATTAACTCAAATCTTCCAACGGGTGAAATTGAAGTTCAAGTTAAGGATTTGATCATTCACAACATTTGTCAAACACTGCCCTTCCCACTAGACGAAAAAGCAGAGAAAGTCAGCGAGGATTTGCGTTTAACGTACCGCTATTTGGATTTGCGTCGCAAGCCCAATCAAGAGCGTTTGCGTTTGCGTCACCGAGCGGCTAACGTTATCCGGAATTATCTGGATGAACATGGTTTCTTTGAAATTGAGACACCCTCGTTATTCAAGAGCACGCCGGAAGGCGCTCGCGAGTTTTTGGTTCCGAGTCGTTTGAATCCCGGTCAATGTTATGCGCTGACCCAATCGCCGCAGCAGTATAAGCAAATGTTGATGGTTGCTGGAGTTGAACGTTATTTCTCATTAGCGAAATGTTTCCGTGATGAAGATTTGCGTGCGGATCGTCAGCCTGAATTTACTCAGATCGATATGGAGCTTTCTTTCATTGATCGCGAGGATATCTACGAATTGATTGAGGGGCTTATTGCGAAATTGTGGAAAACTTGTTTGGGTATCGAAATTAAGACACCGCTGTTGCGTATGCCCTTTGTGGAGGCCATGAACCGCTTTGGTTCAGACAAACCGGATATGCGTTTTGGCATCGAAATCCAAGATGTTACGCAGATTTTCAAGGGTTCTCAGTTCAAAGTTTTTGCAAGCGTTGTTGAAAAAGGCGACGTGATTAAGGTTCTGAAGGTTGAGAATTTTGCCGATATGACCGCAGGTGAGTTGGCTTCCTTGGAGCAAACCGCAAAACACATGGGCGCCAAGGGTTTAGCGTTTATTAAGGTGAAGGCAGATGAATGGAAGTCACCTTTGACGAAATTCTTGTCCGAAAACGAGAAACAAGCGCTCACACAACAGCTACAGCTCAAAGAGAATGATTGTTTGTTCTTCATGGCAGATCGTTGGGAAAAAGCCTGCAATATTTTAGGGAAAGTTCGACTTGAAGTTGCGGAAATCCTCAAAAAACGCGGTGTTTTAACCGTTTCCGATCAGGATTATAAGTTCTTATGGGTCGTTGATTTCCCGCTGCTCACCTACGATGAAGAGCAGAAGAAGTTTGTTGCAACGCACCACCCGTTCACATCGCCGGTCCGCGAAGATATTCCGTTGTTAAAAACAGATCCACATCACGTTCGTGGGCAGCATTATGATTTGGTCCTGAACGGTATTGAATTAGGAGGCGGAAGCATCCGTATTCATTCGACGGAATTACAGCGCTTTATTTTTGAAAAAATTCTCAACATTCCGCAAAATATCGTAGAAGATCGTTTCGGATATATGTTGAAAGCCTTTTCTTTTGGAGCCCCACCGCATGGTGGTATTGCATTGGGCTTCGACCGTTTGGTCGCGCTTATGGCAGGTACGCACAGCATTCGCGATGTTATTGCCTTCCCCAAAACACAAAAGGGGCAGGATTTGATGTCGATGAGTCCGGGTTGTGTTGAACCCAAGCAGTTGCGCGATTTGGGATTGCAATATATTTCAGAGTTAATTCGTTAGGACGCATGGACACTCCGCTGAAACACATTGCGTTTATCATGGATGGGAATGGGCGTTGGGCTCAACAATGTGGCTTAGCTCGCACCGAGGGTCACAAAGTTGGAGCTCAACGTGTATTCGATGTTGCAAAAAGAGCTTTCAAACATTGGAACATTCCCTATGTTACCTTGTATGCATTTTCTACGGAAAACTGGAAGCGTCCGGCGTATGAAGTTAGCTTTATATTTAAGCTTTTGGCGACGTATTTGAAACATAAGCGTTCTTTATTTTTTGAAAACGAAATTCGGCTTAATACAATCGGCGATATTTCTAAGTTGCCTGAAAACGCTCGAACAGTACTTGTGGATTTAAAAGAGCAAACGAAAAAATATAAAGATCATACGTTAACCATTGCGCTCAATTATGGTGCTCGAGAGGAAGTATTGCGCGCGATTTCTCAGCTTTCGGAAGAAGAAAGGCAGCACATTACTTGGGAGGCTTTAGAGAAGCATCTTTATACCGCAGGGATGCCCGATCCCGATTTGATCGTTCGAACTTCGGGCGAACAACGCTTGAGCAATTACCTACTTTTGCAGGCAGCTTACAGCGAATTTTACTTTACGCCAACCTACTGGCCGGATTTTGACGATGAAGCTTTTGATAAGGCCATCGAGGAGTATATGCGAAGAACGCGACGTTTTGGAGGCATTTAATGTATGTTAAAACAAAGAATTCTTAGCTCTTTTAGTCTTTGGGGAACCTTGTTCTTGGTTCTCTGTTTTTTTGGCATTTCAGGCGCGGTGGGCTTAATTATTTTCTTCAATATTCTCGCGCAACGCGAATTCGCGAAATTACTAAAAACTCCATTCCGACAAGCTATCTTCGATATAACGTTAGGCGTACTATTCCTCACATCTTACTATTTTTGCTCGATAAATAACCATTGCCAAGATCTAACCTATGCCCTTGCACTCATTGTTATTTTCAATTGGAGTATCTTTTTTGGGAAAACCGCGCTGGCATTTTTAACTTCGTTATTCTGCTTTTGGTACATGCCTATCAATTTGCATTTCTTCCTCAAGATTCCCGAATTGTACGCCTGGGAAAATGCAACAAGCCTTGCCGTTGTTATTTGGAGCGTTTGGGTAACCAAATTAACCGATGTCGGCGGCTTTTTTGTAGGTTGTGCGGTCGGGAAACATCATCTGGCACCTTTGGTAAGCCCCAAAAAGACTTGGGAAGGTGTTGGTGGCGGTATGGCATTCGCTTTGGTGGGCAATATAGTGTATTTTCTTTGCTTTTCGAAGTATTTTCCGAACACTTTTACATTTGGGAAAAGCTTAATTTTTACGTTCATTATGGCTTGGGGCTCCGTAGTTTCTGACCTACTGGAATCTTTGCTAAAACGCCAGATTCAAACCAAGGATTCCGGACGAAGCATCCCCGGTATTGGTGGTGTTTTGGATCTGATCGACAGTCTTCTCCTAAATGCCCCACTGGCTTATATCTTGTTTAAGCATTTTGTTTAAGCCTATGTGGTTGGGAAAAGGTCCATAAATACCTTTATTGTCCGCTTTCATTAAGGCTGTACTTTCTTGCAAAACCATCTGGACAAGGCTTCGAAGAAAGCCTATATTAGACGTATGAAAGTTGCTATACTAACTTCTGGAGGTCTCGCGCCCTGTTTATCGGCTGCCGTCGGCGGGCTTATTCAACGTTACAATGATTTGGATGAATCTATTGAAATTGTTGCGTATTTAAACGGCTATCAAGGTTTGCTTTTGGGACAAAGCCGGACGATTACAAAAGCGGGTCGCCAAGAAGCATTCTCTTTGCTTAATTTTGGAGGTAGTCCCATTGGAAACAGTCGCGTAAAATTATCCAACGCCAAAGATTGTGAAAAGAAAGGACTTATTAAAAGCGGCGAAAATCCTTTCGAGGTTGCAGCACAACGCCTGATGACAGATAAAATCGACATTTTGCATACAATTGGCGGTGATGATACGAGTACAACCGCAGCGGAATTGGCGCATTTTTTAGAAAAAAATCATTACGATTTACCCATCGTTGGCTTGCCTAAAACAGTTGACAACGATATTGTTCCTGTAAAGTGCAGTTTAGGCGCAACAACGGCAGCGGAACAAGGTGCCATATTTTTCGAACATGTTGTCCATGAACATAGTGCGAATCCCAAGATGTTGGTCATTCATGAAGTCATGGGACGGCATTGTGGCTGGTTAACTTACGAAACCGCTCGCATTTATATGGAACGTTTGCAAAAGAAAACTTTTGCACCTGAATTGGGATTTTCTAAAGAAAAGTTCGAAATTCATGGTATTTATGTTCCAGAAATTGAATTTAATTTAGAAACCGAACTAGGGCGATTGAAACCCATATTTGAGCACGTTGGCAATTTGAATTTGTTTGTCAGCGAAGGCGCTTGCGTTTCTGCAATTGTTAAAGAGATGGAAGCCAGTGGTGAAGCGGTTGAACGCGACGCCTTTGGACACGTCAAATTGGATAAGGTCAATGCGGGTAAGTGGATTGGCGAGCAACTTATGAAGCACTTGGGGGCTCAAAAGATGTTGGTACAAAAGAGTGGCTATTTTGCGCGCTCATCGGCGGCTAATGCTTTTGATTTGAACCTTATTCAATCCTGTGTTGATTATGCCGTTGAATGTGCCCTTAAAAAGCAAAGCGGGCTTATTGGTCATGATGAGCAAAACGGTGGGAAGTTGCGCTGTATCGAGTTTGAACGCGTTACCGGAGGCAAACCATTGAACTTGCAGGATCCTCAGGTCAATGCCTTCATCCGTTCTATCAATAAGTAACTCGTCCGATGCAAATAGGATACGAATCCACGGGACGTCCCCGTGGATTTTGTTGACGTTTTACAATTTTTGGAAAGTTTTTTTCATTAAAACTTGAGAGATTTTTTTGTAAAAAATCCCTCAATCTCCCTTAAAAGCAGGGCAGCGGCCCTGCACCCCGACCATTTTGCAACATGGTTGCAAAATAAAGAGAAGTTTTTGAGGGATTAAGGGAATCTTTTTTCAAAAAGTTCCCTTATAATTCATTTTCTTATAATTTTTTATCTTCCGTAGGCACTCTCTAGGATTTCTTATCTCTCAGAATAACGTTTCAGCGCAAAAACTAGAATGCATTCTTCGCATCCAATGGATATACCGCTCCATCGTGGTGCTCGAGACGGGACTTGAACCCGTACGATCTTTCGATCAGAGGATTTTAAGTCCTCAGCGTCTACCATTCCGCCACTCAAGCTCTACCTAAATAAGAAATGTTTTTTGAGAAAATGGCAATAGAAAAAACAAAGTTAATGTAAGTTTTAGATAACGCCTTTGGGAGTACTTTTGAGAGATTTTTTGTAAAAAATCCCTCAAACTCCCTTACAAGCAGGGCAGCGGCCCTGCACCCCCGTCATTTTGCAACACTGTTGCAAAATAAGGAGAAGTTTTTGAGGGTCCAAGGGAAGCTTTTTTCAAAAAGTTCCCTTAGGATTTATGCTTTTATAACTTTTTATATTCTGTAGACGCACTCTAGAATATTAATTTTCTAATTACTCTGTTCCTTTTTTGCTCCTTTTTTGAGTTGAATGTAGGGTCGAAAAATATTCCCTGTTGACAATAATGGGTTCTGATGACATCGTTAGAAGCATGAAGTTAATTATTACGTGTGTTGCTGTTTTTATGGGATTAAGTAGTTTGGCTTTTGCTATCCCACCGAATGAAGAGAAGGGCTGTATTGTGTCAAAAAATACTCCTGATCAAGAGGCTGTACTTGAAAGGAAAACAGGGAGGGTAAGAAAAGGCCAAGATATGCAGTTGCTCGATGATGGTCGGGAAAGCGAAGCTGCTAAGCCTCCGGCTAGAAAAAGGGGAGAGCGTGATATTGGAATTCAAGGGAAATGGGAGTATAAATTTATAGATCAAACAACAAGACTCAGCATATTCTCAGAACTAAGAGAACAAGAACCATTTCAACCCGCAACCCCCACTGATCTCTCTGAGTGCCTAGAAGGAATCATCGATAAACTCATTCTTTTTTGTAAAAAGTTTCATGTGTGCGCAGAACAAACAGGAAATAATGCTGTTTCTGCCCTCTCGCGTGGCTGTGCCGCACGTTTAGATGCATCTCTTAGGGAAGCTTGGAATAGTAGGACTCTTCTTGCTTCAGGAGATGATTTGTTGAAAGCTTTGTCTTTTTTAAACAGCGAGGCTATTGCTGATCAATTAAAAAAATTTATAGAGGAGGCAAAAGTGGATTTGAAGCCATATAAGGAATTTTCTTTTGTTGGGGAATTTTTCGATGAATTATCTAAGTCATCAGATAATCTTATCCTTATTGCAAAGAAAGCTCAGACATCTGTTGCGGGTTCTATGATGGAAAAGATCAAAAAAACTTTTGAAACAAAAGGAAATTAATCGATGAAATGTCTAGAGAAAGTATATTTGAGTTTTGTGTTTGTATTGATGGAAGGGCAGCTGGTTTTAGCTTTTCCTTCAGGAGGTTATGAATTATTCTGTCATGATTGGGTTAATGTACCAGGAGTTGCTAATCGGGTGTTGGCACAAACAAATACCCTTCTTTCGTATACCTTGTCTCTTCCGCCTGTGATAGGCCAAAATCATTGTGCCATTTTATCTTGGTTAGCTCCTGCAGTACCAGTTGCTATCCCCGCTAGCGCTATTGCTTTACCTCCATTAACACCTGCTAATCAAGCGGGCTTGGCAATTATACGATTTGTTACAGGTATTACCAATGGCCATCATAACTTGAACAATTTTGCTTATCCTTTGGCAATTCTTTATACCGCTTTTGGAATACCCATACCTGCTGGGTTAATCCCAGGAATGCCTGCAGGTTACGTAGCAAGGGCATTAACAAGCGGAGGGTATAACACTACGGCAGCAAGGTTTTTGCGTCGTTTCCCATTTATAATACCCCTTGGAATTGCGGCAGGTTCCGATACTGTTGCTGTTTTACTATCGCTGGATAAACGTGCCAGTAAAGATTTAAAAGATATTCACTGGAATAGTGACGATTTTACTGTAATGGTATTGACTCCTTTTGGCGTATTGTTGCACGACAGTATGAAGCGTTCAATGAACATGTTTTTTCTTCCGGCTACGCCTCCAGATTCTGCAACCATTGTTACCTTTCAGAGGACCTCTGTTAATTAACTTTTTAGTTGTTTAGGCACGGGATTTACCGCATTTTTTTAATGGATTTCTTCGCCTTTCCTCCTTCCTTTGGCACACTTTGTGCCACGAGTGTGTCAGTTTGGCACAAAAAGGGTGGGTTTTGAAAATCATGAGGCTGCTAAAGTCGCTTAAACACTGCAAATGCAAAGTTGGCACGATTTATGCACAATACTGAGGTGTCATGAGTAAAGTAACAGGAAAAATTTTAGGAATTGATTTAGGAACGACGAATTCGTGCATGTCCGTAATGGAGGGCGGTGAGCCGGTTGTTATTCCGAATGCAGAAGGTGCGCGTACAACCCCTTCTATCGTAGCATTTACGAAAACAGGTGAGCGTTTGGTGGGACAAGCTGCTAAGCGTCAAGCCATCACGAATCCGCAAAACACAATTTTTTCAGCCAAGCGACTAATTGGACGTAAGTTCAGCGAAGTTCAAAGCACATTGTCGCACTTGCCTTACAAAGTAGTTGAAGGAAAGAACGGCGATGCTTGGATCGAATGTCACGTGGGTGATAAGGTAGAACGTTTTGCTCCAGAGCAGATTTCGGCGATGGTTTTGGCAAAATTAAAGGCCGATGCAGAAGCTTACTTGGGAGAACCCATTAAGCAAGCTGTTATCACGGTACCCGCGTATTTCAATGATTCGCAGCGTCAAGCGACCAAGGATGCAGGCGCGATTGCGGGCTTGGAAGTTTTGCGTATCATCAATGAACCAACAGCGGCTTCTTTGGCTTACGGATTGGATAAGAAGAAGGATGAAACGATCGCGGTTTTCGACGTCGGAGGTGGAACATTTGATATCTCGGTTTTGGAAATCGGTGATGGCGTTTTTGAAGTTAAAGCGACCAACGGTGATACCTTACTCGGTGGTGATGACTGGGATGAGGCGATTATTAAATGGTTAGCGGATGAATTTAAGAAGGAGAACGGTATCGATTTGACCCAGGATCCAATGGCGCGTCAACGGTTAAAGGAAGAAGCTGAAAAGGCGAAGATTGCGTTGTCTTCAGCTCAAGAAACCGACATCAATTTGCCGTTTATTACAGCCGATGCCAGTGGACCAAAGCATTTGAATGTTCATTTAACACGTGCAAAATTGGAACAGATTTGCGATGGTTTGTACGAACGTTTAAAGGCTCCATTCTACGCCTGCTTGAAGGATGCCGGAATCGAAGCGTCTGCTATCAACGAATTGGTTTTGGTCGGTGGTATGACGCGTTCGCCTAAGGTTGTTGAAATCGCCAATGGCTTGGCCGGTAAGACAGCGCATAAGGGTGTAAATCCAGATGAAGTTGTTGCGGTGGGTGCTTCCATTCAAGGCGGTGTATTGAAGGGTGAGGTTAACGATATCTTGCTGTTGGATGTAACGCCATTAACGTTGGGTATCGAGACTGCCGGTGGTATTTCAACACCGATGATTGATCGTAACACAACGATTCCGACCAAGAAGACACAAACGTTCTCAACTTACGCAGATAATCAGACGGCGGTCGATATTCACATTTTGCAGGGCGAACGTTCCTTCGCTAAGGACAACAAGTCCTTGGGTATGTTCCGCTTGGAGGGTATTCCAATGGCACAGCGTGGTATGCCGAAGATTGAAGTTACATTCGATATCGATGCCAGTGGTATTTTGCATGTAACCGCTAAGGATGTTGCGTCGGGTAAAGACCAAAGCATCACGATTTCAGGATCGTCCGGTTTGTCCGAAGATGAAGTCGAAAAGTTACGTAAAGAAGCGGAACAATTCGCAGAGCAAGACAAGAAAGCTAAGGAACGTGTCGAGGTTTATAATCGATTGGATTCGTTGGCTTATCAGGCGGAAAAACAGATGAAGGAATTTGGCGACAAGTTGCCGGCAGATAAGAAGTCAGCGCTTGAAAGCAAGATTGCGGAAGTAAAGAAGACGTTGGAAAACAAGGATGTCGATTTGGAAACATTGAATACCAAAGAAACAGAATTGATGACCGCTTTACAAGAGATTGGCCAGGTGTTGTACGGCAATGCCGGTGCGTCGGCTCAACCTTCGGGACAGCCCTCTGCATCTGCTGAACAACCAAAGGAGAAAAAAGCGGAAGGAAATGTTGTTGACGCCGATTTCGAAGTTGTTGATGATGGTGCAAAGAAGTAACCTTTAACTTAATACATAGAAGGAATTAATATGTCAGTTAAGATACAACCCATTGGAGACCGCGTATTGGTCAAGATGGTCGAGGATGTAGAACAGATCAAAGGTGGAATCATTATTCCGGATTCCGCCAAAGAGAAGCCTCAAGAAGCTGAAGTCATTGCTTTAGGTACGGGCAAAACCGACAAGGAAGGTCGTGAAATCCATTTCCAAGTTAAAGCAGGTGATCGTGTTTTAATCAGCAAATATGCCGGAACAGAGGTCAAATTTGGTGACGAAAAATATACGCTTCTTCGGGAAGATGATATTTTAGGAATTATTAACCGATAATAAAAAATGACAGCAAAAACATTACATTTTGATGAAGCCGCTCGTAAGAAGATTTTGACGGGCGTAACAACGTTAGCTAAAGCCGTAAAGGTTACGTTGGGACCTAAGGGTCGCAATGTCCTTTTAGAGAAGAAATTTGGTGCTCCGACCATTACAAAGGATGGCGTCAGTGTCGCTAAAGAAGTCGAGCTGAAGGATCCTTTTGAAAACATGGGAGCACAAATGGTTCGCGAAGTGGCTTCCAAGACATCCGACAATGCGGGCGATGGAACCACAACTGCAACCGTTTTGGCCGAAGCCATTTATCGCGAAGGTTTGAAGAACGTCGCCGCCGGTGCCAATCCGATTTTCTTGAAGCGCGGTATCGATAAAGCCGTTGCTGTTGCTGTTGCTGAATTGGCCAAAAATAGCCGTCAGGTAAGCAATCGTGAGGAGATTCGTCAAGTTGCGACCGTCTCAGCCAATTGGGATGCTGAGATCGGAAACATCATCGCGGATGCTATGGATAAAGTTGGAAAGGACGGCACCATTACCGTTGAAGAAAATAAGAGCATCGAAACCACATTGGATGTGGTCGAAGGTATGCAATTCGATAAAGGTTACATCAGCCCTTATTTCGTAACCAATTCCGAATCCATGGAATGCGTTTTGGAAGATGCGTTCATTTTGATTTATGAAAAGAAAATCAGCAATTTGAACGATCTGTTGCCGTTGTTGCAAGCCGTTGCCAAGACCGGAAAGCCGTTCCTTTTGATTGCGGAGGATATCGAAGGTGAAGCTTTGGCAGCTTTGGTCGTCAACAAATTGCGCGGAACGCTGAATGTTTGTGCGGTAAAGGCGCCCGGCTTCGGAGATCGTCGCAAGGCAATGATGGAAGATATCGCAGTTTTGACCGGCGGTCGTTGCATCACAGAAGATTTAGGTATCAAATTGGAGAACGTACAGCTGGATGATTTGGGCCGTGCCAAACGCATCACTATCGATAAGGAAAATACAACCATTGTCGAAGGTGCCGGCAAGAGCAGTGAAATCCAAGCGCGTTTAAAGCAAATCCGCCATCAAATCGAAGAAAGTTCTTCCGATTATGATAAAGAAAAGTTACAAGAGCGTCTCGCTAAGTTGGCCGGTGGTGTTGCCGTTATCCATGTTGGGGCTACAACAGAGCCCGAAATGAAGGAGAAGAAGGCGCGTGTCGAGGATGCGTTGCATGCAACTCGTGCTGCAGTTGAAGAAGGTATTTCTGCCGGTGGTAGCGTTGCTTTGTTGCGTACCGCAAAAGCGATCGAAGCCTTGCAATTGAAGGATGAAGAAGCTGTCGGAGCGCATATCGTCCGTCGTGCGATTGAAGCGCCTTTGCGCCAGTTGTGCGAGAACGCGGGTGTTGAAGGTTCTTTGGTTGTCAGCGAAGTCCTCAATCACGAAGGTGCTTATGGCTATAACGTCGCTACCGACACTTACGAAGATCTGTTGAAGGCCGGTGTTGTCGATCCTACGAAGGTAACCCGTACTGCCCTTCAAAATGCCGCTTCGGTTTCCGGTCTGCTTCTAACTACCGAATGCATGATCGCTGAAGTCCCAGAAGATAAGCCAGCTACTCCATCTCCCGATATGGGCGGCATGGGTGGCATGGGCGGCATGATGTAACTTAGAACGCATCAACTCGAGATAAAAACTATAAATTCTAAGGGAACTTTTTGAAAAAAGTTCCCTTAAACCCTCAAAAACTTTTATAATTTTGCAGCAATGCTGCAAAATAACTGGGGTGCAGGGCCGCTGCCCTGCTTTGGGTGAGTTTTTACAAAAACTCGCTCCCAAATGTACTATTTCTAGCTTATGTAGACACGTCCTAGCAGCGCATTAGCACACATCAGCGGGCTATTTTTCGGCGATGGAGTATTTTGTAAACCGAGAAAACTTACAAAATTTTTATGAGAAAATGACTTTGGGTGAATTTTGAAAAGCCGCGGGATTTTTCGAGTAAAATATCGGCTCAAATGCCTGAAATTTCCTGCTGAGATGTGTAATTAACGCTATTGCAAGTGTTTTTAAGTAAAGCGCAAGGGAGCTTCCCACAAAAGATTGTCTCAAAAGTTGTACTATTTCAGCTTATTGAGTCAGGCTTTAGGTGATTTCGACAAAACAGCAAAACAGTGCAAACACCTTCCAGTAGGTGTTATCCAATCCTTAGAGCGAACGATTTTTTGAATGAAGGGGGGTACGCCTTACTCTCCGTCGTCGCCGATGGCGCTTACAGGACAGCTTTCCAGGGCTTCCATGCAAACATCTATCTCTTTATCGGAAGTCGGTTGTTTTTTTACAAAGGAATTGTCCGAATTCTCTATATTACCAAAAAATTCTGGGGCGATTTCGCGGCAAAGACCACACGCAATACACTGATCATCCACATAGAATTTGCCTCGTACATTTTCTGCAACCTTATTCTCTTTAACTGCCATAATACCTTAAATGCTAGAAAATACCTCGTTCGAGTCAAGCTTGGATAAACAAAAAATGGATCTGCGGAAGGTAGGAACGATTGTAATTTTATCTTTGCACAAAGATAGAACGATAGATATGCCTTGTTCTCAGATCAACACTTAGCTATCTCTTTTGCATACACACGGCGCACTTTTGGCAACCGTTGCAAATGAGGCGTGAGCCGCAGGTTTCGCATGGAGTGGACCACTGTTTTTTATAGGATTGTTCAGAAGTAAAAAGTTCGGTTTGATGGGAATGTAAATCGAAATGCATCGGAGCCCCTTCGTATTGTAATCCCGATTTGTAGGCCATAACACTTTGGGTACGTTTCGAAGTAATGGTATAACGTTTCCCGTCCTTAACAAACTGAGTGCCTGTTTCGAAAAAACAAAAGGTGACATTTGCGTTTTTACATTCTTGGTAAAGCGATTTCACCCAATCATAGTGTAAAGGCCGTGAACCATCGTAATTTTCGCCACCCGCAGAAACCTGTTTTATCTGATTTTCCTTCAGATAATCTTTTATTGAAACGGGACCGATAAACGGGGCAACCACGACACCTTTGTGTTGGAAGGGTAACTGCAATAAAATCGGAATACGTTCATCCGCTCGTTTTTGATTTTCTGCTGTGACATTGAAAAACACGTTGTCCCAACCCTCGCCCCAATTCTCTGGCAAACATTGTAGGACACGCTCTGGACGTTTGGTAAGCAACCAAAAAACAACATCCGGACGTTGTTTTATAATATTCCAGGCTTCTTTACGCCAGGGATCGGCCTCCTCCAAGAAGAAATCTGAGGTTAAACAAACACGCAACATTTCGCCACTTTGAATCTTATAGCGCCCATCCCTATGGCGTTGCAGCGGGTAATCGAAATTGCCTTTTACCCTAAAAATTTTTCGACCATCCTGCCCACGCTGCTTATCCAAGGCGTACATATAACAATGAGCACACCCTTCCGACTTCTTAATGCAACCATGCCAAGGATTCCAGATGTCGTGCATAAATTTACGAAAGCTGCTTCAGGACAGCCTGGGCGACCTCCTCGGCGGAAATTTGTTTCAAATCCTGCTGCGGTGCTTGAAATACGATGTGATCCGCAACCGGATATGGACCGTAACGTCGGCTGTCGGTCGGGCCATAAATACCAACCAAAGGTTTCCCTAAAGCGGCTGCCAAATGAACAGGGCCGCTGTCATTGGCAATAACACAAGCTGCATTTTGAATTAGCATAGGTAAATCCGATAACGCTGTTTTACCCATCAAGTTGATAAATCTGGGGTGTTGAGGGACCTTTTGTGGCAGGTTTTGCCCCAACCAAATACAGGTTTTATCGGTGCGTTCCAGCAAAATTTGCGTTAATTCAAAAAAGTAAGGCCACTCCTTTTTGGGGCCACGGCTGTTGGGGAAAAGCAAAATCGCCCCTTTATAATCCGAAAAGGCTTCAGAGATATTAGGTGACAGAGTTAACGGGATCTGCGGAACCGATTGCAATTTCAACGGTTGCAACAGAGCTTGCAGGATTTCAACCGCATGCGGCTGTTCCTTTTGAGGTGCATAAGTTGCATTGTAAAACAGAAATGAACCCTCGCGTGCATCCTTACGTCCAAGCTTATGCTTCGAACGAGCGAAGAAAGTCATTAAGCCGGATCGCAGCAGACCTTGACCATCGACTACGAAGTCGTACGTATGTGCGCGAATCGCTTTAATTAGACGAATAAAGCCCTTTATTCCGCCATGCCGTTCAAATAAAAACAGCTGATGAATGATGGGACTACACCGTAAAAGGCCTGCAAAACAATCACGAACGATCCAATGAATTTCCAGCTCCACGCCTTGAGATTTTGCGGATTGGTAGGCGCCTTCCATGACCTGTAACATTTGTACGATGTCACCAAAAGAGGAGGGCTTTATAACTAAAATACGCATCGGTTGCATCGTTTATAGCTTTATCTTAAATACGGCTTTCTTTACCGCATTCCCATTGCCGATACTTGGCTGATGTGCATCCTCAGGAAAGAAAACAAAAAATCGCCCCGGAAGCGCTTCCATCTTTTGCGTTGCCCCTTCTCCAAAAGCAATGTCCTTCCTTTCGTCATAAGGCGTAACATTGCGCAGCTCTTTTTTGGGCATCCAACCGATTTGCTCATGACCTTCAAGAATAATTTGGATATCTGCGTAAACCTTGTGAAATTCTACCTTCGGACATTCTTTCGTTGCATAGGTATTGATAGAAACAAAAACATCATTACCTTCGATATCACAACGCCCTAGCGGCAATGTGTTCAAATCATGATGCGACAGAAATTTCACCACAGTTGCAAATCCTGCGTGAAGTTTCGCGTAATCCCCCAAATGTTCTAATGAATCTATAATCATAATTTAACGAAAGTCTATAGGATCTACATCCAGCAAATCAATCATATTTGAAGGCAATTTAAACGCCTGGCGCAATGTTTGCAACTTCGGAAGCATTCCTAGAATGTTTTTTGTTAAATAGATCAGGTGCATGCGATAATAACCATTAATCTTGTTTAAAGAGGGTTGGGCAGGTCCCAAGATTTCAAAATCGCACACATTGTTTTTTAGTAAAAACAACTTCCACTGCTCAACCACGTACGACAAAACTTTTTCGGAACGACTTCGAAAAATGTGCCGAATCATACGCCGGAAGGGCGGATAACGGTATTTTTCACGAAAGCTATACTCTTTATTGAGGAAATTTTCTACATCCATTTTGGAGCCATATGTGATGCAATCGCTATGGGGCGAGAATGTTTGCAGAACAACTTCACCGGCTTTTTTCGATCGTCCCGCTCGGCCGCTCACTTGAACAATCAATTGAAACATTCTTTCGGCATTACGGAAATCTTCTACCGAATTTAGGCCATCCGCTTGGATCATTCCGACCAGGGTAATGAGGGGAAAATCCAGTCCCTTAGCCAACATTTGTGTTCCGATAATGATATCATAGCGGTGCGCCAAAATGTCCTCATACCAATGCGGTTGCACCTGGATAACATCGGAATCTAATCTAAGAATACGCGCGGTTTTGTAAAGTTGACGCAGGCAAGCTTCGATGCGCTGTGTTCCCAACCCACGACTCAATTTCAATGCCGTTCCACACTTCAAACATTTTGTATAGGTCGCTACTTGATAATCACAAATATGACAACGCAACATTTGCCCTTGTTTATGAAAAACCAAGTTGGTATTACAATGCGGACAGGTCAAACGTGTTTCGCATTTAGGACAATATAAGTAAGGAGAATAGCCGCGCCGATTAAGAAACAACAGGGTTTGTTCATGATTATCCAAACGTTCACTTATTTTTTCACGCAACAAAGCCGATAGAATGTAAGTACCTTCAAAATTCGGCTTTTCATAATTCATGTCGACAACGTAAACCTTCGGCAAAGGCTGTCCGTTGGCTCTCAATATTAGCCGATGTAGATCATATTTATTCGTCTTTATGTTGACCCAGGTTTCTACTGAAGGGGTTGCGGTTCCCAATACACACAACGCTTTAGCTGTATGCGCTCGATAAATCGCTAAATCGCGTCCGTGATAGCGCGGATTTTCGGATTGCTTGTAAGAAGGTTCATGTTCCTCATCTACAATAACCAAGCCTAAGTTTTTCAGCGGCACAAACAACGCCGATCGCGTTCCCAAAATGACATCGATTTGTCCCTGAAGAGCCCTGTGCCATGTCTTCAACTTTTCTGAATCTGAAAGGTGGCAATGCCAAGCCGCTGAACGGATGTTGTGCCTAGACAAACGCTCTTGAAGCCGATTGAGAGCTTGCTCAGAAAGCATAATTTCCGGCACAAGATAAATCGCTTGTTGACCACGCTTTTGAGCCTCTAAAATGAGTTTGTGATAGATTTCTGTCTTACCCGAACCCGTAACACCCCATAGAACTTGCGGCCGTTTTTCATCCAATGCCCACACGTTTTTCAGTGCTTCAAAAACGGCTTGTTGCTCTTGATTTAACGCAAAATCTTCGTTCGGCAATGTCTCTAAAGGAGTTTCTGCTTTGTTAGACTCTATCTTGACTACATAACCTTTTTCAATGAGGCGTTTAAGAATGGCTAATGATTGAGGAAATGCACACGAAAATGCTCCCATTGAAGCCATCGGATGCGCTTGTATCCATGCGTATATTTCCTTTTGACGGAAACTTTTTGTGGGAAACTGAGCCGTTATTGGGGTTGTTTTTAAGCAATAATCGACAGGCAACGTTCTTCCTTGCCTTATGAGTCCCGGCAAAGCGGTTTCTATCGCGGTATTTAAAGTGCATCCGTAGTAACGCACAAGCCATTCGATGAGTTGAATGCTGTCTGCATTAATCATAGGGACATCATAGACCGTGCCTTCAATGGATGAAAACGTAAAACTTCCGCCGGGTGAAGTCTCCGAAAGGCCTTTAACGATACCCATCGTGGTGTGATTTCGTACGCGAATTTTAACCAAAGTGCCGATGGGAAGGGACGCAGATGACGTGTAAGTTAGCGGATGCGGAACGGTGACAAATGGCAAAACATCCAAATAAAACATATCACCAGGCTAAACTTTCCTCATGCGCTATCACATGTCCATCCGGATGCAAAATTTCCAACTGCCAAGCAATTAATTGTTTTTTAGCCGCATAGTGTTCATCATCCGTAATACCTAAGTAAAGCTCATTGCGTAACCACAAAGAATGTTCTACTTCCGGAAATATCCAGGTAGCTATTTGAGGGACTGGATTTACATTGGTAATGTAATGCAAAACGATCTTCGCACCCTGAGGTAACAAGCCGATCGAATGATTAAATTTCACCGTAAAATAAACCCCAGAACGGTTTTCGGGATTCGTACGCAAAAAGACACGACCGCCTTGGGCTTCCCTATGCTGAAAAGCTTCCGCGATCCCTTTAAAACTATCCTCGCTGCGCGTTGTCATAGCAATCGAAGCAATGGAAATAGGACGCAATTTTTTAGATGAATGCTGACATCCTGCAAAGATTAACGTCGAACAAAGCAATAAAATCGTCTTTCTCATAACCATTGGCGCCCGCACCCAGACTCGAACTGGGATTAACGGTTTAGGAAACCGCGGTTCTATCCCTTGAACTATGAGGGCCCGTGATTTACTGTGCCAAAAAAAACAAAATGGAGCAACTTTTTTGTTAAGAAATGTTTTCTTTGAGAGATACTCGAGACGATAAGGTTACATTTTTTGAGAGATTTTGCGCAAAATCTTTCAAAAACGCCCTCTCAAAAGCAGAGCAGAACCCCTGTACCCCAGCCATTTTGCAACATTGTTGCAAAATTATGAAAGTTTTTGAGGGTTCAAGGGAAATTTTTTTCAAAAAGTTTCCTTGGAATCCGCTTGGTGTATTCAAAGTTGAACTTGCCAATGCGCTAACAAAAAGCTTGACTTTTCAAATTTAGTATAACAGACTTGCTCGCGTATCAAATTTAAGTTTTGGTTGTGGGTCCGAATAAGAAAAATGTTTTGTTGGCGATTCCTTCGTATCAGGATCCAGAAATTTTGGGTTATAAAAGAGAATCGGGGCCTGTGTTGAAGCTGTTGCAAGAGCATGATTTCGATGAAGTGATTTTGTTTGGGTTGCAAAAATGGAAATTGAATGCCTTTTTGACCGAACGCTCCATACAGGCGAGTTTTCCCAATGTTGTTGTTAAGAAACAGATTTTGCCGGTGACTAATATCGGCAATTATAAAGATGTGTTTTATCCTTTGAAGCAGACGCTGTCGCAGTATGAGTATTATTTAAAAACCGAGTGCGAGGAACCTTTCGTGCTCTTGCCACCTTCGGTTTGCGAATGTCTTTTGGATTCCTGGCTGTTGCTGGTGACCTCTCTGAATATGAAGATTCGCATTTGCCAAGTAGAATCGCATTATTCCGTAGAAGGCGTTTATTCTCAGGCGCCCGAGGAGCAAAATTTGGATTGGTTGGCGGAATATGGTACGGATTTTCGCGATCCAATTTCGGATGTGACAAAAACGAAGGAACGTTGGACACTTACCGCAACACAAATTGGATTCTTGGATGAATTGTGTCAGAAAAATCGTAGCTTTTTTATCCATACGGAACATCGAACGTATTATGCAGATGCGCTAACGAATTATTTTGCGCGTTATGCCCGAAATCGTTCGACACATTATATGAAGATTGGATGCTCTGAACTTCCCCAAGAAATTTTGCAACCGGTGCTTTGGGGATATGAGCAAAACACCTGGGATGGACAAAAATTGCAGCGAAAAGGTTTGTTGCAAAAGTTTACAGATGGCTGGGTTGCCTTAGAAAATTACGACGTTTTTCCGCTGGAAATTCAGGAAAAAGTCCAACATTCCATATCGCATATGGATAAATTGCACCTCGTTGGTTGGGGTGAAGATCCGACGAAATGTATCGCGGAAATCCCAGTGTACGCTTTACCTTGAGGGATTTTTTGTAAAAAATCCCTCAAACTCCCTTAAAACTTTTTCTTATTTTGCAACAATGTTGCAAAATAATGAAAGTTTTTGAGGGTTTAAGGGAAGCTTTTTTCAAAAAGTTCCCTTACAAGTTAGAGCGCGTGTCCTCCCGATACTTTTATAACTTGCCCTGTAACCATTCTTGCCTGCTTACTGGCTAAAAACAAAATGGTTTCTGCAAGATCTTCCGGTTGAATTAATTTTCCCATAGGAATTAACGGCACGACAGCCTTTTCCAAGTCTGTATCTATCCAACCTGTTTGTGTAGGTCCAGGGGCAACACAGTTTACCGTAATGCCGTACTGTCCAACTTCCATGGCAATACTGCGTGTAAGAGCTTCCAAGGCCGCTTTGCTAGCGCCATAAGTAATTTGACCCGCAAAAATTTGTGATGAGTCCGTAGAAAAATTGATAATTCTTCCATAATCACCGCGGTGCTTAATAAATTCACGGATCATTAAAATACTTCCGCGAACATTGACTGCAAAGGTATCATCAATTACCTTCTGGGTAATTTTTTCTATCGTATCAAAACCGTTCTCATCGCCCGCTGCCGCATTGTTGACCAAAACATCTATTCTCCCATATTGTTTTATAGCGGTTGAATAGATCTTTTTTACATCATCTTCTTTGGAAATATCACTCTCTAAAATGATATAATCCGCATTCATTTCCTTAAGTTTATTTTCAACAATATCTGCATTCCCTGCATTGGCTTGATGATATCTGTCCGGCCCATTTTGGCTCGTTTTATTCTTATCAAACGCGTTGGGAACTTTTTTATAAGTTAAAACCAATTTTGCTCCTTCACGAGCGAAAGCAAACGCTGTTGTTGCACCAATGCCTTGTGGGTTGTTTACACCCGTAATTAAAACTACTTTATCTTTTAATCCGTAATCTGTCATATACATTCCTCCTTAGAATCTCAATTTTTTACTATCTTTTGGAACGTTATTGTAATAAAAACACAAACACACGTCAAGCATCGTATAGATTGGCTGACGGTGTTACTTATTATTTCGGAATATTCGTTGTCGGCGTAGTTAAATCTGCATTTATTTTCTTTTAAATGCAAGATTTTTCCCAAAATTTATTTCCAAGCGCGATCAAAGCAGCGATATTGCATCGCTTCCATAAGGTGTTCTTTCTCGATGTGCGGCTTGTTGGCAAGATCGGCAATCGTTCGCGAAATTTTCAGCACTTTGTGGTAAGCTCTTGCGGAAAGTTGCAGCTGTTGACACGCATTTTGCAACCAAACTAAATTGTCTCGCGAACAACAACAGGTGTTTTCGATTTGTGTCGCCGAAAGATCTGCATTGTAGGTATTTGCGCGGGCAATTTGTATTTTCCGGGCTACTGCAATGCGCTCTTTTACTATCTGGGTTGGTGTTTCTTCGGAATTTCCTTGAAAAGAAGACAACGATACCGGCTGAACTTCTATCTGCAAATCAAAACGATCCAATAACGGGCCACTGACGCGCGCGCGATATTGTTGAATCTGTTTCTGAGAACAGATACAGCGCCGCTGTCGATTCCCAAAATAGCCACAAGGGCATGGATTCATCGCGGCAATACAAAGCGTTTTACAAGGAAATGTTAGTTTGCCGTTGCTGCGAACGATACTGACTTCGCCGTTCTCTAAGGGTTGGCGTAACATTTCCAAGACGGTACGCTTGAATTCCGGAAGTTCATCCAAAAATAGAACGCCGTTGTGTGCCAAAGAAATTTCGCCCGGTTGCGGAATCATTCCACCGCCAATAAGGCCCGCGTCGCTAACGTTATGATGGGGTGAGCGAAAGGGGCGCCTCCGACAGGTGGTATCAATGGTAATACCGCAAGCCGATTGTATTTTTAAAATATCCAACCATTCTGAATAGGTGGGCGGTGGCATCAAATCTGGAATACACTTAGCAATCATCGATTTTCCGCACCCCGGTGGCCCCATCATAAGCAGATTGTGGTTACCGGCAACGGCAATTTCAACAACGCGCTTCAAAATTTTTTGTCCATGAATATGCTTTAAATCATTCGTAACGGGTGCCTCGACGACTTGTTCATGGTTTTGCATGGGTGCAATTTCCCTAAAGCCTCGCAGAAAATCAACGCAATCTTTTAAATATTCAACCCCATAAACTTCAATACCGTCCACAAAGGTCGCACTTTGCGCACATTCGAACGGTAAAATAACGCCTCGCTTGCCCATCTTTTTAGCCAGTAGAGCTAGATTAAAGGCACCAGGTATGGGACGAATTTTCCCGGACAAACTGAGCTCACCTGCGATCAAAAATTCGGAGGAATGTACTAAATCGGCTTGCCGAGTTGCAGCAATAATCGCCAACGCTATCGGTAAATCGTAAATGGGGCCTTCTTTGCGCAGATTTCCAGGAGCTAAATTGATGGTCGTTCGCGAAATAGGTAGAGCGAAACCGCAATTCCCTAAAGCTGAAAAAACGCGATTTTGCGATTCTTTAACGGCAGCATCCGGTAATCCTACGATAACCCACTTTAACTCGCCTCGCTCACCCGTATTAACCTCAACCTGTATGGGGAGCGCATCGATGCCATGTAAACTGCCTGAATGTATAACTGAGAGCATAAATATCCTAACGGGCTGTCATCATTGGCAAACAAATCCATTTTGTCTATGCTAAAGTGGAAGGATTTTTGGGGAAAGCTCTCCCGAATCCTCTTAAAACTTATTTTTGCTCACTTTTGTGGGTGTGAATGATGATAAACTTTCTGGAGAAAATTTATATTAACGTGAGTATATTTTTGGGTGGTGGAAAGGTTGGCGTGCCCCAAAAGCTCTTGGACGACGCGCAGGTCGGCGCCGTTTTGCAACATATGTGTTGCGTAACTATGGCGACAACTGTGGGGTGTCATATTTAAAGGCAAATTTGCGGCCGTAAGGTATTTTTTTATAAGCAATTGAATGGCTCGTGTTGTTAGTTTCTTGCCGGATTCGCCTGGGATAAGTACCTCGGAGGTAATCATTGCGTGTAACGAGGTAAGGGCTTCCAATGCAGGAATGCCGATGGGGATTAGACGCTCTTTGTGACCTTTCCCCATAACGCGTATAAGACGTCGTGAGCTATCCAAATCCGAACGTTTTAAGTTTACCAATTCTCCGACGCGAATACCACCCCCATAAAGCAGTTCCAAGACCGCTCGATCGCGTCGCCAGATGAATTCTTTCAGTTGCCCTTGTGAGAACAAAACGTTCGGTGTATCTAAAAGTTTATTGATCTGCTCTACGGTAAAAAAATTAGGAAGCCGGCTTTCAAATTTTGGACTTACATGTTCAAGCTCTTTCGGAAAAGCAATGCGGTATTGTTCCGATAGAAAATGAAAGAACGTTCGCAACGCTGAAAGATCGTGATTCAGAGTTCGCTTTCCCACCGCTCGTCGTTGTAGGAAAGTGTTTAATAGGTGTCCGTCGTTAATTTCAAGGTTATTTTTTTGGCAAAAAGTCTTCCAAGATTCCACTGAAGCCAGATAATCACGCTGTGTATAAGGCGAATAATTTTGTAAAACTAGGAACTTTTTAAACGCCTCCAACATGCTTTTTACAACTAAAATTCCACGATACCCTCACCGCGCTTGGGCTTCTCAACCCATTCCCAACAGATAGGACAGCCCGCCAAATGGAACGTTTCGCGGAGGTTGTTCTCCAGAAAACGCTTGTAATGTTGCGGCATCCAAACCAAACGATTGCAGAATACTTTTAGAGTGAACGGTTGGGTCTCCTTCTGGGTAGCGTAGTAAATCTTGAAATGCTTTCCATGGCAAGACGTCGGTGGGGTTTTTAGCTGCATTTTTTGGAAGAATCGATTCAAAGCGCCGGTCGAAACTTTTGTCTGTAAACGCTTTTGTAGCGACTTTATTTGATACAACAGCTGCTCTAAACCTTCGCCAGTCTTCGCCGATATAAAAACAACGGCAGCGTCACTGAACGGACAAACTTTGCGAATTTCATCCAAAAACGCCTGCTGAAACTTTTCGACGTTTTTCCCTTCTTCTGCTAACTTTTCACGCGCAATATCCCACTTGTTTACAACTAAGATGCAACCTTTGCCCAACGCACAAACGTCATTAATCAGCGTTTTATCGATTACCGTTGGACCTGCTAAAACATCCAGCAAAATAACTGCCATATCGACTTTCGCCAAGGCATCATCGGTGCGCACCGAAGCGTAAAACTCAACCGCATCTTTCGTTTTTTTACGAATTCCGGCCGTATCAACTAAGATAAAGCGTTCCGTATGACCGGTTTTCTTAAACGTCCAAGTAAATGGGCAATCGATCGCATCCCGTGTAGTTCCTGCGACATCGCTTACCAAAACGCGGTCTTCTTTCAGCAATGCATTGGTCAACGAAGACTTACCGACATTGGGACGCCCCACCAACGCAAATTTCGCAGTCAATGGTAATTCAGGTTCGCTAGAGGCCTCCAAAGTTGCATCCGGTAAGGCTTGTAAAATAGCCTCTCTCAATAAATCAATATTCACGTCGTGTTCCGCAGAAATTGGAATCAAGATATTCCAACCCAGGCGGTAAAATTCGGCCAAATTTTCTTCATCGGTTTCTTTATCGAGCTTATTGACCGCTAAAATTTTGGGTGTATCCAATTTTCGCAACTCTTGAGAAATTTGACGATCCATCGGTGTTAAGCCTTTGCGTCCATCTAAAACCCAAACGATAACATCGGCTTTGCGAACTGCTTCCCAAACGCGTCCTTCTACCGATTGCGTAAAAGCGTCCGACGGACTGAACAAGCCTCCGCTGTCCATCAAACAAAAACGTTGATCGACATCGGCTGTGATGAAATCTCGTGTTACTCCGGGCTGATCATAAACCACCGCTGCTTTTGAATGCGTCAAACGATTGAATAAGGTACTTTTACCCACATTTGTTTGACCAAATAACAAAACCGACGGCAACTTCATATATTTTACTATCGAATAAAAGGAACTCTGTTGGCAAGCGTAAATTCGTAAATATTGTACTTGCCAATTGTTACAAAATCTGACTGAATGACTCACTCGTATGAATGCAGATGTCTTGTTTTTAATTGAAATGTATGCAAAATTGTTTGCGGCAAGCGCACCGATTGCAGCTATGGCAATGTTTATCGGTTTGACGCCTGGCTACACACCCAAGGAACGTTGGCAACTTTCCCTCAAAGCAACGCACATTTCGTTTGGTATTTTGCTCCTATGTGCTTTTTTTGGCACAAAATTGTTGGATTTTATGGGTGTTGAGATGGATGCTTTCCGCATTGCCGGTGGCCTTGTTATGGGGTTGTTAGGCCTCGATATGATACGTACGCAAATCGACTGCGATGCGGCAACAGCCGATCCCAAAAATCGTCCCGATATCACTGTAACACCGCTTGCATTTCCGATTATTTCAGGCCCAGGAGCGATATCATCGCTGATGATTGCTAAAAGTGATGCTGTAACCTCTACGCAACATTTCTATGCTTATATCGCACTGACCGCTTTGATGTTGACGTTTTATGGATTTTTTTATATAACTGCTTATAGTTCAAAATGGCTGAAACCTTCGATTGTCCAAATCAGCACCAAGCTTTGCGGACTGATTGTTTTAGCAATGGCAGCTCAGTTTGTGGCTAACGGCATTTTTGGTTTTGTAAAGTAATGTTTTCGCGCAAAGATAGGAAATTAAGAAGGCGTATCGAGGAGGCGCTCCATTGGGCTACCAAGATTTATAATTACCGCTGCGATGTTCTTGGAGAGGAGCGTTGCAAGCAGTTGTTAGCGAAACGTTCCGACTTGGAACAACAACAAAAAGCCTGGCGCAAAAATGCCGTACCGTCGAAAGAGCTTTGTGGTACGCTTGAGGGCTTAGAAAAGCAGCTTAAGCTTTGCGGTGGATCCATTTATCCTGTTAACTTTTGGAGCGATAATGCCGAAGTTTTGTGGATTGCGGCGTTTTTGGCGCTAACCATACGAACCTTCTTTATTCAACCGTTTCGTATTCCGACGTGCTCGATGTTTCCTTCGTTTTCGGGTATGTTGACCCAACTGAAACCGGATACCGAAAAGGCGCCTAATTTCCTGGTAAAACCGTTCCGTTGGCTGTTAACCGGTGCCGAAAATTATCATTGCGAAGCTCCTTGCGAAGGTTTTGTGCAAGTCCCCGTGTTCAAACCTTCCGAAATGGTACAGAACAATTCTCATATTCGTTATGAGATCGAATATGGACGCGAAATCGGTTCATTGTGGTTTAAGCATCTACTCCCCAAACCCTACAAAGTCTACATTCTATGGGTGGGACATTCGCAAATTCGTATCCGCATGCCCTTTGAATTTACGGATATGGAAGCCCTGATTCGAAAGAAGTTTTTCCCGGAAAGTGAGAGCTTTTCGCAACTTCTTCAGTCAGCGGACTTAGATCTTCAATATTCCCGAGAAAAAGGGTACTATATTCAGACGAAGCATTATGCCAAGAAAGGTGATTGCTGTTTGCATTTCGATATCTTGTGTGGCGATATGGTGTTTGTTGATCGTCTAACATACCACTTCCGACGTCCTAAAGTGGGTGAAGCTATCGTATTTCGGACGGGCAATATACCATTGTTGTACAAGGATCTTTACTACATTAAGCGTTTAGCAGGAAAACCGGGCGATGTTTTATCGATAAAAGGGCATCAGCTTTTCTGTAACAACCAGCTCGCTTCCGGTAGTTCTGCTTTTGTTAACAATAACAACCGCAAGGGTATTTATCCCGGTTATGTACCCAATGGGTGCCTGGCAGAATACAAACATAAAACGGTTTCTGAAAATCATTTCTTTGCTTTGGGAGATAATTCACCATTCAGCTACGACAGTCGCTTTTGGGGCGAAGTTCCCGAGAAAGATGTTTTAGGTAAAGCAGCATTCGTACTTCATCCGGCATCTTGGCGTTGGGGATCGGCTGAACACGACAAATCCAATGTTTCCGCTTCCCGACAAGATTATGTCTTTCAATAACATAAACGCAGTATGTTGTTGATATAAGCGCTGATATAGGTGCAATAAACCTAGAACGTGTCTACATAAGCTAGAAATGTTACGTTTTTGAAGGATTTTTTGTAAAAAATCCCTCAAACTCTCTTAAAACTTTTCTTATTTTGCAACATTGTTGCAAAATTATGAAAGTTTTTGAGGGTCTAAGGGAACTTTTTTCAAAAAGTTCTCTTGGGGTTTATGCTTTTATAACTTTTTATCTCCCATCTACGAAAAAATAGCGATAACGTTGAAAAAGCTACACTTTGTCTGATTGTCTTCTAAGCTTGAAAAATGTCCGCAGCAATTCTTCACAAGCACCTTCTAAGGATTCACAGGTAACATCGACGTTATGATAGAGGCGTAAGATTTCAGAAAAATGGATACAACCGCCCATACAGCCTTGGGCTTTGTCCCAGACGCCTACGACAACTTTCGGAATGCGAGCTTTATGAATAGCCCCGCTGCACATGGGACAAGGTTCTTTGGTGACATATAGCGTAACATTATTGAGCCGCCAATCTGAACGCTTTTGAGATAGATAGCGGATGATTTGCATTTCCGCATGCGCGGTTGCATCTCGCATCGTTTCAACCTGATTGCAGGCTCGAGCAACGATTTCTCCATTAACGACGGCAATTGCACCGATAGGGATTTCGCCCAATTCCCAAGCGCGTAAAGCTTCATTGTAGGCACATTTCATGAAAAATGCATCCGTTGGCTGATAAGCCTGCTCATCAAAAGGCAAAAACGGACATTTTGGTATAAACTGCATAAAATGATTGCGTTACGACGATAAAATGCTACAATTTTCTATAAGTGAAACTTGCATTTGGATAATTTACAATGAAAAAATTTTTTAAAATATTGCTGGCGTTCTTTATTTTACCGACGCTTTGGTTTTTTTGCTCAAAATTTGATTGGATGCAGAAGCTGGAAAACTACACAATTTGGTTACGTTATTGGGTTCGCGGAGATATTAACGAAGAAAAGCTAGCCAAAAAAGTCGGGAAAGAGATTCCCAAGATCGTTTGTGTCAATATAAGCGATGATTCGCTCAAATATTTGGGGGAAGCGCCTATTCCTATGAGTTTCTATGCAAAAACAATGCATGCTCTGCAAAAATATGCTCAAAATCCCGTTATTGTTACCGATATATTCTTTGGAGAAAAGCAGTATTCAACGCTTGTAGATCTTGGCAAAGTAAGGAACGATTCACTTTTGTGTAATTACTACTTTACGCGCCTAAATAATTGTGTTGTTGGCGGTTGGTTTAATTGCAATAAAAAAGCCGATCAAATACCTTTAAAAAATGAATATCCGCTACCGCTCATTAAGGAAGGTTTTGTAGATTTTCAGAAAGTAAAAGCCCCCATTTTGCCGTCTCCCAATATCGTTGGCCGGAAAATTCCCATTGGTATACTCAATGTTTCTGCTTCTACGAATCCGGAAGATGTTGTTCGCTGGATGCCACTATATGCTCGGACCCAAGATTGGATTTTTTATAACATTAGTCTCGAAGCCCTTCACCAGGTTCTGAATCCTAATGGGACCATGGATATCTATGGAGATGATTCAGAGAATGAAAAATACGGGGATCAGCACGTCATATTATTACTGGATAAAGATGTTGCAGTTGTAAAACAGATCCCGCTTCAGCAGCGACAATTACTGGAGATTAATTGGTTTTCTTCTTGGGAGGATCTTCCCAATAGAAAATTGGGTATAGAAGATGTTTTAAGTAATTTTGAAGTGTTAGAAAATGGAAATGCACCCAACGAAAAGAAAATGGTAGCGAAGAGCTTTTTTCAACAATTCGACAACGCAGTTGTTTTCTTAAGCAATACCTACACCGATTCGATAGCGATAAAAACCATGATTGATGCCGAAAAGGTCCCGGCAATTTCTGCTCACATAAATACCTTCAAAACCCTTTATTATGAAAATTATATTCAAGAAATACCCGATTGGCTTCAATTCTTAATCCTTTTCTTGATGAATTTCTTTATTGCCAGTTTAACGTTATACGCGGATTATTTCCTGAAGTTTTCGCGGTATTTTATTGGTTTCATTTTCCTTTATTTCTTAGTGGCATTCTATGTATTTGGATTCTTCAGTTCAGACCTACACATTTTGTTGCCTATAATACCTTCCTTGGGTACTGTAATGTCATTCTGGGGATTGGGAATGTTTTATCAATTAATTGTAGAACGGCAGCAACGTCTTAAGATTAAGCGTGTTTTCAGCAATTATTTATCCCCTCAATTGGTTTCTGCCATGATGGAGCAACAGGAGTATCCACAATTGGGAGGCGTTGAAAGAAATTTGACTGCATTTTTCAGTGACATTCAGAATTTTTCTACATTTTCGGAAATGCTTGAACCAAAAGATTTGGTTTGTTTGATGAACGAATATTTAAGTGTGGTAACCAATGTTATAATTACGGAAGGTGGAAATCTCGATAAATATATCGGCGATGCTGTTGTTGCCATGTTTGGTGCTCCCTTCCCGATTGAAAACCATCCGATAAATGCCTGTTTGGCGGCATGCCGTATACAAGATAAACAAGCTTACTTGCGCCAACGCTGGGCATTAGAACATCCGACTTGGCCCAAAAATATTTTTCAAATGCGAACCCGTATTGGACTATGTTCTGGCAAAGCGGTTGTGGGTAACATGGGATCCAACATGCGCTTCGACTTTACCATGATGGGCGATACGGTTAATATTGGTGCGCGTTGTGAATCAGGCGCTAAATCGTATGGTGTGTATACGCTTGTAGCCGAAGATACTTACAATGCGGTTATCCGGGAAACACAGCAGTTTACATTCCGTTTTATCGATCGTATCGTTGTTAAAGGGCGGCAACATCCTTTGGGGGTTTATGAACTTTTAGGGATCACGAGTGAGTTGAAACAACCTACGTTTGATTGTATCGAAAATTTCGAGAAGGGAATTCACTTCTACCTTTCCCAAGATTGGGCACATGCTATCGAATGTTTTCAAAGATCTGCCGAGATGGAACCTCGTATTCCCGAAAGGGATCCTGGAATTTTCACCAATCCATCGCTTGTCTTTGCTGAAAGGTGTCGCTATATGCAACAAAATCCGCCAGTTGAAGATTGGGATGGCGTGTTTGTCATGAAAACCAAATAAAAAATGGCAGAACAACCTTCTGTATTTAAGAAGCTATTTCAACAAACAGATGTCGTTTTTACCTTCGCTCTGTTTGGTATTGTTATGCTTCTTATCTTGCCGATTTCTTCGGTATTGATGGATTTGCTTTTGGCGGTCAGTATCGGATTATCATTGCTCATCCTTTTGATCGTTGTTTACCTAAGAAATCCAGCAGAATTTACCGTATTTCCGACATTACTATTAACGGTAACGCTTTTTCGTTTGGGGTTGAATGTCGCGTCAACACGGTTGATTTTGCTCGAAGGTTATGCCGGCAGTGTCATCGATTCTTTTGGAAACTTCGTTGTACAAGGTAATTACGTCGTAGGCGCGGTTGTCTTCCTAATTTTGGTTGTTGTTAATTTCGTTGTCATCACGAAGGGTGCTGGTCGTATCGCGGAAGTTGCCGCGCGTTTTACTTTGGATGCCATGCCGGGTAAACAGATGGCCATTGATGCGGAATTGAATGCCGGATTGATTGATGAAAATAAGGCAACCCAGCGTCGTATGAAAATACAAAAGGAAGCCGATTTCTATGGAGCTATGGATGGTGCCAGTAAATTCGTCCGTGGAGATGCGATCGCAGGATTATTGATTACTGCCATCAACGTTATCGGAGGTATCGCCATCGGTGTTGTACAGAAGGGCATGCCGTTGGTACATGCGCTGCAACGTTATACACTGCTATCTATCGGTGATGGCCTCGTTTCGCAGATTCCTTCGCTTATTGTTTCCATCGGTGCTGGTATGTTGATTACCCGAACCAGTGAATCCAGTAATTTAGGTGAACATTTCCGGCAACAGCTTTTCTTTTCTCCCAAAGCGCTAAAAATTGTTGCAGCGATGTTGCTGATATTTTCCATTATGCCGGGAATGCCGTTCTTACCTTTCAGTTGCCTAGGTTTATTGCTAATATTTACCGCATTTCATTTAAAAGAGAAACCCGAGAACGATCCTGAATTTGAGCAGGCGTTGCACCAGCAACAGGATAAATTGGGCGATACACAGGAAGAGGCTGCTACCAATAAAACCACAGTAAATTTCAATGAAGAAGTTATTACAGTGGAATTGGGGTATAATTTGCTACCTTTCAATGATGCCAAAACCGGTGGTGATCTTTTCGAACGTATCAGTAATATCCAAAACAAGTTGGAGCGCGATCTTGGATTTTTTATTCCCAAAATCACCATCAAAGATAATGTAGATATTCCTGGGAATCGCTATCGTATTCTTTTGCGCGGGAAGGGAATTGCATCCCATGATTTAGAGACGCACGGTTGGTTGGCGATGACCGGCGATGAAGAAAATACTTTATTACCGTTAAACAATGCGGTAGAAACCCGAGAGCCGGTTTTCAACATCAAAGCCTGGTGGGTTAAGGATAGCGATAAAGAGGATGCAGAACTCAAAGGTTATACGCTGGTGGATCCTGTTTCTGTTCTCATTACACACCTCTCGGAAATTCTCCGGCAAAATGCTCATCTACTTTTGGGACGAGAAGATACGCAAAAGCTACTAGATGCGGTTAAAACCAAGAATCCCACGCTCATTGCTGAATTGCTTCCGGATCTCGTAACCGTTGGCCTTATTCAACATGTTTTGCAAAATTTGCTGAAAGAAGGCATTAGTTTGAAGCATTTAACGCTCATTTTGGAAACCATCGGTGATTTTGCACCTTTTACCAAGCATCCCGATGATCTTTCGGAACAAGCGCGCCGAAAGCTTGGTATGTATTTTGTTGAAAATTACATTCACGCCGGCTACCTATCTGCCATTATCATTGATCCAAAACTGGAAAACGAACTTATTTCACAGATTAAACGTACACAATTCGAAATCGGCTTATTTATCGAGCCTACGGTCACTCAAGAATTGTTACAACACTTAACGCCACTTTTGAATCACATGCAGGAGCAATCTCTGGAACCGCTCGTTCTGACCTCTAATGAACTGCGCCTTCCTTTTAAACGTTTTTTTGAACCCTCTTTCCCTAAAATGGTCGTCCTTTCTTACCAAGAGCTTCCTAACGACATTCAAATTCGTAATTTAGGCATTCTAAAACGCGATTATTCCGACATTGCAAAGTGAAATTTAGGGCGTGTCTATCCAAGCTAGAGTGTATCTAAGGGAGATAAAAAGTCGCAATTTTGAAGGATTTTTTGTAAAAAACCCCTCAAACTCCCTTAAAAACAGGGCAGCGGCCCTGCACCCCAGTCATTTTGCAACAATGTTGCAAAATAAGGAAAAAGTTTTTGAGGGTTTAAGGGAACTTTTTTTAAAAAGTTCTCTTAGGATTTATGCTGCAAAATTTTTTGACTTCATTAATTTCTTTAGATGTCATTTTTTTGATTTACTCAATAACTACCGCTTTTCAAAGTATTTTCCAGAGTAAAAAATTAAGACCACAATAATTTTTGTTTATAAGCTTGCCAATAAAAAATAGAGGTATACAATTATCTTTGATTGCTTTAATGAGTCGTCGTCGTTTTTTATTAACATCGTTTTATATTTGTGGCTAAGTTTTTTGTAAAGGATCTTAATTTTGAAAAGAATATCGGGGCAAATAGTCTCTCGTTAAAGGTAGGGGCTTTCCATTTTTTGGTCGATGCGGGCATGGATCCCAAACGTCTAGGAAATGAAGCGCTGCCGAAGCTCAAGGGGATACCGAAAAATTCCGTTGATTTTATTTTGCTGACGCACTGCCATTTGGATCATTTAGGAAGTTTGCCGATTGTGATGAAGCAGCAAACCAAAGCGCAGGTGTTGGTCAGTTATCCAACGCAATTGATTGCACCTTTCATGCTAGAAAATTCGTACTCCGTTATGTGCCGTCAAAAGGATGAAAAAGGTATTTCGGAGTATCCATTGTTCACCAAGGATGATATTGCGCAAGTTGCCAAAAAATTCTTTCCGGTCAAGTATGGGCAAACGTATGTCCTGAAAAAAGAAGACCAGCAGGCAAACATTACCTTCTTTGAAGCAGGGCACGTTTTGGGTGCTTCCAGCGTTCTTATCGAGCACGAAGGTCGGAAGCTCTTTATCACCGGCGATATTCTGTTTTCAGATCAAAATTCGCTTCGTGGAGCGCATATTCCACAACTGCAAGATTTGGACGTCGTTATTATGGAAACGACACGTGGGGCTACCGAACGTAAAGCTTCTCGGCGCAACGAAGAAGAGCGTTTAATAAAAACCATCGCGAAGACCATCAAAAACGGCGGTGCATGCCTTATTCCCGCCTTTGCTTTGGGACGTATGCAGGAAATGCTTGTTCTGCTTTATGAAGCCAAGAAGGCGAATAAATTACCAGATTGTCCTATTTACTGTTCGGGCTTGGGTATGGCTTTGGTCAGCGTTTTTGATGAAATCGGTAAAACCTCACCGTATTTGAATTTTAGTCGACAAATTCTGAAAAAACTGAATGTTAAATCCATGCGGCGCAAAAAGATAGATCCCAAAACATCGACGTTGAAGTCGCCTGCGATTTACCTGTTAAGTAGCGGTATGTTGGTTGAACACACACCTGCTTATAACGTTGCCGCATGCCTGTTAAACAACAATAAAAACAGCATTTGCTTTGTAGGTTATTGCGATGAAAGAACCCCAGGGGGACAGTTGTTACAAGCCAAACATAATTCCACTTTTCGTTTCGAAGAAATTAATTTTTCAACCAAGATTCGAGCGAAAATCGACCGTTTTGACTTAAGTGGTCATGCGGATCGAGATGAACTTTGCGAGTTCATTCATGCGCAGCAACCTAAGAAAGTGGTTTTGACGCATGGCGAAGAAGCTTCTCGCGAGTGGTTTATGGCAAGATTTTCCAAACAGGAAAGGAGTTGTTCCGTGTTAGATCCGGAAGTCGGAAAATCGTATTGCCTATGATTATTTATGGAGGATGGCTCTACAATAAGACAAAATGAGTTCCGGTTGACCCGCCATGGTGCCGGAACACTGCGTGAGCTTTGGTCCATTTCATGGCCGCTGATGTTAGCCTCCTTCTCGGGAACCTTCATGACATTTATCGACCGAGCCGTTTTGGCACGGTACCAATCGGAAGCCTTTGATGCCTGTTCGGCGGCTCAGCCGTGGTTTTGGACTTTCGAAGGTATCCTCATGGCGTTTATCGTCTGTACGGAAATTCTCATCGGCCGATTCAATGGCGCTCGAAAATACAAGGAAATGGGCCCGGCCGTTTGGCAAATGGTGCTGATTTCATTTTTGAGTTTCGGAATCTTGATTCCGGTTGCCTACAATGCGCACTATTTACTTGCGGATAACATCGAGGCTTTGGGGTTACCCTACTTGCAACGGCTTCTGTTAACGTTACCCTTTGAAATGGCGGCATTCGGGGCTATCGGCGCGTTCTTTGTCGGTCGTGGAGATACCAAAAAAATACCGATGGTCTTGATTACAGTCAATCTCATTAATTGTGTTGGAGATGTTTGGTTTGTATTTGGAGGCTTAGGCGTTCCTGCGATGGGCATTATCGGTGCAGCATTGGCAACGAATTTTTCACACATTTGTTCTTTTATCATTTTTTTAGCACTTTTTTTACGCAGAAAATACAAAGAAAAATATGCGATCAATTCATTTCATTGGTCATGGGATTTTCTGAAACAATGTTTCCATATCGGTATGCCCAATGCCATTTCCGCGGGGGCTTTCATGGTAGGCTGGTCTCTGTGTTACCAATTTCTCGCATTAGAACTGCCACTTCCGATGTACAAAGCTTACTGTATCGCTTTTGCGATTTATAATTTTATGTTTTTCGTTATGGATGGCGTTGGGAAAGGTGTCGGAACATTGTGTTCCAATTTTTTAGGTGCTCGAGAACCTCAAAATCTTGGAAAAGTTTTGAAGCAGTCGCTGCGATTAACTTTTATTTTTTCATTTCTATTTTTAGTTTTGCTGGCTGTTTCTGACCCTATTGTACGCTTCTTAGCTCCCGAATCTTTTATGCAAGATAGTTTGTTTTGCCATCAGGTTAATTTGTTTCTATACTGGTACGGTGTACTTTTTGTATTAGAAACACTTTGCTTTTGTGCGCAATATTTCTTGTTTTCTCTTATGAAAGTGAAAATCGTATTGGTCGTGAACATACTCTCTTTCTGGGGCATACAGTTGATTCCTACGTATATTCTTATTTCAAAATTTCACTGGAATCCTATCATTTATCTCCAACTCAGCTGTTTGGAACACGCACTGCTATTGCTCATTTTCTATCTTTGGTACCAAAAGAAAACTTGGTTGATTGGGTGCGGAAAAATACAATAAAAGCTTGAAAATTTTACATCGCACGCAAAAATATGGTAGGGATTTGTCGATTTATGTCGATATATATAGAGAAGGAGATTTTATAAATGAAAACTGTTTTTAATCTTTTTTTAGGTACCATTGTGGTGTTTTTAGGAGGCTGTATCTCAAAAACAAAAAGCATGAGCCCGGACGCAGAACATCTTTGGAAAGCTGTGGCGATTCCCGAAGGTCGTATCGATGTAACGCAGCCGCTTTTTGAACATTCAGGTACACATTCGTTGGCGTCACTGGTAGAGTTAGGTATTTCCAATAATCCGCAAACGCGCAATGCTTGGTGGCAAGCGAAAAAAGCTTTGGCGCAGCAAGGTCGTGCAGAATCTCAATATTTCCCTACAGTTACCGCCAATGTCGATATTGCAAAACAGCAGACAGGCGCGATTTTAGGGAAACCTATGTCACGTGTTGAAAATTGGGGACCATCGCTCAATGTTACCTATCGATTGTTTCAATTTGGAACCAGTACCGCAAATGCCAAGAGTGCAGCGTGTGCTTTAGCTGCAGCGAATTATAAATTTAATCATACGTTACAGACCGTTGTTTATAATATACAAAAAAATTATTACAATTATGCTTCGGCTGTAGCCACCATTGAAGCACGAAAAAGCAGTCTAAAAGATGCCACAGCTTCCTTTGAGGCTGTCCAAAGCCGCCAAGAACATGGATTGGCACGTACGCAAGATGTTTTGCTTGCTAAAGCGGATAAATTGCAAGCCGAATATGAACTACAAGCGGCTCAAGCGCTTTTGGAAAATTGCCGTGCAGAATTGGCTTTGTCGGTCGGTATACCGGTTTCAAAAGATTTTGATGTTCAAGTGGAATTCAAAGATTCCGCACCTTTAACAGAAGAGGTCGAAACGTTATTGGAACAAGCTTTGAAACGTCGTTCAGATGTTTTATCCGCGGAAGCTTCGGTACATGCAGCAGATTGGGCACATTTGAAAACCCAACGCGAAGCGCTTCCTGCGGTCAATTTTATGGGCAGCATGGGTGCTTTACGTTATCGGCATGATTCTCGATGGCAAAACAATTACAGCTTAGGCATTGGCGTCTCTTGGACCCTTTTTAACGGCTTTGACACGCAATATAAGGCGTTAGCAGAGTATGCGAATACAAAAAGCCAAAAATTTGCGCTACATCAACAACAACTGCAGGTATTGCGCGATGTTTGGACGGAATTTCATACATTTCAGTCCTCGATACAATTGTTCAATTCTGCAAAAGCTCTGGAAGCTGCGGCCAATGAGTCTTTCGAAGCCATTCGTATAGGCTATGATGCGGGTCTTAATAGCTTATTGGACTTGTTGTCTGCCCAAAAAACATTATCTGAAGCACGCCTAAAGCGCATCCGTTCCCAAGCAGAATTGGCCATCCACTGGGTACAATTGGCGTATGTCTCAGGTCGCTTGGATCCTAATGATAACCTAAATTTTTAATACCATGAAATCACAAAAAAAATCTCTATTTTACTATCTTGTTGCAACTGCAGGATTCTTAGGCTTCCTTGTCTTATGGCAGGGCTTTTCAAAGCTGTTGCACCGGAGGAATGTACCCAATATGACATTGAAACTTGCCGTCGCTGTTGCTAAACCTCAGATGGCTACCGTAAAAAGTTATATTGAATCGGTCGGACAAAGTACACCTTCCAATCGTATTGAAATTGTACCACAAATAGAAG
Organism: Verrucomicrobia bacterium UBA1183; assembly: GCA_002309885.1. Lineage (GTDB taxonomy): Bacteria > Verrucomicrobiota > Verrucomicrobiia > Opitutales > UBA9783 > UBA1183. The sequence continues at coordinate 43,249 of DBYP01000022.1, forward strand.
GAACGTTACTAGAGGTTCTGAAGCCCAATGGTGGTTTTGTGAAGGCAGGCGATGTTTTATTCAAAATCGATGACAAATCTTTTAAAGCCTATGTTCAGCAAGCAGAAGCGCAATTGGCTAAAGATAAGGCGACGTATGAACTTAATTTGTCGCAGCTGAAACGTTCCGAAAGTTTACGCTCAGGCAATTTCGTTTCCCAACAGGAATACGATTCTTATAAAGCCAATGTAGATGCTGGGAAAGCGCAACTTTCGTTGGATGAAGCTAATTGTGCCTTAAAACATATTGATTTGTCCCATTGCTACATCACCGCTCCATTTTCGGGTGAACTTAGCAAATCGACCGCAGATCCATTCACATTTATTACCAAAGGAACACGATTGGCGGTTTTAAATCAAATGCAGCCGATATATGTCGATTCTTATTTATCAGAAACCTATTTGCCGGCGCTTTTAAATGCGCTAAAGACAGCCCCTGAAGATGTGGTTGTTGAAGCACGCCTAATCGATGATGCAACGATTTTACAGACCGGGAAACTCGTCTTTATTGGCAATGAGGTCGATAAATCGACCGGTACGTTTGATATCCGTGCTGAATTTGATAACACGAATCTTCAATTTTGGCCCGGACGCGGTATCGATTTGAAGCTTTTCTATAAAACGTTACAAAATGTTTTGTTGGTTCCAGAAAGCGCTATACATCAAGGGAACAAGGGAACTTTTGTCTATACGGTAAATGCGCAAGGAATCGCCGAAATGCATCCCATACAAACCGGACAGAGTTATTACAGCTGGATTGTTGTAAGCGGTTTGGATAAGGATGCGACGGTTATTGCAAATGGGCACAGTTTGTTGGCGCCCGGAGTGCCGGTGCAGGTAAATGCGACAGTTCCGGCCCCAGTTGAATTGCAAAAGTAAGGAATTTTATGAAAAGTATTTGCGATCCTTTTATTCGCAGACCCATTGCAACCATCCTGTTAGCGATTTCCATAACGCTGCTCGGTATCGCTTCTTATCGGAGATTGCAGGTAAATGCATTACCTAAAGTCGATTATCCCGTCATTCAAGTTTCGGCGTCTTATCCCGGAATGAGTGCCGAAATGATGGCCAATTCCATCGCAAGCCCACTCGAAAAGGAGTTTATGGAAATCGATGGTATGGAAGAAGTCCGCTCGGAAAGCCGTTTAGGCAGCAGTTCTTTGACACTCAATTTTAATTTAGATAAGTCGATTGATATTGCAGCGATGGAAGTTCAAGCAGCGATTACGCGTGCGCAACATAAGCTGCCTAAAGACATGCCTTCGACGCCCACCTATCGCAAACAAGATCCGAATAGCCAACCGATTTTCTTCATGGCACTTGTAAGCGATAGCATGACAACCGGTGCTTTATATGATTATGCAAAGACAAAGATTGGTCAGCAATTATCGAAGGTAGAAGGGGTTGCTCAAGTTCAGGTCTTTGGTGTACCACGTGCCGTTCGCATCAATTTGGATAATCGAAAATTGCGTCTATTGGGCATTTCTTTGAGCGATGTTACACAAGCCATTCAACAACATACCATGATTTTGAGCATGGGACGATTAAAGGGCGAATGCACAACGCTTACGCTTACTTCCAATGGGCAGCTAGCTTACGCAAAAGATTATAAAAAAATCGTAATCAAAACGGTACAAGACAAACCGATTTATCTCGAAAGTGTCGCAGAGTGCAAGGATGGTGTCCAGGAAGAAGACTTTGGTATTAAATTTTGGGCAGATGGCGTAAATGTTAATATGGATTCCGTGATTGTGCTTGCAGTAAGCCAAGTTCCGGGAGCCAATACAGTGGAAGTTTCGCAACACATTAATGCGATGTTGCCGCAACTCTATGAAGCGCTTCCACCTTCGATTACATTGCAACCGATTTATGATAAAGCCAAGAGTATTTTGGAATCCATCAACGAAGTTAAAGAAACGATCGTTATCGCTTTTATCCTAGTTGCACTCGTTATCTTTTTGTTCCTGGGAAGAGCTCGAGAAACGATTATTCCGGTTATTGCTATGCCGTTATCGTTGTTGATTACCTTTTTGGTAATGAAGGCGTTGGGCTACAGTTTGGATAATTTGTCTTTGATGGCTTTGACGCTAGCCATCGGCTTTTTGGTAGATGATGCTATCGTATTTTTGGAGAACGTAGTACGGCACATGGAAGAAGGATTAACACCTTTGGAAGCCGCTTTTAAAGGTGCTTCAGAGATAAGCTTTACGATTCTATCTATGACATTTTCGTTGATGGCCACCTTCATTCCTATTATCTTCATGGATGGTCAAATTGGTCGCGTATTTCGTGAATTTTCTGTAACCATCGTTGTTGCTATCTTAGCCTCGGGAATCGTTTCGTTGACGGTTACGCCGGTTATGTGCGCTCGCTTTCTGAAGAAACATAAGCAAGGTGATAAGACAACTGTCGAGCGCTTCGCCTATAATTTCGAACACACATTCTTAGCATGGTATCGAAAACGCTTAGCGTGGTTCCTAAATCATCGCTGGATCTCTTGGTGGGCTTGGACGGCCTGCGTGATTATGATGGTGTTCCTTTTTGTACGGTTGCCCAAAAGCTTCCTGCCAGCTGGCGATAGTTCTGCTATGTTCGGTATGTTTATGGCACAAACCGGAACATCGCCTGATCAAATGCGCAAATATCAGGAACAGATTAAGGCTATGGTTAGTCAGCATCCTGCGGTAAAAATTACCATGAATGCTTCTGGTTTGGGCATGTTTATGGCAGGAAATCAAGGTTTTCTGCTCATCGTATTAAAGGATGTTAAAGATCGAAAATCGATTCGTGGCTCAAAAGATGTTTCCATCGACGCCATTAGCAAAGAATTGCAAGGTATGCTGTTCCAGATTAACGGTATTTTGCCACTAATTAAACCGATACCTGTTTTGGATATACAGACTTCTTCCTCCGATAGTAAGCGCGGAAAGTATTTTTATACATTGACCGGAAATGAAACGGAACAAGTCAACCAGGCGGCTCAAACGTTGCTTAAAAAGTTGGCGATGATCCCTGGAGTTGACAGAAGTTCCCTCAACTGTAATGTGGATAACAGCGATCCCTTACTGTCTGTCGATTATCAGCGTCGACGTCTGTTTCAATATGGCTTAACCCCCTATCAAATAGAAAATGCGTTGAAGGAAGCTTTTTCGCTGAATTATTCTTACTTGATTAAAGGGGATACGGAACAATATCAGGTTATCGTGGCTTCTCAAAAAGATCAGCGCAAGGGTATGAAAGACGTTGATAACATGAGTATTCTCAATGCAAAAGGTAAAATGCTACCGATGAATGCTTTGATTTCGATGAAACAGCAGGTCGGCCCTGTAAGCGTTTTCCATAAAGATAATTTCCCTTCTGCGGATATTTTCTTCAATTTGTCGGGCAAAATGGCTTTAAGTGAAACCTTGGAAGCCGTTGAAAAAGCCGCTCATGAAGTTTGCGTCAATGGCATTGAAGGTTCTATAGGCGGTGAATCGAAAGAATTCCAATCATCGATGAAAAGCTTAACGTTCTTGCTGTTCGTTGCTGTTTTTGTTATGTATGTCGTTTTGGGATGTCTTTACGAACATTGGATTCATCCGCTAACAGTACTTTCGACGTTGCCGATCGCTTTGGCCGGTGGACTCTTAACGTTGAACCTTTTTGGCGCAGAATTTTCGCTGTATGCGTTTATCGGCTTGTTCATGTTGATGGGTATCATTAAGAAGAATGGTATTATTTTGGTCGATTTTGCTGTGGAAAAGCAGCGTCAGGGCGAAACCCCTGAAGACGCGATTGTTGATGCCTGCTGTGAACGTTTCCGACCGATTTTAATGACAACCGTAAGTACCGTTTTCGGAATTTTACCTATCGCATTGGGGCTGGGTGCGGATGGTGCTTCTCGCGTTCCGTTGGGGCTTTGTGTTGTCGGCGGTTTGGTTTTTGCGCAATTATTGACGCTGTTTGTCACGCCGGTGGTCTACCTGGGTATGAATCGCTTCTGCAACACCTCAAAACAAGAATAAATGCCCAAAAAAATCTTGGTTGCACTTTCGGGGGGCGTCGATAGCGCTGTTGCCGCTTACTTACTTCAACAACAAGGTTACGAAGTACATGGGTGTTTCTTTCGATCTTGGCAGAACGAAACTGAACTTTGGAAGGCATGCCCTTGGCAAGAAGATTTGGCATCAGCACGATCGGTCGCTGAACACCTAAATATTCCGTTTGAAGTCATAAATTTCATCGATGTTTATCGCAAAAAGGTCGTCGATTATCTCATCGAAGGCTACCGTGCCGGACAAACACCCAATCCGGATGTGATGTGCAATCGATTCGTAAAGTTTGGCGTGTTGGTGGACCATATGAACGCCAACCACTTTGATGGCTTAGCGACCGGACATTATTGCCGAAAATTAACGGATGCATCGGGGCATTTTTCGCTTTATACCGGCAAAGATACCAACAAAGATCAAAGTTTCTTTTTGTGTCTTGTTAAGCGAGAGAATTTGCAAAAAGTATTGTTCCCTTTGGGAGACATTACCAAGCGCGAAGTGCGTAAAATTGCGCAAGATATCGGTCTTCCCAATGCATTGCGTAAGGATAGCCAAGGCATCTGTTTCCTGGGAAGCAGCCGCGTATCCATTCAGCAATTTTTAGAAAAATATATTCCGAATTGTCCTGGCGATATTGTCAATTTAGACGGGAAAATTTTAGGGCAACATCAGGGCCTGCATCGCTACACCATAGGACAGCGCAAAGGTATCGATGTGCCTTCCAATTGTGACTTTGAACATTATGTCGTTCTTGCAAAAGATTACCGTACGCATCAGCTGATTGTTGGTTTTGATCATCCAGAAACACCTGGTCTATATGCCCAAAGTGCTCGTGTTTTTAATTTAAATTTTTTGGAAGATCTGCCCAAAAACAGCGAACTTTTGTTGGCAAAACCCCGTTACCGCGATCCATCGCAAGAAATTTCTTGGCAATGGGAATCCGATTCGGTTGCCCGCATAACATTTTCGACGCCTCAGCGAGCTCTTGCCTCCGGTCAAGCCCTAGCCTTTTATCGCGATGAACAGCTTATGGGCGGTGGTATTTACGGCGAGATACTGACATTGTAGAGCGTTGTGTTTTTGTACGATCCATAGGGAAAATCTGTAGGTGTTGATTTTATTTCTTCAGATAACCTACAACAATTTTATTGATTTTATAGAAGGGTTTTTGTATAATTTTTTCATGGTTTTATTCGAGGAGTCGAAAGTAGAGAACAGTGACGATAAGAAAACGTCGGGATCATTATTTACGGGTGAAGCTAAACAGTCCCAAAAATCGGGAGTTGTCTTAGATAAAAAACTCCGAAAAGCTCACGTCAAATTGGACGCGCTGGTCGCATTTACAGAACAATTATCTTCCATGCTGAAAGCAGGACTTCCATTATCTCATGCGCTCGATACAATTGTTGCAGAAATTAAGGACAAAACGTTCCATGATATGTTGGATTACATTCGAGGTGCCATCTTTGCCGGAGAATCTTTTTCTTCTTGTTTAAGACAATTTCCGCTTACGTTTCCACCTTTGTTTTATAGCATGGTGGAAGCCGGTGAAGTTTCTGGTTCATTGCCCGATGCGATGCAAACCGTTGCGGAATATCTTTCTGCTTCTTTGAGGCTAAGTAAAAAGTTTAAGAGTGCCCTAACTTATCCTATCGTTATCATATCCATGTCCTCGCTTTTGGTTATGGGTCTGATGATCTGGGTTGTCCCGGTTTTCGGTGAAATGTTTGGCGGTTTCGGAGCAAAACTTCCTTGGTTAACGCAAAAGCTTATCGACACCAGTGATTTTATCAAAGGAAATATATTCACCATTATTATAACCATCGCTGCGGTATATTACGGCCTTAAAAAGTTTCTCATGACGCCCAAAGGAGCTGAAACCCTGGATATTGTTTTGCAATATGTGCCTATTTTTGGAGTACTTGTTAAGAAAACAAACATTGCACGATTCTGCCGTACTTACTCCGTTTTGATTGCCAATGGTGTACCCATATTAAAATCTTTAGACATCTGTACTAATGTAGCCAATAGCTTTTTTTTAACAAGAGCTTGCGAAAAAATAAAAAAAGGAATCCAATCGGGACAACAATTATCCGTATTGATGGGCAATATACCGTACTTCCCACGCATTGTTTGTAATATGGCCAAAGCCGGGGAGCAATCAGGTAATGTAGAAAAAATGATACGAAATGTTGCCGTTCTTTACGAAAATGATGTCAATAATATTGTTTCTGCGCTGACATCCTTGCTGGAACCGTTTGTCATCTGCTTCTTGGGTATCCTTATTGGTGTAATCGTTATCGCCATGTTTATGCCCATATTTCAACTTTCCTCTTTGGTTCATTAATGCAACGATACGCAATAATAGACACCAAAGCATTCGATTGCCAATGCCTCCTTTTGGAACACCAAGAGGAGCGTTTAGTTGTTCTTGAAAATCGTCAGTATTTACCTCCGAGCGAGCGTACTTCTTGGCAGGCAAAACTTCCGCAAATATTGAAGCATATCTGTAAAAACTTACCCGATACAAAATTTGTTTTTTTGTTGCCGGATTCGATGGTTATCCATTTGACGTTAGAAATTCCTAAGCATTCCAAAACGCCCATTCGAGAAAATATTTCGCATATTTTGTACATGGATTTCAAGATGTCGCCGAAAAAATATTGTTTCCAATTTTCTCGTTTGGATGGCAATCGCTACATTGTTTCCTTGATAACGCGTAAGTTCATCAATTTTGTGAAAGATGCCCTAGGAAATAATTTTAAGCAAATAAAAATTCTTCCCTGTTTTGCTGGGCAATTGGCTTACGTAAACGAACAGGCATCCAGCGAAAATATCGTTACCATTTTTATTGAAAAACACCTTCGCAGATTTTTTATAAAAACAACACAAGAAACCAATTTTATTGATTTTTATCAAAATAATACCGATAATTCCAGTGAATTTAGCGATATTCGTAATACGCAGCAGTTTATTTTTCAAACGCTGAATATTCCGAAAGGCAAAAAGCGGTTGTTTTTGATTGGCGATATCTCAGATACACTCAAAGACATTTATGCTACAGAGTATGGGACAATGCCTGAAGCGTTGGATTGCTCCGAAAAAATTCTAGGATGTACGGAAAAAATTTCAGAGATAGCCAAATGTACTTACCTAGGTATAGATTCGATTATCAACGGGAAAATTTCTTATTTGAAAGCGTTCGATTTTCAAAAGCTTTCCACCTACAGCGGCAATTCAATATTTCTTAAACATCAGAAAAAATTTGCTCTGATAACTTGCCTTTGCTTAATTTTTTCCGGTTTTTTCTTTGCAAATGAAATTCAGCAGCATATTCGTTTAAAAGAAAAGGATCTTCAATTGAATCAGCACTTGAGCGCTATTGAACGGCTACAAACGATTAACAACTATCTTCTTGAAAAAGAACAGCAAAGTACGTTACTACCACAACTTCTTTTAAAGTATTGTTATTTATTGCAAACACTTCCCGGAGAATTCTGTATAGATCATTTAGGCTTTGAGCATTCCAATGATCAAGATTTTTGCTCAATAAGGGGGCGTATTTATAGGGAAAATCTTGAAAATTTTAAGCGAGCTCTGCGCGAACGTTTACAAAACAAGGTCGATTTCTATTCTGAGCCCTCCGATGAAACCATCGATAATTTTTCAATACGGATACCTTTGGATCCCCTTCCTGTTTTATCATGAAAGCTATATACGGTCGTTTTAGTTTTTTTACTTTTATCATTGCATTATTGCTCCTTTCTTCCGGGATCCAGTTGCAGCGATTAAATAACCGTTTACGTAAGCAGACCTCCGATTTCCCTGAGATAATCGAACAAGAACGGAGCTTGCAGGATCAGAATTTTGCTTTAAAAAAAAGGTTGGAGCATAATAAAGATGTTTTGGCAGAATTATCTAATTATCTTATTTTACCCAAAAATGAAATCTCCGATGCTACGGTAGAGGTTTATGATCCCGAAACACAACATAATATATCAATTTATCAGAATTATCTAACCGGTTTTATCGCTTACGATAACTGTGTAAAGGTTTTAGAGAAATTGTGTGAAGCTCAGCTGCCTATTTTAATAACTTCTCTGTCTATTCACCGCAATATCGCTCACAATTACGCGCTCCAACTTTCTATGACTTACCGCACAAGATGAGACGATAATCACTTAGAGTACAGCTACACGAATTAAAAAAGTACAGCTTTGAGAGATTTTTTGTAAAAAATCCCTCAAATTCCCCCAGTCATTTTGCAACATTGTTGCAAAATTATGAAAGTTTTTGAGGGTTTAAGGAAAGCTCTTTTCAAAAAGTTCCCTTAGAGGTTTACATTCTTATTTTTGACTTTCGTAAATACACTCTAATCTTGTAAATAGTTGCATAAAAAGCTTGCTGTTTGTAGATAAATAGCTCAGGGTCTTTCCTTGGACATGGTTATTCGCATAAAACGTTTTAGTTTTGTATTTTGGGTATATTGTGTTTGTAGCATTTTTTTGAATGTAGAAGCACAACGTACTTTTTTGGAAGCGCAGCATGAACGTTCCACAGCGCGGGGGTTGCTGCTCAAGGATGTAGGTGCGTGTTGGCATATGCCGACATGGGAAGTGCAAAATAAAGAAGTACACGTTGTTAAGGTTTCCGAAGAAGATAAGCCGACGCTTCAACAACGGATAAAGCGCATTATTTTACCGAAATTTGTCATGAACAACTTGCCACTTGCTCAAGCTTTGAAGGTTTTGACGGAAGTCGTGCGTGTTTATGATTTGGAGAGTAAAGAGGGTATCAATTTTGTTTTGATTGACCCGCAGCATAAGGCACCGAATGTGGATTTGGATCTTCAAACGATTTCTCTCGAGAAAGTCGTTTACTTTCTGAAGGAGCAGTCGCATTTGGAGGTTTCTTTTGTGGAGAATACCATTGTTTTCAAAGATTATACCTGTGATGTAGGGAAGCTGGAAACACGCGTATTCCCTATCGCACGCGGCAATGTTCTGCAAGCATTGAGCTATTCACGCAGCGGAAATGAAGAAAAAAGTGATGAAGCGTCGCTAAAGGAATTTTTTCAAAAATTGGGCATTCCGTTTGCCGATGAGAAATTCGGCTTCGTTTATGATGGGCAGGCTATTATTGTAACGCATCATCCGAAATATTTAGAAAGGATAGCAGAAATCGTTGCGCTTTATCGGCAGGATAAGCAAATTGCGATTGAGGCGAAATTTCTGGAAATCAAGCAAGGGGTTTTGGAGGAATTGGGGTTGAAATGGAATTCAGGTACAAGCAATAATGTTAAAGTGAATACCAATGAGAATTTACGCGCTTTGACAACTTTGCGAACACGAACAGTGAACAGAGATAATACGCCCATTTTCCCAAATGCATTAGATTTTGGAACAAATATCGGTCATTTATTAGATGCGAACGTGTTTTTGAATCGATACCAGATGAATGCGCTAGTGCGAGCAATTGAGCAGCGCACGGATACGGATTTGATGAGTGCACCCAAAGTAACGGTGTTGTCGGGAAGAAAAGCAGAAATCACGGTGGCTCAAGAGCTGCGTTACCCAGAAAGTTACCGCGATGGTCAAGCCTCGGTAGGCCAGGCCGGTACGGGATCGGCTTCTGCAGGTACAGCGTTGATTGCAGGCGTCCCGGAAAACTTTGTTACACGAAACATTGGTGTTGAGATGTCGGTTACGCCTATCGCAGAAGACAACAACAAAATCCATCTTTGTTTGGAACCCTGTGTTACGGAATTTGAGGGCTTTGTGGAGTATGGAGGTAAAAATATTGTTACCCATGGAGGGCAAGCAACGCCCTACAATCCTGGTTATTATCAGCCGATTTTTTCAACTCGAAAAATCAAAACCGAGGTTTCTCTCAGCAGCGGTTCTACGCTCGTTATGGGCGGTTTGACACGCGAAGAAGTGCAAGAAACGCATGATAAGATTCCCGTGCTGAGCCAAATCCCGCTTTTGGGAAATTTGTTTAAATCCAAAGGCCAAACCTCACAAAAGAAAAATTTGCTCATATTTGTAACTGCGAACTTGGTGGATGAGAATGGTAGGTGCTTTACAAATCCGGAAATCCCGGCAGTGCAAAAGCTCTAAGCAAGCCAATATCCTGTTTGCTATGCTGTTGATTTCGGTTTTAAGTACCGGACTCATATTTCATTATAGTTGCTCTTTGAAAAATACCGCCTTTAGGGTGCACACCTTGAAAGCTATTCGTGCTAAGAAACAGGCTCTGGATTTAGCGCAAGCAGCATTCGTTCAACTGAAATCGATTGCGAATGAAGATAATTGCTTGATGTATGAAAGGAAGGGGATTTTTTATTTCAAAAGTAGTCAAGCCGCTGAACAAAAAATCGACTACCGATTGAAAAAACTCAGGGCGGGTTGTTATGTTGAAGGGATTTGGACAGCAAAACTACCGTTTACTTGTTGTTTTGATAAACAAGGCTTGCGGAGGCCTTTAGTTGACGTTATGCAGAGCAAAGATAGCCCAATACGCAAAGGTGATTGGATATTAGCTAAACAACGCTGGAGAGCTCTGATGCGTAACGCTCCCCTACCACCAAATATATTCCCTCCGTTGATAGGGAAGGCGGAAGTATTTGAACAAGAAACCACTCAAAAGCCAGGGAAATGGATACTTGTTCACTGGGAAAATCCATACGATAGAGCATTACAGACAGGAGCTTTCGAGGTTGAGTCTTTTACACATTGTCAATTGCCATCAGAATGTGATACAGGGATTTGGTTTAATGCAACTTGTCCGAATAATTATTTTAAAATGGAACCGGAGGTTCAAAGTATGCAATTTGAAATAAAAAATGGGTATAACTACGCTATTTGTTTGACTCAAGACACTCTTTTGTTGAAAAACGTTATCGGAAATACAGAAGAGGGCTTCAATTTGGATTTAGTTGCTAAACAAAGGCCTCAAAGGAAAGTCGAGAAATGGCGGAGTTCCAACAATAAAATACACGCTTCTGAGTCAAATTCAGAAAATAAAATTTCTTTAAAAGATCTATTCCCAACAAAAACGTGGATGGATAAATTGGATGCGTGTTTTTTTGGATATAAGAGAAATGAGCCTTACAGTAAAATCGGAAATTTTAAAACACAGCACAAAGACAACATACTTGAATTGAGAAATTATTTCTGGAACGAGGCTGTTACGAATCCAACCGCAGATGTGTTTTATTTCAATGGATCTAAAGCACATATCGAAGAACGATTGCGGGCATATGATGTACCTCAAGAGCAAATCCTTCCTATTGCAAAAGAAATCGTAAAGGGTCAGCCTTATACCTCCGCTGCTGATTTTTTGAAAAAGATAACCAAATCAAAACGTTGGCTAGAAATAAAAAACATACTTCATAACTTTGAGTGTTTATCGCACCGAACGGAAAAATTTAAAATCAAATCCTGGTGTGGCGACTATACTTGCGAAATGGTAGTACAACGTGAAAATATTGATGATATTCAAAGAACTTGGAAGGTAATTGAAATGCATTTAAAAGGGAAGGAGTAATAGACGGACTTACACAACTAAAGCGTGTCTATGGAAGGTAAGGCGATGAATTGCAGGGAAGCTTTTTTCAAAACGTTCCCTTGCATTTATACACCCATCTTATGATTAATAAACTATCCGTAATATGGGCTAACGTATAATATATTATACATTAATCGTTTTGTATCTTGAGGGGTTTTTTGTAAAACCTCTCACAACTCTCTCAAAAACAGGGCAGCGGCCCTGCACCCCCGTCATTNNAAAATAAAGAGAAGTTTTTGAGGGTCTAAGGGAACTTTTTTCAAAAGTTCCCTTAGAATTTATCAGCTCATATGGGCATACTCTAATAACGTTTGTTGTTGAGGTTTGCGTTGGGGATTTGAGTGCCCGAGAATTTTTTTCAAAAAAGATTTTCGATGGATTTCGCAGGGACCGAAGGCTTGAAGAGCAGCGATGTGCTTAGCGGTACCATAACCTTTATTTTCTTGGAAATCGTACGATGGATAGTGTTTCGCGAGTTCATACATTTTATGATCACGTACGACTTTAGCTACAATGGAGGCTGCTGCGATACAAAAACTGGTACGGTCGCCCTTAACAAGTCCGTTGTGTAGATAGGGTAAGCGTTTAAATGGGTAACCATCGACCATAATGTAAACGGTATGGAGATCTGTTTTCTGCAATAAAACTTCTTTTGAAGGTAATTTAAATTCTAGCTGTGCTTGCAGATTTTCCAATGCTCTTCGAAAAGCTAAGGTGGTGGCATATAAAATGTTGCCTCGTTCGATTTCTGCGACGCTGGATTCTCCGTAAGCAAATCGTAATAGCCCATCGCTTTGCCAGTTTTGCAATGTTTTGAATGCATTTTCACGCTGGGTTTCAGAAAGTAGCTTCGAATCCTGAAATTGTAAGACAGCCTCGTTAGTAATATTGGCATTAAAAAAGGCTTCCGATATCCAAACAGCACCAGCAATTACCGGCCCTGCTAAGGGCCCACGCCCAGCTTCGTCAGCACCTATAATATTTTTGTAACCTCTATCAAAAAATTGCTTGTCATAAGCTAACAAATTTACGGAATCTTTTGATGAAGCCCTCATGGATAGTATTCTATGTAAACATTCTTTGCATTTCAAGTTTCTAATCCCAAAATTTCCTTGCCATTGTTTCCATAAAAACGTAAATTTCCTTTGTGCGACACAGAAGAATTATCCTTTTTAGTATTCTTTTTATTTCATTAGTCGTGAGTTATTGGGTATTGAAGCGAGCTTGTCGTACCCCTGTATTGCGTATAGGCATCAGCGCTTACGCCGGAAGAGAGTACTTTATTTTGGCTTATAAAAAGCATTTCTTTGAAAAGGCGGGCATACATGTAAAAATCGTTGAATTTGGCTCCTTAGAAGATGCGCAACAAGCCTTCGAGTGGCGTCAAATCGACGGTATGGTATGTTCTCTTGTGGATGCGATGGTGGTTCGTCAAAAGGCTGGTGTCGTAGATCCAAAGATCGTTTTGATAAGCTCTTTCCACCGCCAAGGATTTGCCTGTCATTTGATGACCAAGACCGGTATCCGAAAATTGTCCGACATTCGAGGAAAACGCATCGGTGTAGAGATCAATTCTTTCGGAGGCTATGTTTTGGCTAAGGCTTTAGAGTCGGAAGGATTATCACTAAAAGATGTCAATATTGTTCCTATGGATCCAACGGCAGCATTTACATTTTTAAAGCACGAACGTGTTGATGGTGTCGTTATCTATCCGCCATTTTCGAATCAATTGAGGAAGAAAATGGACTTAAACTCCCTTTATTCGACGTCTTCTTGGCCAAAGGAAATGCAATTAAATGTCCTTTTAATGTCGTCAAAAGCCTTAAAATTCCACCTCCCAAACTTACGTCGCTTTGTAAAACTTTGGGATGATTTATTGGATCTTTACGAGAACAATTCAGAATATTGCAATCACCTATTAGCCTTGCATTATTCGGTTTCGGATGAAAAAGCGAAGAATTTATTTAGTGCTGTATATCCGCTAGCCATCGGTGAACAGATTCCACTGTTTTGTTCCAACCGATATGTATTGGATGTTATGGGAGATATAACGGACAAGGTATTGCGCAATAGTAATCTTCAAAAGACCGATACGAGCGAAAAATTTGATGCTATATTTGATAGTTCGCTCTTGCGTCAAGCCGCAGAACAATGAGATATATACTACAGCGTTTAAGATCATTGCCGTTGAGCGTAAAAGTGTTGCTCCCATTGATTAGCTTCATCATTTTATGTACGTTTGGTATTATTCTTTTCTCAAAAGTAACCTACCAAGAACGTCTCACCGAGTATGCGCTTGAGCGGAGTCGTCAATTGGCGCATTCCATTGGTGTAGGTGCGCAAATTATACACTACCCCTATGAATTACAGCGATTGGTTTATGCGATAGGAAGCGAGTCCCACATTCGAACGCTGGCGATATTATACGGTTCACCCCTAACGATTTTGGCTTCTACGCGAAGCACTTTATTGGGGAAAAAATGGGAAAGCTATCCTTTGCCCAGGGGTATAAGACTTCCAGACTTCCCTAAAGAACAGGAAGCTTACGACAACATCCCAGAACGTTATGTTTTTAACTATGTTCTTGGGTTTTACTTGTTACGCTATGAAAATGGTACAAACTACGTCCCTGCTTATATTGTGGTACAAAGTGATACCTACTTTTGGTCCAAAGAATTTTTAAAACAGACGATAAGCACTTTGTTTTTGGCCTGCGTTATATTATTGGTCATTATCTTCATTTGTTGGGGACAAATCCACCATTGGGTCATAAGGCCACTTACTGCTATAAAACGTCAAATGAACAAGCGACGTTTGGGTAACATTTTCGCGATGTCGCCCGTATTTTACAACGATGAAATCGGCGACTTGTCGGAAACTTTGAATCGTATGATTCGTTCCCAAGAAAAAACGGAAAATTTGTTCCAGAATTTGGTCAACATCGCGCCCGTTCTTTTGTGGACTTCCAATGGCGATAACACAAGATTTTACTTTAATGAGCAGTGGTGCGCATTTACAGGACAAAAAAACTTAAATTACGAAGATTGGTCGTGGTTAAAGTTTTTATCTCCAGAGATAGCTCGATGTTACAAAGACGCCTTTTTATCGGCTCAAAGGTTGCGGCAATCGGCTTCCTTTGAGTGTCAAATCAATGACCACAATGGGCAGTTGCATTGGATGTTATGCCAAAGTGTTCCGCGATTTTTGAAAGATGGACATTTTGAAGGTTACATTTCTTGTTTGGTAGACATAACCGAACGTAAGGAGAACGAAGAAAAGCTGTCCAATTATGCCAAAGAGCTCGCAAAGGCCCGTGATGAAGCTGTGGAATTGGCTCAGATGAAATCTACATTTTTGGCGACCATGAGCCATGAAATCCGAACGCCTATCAACGGAATTTTGGGGTTTTCATACTTACTCCAAGATACTAAACTCACCAAAGAGCAACGAGATTATGCAAAAACTATTTCTTCAAGTACGCAAATTCTGTTGGAATTGATCAATCAAATTTTGGATTTATCCAAAATTGAAGCAAAGAAATTGACCCTAGAACCTACGAACTTCAATTTAGATAGATTTTTGAAGAGCATATGTGACATTTTCCAACCTACCTTGACCAAAAAACGGCTCAAATTGGATGTGTGGATACATCCACATATGCAGCATTGGTTGTACGGTGATGAGAAACGATTGCGCCAAATTTTGCTGAATCTTCTGAGCAATGCGATCAAATTCACACAAAGCGGAACCGTTTATTTGCGCGTTACAGGATGTCCCAAAGGCGATGATTACCAGCTGTTTGTTTCCGTTAAAGATCAAGGTGTGGGTATTTCTCCTAAGGATAAAAAGCGTATCTTTGATGCTTTCGAACAGGTTCCCTACCAAAATAAAGGTGGAACCGGTTTGGGACTACCGATTGCACAATCCCTGGTTCAACTCATGGGAGGCACACTCAATGTCCACAGTAAAGTGAATGTCGGTTCTGTCTTTTATTTTACGATACGCCTTAAGACCGGACAAGAGGTCCTCGAAACTGAGCCGCAAGCGATAGAAATGGAACTCAATTTATGTGATACGAAGCCAGAAAAAGCGACAGTTCCCCCTATACTGTTGGTTGAAGATAACTTTGAGAATCAACGATTGGCTCAGAAAATTTTGGAAAAGAATGATTTTGTTGTCAAAGTTGTTGCCAATGGTATCCAATGTTTGGATTGGCTTTCTCACAATGAAGCTGCGTTGGTGGTTATGGACATCAACATGCCACAAATGGACGGTTTTGAAACAACCCACCGAATTCGTTCCGGAGAATGCGGCCTAGAGAAAGCTGCCGTTCCGATTATCGGCCTAACTGCCAGCGCCTTACAAGAAACGCAACAGCGCGCTTTGTCGGTTGGTATGAACGCGGTCCTCACAAAGCCCTTCCAACCAGAAACACTGCTGCAGATGATAAATCAACATAAACCAGCGTAAAAGGAATACGACAAGTTTTGAGAGATTTTTTGTAAAAAATCCATCAAACTCCCTTAAACCTTTTCTTATTTTGCAGCATCACTGCAAAATTAATAAACGTTTTTGAGGGTTTAAGGGAAACTTTTTTCAAAAAGTTCCCTTAGAATTTATACCTTATCCTGCTATGGGTTTACCTACACCGTAAGCTTCGAAGCCCAATGTTCTGAGCTGTTGCAAATTGACGATATTTCGACCATCAAAGACGAACGCTGGCTTTTGCATGCCTTCGTATAGGCGCTTGTAATCCAGATTTTTAAACATTTCCCATTCGGTCAAAATGACAATCGCGTGTGCACCTTGTGCGGCAACGTAAGGATCGGTTTGGATTTCATAATTGGAAAATCCATCCAAGTCTCGTTTTATCGTTTCTGGTGTAACTTTAGGATCACAAATGGAAAGCTGGGCTTGTTCCTTCATCAAATCTTGGCAGATAGTTATCGCCGGTGTTTCACGTGTATCATTGGTGTTCTTCTTGAAAGCAAAACCAAAAACGGCGATCTTCTTACCGGCAAGCGAATGGAACAGCTTTTCGACAACGAGATATGAAAAACGGTGTTTTTGATATTCATTCATCGTAACGACTTGATTCCAATAATGTGCCACTTCGGGAAGCTCGAAATATTCGCATAGATAAACCAAATTAAGGAGATCTTTCTTAAAACAAGACCCTCCAAATCCGATGGAACTTTTTAAGAATTTGGAGCCTATCCGAGAATCTGCACCGATCGATATTGCAATTTCATCCACATCTGCGCCGGTTTTTTCACAAAGTGCCGACAGCGCATTGATGGAAGAGATTCTTTGTGCCAGAAATGCGTTAGCCGCCAGCTTCGATAATTCGCTCGACCACAAGCACTGCGTAATTATCTTATTCTTGGGGACCCAATGCTCATAAATTTCGGATAAGGTTTTGATGGCTTCTTTCCCCGATTCTGTTTGGGAACCACCGATTAGAATACGATCCGGATGTTTCAAATCTTGGATGGCGGTACCTTCAGCCATAAATTCCGGATTAGAAAGGATTTCAAACTTGCAACCGTGCGTATTGGAAGCCAAAATTTTGCGGATTTTTTCTGCCGTGCGAACCGGAATTGTTGATTTTTCAACGATAATTTTATCTGTTTTGGCAACTTGGGCAATACGACGAACCGCACTCTCGATAAACTTTAAATCGGAAGCCTTACCCGCACCTTCACCATAAGTTTTTGTTGGCGTATTTACCGATAAAAAGATGATATCAGATTCTTTAATGGCTTTATCAATGTCGGTCGAAAAAAACAGATTACGTCCGCGAATCGCCTGAACAATTTCATCCAAGCCAGGTTCGTACACCGGCAAATTTTTCGAATTCCAAGCATCAATGCGTTGCTGATTGACATCGGTAACAGTAACTTGAATTTCTGGGCATTGCTCAGCGATGATAACCATCGTTGGGCCACCCACATAACCGGCTCCTATACTGCAAATTTTCATATCGAAACCCATTCAATCAAAATGCAAGCATTTATCAATGAAAAATGATATCAAAATTCAAGTTGAATGTAGAACGAATGGGAAATGCTTGATCTGTAACCTAATTATGGGCATTACATATGCTTTATGAGGTAAAAAGTCTTTCTTAAGGGAACTTTTTGAAAAAAGTTCCCTTAAACCCTCAAAAACTTTCATGATTTTGCACCAATACTGCAAAATGACTGAGGTGCAGGGTTTCTGCCCCGCTTTTAAGGGGGGTGAGGGATTACTCAAAAACTGTACTATGCATTGGACAGATTTCATTTTGAAATGTGGTTTATACTACAGAAAGTCGTAAGTGTTTTATGCATAAATATCTTTTTTTCAAAAAAATGTTTTACAGTAGAAATTTGTTCGTTAGTATAATGGTAACCTTAATATAGAGTATGCGTCTTGATATCACTTCATCACTAAAAACTTTAGCTAAAGGAGCTTTATTAACAAGCTCTTGCTTATTGTTTCACGGTTGTGCAACCTGGTCTCCATTTGAAAAGAAGCAAACCACAGAAGTAACGCCTGAGAGTACGCTTGTAGAATCTCAAGTTGCCAAGGATCCGAATGCCGTAGAACAAGCGCCTGCTGTTTCTGAAG
The DNA here is from genome assembly GCA_002309885.1 of Verrucomicrobia bacterium UBA1183. Lineage (GTDB taxonomy): Bacteria > Verrucomicrobiota > Verrucomicrobiia > Opitutales > UBA9783 > UBA1183. The sequence goes on from DBYP01000022.1 coordinate 61,502, forward strand.
AGAAATTGCACGAAGAACAAACAACTAAGATCGAAAAACAGCATTTGCGTGCCCTACCCCGTCGTCCTGTTGTAGAAGAAGAACCGGTTGTCGTTGAGCTTTCAGACGAAGACGCAGGTACACAATCTTCTGATGAAATCGTTATGTATACGGTTCAAAAAGGCGATGTACTTTCGCGGATTGCTCGCAAGTTCCATACAACGGTCGATGCGATTATTGCCGAAAATCATCTCAAAAACAAAAACCGTGTATTTGCAGGTCAAATTCTCGCCATTCCCTCCAATGGCGCAACCGTGCAGCCTGTGTCGGAACAAGAGCTGGAGAATGGCTGCTATGTCGTTCAAAAAGGTGACACGCTATCTGGCATTGCGAAGCGCTTTAACGTTTCCATGGACGATCTACGCAAAAGTAATCGGCTCCATAACGATGTCATCTATGTTGGACAGAAATTGCGTTTAGCAACCACAACCACCGAGGCGGTTCCTTCGAGCAATGAATTGCCCAAAATCGATACCGAAAAGTACGTGGTTCAATCCGGTGACGCTTTGTGGAACATTGCTCGCCGTTGCGGTATGTCTGTTAAGGAGTTGATGCAAATTAACCACATCACTAATCCCAAAAGCTTACGCGTTGGTCAAGTGCTTTACGTAAAAGCTCAGCCGGAAGTTGCTGAAACCTCTGTGGAAAATCCTGTAGAAAAGAATAGTGAATCTGCGACATCCTCTACTGTTCTGGATAATTTGACCCAAGAAGATCTACCTGTAGAGGAGAAATCTTCCGGTTCTGACCAGGATCTCGAAGATAATTTCGAAGATCTGTTTGAGGATGGAAGCGATATTCCGGTCATTCCTTTGGATGAGGCAAAATAATGTCTTGTCAGCTTAGGTTGGCAAGAGCCGTGTTGTTGATTGCAGGTACGATACTGACCGCTTATGGGTTGATCGTTTTGCACAGCACCACGTTACCCTTGCCTTCTGGGGCAGCGCTTTTCAACAAGCAAATCGTTTGGCTTTTTATTGCACTATTTGCAGGCATTTTCTTTTCTTTTATAGATCTGAACAAGTTGAAATCGTATGCAAAGCCGATCGGAATCTTAACGGCAGTTTTGCTTCTATCTGTGCTGATTCCAGGGGTAAGTCGTTGCGTTAAGGGTGCGCATCGATGGATTGAATTAGGGGGACTACGGCTACAACCTTCTGAACCCGCAAAAGTAGGTTTTGTTTTATTTTTTGCGTATTTTTTAAGCTACCATGTCCATCAGCTCAAAAGCTTTTCTCGTGGCTTTATACAACCTATTTCTGTGGTAGGGGCTTACTGCTTTTTACTTATCTTGGAGCCCGACTTCGGAACTACCGCGCTTTTCGGTTGCGTGGGCGCGCTGATGTTGTTTGCTAAAGGCGTTCGTTTGCGGTTTATCCTTCCTGCATGTTGCCTCGCACTCATGGTTTTTGGTCTCGCCATCTATTTTAATCCGGTTCGGCTCAATCGTATCTTAGCCTTTCTGGATTTGGATAACAATCGGCTAACCGGCGCTTACCAACTGTGGCAGAGCTTAATTGCGTTTTCTTCAGGCGGTTGGTGGGGTTGCGGATTAGGACAAGGGCGACAACAATTTTTCTTTTTGCCAGAAGCCCATACCGATTTCATCGGTGCGATATTAGCCGAAGAGTTGGGCATTGCTCATATGCTGATAGTCTTGCTTTGTTTTATTCTAATCACTTATTTTGGTTTAAAAATCACCCGGGCCCAGTATCAACCCTACCTATTTTTTATCGGTCTAGGTACGGTTTGTTTCATTGCCATCCAAGTCATTTTGAACCTGGGCATTATAACCGGCGTCCTGCCCACAAAAGGTTTGGCATTGCCATTTCTAAGCTATGGTGGCTCCAACCTTGTAACGAATTTTTGCTTCATAGGTCTGCTTATAAATCTTACGCGACCGATTTATTCACCGCTAAATGATATTCAAAAATGAAAGAAAAAATTTTCGTCATTGCGTGTGGTGGAACCGGAGGTCATTTAACACCCGGAATCGCTTTGGCGGAAGAATTTTTGGCACGTGGACATAAAAGCGTTTTGATAGTATCTAAGAAAGTGGTCGATCAAAACCTTTGTAGCGCCTATCCTCACCTTTCTTTTGTGCAATTCCCAGGCGTTGGTTTTTCAAAAAAAATCTATTCTTGGCCCAAGTTTATATACTTCCTGGCGAAAAACTTTTTTAAGGCTATCCATTTACTGAAACGACTTCAACCTACTGCCGTTATCGGATTCGGAGGATTCACGAACGCGGGCATCATTTTGTCCGCATATTTACTACGAAAGCCCTGTTTTTTGCATGAAGCCAATCAAGTCGTTGGCAAGGCAATTCGCTACCTCAGTCGAATAGCAACCAAGGTTTACCTTCCGGAGGGTGTCTCACTACCGTCGATTTCGATGAACAAACAGGTAACGCTGGGATTTCCGCTAAGGAAGGATTTCCAAAAGAAGGACAAAAAGGCATCCCGCAAGCAGCTCAACGTCAGCCCTTATCAAAAACTGCTCGTGGTTTTGGGAGGAAGCCAAGGTGCTTTATCCTTTAATAAGTGGGTCTTAGATAATCTCAAACAGCTTACCGGACACAACATCAATATTATTTGCGTAACGGGCGTTGGGAAACACCCGCAACGCACTTTGGAAATTCCACAAGAAGATACTGCGTCGAAAGTGATGTTTATTCCTTTTTCGCACGATGTTGCCACACTTTTTTCTGCAGCGGATTTGGTTATTGGACGTGCCGGTGCCGGAACTATCGCTGAACTTATCCAATGCGAAACACCTTCCATCTTAATTCCTTACCCCCAAGCCGCCGACAATCACCAACTCGCTAATGCTTTGGCTTTGGAGCAAAAAGGCGGTTGCTTAGTATTGGAACAAAAGCACATGTATCGCTTATTAGATGAGGCCTTGCATCTAATCTTCAATGAAGATTTGTTGAACGATATGAGCTATCAACTGCAACATATTCCCTCGGGAAACGCAGCCCGTGAACTAGCCGATGATATTGAAGCTACCTTAAAGCGATTTCAAGCACCTCGGGAATTGGATTTTGGCAAATAAAATAGCCTCTCTTTTTCTACAAAACCCAGGGTTTTGCATCGGTAAAATATTCCGTGAAAAATGAGGGTGTTGTTCGAACCTAGAAGAGCGTTGGAGAGGGAAAATTATTCCTCTGGTATAAACAGGTGGGTTAACTTGGTAAAACTTTTGTTGTCCCCTCGAAGGGGGCTTAACAGCCATCTTACACCGGAAATCCCTTATATATAGATCTCAGGATAATTTTACGATCTAATCAAATTGCGCAAATCCAAGTTCGCACCCTCCTCTATAGCATGCAAAACAAACGCTCATTTTACAATAAAAATGTGCGTGTTTTTGTAGCTTTAACGTTAAAATACAGCTATAAGATCGTATCTACGTGAGATAAAAAATTATAAAAGCATAAACCCGAAGGGAACTTTTTGAAAAAAATTTCCCTTAAACCCTCAAAAACTTTTTCCTTATTTTGCAACAGGGTTGCAAAATGACAGGGGTGCAGGACCTCTACCCTGCTTTAAGGGAGTTTGAAGGATTTTTTACAAAAAATCCTTCAAAAATGTAAGATTTCTGGCTTATGTAGACACGCCCTAAGGGAAGCTTTTGTAACTTCAATTTGAAAACATCGTTTGTCGCAGTCTCACTTTAACCCTGGCACAAATACTGCTCTACAGGCAAATAGACACCCACAGCGTCCCATTTGAAAAAATAAGACGTATTTATGAAAACAAAGATTTATGGGATTATATTCGGACTATCTTTTATTTACTTAACTGAGTTAAGCGGGGGTATTCTTTCTGAAGACATTTCTCGATATCGGTGCCTAAATTCGCCAGAAAGGTTGATTCTAAAAACCACAAAGACGGGAGCAGATGCCTTGAAACGGATATGTTATATTGAAACACATTTTTTTTATATGCAAACGCCGGCAAAAAGTACCAGTGATAGCCTTTTACGGGAAGTCGCCAATAATTTCAACACTTATTGGAACTGCACTTTCAGTGATTTATTGTGGCAAATCCCTATACTCGACAATGAAGAAATTCGCACAGTATGCGGTTATTCTCCTAAAACTTTGGTGCTCTTTTGGATTATCCGAAAAAAAATCGATTCCTCTTTTGATAGTTTAACACCCGCAATGCGAAGTAATCTATTGAATTTCTCTACTTGTCACAAGACATTATTAGATATTACCAATAGAGCATTAAAAACATTAGAAGAAGTAGATGTAGATCCCTCTTGTAGTGAATTACCCGATGACATTAAACTTAAAGAGGCTTATCATCGCTTAGAAGGTGAAAAAGACTTTTTGGATTATCCCAGATATATCGTCCAATTGTTGGAACAATAATACCACACCTTTTATCCTCTTTTTGGCATAAATACTGCGTGTATTTAAACAGATAGAACATAAAGTATCGCTATGAAAATCAAACGGTCAATTATCGCAATTTCACTGCTTAACTGCTTAGCATACCTAATTGGGGGTTCAGGAGCATGGGTTCGTGGGTTAACGACTCTCGAGTCGCGTATTTTAAGAAACGCACGAACTGAAAAAGAAAATTTTAGGATTCTGTGTTATACGCAAGCACGTTTAGCTTTCGCTCGCTCGCCAGCAACAACCCCCGATGATGCCTTTTTAAAAGACTTCTGTTTAGCTTTTGAGACCTATAAGGGTAAAACATTGCCTGAATTGATACAAGCAGCAACCGATCCCGAAACAAAAACGAATCATAGATATGTCGTCGTATGGTTTATCGGAGTCTATAGCAATGATAAGATGCAAAATTTTAAAAATTATTACGCAGAAAAGATTTCTTCTCTAAACCGAATGTCTTCGGCTCCCAAACCTGCAGCAGAGATTTTAAATACGACCGAAGGGTCTAAACCCAATCCACCTGAGCACCCAGCACCCGTTGAAACTTTAACTAAGGCTGCATCTACAAACGCTCGCTTGCCAAAAACGACAACGCCTCAATTAATTTCCGTCCCAAATGTAGGACAAAATCGCCCTAATCCACCTACAAAATTGGGCTACAAGCCACAACCTTTGAAGCATAGTACGACTCAACCCATACCAAGACAAAGTACTCCCCGTTACTCAAGATCCTCCGTTCGGCCTTCAACCACATCTCTGTTGGATGATAAAGGTTTTTCAAAAGCGGATATGGCCAAGGCAATAGCGGCCAGTTTGCATTCTTCTGCCGTACCCAAAAAAGCGGCTCAATCCTTGGCTGAAATGATTCCTATAACCTATATCATAGATGCATTTATTGATCCTGAAGAATTTAAAACGCATATAGAACTTTTATCAAAAAACCATCCAACATCGAATGACAAATATGAAGTACGTACCTTGGAAACATTCTTTAAAGATAATAACCTTACCGCCATCAAAACGCCCGGTTTCGGTAACTGTGCTTTCGATGCCGCATTATTGGCATGGCTTTATCGAGAAAATTTGTACAAACCCCAATGGAATACAGCATTGGGAGCTTATTTAGAAGCTAACATGAAACAATTCAGAGAAGAAGTTTGTGAAATCGTACTTGAAAGGAAGCTTACTTTTACGCAACAAACTCTCAGAGAAATTGCGAAAATGAATACTTATGTTTCATCTGAAACCTTTCGTCCAATTGCAGCAAGGCTAAATTCATCCATTATATTATTTTATCTTCCTGAAAATAAATCTAAAGTTGTCGCTGCATTATATCCTGCGGATGGTACATTTCCCATTTCGGGTGAACCCGTTTCGCTTATGGAAGAAAATCGTGATGCACTTTTGATTTGCTACAACGGTACGAATCATTTTATGGCCGTTAGAAACTTACAACATCCCTCTGTTAAAATTTTAAGTTCCCCTCCGGCTCAAGAGGAATATAAGCCAAATCCTACGAAGTAAGAGTTTTGTATTGAGAATAATTCCACCCTCGATTCAAGAGCCGAAGACAAATAGGTCACCTAACAAAAAAATAGGAAATGTTCGTATTAAAAGCTTTCTTTAAACAAAATAAGCTTATAATCACCTCCCAATCTCTCGTAATTTGTTCATATATTTCCCAAAACGTCCACATCCATTTTGGCATAAATACTGCTCAACATAGGAATAAATTTCAAATAAAAAACACTAAAGGCACAAGTATGAAAATAAAACAAGTAATTATTTGCGGGCTATTTTTAGGTAGCTTAACAGGAGCAATCGCGGGAATTCTTTCCAAAAAGATTAATTATTATCGATGTCTAAACTTTTATGAACGTCAGGTTTTGGGATATATCAGCGATTTACCACCGGATGAACAAGAACCAGCCATATTGCGAAGAATCTGCTACATTGAAACAAATCAGGTTTATCCTAATAGACTTCCTGCTCAAGATATGGATGATGTATTGTTGGAAGAATTTAAAGCAGGAAAATTTTTCGAACAACATTGCAATGACTCTTTAGGTGAACTGATAGCAATCGTCGGCAACAATTCTGAAAAAACCCCCGCCTCTCTTATAGCAGCATGGCTTATTCGCAAAAAAATCGATGATCATTGCGCTATTTTTGCCGACGATATGAAATTCAACATGTGGTATTTTCACAAAAGTTATGACATGATCTTCAATCTAATAAAAACAGCAAAAGGAAGCGGAACCTTAAATGCAAATAATGCAAGAGACCGTCTTAATGCCTTATCAACTGCTTTAGGTGCTGGGCACGAAAGAGACTATTTAGATTATCTGAGCGAGATGTTAAGTTTATTACCCCTAATAATAATCGCCCCTGTATCCCCTTAAGTGAACTGGTAGATACTTACGGGTGGACTATCCGAGTAAGTTGATAGAACTATTATAATTTCCCTTCCTAATTTACAAAAAGCAGAGGAAAATAAAAATTCCTCTGCTTCTTAAATTTTCGAGATAATTACTCGCCCAATTGGAAACGCACGAAACGCTTAATGACGATATTTTCGCCCATTTTAGCGATTTTCGATGTAAGCAAACCTTGAATGGTCATCGAGCTATCCTTAACGAAAACTTGTTCCAACAAGCAGATCTCACCAAACCACTTGTTGAGTTTTCCCTCGACAATCTTAGCAATTGCAGCTTCAGGCTTACCCACACACTGAGCTTTCGCGATTTCGGTCTCCTTATCGATCAAATCCTGAGGAACCTCCTCGCGCTTCAAATACAACGGATTAGCGGCCGCGATATGCATGCTGATATCGGAAACCATCTGCTTAAATTCGTCGTTGCGAGCTACGAAATCCGTTTCGCAATTAACTTCGACCAAAACACCCAGCTTGCCGCCATTGTGGATATAAGAAGCAATCAACCCCTCTTGGGCAGAACGGCCGGCCTTCTTAGCAGCACTCGCAATACCCTTTTTCTTAAGGATAACAATAGCTTCTTCCTCATTACCATTGCTTTCCGCTAAAGCTTTTTTGCAGTCTATCAAACCTGCTCCCGTCTTAGCGCGCAAAGCAGCAACCATTTTTGCAGTAACTTCTACCATTTTATTTCTCCTCTGCTACAGTTTTGGCAGGTGCCTCTTTCTTTTCAGCTGATTTGGCAGTTTTAGGTTTAGCCTTCGTTGTTGCTTTCTTTGCAGGAGCCTTCGTTGTTTTAGCTTTCTTCTCCGTTGCTGGCTTTTCCTCCTTAGCTTCGTTGCTTACACGCTTGCGCGACCAAGTTTTCTTGGCAACATCGGAAACTTCATTCGGAATATCTTTATGCGCGGATTTGTTCAACTTATGCAATTCGATTCCCTGCGCAATCGCTTCCTGCAAAACTTCAAAAACAACTCTCAGAGACTTTACGGAGTCATCGTTCGCTGGGATAGGATAATCAAGGACGGTCGGATCCGAGTTCGTATCAACAACACCTACCGTTGGAATCTGTAAACGACGCGCTTCACGAAGAGCAATTGACTCATGATTTGCATCGACAACAAATAAAATATCCGGACGTTTTTCCAAATGGCGAATACCCTCAAAACTACGATGCATACGAACCATTTCACGGCGAATGGCGGAACTTTCCTTCTTAGGCAACTTAGCCAACTCTCCCGATTCTTCCATGTCCAAGAAACGCTGATACTTAGCCAAACTGGTTTTAACGGTTTCGAAATTGGTTAAACAACCACCTAACCAGCGATTGGAACAAAAAGGCATATCAACCGCTTCACCCAATTCACGTACCAACTCCTGTGCTTGTGGCTTTGTACCTACTAACAAAACTTTCGCGCCATTCTTCACTTGCTCAGTCAAAAAAGCCGCCGCTTTCTCCAAACATTCGCGCGTACGTTCCAAATTGATAATTGAGATGCCATGAACCTGCTTGTACAAATAAGGTCCGAATTTCGGATTCCAGCGCTTCGTTTGATGTCCGAAATGCACGCCGGACTCTATCATACTTTCGTAATTTAATTCCATAATTTTTCTCCGTATTCTATTCTTAGAACCTAGGATATAGGGTTAAGGGTTAATTTAAAACTGACCTATTATATAAGATATTCTTTACCTAAAACGCAAGCAGAAAAGTTAGAATTTTGCAACTTCAACTTTGGACTTACAAACCTATCACAATTAATATTGCAAAAAAATATCGATATCTTTAAACTCAAGGTATGGACAGTTTTTTGCAAGGGCGCGAACACATCTCGAGCAATAACGGAAGTGATGAAGCCGATGTTACTGTGAAGGTTGAACAAAACGTTAAAGATTTAAAACCTGAACAGGGCGAGGTTATGTCAAATGCTCATGTGCAAACGCTTTACGAAAATGATATTTTAAAAAAGGTTATTGTTCACTGCGATTGCGGTAAGGAACTGGTTATTGCTTTTGATTATAAAAGTTAATGTAGGACAACGATGAATAAAAAACACATACTTATACTGATGTTAGGAGCATTATCGTTCGCAAATTTTGCCTCCGGTAGTAACGAGAAAGCGAAAGAAGATATCAACCTGGAGGACATGAAAACACCCGAAGAAACATCCGCAGAGATTTCCCCGAAAACATCAAATCCCTTCCCGGAGCAGGATAAAGAATTTGTAAATCTTTTCAAAGCAGAAAAAGCAGAAGACGTTTTCGCTTTGAGCACCGAAGATCCTTTTATGGATACCGATCCATGGGACAATTAAGCGTCGAATACCTGTAGCGGATTTCTTTGAATGTAACTTGAAAATTCAGAATCGCAAAATCCGACAAAGATTTTATCTTCGAGCACAAATTCGATAGAACAGGCATGTAAAAACAAACGTTCTGTCTTCCATCGACGATTACATTTGAAATCACCGTAAGTTTTGTCTCCTAAGATAGGGAAATGATGTTGTGCACATTGTACACGAAGTTGGTGCGTACGTCCCGTAAGTGGCTCCAATTGTATTAAACTGAACACTTCTCCGTGAAGGTTGAACGTTTGTATCGGATTTACTATCGTTTTTGCAGAAATTCCCCCATTATTAGAGACGCGAAAAGTTCGTAAATGCTGGTTCGATTTTTCAATTTGAAGTTTATCATGCCAGCAAACATCTTTACCCACAAATTGCCCTTTAACAATAGCTTGATAAATCTTTTTTACTTTGTGTTCCCTAAATAATCTTCGAATTTTTTGCGTCAAAACAGGATCTTTACACAAAACAACAAGTCCCGAAGTCGGACCATCTAAGCGATTCAGCAAGTACATCAGGCCTTCCGATGTCGGGTAAGCTTGATCTGAAAAATTATAAGAAGCCTGTATCAAACTTTGCCTACAAAAACCGGGCTTATTGGGATGCGACAACACACCACACGGCTTGTAAACCATGAATACATCGGTTTGCTCTTTTACAATTTTTACCTGTGGATGCCAAGGAATCATGATTTGTTATAGATAAAGCAACACAAAAGGCAACTGCAACTTACCCACCGGAGTAATTTTCCCATACAGGTTTTATCATGGAATAAAATTTTTATGAAAAGCAAGGTTTTTTACTGAATTTTAGAACGTATTCACCTAAGAGGGTGTCTACGGAAGATAAAAATTGTAAAAGAGTAAATTATAAGGGAATTTTTTGAAAAAAGCTTCCCTTGAACCTTCAAAAACTTTCATAATTTTGCAACGGCGTTGCAAAATGGCTGGGGTGCAGGGCCTCTGCCCTGCTCTAAGGACATTTGAGGGATTTTTTACAAAAAATCTCTCAAGATTGTAACATTTTAATTTGTGCCAGAGGCACGCTAAGAAGCAAAGTGAAAACGTGAAGCTCGCAATTTCAATGTTTCATAGCCATTTTCACTTCGCGCAAATTTTAACTTGATCTTTGTGATTTGATGTGAGAATCTTGAAAGGATGAGATATGTTTTTTGTATCATAATCAGCTGGATGCTTGCGGGATGCGGACGTGAAGCGGTTACGCAGGAAGAAACCAAGGATTCGTTGTTTTTGGGGGCACAGAGGTGTTTAAGCGAGAATCGTGGCGAGGAAGCATTCAAGCTCTTTAGCCGGTTGTGCGCGCAACGGTCGGATTATTGTCCCGAGACGCACTTTGAATTAGGTCAGCTTTATTTGAGTTTAAAAAAAGATCCTATATTTGCCATTTATCATTTTCGTCAATATCTTATACAGGAACCGGAAGGTAAGCGCGTGCATTTGGTGTTGCAGATGATTGAAACCGCAAAGAAGGAATTTTCACGTACGCTTCCATTGAATGATCGTTACAGCGAGTCGCCAGAATATTTGAATCTAATTGAGGTTCTGAAGCAAGTGCGTTCGGAAAATGCGCATTTAAAAACACAGCTGGCACAATTGCGTTTATCAAAAGAAGAAGCAAAGCAAAGTATCGATGAGGTTGTCGTTCCTGTTCATAGCGATGAAAATCATCACGAGCGAACATATACAGTTCAGAACGAAGATTCTTTGTCGAAAATCAGCTTAAAAATGTATGGTAGTGCGGTTAAATGGAATATCATTTATGAAGCCAATCGTGACATTTTGCCATCAGCGAATAGTCTAAAAATCGGTATGAAACTTCGTATTCCACCTTTGCCAGCACAAAAAACGCGGCGCACACCATGAATAGCCGACGGAGCTTGTGGACAGCGAAGTTGCGCGAGCAAAAATCCTTCAAACGTCATGCCATAGCCCAACGAACCAAATTTTGGGGATGTATTTTGGGCATCGATCCCAGTCTCAGAGGTTCGGGATTTTCGGTCATCGAAGTTAAGCCCGATTCTAACGTTCGCTATTTGGAATCATTGACTTTAAAATTAAGCGCAAAAAAATCTTTCGTAGAATGTCTAGGTGAAATTTTTAAAACTACGAATGCTTTTTTTGAAAAATACAATATAAAAGCCGTTAGTATCGAACAAACGATTTATGTCCAAAATTCCAAAGTCGCACATATTTTGGGATCGGCTCGAGGTGCTTGTCTCAGCGCTGTTGCACTTCACGATGTTCCCGTAAAGGAGTTCGCGCCTTTGCGGATAAAGAAATCGGTCACCGGCGTCGGACAAGCCACCAAAGATCAAGTTGCTCAAATGGTACATCAACTTCTGAATCTCCCTCAAATTTTGCCGCCAGATGAGTCGGATGCTACTGCTGCCGCGCTGTGTTATTTTTTTTCACTAAAAAGCTTGCTTGCCTGAAGGTTTTTATGTTCTTCTTTAAATGTATGTTTTCGGGATGTAGCTCAGCCTGGTAGAGCGCTACGTTCGGGACGTAGGTGTCGCTGGTTCGAATCCAGTCATCCCGACCAGGAGATAAGCTATTCAGCTTATGCTGTGAATTTTACCAGAACGTAAATGTTACAATCTTGAGAGATTTTTTTTCAAAAAGTTCCCTTATGATTTACTCTTTTACAATTTTTATCTCCCGTAGACACGCTTTAGTCTTTCAATATTGAGTATATCCTTTTGAAACTTTTTATCCTTGACACCACAGCTCCACCATCAATAATCCTCTACAGATAGGCCTTTTTGCGTGTTTTATTTTTGCAGGAGATTTGGTACTATGAATCCTCTTTTGTATTTGGAGTCAAGAAAAGACAAAAACAGTAAATTGCTGTATAATTTAAAAAACGTAGGGAGCTACTGCATTCCCAATTGTTTTTACAGGGAAAAGCTAGAAAACAAATTATCTGTCTTAAAAAACTACAATGAATCAGTCATATCTGACAGATTAAATTATTACAACAGGCTCGAAGAACCCTACTGTTGTAACGATGAATTTATAAAACTCAAAGATTTTACATTATCTAAAAAATACAGGCCACACACTTATTTTTGGGACACCTATCAATATACCCGATATTTTAATCCTGAAAATAAAATTGCCTTTGCTTTCGGGGACGTTACTTATGTACCAGAATTTCCTAAAATCGTAAAAAGCAGACCTATTGCAGGTGATAATCAAAACTCTATCCTTCTAAAATTGGACAAAGTTAGGCACTTTATTTTTGTAAATGATCATCGGACATTCGAAAGCAAACAGAATTTACTCATAGGCCGTGGCGGAATTTATCAACAACACAGAGTTCAATTTTACGAAAAGTACTTTCATCATCCTCTGTGCAACTTGGGGCATGTTGGACATAAAGAGGTTCATCCGGAGTGGCGTGCAGAATTATTGCCCATAAGCAGACATTTAAATTACAAATTCATCCTATGTTTGGAAGGTAACGATGTCGCTTCAAATTTAAAGTGGGTAATGTCTTCCAATTCCATCGCCGTTATGCCAAAGCCTAAATACGAAACCTGGTTTATGGAAGGAAAACTCAAAGGGAATTATCATTACATCGAAATAAAAGACGATTATTCGGATTTAGAGGAAAAGCTGAAATACTATATCGAGCATACCGAAGAATCTCTTGAAATTATAAATAACGCACACAAATTCGTAGACGAGTTTAGGAATCCCGATAAAGAAGATTTAATTGCACTGTTGGTTTTGAAAAAGTACTTTGAATTACAAAAGGAATAGATACATTGAATGTTTAAGTGCGATTGAGAGAAAAAAGCGTAAAGGATTTTTTGCAAAAAACTTTCAAGACTGTAATTTTTCGATTCGAATAAATACGCCGCCCTTTACTAAAGCCTGTCTACGAAAGATGAAATTTATACGAAAATAAGATGCAAGGGAACTTTTTGAAAAAAGTTTCCCTTAAACCCTCAAAAACGTTTCCCTTATTTTGCAATATGGTTGCAAAATGACGGGGGGTGCAGGGCCGATGCCCTGCTTTTAAGGGTGTTTGAGGGATTTTTTACAAAAAATCTCTCAAAATTTCAACTTTTAAACTCGTATAGACATACTTTAGCCTTCTTCAGGAGCTACCAAAATGACGTACTCGCCACGTTCAGGACATTGAGAAAGTTCTAATGCACTTAGTTGACCTTGATAAAAAGACTCATTGATTTTGGTTAATTCGCGGGCAATACAAACGCGACGAAAGTTTCCATAAAGTTCCTTCAGCGTGTTTAGAAGCTTTCTTACACGGTAAGGCGATTCATAGATAATAAGCGTGCCTTCAAAGGTTTGATGTGCTTTTAAGATTTTCTCGCGAGCGCCATTTTTAATAGGCAAAAAACCAAGGAATAAGAATTGATGACATGGGAATCCGGATGCGGATAGAGCTGTAATCGTAGCAGATGCACCTGGAATTGGAACGACCTCTACCGATTGTTCGCGACACAGCTTAACCAGACGATAACCGGGATCGCTGATGGTAGGTGTACCGGCATCGCTTACAAGTGCAACCGATTGTCCTTGTTGTAGGTATTCCAGCAAATGCTGCGCGCTTTTGGTCTCACCAGCATCTCGATAGGTAAATAGGTTCTTCTTTTGAATATCTAGCATGGCTAACAAGCGTTGCGTAACTTTGGGAGTTTCACACGCAATACAGTCACAGGTTTCAAGAATTCGAATCGCGCGCAAAGTTAGATCTGCCAAATTTCCCAAGGGTGTTGCGACAACATAGAGTTTGCCAGGTTCAGCGCTCTGATGATCACATAACTTCCCTAAAGCTCCAAAGTCAATCATGCGTTTACTTTGAAAAATAACTTCTTGCCAACTCGGATGATAGCTTCTTTATTGGCTTGCCAAGTTATAGATTCTGCATCCGCTTTTTTACCATTAACCTCGATACCGCCTTGCTCTAACAATCGTTTCAACTCCTTTTTACTACCCGAAAAAAGTCCCGTGGCCACAATGACGTCGATCAAGGTTTTACATGTTTGAAATTTTTCCGCTGGAAACTCGGTAATGTTCTCGGGAATACCTTTTTGAGAAAAAACCGTTTCAAAATTCTTAGCTTCTTCCAATGCAGTAGCTTCGCCAAAGAACTTCGTCAAAGCTAAGCGCGCTAAATCTTTCTTCATCGCCATCGGATGCTGTGCTTTACGCTGCTGAATCTGTTCGCTGGTTTCTAAAAGCAGCAAGCGGAAGTAATCCCACATGGTTTCGTCCGGAATAGACATGATTTTTCCGTACATATCTTTAGAAGAATCATTAAACGCGATATAATTGCCAAAGCTTTTGGACATCTTTTTGGCCCCATCCAAACCTACCAACAAAGGCATGCAAATAATCGCTTGTTCGGTTTGACCGAAAATTTTCTGGAATTGACGTCCCATGCAAACATTGAACAATTGATCCAGGCCGCCCAATTCAACATCCGCTTTCAACATTACAGAATCGTAGGCTTGTAATACGGGATACAAAAATTCAACCAACGCAATCGGCGTATTTTCGTTGTAACGCTTCATGAAGTCATCGCGTTCCAACATTTGCGCAACGGTAACATGTCTTACCAAGCCGAGCATATCCCCAAAGCACATCTTGCCGAACCATTCGCTATTACGGCGAACTTCGGTTTTGTTTTTATCCAAAATTTTGAACGCCTGTTCCAAATAGGTTTTCGAATTTTTTTCGATCTGCTCAGGGCTCAAGACAGGGCGCGTCGAAGAACGTCCGCTGGGATCTCCAATTTGTGTTGTATAATCTCCGATAAGGAAAATGACCTGATGCCCCAATTCTTGAAATTGACGCAGTTTGTTAAACACGACCCAGTGTCCATAGGTTAAATCTGGACGCGTTGGATCCACGCCGAGCTTGACCCGTAACGACTTCCCTGCCAACAATTTCTCTTTTAGTGTATCTATCCCCAAAAAGCGTTCCGCATTTTGAGCAAAAACCTTCAATTGCGATTCGACATCCATTGTCATTCCCTAACTTTTTTGGTTCTTATAAAAAACGAGATAAAACCACATATCAAGGCAACGTTTAGAAGCAGCCCCAGAGCCAATTCATAGTCCGAAGCTTGATAAAGACGTAATCCTTGGGCGTTAACAGCACCATTCCAGTATTCATCCAATGAATGTCCGACGAACATCTGCAACAGCGTTAATCCAATCATATTGATGGTGTTAACCCAGCCAACAATCAATCCAGAGGTTTTGGGTGTCGATAATTGAGCCGCTAGAGCAAAACAGAGCACATCACCGTATGCGAAAAACCCAAGAAAGAACAGCGCTGTTTGAAGAACAACCCCCGATATCTGATTGGTTGCGTAAATCAATACGGCAAATAGCGCAACAACCGACCAACAACAAACGCGTACACCCAATAAAACCTTACGACCACCGCTGAAAATCAATGGGACTATGAAGGAACCTAACAAAGAACCCGCAAACATAAACTGATTATAAAGCACCGCTTGCGTTTCACTTAGCCGATATTTCGTAATAAGGAACGCGTTTCCCCAAAGATCTGACAGTGTCGTTACCGTTGCGCAGATACCGATAGTCAGCAGAGCGTAGATAAAGATTCTATAATTTAACACAACCGACATGAACGTTTCCCAAAAATCATTGTGGGTATCCCCTTGGGCTTCTTTATCCTGAACTGATAATGTCAGCAAACATAGGATAAAAAGCACCATACCGAATATATTTAGATATCCAGCGGCCTCCTGCCAATTTCCGCACGTCAGCGAAAGATATTTCAGGAGCGAATTTCCTAAAATAACAAATATCGTTCCCAATGCACATGTGATACCGATAAAAATTCCGCACAATTTATCTGAGAACGAATCCGATGCTATTTTTACAGCGCCCATAAACGCTGGAGCGGATCCGATTCCGATTAAAATACGTCCGCATTGTGCCCATTCCGGAGAGGTTGTATGTGTAAACATATACTGTCCGCCCAAGCACATACCAAAAGCGCATAAAATAAGCCAACGGACATTGACTCGATCTAGCAATATCCCGAACGGAATTTGCAAACAACTGTACACGAAAATACAATAAGTACTCAATGTCGCAAAATCCTTAGCTGAAAAACCAAAGGTATGTCGTATGTCATTCGTAAAAGTGCTCGGATAAACTCGGAGCAAATATTGATAAGCAAAAAAAATGGAAATCAGAAACCAATTCCAATAGGATTGTCTATTTGCTTGTTTCATAATGGCTCATATAATCAAAAACACATCAATTACCGCAAGTTTAAAATACAAAATTTTAAAAAATGCCCTCCATACAGAGCTTAAAATGCATCTGGAGGGATTTATGTTTCGTACTTAAAGAGGTGTCTTAACGACTACTTACCTTCTATTAGGCCTATGTCTTTAATCTTCTCTATAAACTCCTGGATCGTTCCATCGGATGTCGTAAAGGAGTCAACATCAGCGTCCTCTCGTCCCTGTATTTTTAACCATACTTCCCATGCTTCCGGCGTTGGCCATAAGGCAGCGATGTTCTTCGTTACCGTTTCTTCCATTTTTTCTAAAAACGAGATAAGCGTAGGAGATGCCGATAAATCTGTACCAGAACCATTATTTAGGTCCAAAAACTCAGGGTCTGTAAATTTTCGATCCCTTCCGTGAAACATCCTTGGAGTTCGCAACAAATTTATATCGGATATATGGTTAACATATATATTCCCTCCAATATTGGTAAAACCAATGATATTCCAAATTTCCTCAGGCGTATCCCTCAACAGGAATATTGTCAATTTCTTAAAATACTTCTGTGGTAAAACTTCAACAAAAGCGGGCATCGTAGTATCCCAAGCACCTTCAATCCATAAAAAATATGCCAGCGAAGGGATTTGTATAGGCTCCGTACTTGTAAATAACTCATTTTCTAAAGATCGTAACAAACCGGCTTCTAACTTAGAATTGTCATTACAGAACATGGAAAGTTTGGGTGCTTCAATTCCAAGTTGCCCATGAAGCGCGTGGTTTAACTCATGATAAAGAACTTGTATATTTACATTTTCATATTTGCTTATGTAAAATTCGATCGTATTGATATCGCAGCCCGGTTCAGAACAGATAGCAAATTTCAAATCCTTCAACAAGACCAAGGACAAGATCAGCGTTTCGCGAGCACTTTTGTAACGCACCATTCCTTTCAAAGCAGTTTTGAGCAATTCTTTGAATGTTTTAACAATTTCAGGTTCTAGTTTGTACGTCAACATATCTACCGGTTCTTCCTTACCTGGAATGAAAATTCTTAGCAAATACGTGTTTTTAATATCACGTTTTGCGAACCAGTCATCTATCGCTCCAAACAATTCGGCTTCGTTTTCTTTTTGTCCCAAATATCGAGCAATTTTCTTTTGTATTTCATCATCCAAACCGCTCACAATCGAATCGAAATCGACAAAATATAAACTTTTTACGCCCCATCCGGCAACCCAAGCAAGTTCTGTTTCCGTTGCTTCTCGGAGTATTTCAAAAAACACGCACGCATTTCTTCTTCCGTACGCTTTTTAGGTTCAGGATAATAATCTGCAGAACTAGTAACATTTTCCGGAGCTTCAGGCAAGGTCGCAGTACTTTCGACGGTTTCGGCGGAATTACCATCCAGAGTAACTCCTAAATTTTGAGGAACTGCGGGAAATGATTCTATTATTTTATCCTCTTTAGGGGCTACTTCTGGTGTTTCAACCTGACCTTCAAAAGGCGCGTCGTATTGGAAATGGCCCCCATGTTGCTTTGAGAATACTTCCCAAGCTTTTTGGGCCTCCTTATCTTTTAAAACAAGCTCTTCAGGGAAACGACATCCGCCTATCGTTTCATACGTTACCTCAATCTTGTCTCCTTGAGCCGCAAGAAACGCCTCCAATTCCGCTTGTGTCGGAGCCCCAAACGCAACACCTAAATTAAAACATAGTCCATACAGCGATAACTTTTTAATCATAATTGCAAGTGTTTGTTGGACATAACACTTACATTTATTTTTTTAAGCGCAAGCATAAAATCAGACTTTTTGTAAGTTCAACTTTGAAATTTGTGGCTTCAAAGGAACCTTTTTGAAAAAAGCTTCCCTTAAACCCTCAAAAACTTTCATTAATTTTACAACGCAAGCATAAAACCTTTTTTACTTTTTTTTAAAACTTCACGTATTGTATTCGAATATAAGTTTTACCATTTTGAGCTTCCTTTAAAGAGAAAAAGTTGCTTATGTGTATATTCGTATGCGTAAAATACTTTTTTTGTTCAACGCTCCGGCGATGCAATTGCGGCAAGTTTTGATCGATGATTTTTCGACCAAAGATTTCGTTTGTTGTGTTGCCTTACCGGCAAGGGATATCGCACCTTGGCAAGAAAAGTTTCCGCAGGCTCAATTCATTCCCTTTGATGGGTTTAGCGGAACTTCTATCGGCCTCTGGGACAATTTAAAAACATTTTGGAGGATAAAAAAACTAATAAAATCCGTTGAGCCGGATGTTGTATTTTTAGGAAATGTTAAACCCAATATTTATGGTGGAATTGCTGCTTATAAGTGTGGAATAAAGAACATTTACGGTCTTATTTCGGGGCTTGGGTACGCGTTTATCGATGAACCGGGATTCAAACGTTCGCTTGTGAAAAGGATTTGCTTGTTCCTATATAAACTCAGCTTTAAACATTTTAATCACGTATTTTTTCAAAACAACGACGATAGAAATTTATTTATAAAAAAGCACGTCGTTAAAGAACAAAATTCTTCGGTTGTTGCTGGGACGGGCGTTGATTTGACCGCATTTACCCCTCAACCATTTCCTGAAAAAATCACATTTTTCATGGCAGCTCGCCTCATTAAAGAAAAAGGCGTATTTCATTTTGTAGAGGCTGCTCAAAAACTAAAGGCTCGGTATCCAGATGTAAATTTTGTTCTAGGAGGCAATATCGATTCGAATCCGTCCGCTATCACACAAAAGCAGTTAGAGGCATGTTCGCATATTGTAGATTATATGGGCTACGTAAAGGATATGCCGGCAGCGATGGCGAAATGTTCTGTTTTTGTTTATCCTTCGTATTATCGCGAAGGCGTTCCGCGAACGTTGTTGGAAGCTCTTGCCTGCGGGCGTCCCGTAATTACCACCGACAATGTTGGTTGCAGAGAGGTTGTCGTCGATGGAGACAATGGATACAAAATTACTATAAAGAGTACAGAAAGTTTGGCGGTTGCGATGGAAAAATTCATCATAGACCCATCAAACATCTCCGTTATGGGTAGCAACAGTCGTAGGTTGGCAGAGAATAAATTTGACATCCATCGCGTAAATCAGCAAATTTATGAAACAATCGAGAAATCCATAAGATGAAGATTTTACTGACAGGGTGTGCTGGATTTATCGGAGCAAAAGTTGCAGAATTGCTTCTCGAGAAGGACGTTGATGTCGTTGGTGTTGATAATTTGAATGATTATTACGATCCCAATTTGAAATTGTTCCGGCTCAAACAGCTGGAGCAACTTTCTCGAAAATTTACTTTCCTTAAAGGCGACATCGAGGATAAGGCATTTTTAGACGCATTATTTGAAAAAAATAAATTCGATGCAGTTTACAATTTGGCAGCCCGCGCTGGTGTTCGAGCCAGCATAGACACACCGGAAATCTACATAACAACAAACGTTTTGGGAACGCTCAATTTGCTCAACTGCATGAAGCGCCATGGCGTAAAAAAGTTCATTTTGACGTCTACCTCCTCATTGTATGCCGGTCAACAAATGCCTTTCCTAGAAACGTTGCCGGTCAACGAACCCATTTCGCCCTACGCAGCCTCAAAAAAGGCCGCCGAAATGCTGTGTTACACCTACCATCATTTGTACGGCATCGATGTTTCTATCTTGCGTTGTTTCACGGTTTATGGGCCCAATGGTCGTCCAGACATGAGCCCGGACAAATTCATGAAATGTATCGCAACTGGAAAGCCGCTACCGCTCTATGGTGACGGCTCCCAATCGCGTGATTTTACTTTCGTGGATGACATTGCACGGGGCGTCATTGCAGCCCAAAAACCCTTAGGTTATGAAGTAATTAATTTGGGTAATGAGCATCCCCATACCATCAATGAGATGATTGCTATTCTAGAAAATTTGTTGAACAAAAAAGCTATCATCGACCATCATCCATTCAATGCATCCGACATGATGCATACGTTTGCCAATACGGACAAAGCTAAGCAACTTTTAAATTGGCAACCCACAATCTCTTTAGCAGAAGGTCTGAAAAAGATGGTGGAAGGAACATTGAGATAAGCAGCTGCACGTACTTTTCGAGATTTTTCGGAATAGGAATGTAAAAATCTGGAGAACTAAGGCGCATCTACGCAAGCTAAAATATTGCAATTTTGCAGTCCCGACCCAACATTTCTTCCTTTACCTAAAATTTTTACTTAGCAGTTGCACTTCAAAGTTGAATGTGCCAAAAGCACTACAAGGGAACTTTTTGAAAAAAGTTTCTCTTGAGCCCTCAAAAACGTTTCCCTTCTTTTGCAACCATGTTGCAAAATGACCGGGGTGCAGGGCCGCTGCCCTGCTTTTAAGGGTTTTTGAGGGATTTTTTACAAAAAATCCCTCAAAATTATATTACCATTAAACAAAAGCGCACAAGCAGATAGGGCCGATAGCATTTGCGAGAAAACCGAAGCCGACGGAAGCCTTTATACTTTCATTAATGAGCAACGGTTGCTTGCGGTACAAGAAGCTCCAAAAAGCGTTTACCAAGACACCGAATAAACTCCAGCCGATGATACCGCACGTAATGCATGTAATTTCGTTAAAATGGAGAAAATTCATCAACCATGCCACTTGCGAGATGATCAGTGTTACAACAAAAAGCACCACGTTTTTGAGGCGATTGCACCAGAGATACCCGAAAATGATTTGACCAACAATGATGCCTGGTACTTGGATTTGCGAAACGTGTTCCCAGAACTGAATAGGAATATCGTAGGCTTTGCAAATGCCTTCCAAGTGAAAAAACAAACCTGAAATCAGCATCACCGGCAGGTAAATTATGAAATTCGCAAGCCAAAATTTTACGTCTTTATATATTTGATAAGAAGCTGTGATATCTACTTGAGTCGGTAATTTGAAGAGGAATGCTGCGCCCATATAAATCAAAGATAATAGGCATAATGTCATTTGCCAGGAGCATTTGTGGATAAGAATCAGCAATAGGAATGGGCATAAGAACACTGCACATGTGCCCATGGCTTCCAAAAATCCAACCACGCGTCCGTAATGAGATGTTGGCGTGATAGCAAACAATCGACATCGGCATTGCCCCACCAAGCAACCTTGTCCTAGCCACTGAAATAAAAAGAAAAACAAGAATAATAAGGCGATATTATGGGGTATCAAAACCAAAATCAGCGTGATTATACTCAACAGCAAGAAAGCCTTTTTCGTCGTACCGACATACTTAAAAAATGTCATTGCTAAAAACACAGTTACCGTCGATAGCAAATACAGCAATGCCAATTGGTAACGCGACATATCGAAGTTCTTCAGCCAAGCTTCCGTGAAAGCGCCCAAGCACATGACATTCGTTGGGACTGTGAGCAAATATACGATGAAAATTGAAAAAAGCTCAGGTGTTTTTTTCATGCGATCGCCAATAACATTCTAAAACACACCAAATTCCCATCAGCACGATTACCGAAAACCAGGCGTCGGTGATGTGTCCAGAGCCCCAAAAACAGCTGCCATAATTCGTGAATGTGTACCTTTTGCGAAGTAACATTAGAACAAACACCAGCCCTTGATGAAAGCCGATACATACCCACAACGAATTAAATTTTAGCCGCAAACGAACCAAGAGGCAGCTCAACAGGAGCAAACAAATGAAGTACGTCCATTGGATATGCGAAATGGCTACTAATGAATTATAGGCGCATTGGGTGGCATGCAAGAACACGTTGGTGGCATTTCCAGGGGTACATATCGAAAAATGCAAGCTGGCAAACAGCAAAGCGAGCAGGCACATGCTGAGTATTTCGCTATAATTTTTACGAAAGAACTCGAAAACCACACCGCGGAAGATGATTTCTTCCAATAGAGCCAGCAAAAAACTTGCACCGAAGATCGGGAGTAGGGGAATCGTCAGCGCACTTTTAGGCGCAACACCTCCGATAACGGCGATGCTCACACCAAAAAGGAATATCCATAGGGCACAACCGAAACAAAATGCCATTATGTATTTCTTTAGACTGAAACGCAGGCCTAAATTCTTTCGCTGAATGTGGCATTTTTTACAAATGTAGGGCAGCAACAAGAAGAAGCCTACAATCCGAAAGCGATCGACATATTGACAAAGCGGCTTGTGTGCTAGATATCGGATCCAATCTACATGGACAGGACCGTCCACGTATTGCATCCATGCATAAGCGACGGCGGCCAATTCCGCTCCTAGGAAAAGCACACAAATGTAAACTCCGAGGAGCCAAAAAAGACCTTTTTTTTTCATAAAAAAATGGTGGGAGGTACTAGACTCGAACTAGCGACCCCCAGCGTGTCATGCTGATGCTCTAACCAACTGAGCTAACCCCCCAGCGCATATCACTGTGCAAGAAAACGTCGCCGGCTGCAAGAAAAATCTTCGTTTATTTTTTCAACTCGAATGTGTTTCTTGAAAAACGCAACCTGCGCATCTCTCGTATCCCAACTGGAACCCCAAACGCCAAGATTCCCAAGAAATACCAAATTCAGCAGAAGCACATAGTGCTTTTTTATAATGTATGCCTTGTTTCTCTTGAGGAATGCATATCCCCGATTTCAATTCTATATACTTACTGGTTGTGGCATTAACCCACGACGCTAATCCCAGACAGATACCCAAACATCCTGCTATTATCTTTTTCATCTTTTGTAATTTATTAAATTTTCCTAACGACCACTACGCTGTGTAAAAGTGCTATAAATGATTGTGATAGTCATAATAAAAACACCACATAACTCTAAATTTATTTTTTACTCTTTTCTGTGTAAACAAAATCAAATGCCTCAAGAGACGGCTTTCTCTTTAGTGCCGACCTGGTGATACTTCCCTTCTTGTCTGATACTTCTCCTATTACGTTTTTTACCTTAATAGGCGTATTAGGATGAAGCTTTTTTGCAGCACTTATGATGTCTTCCGCTGTAACAATAATGGGTTCTGGCTTTACTTTAGGTTTTGCAGCCTCTTCTTTTGCCTTACGAGCAGCTTCTTCGGCAGCTTTAGTTTCCGCTTCCGCCTTGGCTTTAGTTTCCGCTTCAGCCTTTTCTTTAGCGATGCG
>DBYP01000008.1:0-160 GCA_002309885.1 Verrucomicrobia bacterium UBA1183
TAAGCGTGAGTGATTTGGGCATAGAAAGCGTATCCAATTCAGGAGCACGTGTTAAGTTTTTAGCGTTGGGAAGCTCCGCTTGTCGCGTTTTGAATGCGTTTTTCGTAAAGCAATCCTATATGTCCGATTTGTGCTTGGCGGTAGATACGGATTTGCGTTG
>DBYP01000008.1:172-678 GCA_002309885.1 Verrucomicrobia bacterium UBA1183
GCGGGATTGCCCAAATATTGTTTTGGGAAAAATGTTTTTCGTGGATTGAGTTCCGGAGGTGATGAAACGCTCATAAGGGAAGCGTTTGGTAAAGGAGATAGCGTATTGCAAGAGTTTTCGCAAAAATCCGATGTTCTCATTCTGTTAGCAGGATTGGGAGGTGGCTCTGGAAGCGGAATGTTACCGGCAATGACCCAGATGGCGGTTCAGACGGGCGCGTTTGTCATTGTCATCCCAATAATGCCATTTTCGTTTGAGGGGAAAAACAAAAGCATCCGTGCCCAAACGCAGCTGAAATCTTTACAGACCGTTGCGGACTTGGTAATTCCTTTTAACAATGATTTTTTATTTCAAACCTTGCCTTCTTCAGCGACAATAAAGGAAGCATTTGCGGAGGGCGATCGCGTTATTTCGGGGCTCATACAAGCATTTTTTTTGAGCCTAACTTCGGTAGAATCGGGTGCGTTTGTTTGCAATTTGAGCGATTTTATACAGCATTTTTCGGA
>DBYP01000008.1:738-1016 GCA_002309885.1 Verrucomicrobia bacterium UBA1183
CTTAAAAAAGCTTTAGATTGTCCTACATTAAAATCGCAATTGGATAGTGCACCTTCGCAAAAAGCTTTTATTTATTCGTATTTAACCCCCGATATTCCATTAACAGCACTGAAAAATTTGAATTACGAATTGCAACGTTTTTTGGGTATTCCGGAGCTTCAAATCTTGAATAATTGCCATACGTGTGCGGAAGGACGGCAGAAAGTACGTGTTTTTGTTTTGATCGCCTCGTCGCAGAAAAATCTGAAGCATGTGCGTTATCGTTCGAAAAAATCCAA
>DBYP01000008.1:1054-1518 GCA_002309885.1 Verrucomicrobia bacterium UBA1183
CAAGGATCCGATTCTTATTGGGATACGCCAACATATTTGCGTTTAGGCTTAAAATTGGAAGCATGAGAAAGCGTTTCGGATTCAGTTTGATAGAGCTTGTTTTAAGCTTGGGTTTGTTTTCGCTGCTGCTGACCGTTTTTTTAAAGTTGAATGCATGGGAACAAGCGCGAACACAAGTCGTTTTGGAGGAACAAAATTTGATGGCTTACGCGGAAACTCTGAAGTGGACACTGAGTCGTGAGAATGGCATGAAAGATGGCATTTGGTCTGGGTTTCAGGACTCGCAAACTCGCGATCGGAAATTTGTTCGTGGTGTTAAAAAAGAAAGCGTGTGTATCGCAGAAGTAACAAAAGAAGAGTGTGTTTATTATATCGTTTTACGCAAAAAAGGTCTCAAAAACAATACCTCTTTTTATTGCAAATTGGGCAGTGTCTTGTAAATCTAAGGGAACTTTTTGAAAAAA
>DBYP01000008.1:1602-6721 GCA_002309885.1 Verrucomicrobia bacterium UBA1183
GATTTTTTACAAAAAATCTCCCAAAACACAAAAGAACTAATGTATAATATATTATACGTAATGCCGTATTACGGATAATTTATTAATCATAAAGGGGAGATATGAAGCAAGGGAACTTTTTGAAAAAAGCTTCCCTTAAACCCTCAAAAACTTTCATAATTTTGCAACATTGTTGCAAAATGACGTGGGTGCAGGGCCGCTGCCCTGCTTTGAGGGATTTTTTACAAAAAATCTCCCAAAATTATAACTTCTAAAACTGATTCAAGAAGCGAACGTCGTTTTGGTAGAAACGTCGAATATCTTCGATGCCGTAAAGTAACATTGCCAGGCGTTCCACGCCAAAGCCGAACGCGAACGCGTGCCATTCATTAGGATCTAAGCCGGCGTTCCGCAAGACATTGGGATTGACCATGCCGCAGCCCCAAACTTCAATCCATGTGTCGTGAAATTTGCCCAAATCGTGGACAAAAATATCCATCTCAAAGCTGGGTTCGGTAAATGGGAAAAAGCTAGGCCGCAAGCGGGTTTCGAAGCGCTTTCCGAAAAACTTTTCAACAAAGAAATCGAGCGTACCCTTCAAGTCAGCGACCGAAATATCTTTGTCAATGCACAGACCTTCAATCTGATGAAAATTAAAATTGTGCGTTGCATCGACCGTATCACGCCGGAATACGCGTCCCGGTGAAACCACTCTAAATGGCGGTTTGTGCTGATCTAAGCTGCGAATCTGTACCGTTGAGGTCTGTGTGCGTAAAATGAAACTTTCTTCACCCTTTTGCTTCGTAGTCGAACTGGTTTTCCCGTGGAGAAAGAATGTATCCTGCTCTGCTCTCGCAGGATGATTGGGGGGGACGTTCAGCGCATCGAAACAGAACCATTCGGTCTCAATTTCCGGCCCTTCGGCAACCGCGTAGCCAAGTCCTTTAAATATCGACAGGATGCGATTTCGCGTTTGCGTCAACGGATGCAACGGTGTTATCGGCGCATACGGATTTAGAAGGCTGGGATCAATAGAGGCTCCCAATTTGTTCAACCTTTCCTGGGTATGCAATTGTTGGGCTTTTTTCGCAATTTCCTGTTCCAACAAGCCCTTGAGTTCATTGACCTTGCGACCCATCGAAACCTTTTCTTCGGGGCTTAACGTTTTTAAATTCTTTAAACAGGCGATTAGCTGACTTTTGGGGCCTAAGTACTGCGTTTTTATTTCTTGCAGTTGTGACACGTTCGAGCACGTTTTTAAAGCCTCCATGGCTTCATTCTTCAATGCTTCAAACGTGTCCATAATGCTACTTTTTAAGCGCTTTGGTGACTTGTTCGACCAAGGTCTTGAATCCGGCTTCGTTGCGGATAGCCAACTCGCTTAATTGCTTGCGATCCAATTCGATATTCAACTTCTTCAATCCATTGATGAAACGGCTGTAAGAAAGACCTGCAGCGCGGCAAGCGGCGTTAATACGAACGATCCATAATTGACGGAATTCGGATTTCTTTTTACGACGATCACGGAACGCGAAAGCTCCGGCGCGCCAGAAAGCATCATGAGCGTATCTGTACAAGCGCGATTTATTCCCAAAATAACCGCGTGTTTGCTTCAGAATCCGTTTACGACGTTGTTTTGTTGCAACTCCATTTGTTACTCTTGTCATATTCTAATGTTCTATCTTTTAGGCCGATGTAAGGTCGTCGTTGCTACCTTACCTCGAGCAATTAATGTTGAGTTTAATTTTACGCGAAGGGCATCGCTTCCTTAACGGTAGCTGCTTGTGTCGCATTATCCAAGCAAATATCCTTCGTCGCTTTACGCAAGCGAGCCGGAGATTTGTGTCTCAAAAAATGCCGATAACCAGGCTTCCGAAGAACCACTTTACCTGTTCCCGTAATTTTAAACTTTTTAGCAATCGATTTTCTAGTCTTTTGCATATGTCCTACCAGTGAACAACATCCATCCAATTTTGTAAAGCTAAAAACAGAAAATTTATGCAAAGATTTTTTTTAATAGGCTAGGGGAGGCTTTAGGCCGTGAAATAGGATTGCAAAGCGGGTAAAATGTTGAATTTTCGTTGGCTTGAGAAAATTTGATTTAGAAATTTCGTAGTTCCCAAGGCGCATCTTAACCTTGGGAACTTTTTTTGACGAAAAACGAAAATATAACTTGAAGGATTTTTTTGCAAAAAATCCCTCAAAGCAGGGCAGCGGCCCTGCACCCCAGCTATTTTGCAACATAAGGAAAAAGTTTTTGAGGGTCCAAGGGGAACTTTTTTCAAAAAGTTCCCTTAAAATCCACTTTAAGATTCAAAGGCCTTTATGGAATAGCTGTACGAGTTCCTTAAAATGCTACATCATCTAAGGATAAAGGATGGCCAAAATCCAAATCCTTTTTTGCTTTACGACCTAGAATTTCCTCCCAATAGCGGGGATGTAGACCATAGCAAGGACGAATGATTTTTATGTTTTGCGTCGTAAATTTTTCGCCTTTTTTGATAGGTTTGCTTATGTAGATGGAGCGCCGGAAGCGTTTTTGCAATTCTTCTTGTTTGGAAGTCCTTATAATGGGCGAACCTAAACCGCGGTAAAGCGTTTTGGCTTCTTCAACCATCTGTTTGAATTCCTGAGGCTCGAGTGAAAAACTGCCATCGACCGCCGCACTTTTACGCGACAAAACGAAATGCTTTTCGATCATGCACGCGCCCATGCCAATAGCTCCCATAACAATGGAAGAAGACAGCGAATGATCCGATAAACCAACCAAGCAGCCGAACGTTTTCAGACATTCGATGGATCTCAAATTGAAATCATTGGGATCTGCGGGATAAGCGCTGATGCATTTGAGCAATATAATATTCGGGCAGCCACTATCTTTTAAGGCCTGAACAGCTTCCGCAATTTCATCATAAGAAGCTAATCCAGTACTCAAAATAACGGGTTTCTTGATCGCCCCCACCTTCTTCAAAAGTGGAATGTGGTTAATTTCAAAGGACGCGATTTTGTAAATCGGTGGATTCATGACCTTTTCCAAGAAATCGACCGAGGTTTCATCAAATGGTGTGCTGAAAAGCGTGATGCCGATTTTTTTTGCGTAATCAACCAAATCCTCATGCCATTCCCAAGGCGTATAGCTCGATTGATAAAGGTCGTACAGATAGGAATCTTCCCAAGGTCCTTTCGCTTTAAAGGGTTCCTCGCGAATCGGCAATGTCAATGTGTCCGCAGTGTAAGTCTGCAATTTCACTGCATCGGCACCACTTTCTTTAGCCGATTTTATAAGCGCACGCGCTTGTTCAATGCACTGCTGATGATTGCCTGAAATTTCTGCAACGAAGTAAGGACAATTACGTCCACCAATTTCCCTCCCGTCGATATTTATGCAAGTTTTGAGTGCCATGTTGCCTACCTACTTAACAGATTCAAAGATGTCCAGTTTTTGTAAAAAGCCAACGCCTTCATCATATTCCTGAAGCCGCTCTTTATATTTCCTAAACGTAGCCTCATCACCCTCCTGCATCGCAATACTGCAAAGTGCAAACAAAGCTTGAGCGCGCAAATACTTAGACTTACACTTATAAAGCTCCAAAAACAGCTTCTTGGCCATGTCCGGCTGTGCGTTCTGCAAATAAGCATACGCAACCCCCGTTAGTGCTTGTTCCTTCAAAGGCGAAATTTTCAAGCATTCTATTGCCTTATTAAAGTAAACTATCGCCTTCCCGAAATCGCCATTGTCAACGTAGCCGTATGCATTTTCCAAAAAGGTAAATCCTTGCAGATTTTTCAATGCACAGGGCTGCTTCCCTTCTGCCCAGGCAACACGCTCCTGCAGAGAATTTTTCGTGCTGTAAGCTTCTAAATGTTTACGAATTGTATGCCGATTCCAGGCGCATCCCATCAAGTAAATCGCCCAAATTATCACCAATACCCCGAATGCAATGGCAACGCTCCGACCGTACTGATTCAGCCAATCCCAAATCTTCTTCTCGACCGGAACCTCTACAACTTCATTCTCTTCTCCAAAAACCATCACATTCTTAGATTTCTTACTAACTTCCACTTTCTTTTTCATACGACGGAGCTATGGTACCAAGCTTTTAAAAGTTTGTCAAGTGATTTTTTGAGGGAAAAGGCAGGTTCAACACGAAAAGATTGAAAAATGAAACTACATTAATCTAAAACTTTTGAAATTTTCTTGTATCCTCCGGAGATTGAAAGGTCGATTGCACTTGACAATAGATGCAAACTTATGCAGGATGCCTCTGGATTTTTATCCAGCTTAAGCAACAGGTACACATTAATTATAAAGCATAAAAATATGAAGAAAATAATTCTAATTTTGGGTGTTTTGGCAGTGCCTTTTATACACGGATCAAGGCATCTATCTAAGCTACCCGATACATCCTCGACGGCTGCTCCTGCCGGTTGTGCATTCGCAGGAAAAGAAACATCCAAAATCACTCCCAAAGAAACGCTCATTTGTATATTACCTTCGGCATCGGAAAATGACATAAGTCTTGTATTTTCAAATGAAGAGAAAAAATGCTTTATTTTTACTGCAGATATAAGCGATTTAGGGCTAAAACAATTGCAAAAAAACATACCTAAGCTTCGTGGTAAAGTTATAAAACTGTACATGACTCCTGCCAATATGGAGCGTCAAGCTGAGCTATTAGACGAAATTACAAGAGAAGCGAAAGTGTTTGGTGTAACATTTGTGTGTGAAACATTTAACGAATCCTAAGTACGACACTCGATACCACTTTGAGTCCAAGGGAACTTTTTTCAAAAAGTTCCCTTGTGCTCTACAGCCCACCTTATGATTAATAAACTATCCGTAACACGGTCTAATGTATAATATATTATACATTAATCGTCTTGCACCTTGGGAGAGCTTTTGTAAAAAATCCCTCAAAGCAGGGCAGCGGCCCTGCACCCCCGTCATTTTGCAACAATGTTGCAAAATAAGGAGAAGTTTTTAAGGGTTTAAGGGAAGCTTTTTTCAAAAAGTTCCCTTGCGTTTTACGCCCACCTTATGATTAATAAACTATCCGTAACACGGTCTAGTGTATAATATATTATACATTAATCGTCTTGCACCTTGGGCGATTTTTTGTAAAAAATCCCTCAAAGCAGG
>DBYP01000005.1 GCA_002309885.1 Verrucomicrobia bacterium UBA1183
TCTCCCAAGCCCTCTCAAAAGCAGGGCATCGGCCCTGCACCCCCGTCATTTTGCAACATGGTTGCAAAATAAAGAGAAGTTTTTGAGAGTCCAAGGGAAACTTTTTTCAAAAAGTTCCCTTGCACTTTACGCCCACCTTATGATTAATAAACTATCCGTAATACGGCCTAACGTATAATATATTATACATTAATCGTCTTGCACCTTGAGCGAGCTTTTGTAAAAGCTCTCCCAAGCCCTCTTAAAAGCAGGGCAGCGGCCCTGCACCCAAGTCATTTTGCAACATTGTTGCAAAATTATGAAAGTTTTTGAGGGTTCAAGGGAAGCTTTTTTCAAAAAGTTCCCTTAAAATCCGTTTCCTTATATTTTTTATCTCCCGTAGATATGCCCTAAGGTAAATTTAACACATACCGATTTGAATTTACGTTGCACTTCAAAGTTGAATCTACAGAAAGGTCTAAAAAAAACTTGCATTAAAGCGCCATACTCTTTTTTATGTATTCTGTTTATGATAGCGTATATCGATCCCGGATTAGGTGGTTTAATTGTCCAGAGTTTAGTGGCAGGGTGCTTGACTGTTGTTTATTTTTTTAGGAATGCAATTGCGAAGGTTTTTGCGCCGCTGAAAAGATTGTTCAAAAGATAGCGTTCACGTTATCGTTTTAACGTTTCGAAAATGAACAAGCTTTTGGTTTTTTTGGGGAGCATTTTATTGGGAAGTTTCGTTGTTCCCGTGTATTATTTCGTTTCAAACTATCCTCAATTCGGGCTACAGAATACATTTTTGGTTATAGCGCTATTTGGTATTATTTCCCTCGGATTTTCCGGTTTTTTGTGGCTTCTATTGCGCGACATCAATAAAGTTTCTTTTTTGATATATGGGGGTAGTGCTGTTTTTTGGTTCAGCCATCCCTTGGCAGTATTCTTTGGCAATTGTTCATTCATTCAAGCACTTCCTATTAATGGGTATCAGTGGCCGCTGTTATTCATTTGCTGTTTCGTATCCCTTATTTGTTTGTTCGTTTTTTTAAAATATTTCCCAAAATTTGTTACGAGATTAAATAACGTTTTAAGTGCTTTTGTTCTGATTTTAAGCGTGCTGTTGTTGATAAACGGCAGTTACAAACTTTTGTCAACCTCCAAGGGCATGAATGGAGTCGTTCAAAAACAAAAAGAACGATACAACAAAAAGTACCCCAATGTATATCATATCCTCTTGGATGCACATCCTAACTTGAAAGCCATGGAGATCATCGGTGGTAATTTGCAGCCTTTTTACGATGAACTTGAGGCTTTGGGGTTTGTCATATATCCTGAATCTAAATCGAATTATCCAGCAACGGTGTGGAGCGTTACAAGCATGCTTAACATGGATTATTTAGAGGAAGGCTGGAGCGAAAAAACTGCCGATTATTTTAGAAGAAAAATTCATAACAATAAAGTTTTTGGGCGATTTCGAGAACAAGGATATAGCGATTTTTTTACCATCGACAATATAATGGTAAAGTCTTTGTATAATCCCTCCAACGAGCTTGGAGAAGGTAGTAGCAATGACTTTTTTATGCAACTTTACTGTGTTTTATGTGATACGCCTGTAAAACACGTATACGAAAGATGTTTCAAAGAATTTTTTAAGCAAGGCGCCCTGCATTCGATTGAAAACGTGTTTGAAAATTTGATTTCCGGGAAATCCCTTTACGGAAATACAGCAAATGTTTTTTATGCTCACATTTTGTGTCCTCATGAACCTTGCCTTTTTGGGCAACAAGCAGAAAATTTGGCTTTTTCTGGGTTTATGATGAAATTTGACACGCTCAATTTTATAAAACCAGAAGTTCATAAGGCATATTGCGAAAATGTTTACGGAATTGACAATTTAGCTTTAAAAGCTGTAAAAGAGATTGTAACACAATATCGTACAGAAGCGGTAAAGCCTATCATTATACTGCACAGCGATCACTCTATCCTATATAACGCCAGAGATTTAAAATCCCCATTTATTACTCCTGACACGGTATATGGTAATTTGCTGGCTTTATATATTCCCGATGAGTGGAAGCAAGATGCTAAAGATTTAAAATTTATCAATCTTTATCGTTGGATTTTTAACCATCTTTTCGGCGATAAGTATGAATATTTTAAAGAAAATTTACAAAAAGAGAAGTAAGAACGTTTTGGCTTTGAGATATGATGTGTTCCCATGTACTGCCGGCTCATAGTTTTCTTTGTTACACCTCTCTCGGTTGTTTCGATTTTTTGCTTCTATAGTTGCCTCTCAAAATTGGCGTTACATTATCGTCCGGTATATTTACCGTTAAAATTTACATTTAGAGACAACCATCAAAACACTTATAAAAGCTCGACTTGCAAGTAAAAAGGTGTCATAATGATACCAGGATGCAAATAGAAAAATTAGAGTTGGATGCTTTTTTTCGTGGGGATCATACGAATCCACACCGGATTTTAGGAATACACAAGAACGCGGACAGTTTTACGATTCGGGCTTATAAATTGGATGCTGAGAAAGTTGCGATTTGTGACGAAAATGGGAAAGAAATTGCGACGGCAACGCGCTTGAATGATACGGATTTATTTGAGGCTAGTTTACCGAAGGCGTGTCATTACAAGATAAAGACAGCGTATCCATCGAAGGTGTCTTGTTTAGAAGAGGATCCCTATCGTTTTTCGCCAACACTTACCGAAGAGGATTTGTACTTATTCAATCAGGGGAATCACCATCGTGTTTATGAAAAGTTGGGAGCGCATGCGATTGAGTTTGAAGGCGTAAAAGGCTACGCGTTTGCGGTTTGGGCACCCAATGCGCGGCGTGTTTCCGTCGTGGGCGATTTCAATCATTGGGATGGGCGTTGTCACCCGATGCGTTTGTTGGGAAATTCTGGCATTTGGGAGCTATTCATTCCAGAATTGAATGTGGGTGACAAATACAAATTTGAAGTTTATGACGCCAATTATCAAATCCAGCTGAAAGCAGACCCGTACGCCCATTCAGGAGAACATGATGATGGCCATGCATCGATTTTATGTCAATCCCTGGAAGATTTTCAATGGAAAGATGGCGATTGGATTCAAAAGCGCACGCATCAAAATTGCAAAACGATGCCCTTGGCAGCATACGAAATGCACCTAGATTCTTGGAAGTATGATGCTCAGAAGCATCCGTTGGGCTATCGAGAATTGGCGCATCAATTGGTAGAATATTTGAAGACGACCGGCTTTAATTATGTGGAATTTATGCCGGTTGCGGAACATCCTTTTGCGGGTTCTTGGGGCTATCAGGTCACAGGATTTTTTGCGCCAACATCGCGCTATGGAACACCGCAAGATTTTCAGTATCTTGTCGATTATCTCCATCGAAATGGTATCGGTATTATTATTGACTGGGTACCGGGGCATTTCCCCAAAGATGCTTTCGGTTTAGCGAAATTCGATGGAACGGCGCTGTATGAACACGCAGATCCTCGGCAAGGAGAACATCAAGATTGGGGTACGCTGATTTTCAATTATGGTCGCAATGAAGTGCGCAATTTTCTCATAAGTAACGCGCTGTTTTGGATCGACAAATTCCACATCGATGGATTGCGCGTAGATGCGGTTGCTTCCATGCTTTATCTGAACTATTCGCGAAAAGATGGCGAATGGATTCCGAATCGTTACGGAGGAAAAGAGAATATCGAAGCCATAGAATTTTTGCGTAATACCAACGATTTAGTGCATCACTATTATCCAGGTGTTATCACGATTGCGGAAGAATCCACCTCGTTCGGACGCGTTTCGCAACCTACCGAAGCTTATGGTCTAGGTTTCGATTTCAAATGGAACATGGGTTGGATGCACGATGTTCTGAGTTACTGTCAAGAAGATCCGATTTATCGGAAGTATCACCACAATAAGATGACATTTGCCATGCTTTATCAATATTCGGAGAATTTTATCAATGTCTTTTCGCATGATGAAATTGTCTACGGTAAATGTTCTATGGTACAAAAGATGGGCTCGGGATATTTTACGGACAAATTGAGTACGTTGCGTGCGTTGTACGTTTATATGTGGGGATGGCCTGGCAAAAAGACATTGTTTATGGGCGATGAATTCGCACAGTGCAATGAATGGGATTATCATAAAGAATTGGATTGGTACCTGCTTCAAAATCCCGAATACGCCGGTGTAAGGAAACTTATCTTCGATTTGAATCAAGCGTACATGAATTGTCCCTTCTGGTACGAATATGATATGCGTGGCGATGGTTTTTCGTGGATAAATCCGGATGATTGTGACAATAGCGTATTTTCATTTATACGAAAGAATCCGCTGAATAACGAAACCTTGATGTTCATCTCTAATTTTACACCGGTAGAACGCCAAGATTATGAGTGCGGAGCGCCTTACGCAGGTGTTTGGGAAGAAGTTATCAATTCGGATGCCTTCATTTATGGAGGTTTGAATCGCGGAAATCAAGGCAAAATACAGCAGTTGGATTATGGTCGCGATCGCCAACCTCACGCGTTACGACTTTATCTACCGCCGCTCACAACACTCGTGTTGAAGTATTTAGGATAGTGTTTGTAGTTTTGAGAGATTTTTTGCAAAAGATCTCACAACCCCTCTCAAAAGCAGGGTAGCGGCTCTGTACCCAAGTCATTTTGCAACGCCATTGCAAAATAATGAAAGTTTTTGAGGGTTTAAGGGAAGCTTTTTTCAAAAAGGTTCCCTTGCATAACCAAAAAAATCTGTTTGCGGCTATTTACCTAAATAAAATGGCGGAGAGAGGGGGATTCGAACCCTCGGTGGGGTTGCCCCCACACCTGATTTCGAGTCAGGCACATTCGTCCACTCTGTCATCTCTCCGTAGAAGAAATGAAAAAACATTTTTGTATTTTTAACAAGTAAAAAAGCTGGCTATGTTAAATTTCTTGCGAAAGATCAGATTGAAAATCGCTTTCATCGTAGGTTTTTTCAAAATTCCCTTTATATTCTAGAGTGCGTCTATGGGAGATAAAAGTTATAAAAGCATAAACCCTAAGGGAACTTTTTGAAAAAAGTTTCCCTTAACCCCTCAAAAACTTTCATAATTTTGCAACATTGTTGCAAAATGACTGGGGTGCAGGGCCGCTGCCCTGATTTGAGGGATTTTTACAAAAAATCTCTCAATGCTGCAGATGCAATCTAACCTCTAAAAACTGCCTTCGCCCCAGCGTTTTGTGATGGAATGTTCGATAGGGAGGAAGACAAAACGTTCGATGAACAAGCCGATAGCGATGAGCACCAGAATAATGCTTATCACTTGATCCATAGCTTGCATTTCGCGACCATAATGCA
Source organism: Verrucomicrobia bacterium UBA1183 (assembly GCA_002309885.1). Classification (GTDB taxonomy): domain Bacteria; phylum Verrucomicrobiota; class Verrucomicrobiia; order Opitutales; family UBA9783; genus UBA1183. The sequence goes on from DBYP01000005.1 coordinate 5,338, forward strand.
GAAGCTGCCCCAGACCGATACCATCGATAGTGCTGATGTAAATTTCCGCGGAAAGCAGAGAACGCCAAGCGAACGCCCAACATTGCTTGAGGGAAGTGATAAGTGATGGGAATGCGGCCGGGAAGACAATCGTTCTCAGAAGCGTTAAGCGACGAGCGCCCATGGTATAAGCGGCTTTTAAGTAGATATTGGGAATGCGCTGGATACTATTTTCGGTACCGATAATGAGGCCCCAAACGGAACCCATACAGACCACGAAAATGATCGCAGTATTGTTTTGTCCGAACCACAAAAGGGTGATGGGAACCCAACAAATGCTAGGTAAGGTTTGGAAGCTCAGCGCCAATTTGCGCAAAGTCAGTTTTAGGAAATTTGATTTGTGGCACAACATACCTAAAGGGATTCCGATGGCCAAACTGATGAAGTAGCCGGTTAGCAAACGTTTGAGGCTGATGTCCATTGCCTGCCACAAGGCCGAACCTTTTATGCAGTTTTCCCAAAAGAATGCGACCACTTGAGCGGGCGAAGGGAAGAAGAAATCCGAATATAATTCCAATGAAAAAGCCCATTGCCACAAAAGAATGGTCAAAAAAAGGTAAAACGCAGAACTTTTAAAAAAAGGTTTTAGAAATTTCATAACGATTTTTGATTTAAAATAGCGGTAATTTGGTACGTTAAGTCTGAAACAGCCGTATCGTGCAGATTTCTGGGGTAAGGGAGATCGACCTTAATTTCACGAATAACGCGCCCAGGATGTGGCGACAAAACGATAATCTTTTGTGCCAATACAACCGCTTCACGGATGTTGTGGGTTACCAATAGAATCGTTTTGTGTTGCGATCGCCAAATACGCTGAACGTCTTTATACAATTGTTCACACGTAACGGCATCCAAGGCACTGAACGGTTCATCCATGAGCAGTATCTGCGGATTGGGAGCCAGAGCGCGTGCCAAAGCAACCCGTTGTTTCATTCCACCAGAAAGTTGATAAATACGCGAATAAGCGTACTTTTTTAGGCTTACCAAACTCAGATAATACAGCGCAACATCGGTATAATCTGCACGCTTGAGACCTTTCTTGAATCGCAATCCATACATTACGTTCTGTATAACATTGTACCAGGGGAATAGCGCGGATTCTTGAAACATCATCATACGATGTCGTTCGGGTTGATTTACATTTTCAACGCTTACATCGATTATTCCCTGATCATGCGTTTCCAGACCGGCTATCATATTGAGGAGCGTCGATTTTCCGCAACCGCTTGGCCCCAGAATAGCAACAAATTCACCTTCTTCCGCGCAAAAAGAAACCTCTTTAAGCGCTTGTACACGCCCTAAATTCGAAGTGAAAAACTTGCTAACATTTTCAACAACAATTCTTGTTTTTTCAACAGCATCCATGCTTAAAACAATTTCCCAAAAGTCTAACCTTCTATATTATTCTGTAAACAAAAATAGGAAAAATTTTCCATATCGCATTCTTTAGCAAAGAAAAAACAAAGCGAGACCCACGAATGTATATCGTGAGTCCCTACGAAACTGCAAGGATTACAGGTTCTTTTAAAGATAACTTCTATTAATCATCCAACCATGAATCGTCGCTGGTATCGTCATCATCATCGTCGTCACCGCTAGACTCAGAACCATAACCATCGTCGTCGTCATCATCCCCGGCAGCGGCACCATCATCCAGCCAGTGCCGGTTTTTTTGCACAGTAACACGAATAGCATCCTTCATTTCATCTCCTGCGTAAAGTTCCTCGTTTCTATATTTCTCCGCATAAGCAATAAATAACTGTCTGATATCATAATCTGTAGTGATGCTAGTTTCAATATGTTGAATATCTGGTTCGAGTAGGAGCACGTCATCCTCATTAAGCTTAGGACCAACAATGCGTTGGGCATATTCTGGGAAAAATTCTTTTTTGCCTATCTTAAGAACTTTTCTTATTCGTTTTTCCCGATCTTCTGGTTTAACCTTTTTTTCTTTAATATCTTTAGCTAATTCATCAAGGTCTCTATACTTTAGCTGGTTAGGGGTTTCTAAGTAAGTACGATATTTATCACCATAACGTTCCTGAAATTTCTGTTGGAGTTGATATCGATTAAATACCAATCTACATTTCATTCGATAATCTTCTAATTCTGCTCCTTCCAGGCCATCACCTTCCTTATAAATCACGTAAATCAAAGCATCCTCTATTTTTTCTTGTTCTAAGCCTGTTTTTTCTTTGATTTTATCTACCATCTGGGAAAAAGGCAAATTTTTCTGTAACTGAATACTTTCAATTGTATTCGCGTTAGCCACAAGCTTGCTTAGTCTTTCCACATCAATAGGTCCTGCCTTAGGATAAAAAATAGCTTGCATTTGCTGCTCAGGCCCACACAAAGTATCGATGAAAAGGCGCCATAAAATATGATATGTGCAGTACTGGGTAATTGAATTCTGTGCATTGGCAGCGGAAAAGCTTAACAACTTTCCCCAATCAATCTTCAAAATTTCTTTCACACTTTGTGCTTTTACTCCATTCGCATCCTGAAAACATTGAGAAAATGCCCCACCGACCAAATTTGCAAAATCTTCAACTTCTCCCTTATCGATATCCCCCTCTTTAAAACGTTTATTATCAGCTTTTGTTGGGGTAATTCTTGTTATGTCCAACAGCTTACGCTTCAAAAGCTCGAGAGGTCCTTCATCTTCTTCTACTTCTGGAGACTTGTTAGCTTTTGATGTTTCAGTTTTTTCTTCTTTTGGTTGTTCTCTCCTTTCCGGTTCCTCTTCTTCCCATTCGTCATCCTCTTCTTCGTCATCCTTTTTTACCTCTTCCTCTTTCTGTTCAGATTGTTTTACACGATTCATCAGTCGTTGTATAATATCTTCATTATCAGTCCCTTGTTGGGCGTCTAATCCAGCTCCTTGTTTGGCATCTGATTTAGTAGTAGGCTGTACATTTTTGTTTTGTAGGCCTATAGCGTTCAATACAGATGCAGCAGTCACATGATTCTGTCTCGCTTTTACCACAGGTGATTCTGGGGATGGGCTCCTACGTCCCTTATTTTCACCCGGCTGTTTTACCGGTGTTTTTTTGGCCGGGCTCCCATTTCCCTTATTCTGGCCCGTCTGTGATACCGATGGTGGCGGTGGCGGCACGGGTGGCAGTGGCGGCAAAGCACTCTCATTAACCTGATTTTCTCCGTCACTTCCTGAGTCAGAACCTACACTTCCTGTAGAAGCTCCCGTACCTGATCCCTTGTTTCTTTTCCCTTTCCCAGGTGAATTTTTCCTAACGGAAGGTTCCCCTGAATTTTGTGCCGAAGCGGCTACGGGCGGCTTACCCAAGGTTAAATCTTGTGGTTTGCCAGAAAATCTAAATGCGGACGGCTCATCATCTGATCCAAAAATGTCATCCACGGGCATCGGCGCTCCTTGGGGTACTACCTTTGGATTTGGCGAACTTTCACCTCCTACCGTTGCTGTTGGGTTATTGCCGGCTGAAGTGGTTGCCGAGTTACTACCCATTGGTATGGGTGGCAGTGGCCGCGAAGTACCCCTATTACCCTGAATTTTTCCGCTAGAACCTACACTTCCTGTAGAGGTTCCCGTACCAGCTCCCTTGTTCTTATTTCCTTCTACATGTGAATTTTCCCTAACGGGAGGTTCCCCTGAATTTTGTGCCGAAGCGGCTACGGCCAAATTTGTCGGAACTGGTACTTGATCTGGAGCAGGTGCCGCTGCTGAGGAGTCAGGCGCTGGTGCTGAACCTACATCTCTACCTTGTCCTTCCCTAGGTGATTCTCCCCCAACGGAAGGTCCCTGTGGATTTTTTGCTGAAGCATCTCCTTCTATTAAACCACGCAAACCTGTTTTTCGTAAATTCTGCAAAACTTTCTGCGATTCTGTCAGCGGTTTTTCTGGTTTCGGCTGCTGTTGATGGTTTCCCCTAGGGTTTTTCCCCAAGTTTGCAGCCCCTTTATTCAGTTCTTCTTGCGACATAACAAAGCCTACGTTTCCAGGCTTGTTTTTTGGAGATTCCCCTACTGCATTTCCTGTAGGGCCTCCTGTACCTTGTCCTTCTCCGGCTGAATTTCCTTCAGCAGATGAACCTCCTAGCTTCGTGGGGGAGGGTATTAAGTTTTCTTGGTTCCTCCTTTTCGCTTTTTCCAGCGATAACCCCACACTACCAAGCGCTAAATTCAGCATGTCTTGTGTTACACCTCCAGCAGGTGGCTTTGCAGCGGCTCCCGTACCTTGTCCTTCTCCGGCTGATTTTCCTGACATATTAATCAATGCTTTCATCGATAGCGCTTTTTTTGAGGATGCCGGACTTGTTGGTGCAGGTGGTGCAGGTGGTGCAGGTGGAACACCCGTTACAGATACCACCGGTACTTCGGGCTGTTGCGCGGAGGACCCTGCCGCCGCGGCTTGATCGGCTGGCGTATTTCCCGGATTCTGAAAAACCGTCGATGAATCCCCTGACGTCGATTCCTTTACTCCTCGAGACCTTATCTTTGCCGTTAACTCGTCCATATAAGTCACCTGTGGATTGGGTGGAACCCTCCTCTGCGAAGAAGAGCTAACACTCTGCCTTCCCGGCCTATACCCTATTTCTGGTACATCTGCCGGCGGCGGTGGTGCAGGTGGTGCCGGTGGAACATCCGCTGGTGCTGAACCTACATCTCTACCTTGTCCTGCTGGATTCGGAACAGGTGCTGCTTGATTGACGGGTGCCGCTGCTTGGGCTTGATGAATATTCGCCGGTGCTGGCGGAACATTCGCTGCTGCAGGTGCTTGAACAGCTGAAAAATACTCACGTACCTCCGGAAATTCAGGGACGTTTTCCAATTCATTCCGTCCTAACGTCCTGTTTGAATGCTGCCCATACTTCTTTTCAACAACATCCGTAAGACTTTCCCTAGGAACTTTTTTATCTTTTAATGTTTTTACGACTTCAACAACAGCCGCTTCTTCTGTTTTACCAGCAGGCCTCTTGGATACCACTTCATCAATTACCTGCTCCGCTGTTTGTTTGCGAAGTGTTTCGTCGCTAATCTTTCCTACATCAACAGCCGCAGTTTCAATCTTTCCTTGTTGTACAGCTTGTTGAGCTCTTCTAGCTCGTATTTGATCAAATTTATTGGGGGCACCTTGTAAAGAGAACGACATCATGCCTGCTGCAGTTAATACGAGTAATACTCTTAATACTTTAGATGTTTTCATAGCTTTGTCCGGATAAAAAAATACCACCCTTCCTGTTCTAGATTTATTAAATCTTTTGGCTCCTACTGGTTATTAAAAATTATATATCAAACGCAAAGATATCTGTGTAGAATTTGTTTTAAGTCTTGAACAATATCTAATATCGTTATCTTCATTAATGCTTTTAAGCGTTCTTGGAGGATAATAAGCATTAACACATTCCAAGCCTAAACGCCAATTTTCACTTATTTCTCGCTCAATGCCCAAGCCAACTGCAAGCCCTAAGAGGAACTTTCTTTTCCCCATTCTTTTGAGAAGTTCTTGCTGCATGAAAATTTCCGCTTTTTTCATGTCAACACCGACCAGCCCATAAGCAAACCACTTTTCGTTGAGAATTTTTCCAATCTTCGCATGTAATTTTGCAACATACATAGTTTTAACTCTGTATTGGCAGTTTCCTGGGAACGGGCCCAAATCATCTTCCAACGCGGCTTCAAAATGCTTCTTATAAAAAGGCTTTTCAATCCCAAATTCTAGCCCTGCGAGCCAATCATTGTTAGACAAATGCATCATATACCCAACAAACCCACACAACTCCTTCTCGAATCCACTTGTTGAGATTTTGTTGGGAATGTTAAATGTTTGTTCGTCCTCAATCTGCGTAGCATTTCCTCTAAAATTGCCCGAATTGTAGCCTGCTCCCGCAGACAATCCCGCGTAAAACCCCGCTTTTCCGTAAATATTTCCCCAGGAAACCAAATTTATACAGAAAAAACTTGCACAGAAAATTACAGTTTTACGAAGAATCCCATTATCCATGATAAGTAATTTTTTCACAATTATCCAGTCAAGTCAATAGCAAAATGCAACTTTATGTAGGGTCAACTGACACAAAGCACTACAGCACATATCTACCCTTCCCTTTGGAACACCGCATGGTGGCCTTGGTTGCCGGTGAGGCGAGCGAAGACGGTATTGGCGGTATAGGAGTCGCTATCGACGGGATGCCAAGCGGGATGTGCAGAAATTCGCGCACAAACTTCGCTAAAATATTCTTCATAATCGGTTTCGAAGTGAATTTTAGCGCCTGGAGTAACACGTTTTGCCAACAGGGTCAAAAAATCCATTTGGAATAAGCGATTCTTGTGATGTCGCTTCTTTGGCCAAGGATCGGGATAAAGAACAATAATTTCATCCCATAAGAAACCTTCCGGCTGACATTCGAGGAACTCTTCCGCTCGAGCTTTCAAAAAGGAGCAATTATCCAACGAAGCACGTTGCGCTTTCTTTTTAGATTTTTCGATGCGTTGCGTGATCAAATCGATACCGATGCAAAAACGCTCCGGGAAACGTGTCGCGTACTGGACTAAAAAATCACCGTGTCCCGAGCCAATTTCCAGCGTTTTAAACGTTTTATCGGTTACCAATAACTGCGATAATGTCGCTCGTAAAGCCTCTTTTCTTTGTTGTACCGAAGCCAAAAACGTTTGATATTGCTGTTCTTTTTCTGCAACCATAAGTGTCTTTATTTCTGCTTTTTTAACGCAACCATCAAAATTTGAATATCGGAAGGATTGACGCCACTGATACGTGAAGCTTGTCCTAACGTTAGCGGACGAACGGCTTCCAACTTTTGAAGACTTTCATTGCGAAAACCATGCACTGTCTTATAATCGAAATCGGCAGGAATCTTAATGGCATCCAACCACTTTGTTTTTTCAATTTGCTTGTTTTCGCGCTCCAAATAGCCCCGATAGCGGATTTTATACAAAACTTCTTCTCGAACTTCCGAACTCAATTGCAAAAAATTTGTAGGTAACGGGACAGCGGTATAATTTTCTTCGCTTTGTTCACGACGAATACTGTCACCGAAAGTCTGCCCAGGTTCACATTTGGTAGATTCCAATTTTTCAACCCACAAGCGAATTGTATCGCTCTTTTGCTGAATGGCATTCAAACGCGCATCGCTCAAACAACGGAACAGCTTAGCTTTATTATATAAACGCAATTCCGCACTCGCATGATTCAGAAGCAAACGATGTTCTGCCCTACCGGTAAACATACGATAAGGTTCCTGCGTCCCCTTGGTTACCAAATCATCCACCAGAACCCCAATGTAGCTCTCCTCTCGAGACAATACACACGGTTCTTCGCCAAACACCTTTGCAGAAGCATTAATTCCCGCCAAAAGCCCTTGCCCAGCAGCTTCCTCATATCCCGAGGTTCCATTGATTTGTCCTGCCATAAAAAGCCCCGCTAAACGTTTGCTTTCGAGGCTCGGATACAAATCTGTCGGTTCAGAATAAACGTATTCCACCGCATAAGCAGGACGTACCAATATAGCTTTTTCTAAACCTGGTATGGTCTTTAGCATCTCCAATTGTACATCCAACGGTAAACTCGTCGATAAGCCATTGATGTACCACTCATCCGTACAAAGCCCTTCGGGTTCCAGAAACAAACGGTGGCGCTCTCTATCGGAAAATCGAACGACTTTATCTTCAATACTAGGGCAGTAACGTGGCCCTTTCCCGTGAATATTTCCCGAGTACAGCGCCGAACGTTTTAAATTATCCAAAATCACCTTGTGTGTGGCTTCATTGGTATAGGTCATCCAACAAGAACACGCTTGCGAACCGGGTTTCCACATCATGGGATGCTTCTGCTCAAAACCTTCGCCGTCCGACGATCGAGTGTCATAAAATGCGAAAAAACAAGGCTCTGCATCGCTCGGCTGTTCTTCACAAGCGCTAAAATCGATGCTGCTTCCTAAAATACGTGCAGGCGTTCCCGTTTTCAGCAGACCTAGTGAAAATCCCAAATTTTTCAAACTATCGACCAGCGGATAGCTCGCAAAATCGCCCATACGACCACCCGAAAAATGTTGCTTGCCGACGTGCAACGTTCCGCCCAAGAACGTTCCTGTGGTCAAAATAACGGTCTTAGATTTGATTTCCGATACCAAACGCGTCGAAACGCCACAAACCCGCTGCCCATCCGTCAATAGCCCCAACACTTCATCTTGAAATAGGCGCAAATTCGGTTGATGCTCCAAACGATATTTCATGCCATATTGGTAGCATTTTTTGTCGCATTGTGCGCGCGGAGCTTGTACCGCCATACCTTTAGAACGATTCAGCACACGGAATTGGATCGCGGTCGTATCGGCATTAACGCCCATAAGACCACCCAGAGCATCCATTTCACGCACGATATGCCCCTTCGCAAGACCACCTATAGACGGATTGCAGCTCATCTGTGCTATGGTATCCAAATTTTGGGTAATCAACAACACCTTCGCACCTCTTTGCGCTGCTATCCAGGCTGCTTCACAACCGGCATGCCCTCCCCCACAAACGATAACATCAAAAACGTTTTCCATATGGATTCACTTCCCTATACAAAATTTCGAAAAAATCTTATCCAAAACACGCTCGTAATCAACACGTCCGACAATCGTTTCAAACGCATAAATCGCATTCTTAAGCTCTGAAGCGAGACAGTCGTCATAACCGAAACCTTTTAGCAAATTTTTCGCCTTAATTAGAGCTTCTTGCGCTTGCTTTAGAGCTTCAGCGTGTCGTTCATGTACCATAAACTCAACCTGCGAAAAATCATTATAGTACTTACTCAAAAATTGGTAAATAGCAGATTCAATTATGGAGGGACTTTCCCCAGTTTTTAGAGAAACTTCACAATTGACGTAATCCTTAATCTCATACCTGGGTTTAGCTTGTAGACCCAAATCTGATTTATTTAAAATTACGAGCGTTTTCTCGCTCGGGAACAATGATTTTAAGCGATTTAAGGTATCATCCCACGGCTGCGAACCATCCAAAACCCAAAGGATAAAATCCGCTTTCTTTACTTGCTCAAACGTTTTTTCAATACCCAGCTTTTCAATCTTTTCTTTCGTATCATGCAGACCCGCTGTATCGATCAATTTTAGCGTGTAAGGCTCCAGATGATACCATTCGGTGATAAAATCGCGTGTCGTTCCTGGAATATCACTCACAATGGCGCGCTCTTGTCCCAACAACGTATTCAACAGTGTGCTTTTGCCCGCATTCGGAGCACCCACGATAACCGTTTGAATTCCATTGTGCAACGGCGTATAAAATTTGTGCGCGTTGATTAAGCCTTCTAGCTGATTCAAAATATCATCCAGATTATTTTCAAAATGTTGCCGATTTTCTTCAGGTAAATCTTCTTCTGGAAAATCCAAATAAGCCTCAATGAATGCCACTTGATCCGTTAGAACATCTACAAACGCTTCCATTTTATGACTTAATGAGCCTTCTAATTGCTTCTGCGCAATATTCAGCGCTTGTAACGACTGCGAATGAATCAAATCTTCAATAGATTCCGCCTGGCACAAATCTATCTTTCCGTTTAAAAACGCACGCCGCGTAAACTCTCCTGGTTCGGCTTGTCGGCAGCCTCGCTTGATACAATCGCGTATAACTTGTTGCAAAATTAGAGGATTCCCATGACAGGAAATTTCTAACATCGGCTCACCGGTATATGACGCATTTTCTTCGAAATAAACAAAAAGTGGCGCATCTACGATAAAATTTGGCTGATCTAACAAACGATATTGCCCCAAATAGCTGTAGCGTGGCTTTATGCTTTCTTTTCCAAAGATGTCACAAGCCAAACGATGGCAGTCGGATCCACTCAGACGAATCAACCCGATACCCGATACCCCTAAAGGCGTTGATAGAGCAACTATCGTATCCATTTTCTTATATATAGAGCAACCATTTTACCCTTTTCGCAAGTTTATTTAGGGAATAAATTTAAGGAATTCATCTGATGCAAAGCAAAGAAGGCCACAGAATTCATTCGTGGGTATCTTTTTCTGTTTTTTAAAAGAAAAAAACGACAAAAAACTAAATTTTTTTCAAAACATGCCGATTTTTATTAGTATGGAACCCCTTACAAGAGTTTGGTTAAAAAAGGTGCTAAGCGCCCTCGCCTGGGTTGTCCTAAAATCTGGTACAACATTTGCTTCTGGAGGATACGTATGAAAAAATTTATTATCTTTTCCGGGATGTTTCTGGCGTCTCATTTAATTTTAGGACAAGGAAATGAAACGTGTCTCAAGCAAAAGCTATTATTTGCCTATCAATATTACAGTATATCCAAGGGTACATACTCGGTAAATAAAGAAGCGGAAACCAAATATTCTTTGGTCCCCTGTCCAAGACCACCTAAAAGTACACAACCGTTTTTTTTACACCACATGTTTTGGTGGGAACCCTGTCGAAAGAGCTACAGTATCTTGAATGCCTATGCACTGAAATACGATCTCGGCCCTCATACGCCATTCCCTTCTGAACTTTTGCGCGTAGAAGGCGTTCCACTAACAGAGACTTATATAGATTTTTACGAAAATTATATACAAAACATTCACTTACATAGCGCTTGGTACTACAGAACGCATAGGTGCGAATGTTCGAGCGACGATGAAGCTGTTATCGAACGTGTTTTACGCGATGATTCAGAAGATAAAAACATTTTATTCCTTGGTTTTGATGCATCCTGCCCTACCGAAGGCGGAGACATCCTCTTTAACACACCCACCTACCGACATAGCCTATTTTGGAGTGATTTTAACAAAAAAGCAACACCAGAACATAATCGTATAAAATCCTGCTTTTGCCAGTCACAGGCCTTACTCGACTTAGGATTATCGGGGTACTTTGATTACATCATCATCGGCGGACAAACGGTCGAATATATTAATTGGGAAACTTGGGAAAAATTGCGTCATTTTCTAAAGGAAGGCGGTTGTATCATTTATCCCGAAATGGTCTGGTTTTATTGGGGCGGAGAAATTGTTAATCATCTTCTCAATTCTTTTGATGACATGCCTTATGAGTTCGAACTTCGGCGGTGTGACGATTCGAAGGATCCTATTTTTTCTGAAATAAAAAATCTTACACAATTTAACAACGTGCCGTCTTGTGGCGATTTTTGCTACGGCAATCCCGGACAAAGTTATGTGATTTGTTTGCATAAAAAAATTATGCGACCACATAAAAAACTTGATTGTCCTCCGGAGAATTTATAGAATGGCGTACAGTATGGCGGATCCTGATTCAAATGCAACAACACCACGTTCGAGCCTCTCTAAGACGCTCAAGCGATCGCTGTTGCTGAAAATCTTATCCAAAACTATACCTAACAAGGAAGATCTAGATTCCATTTTGGAATTAACCGCAACCAAGGTCATCGACGATCTAAAGGCGCAAAGTGTTACGCTCTATCTCATAGAGAACGATCAAATTGCCTTTAAATATGTTTATTATTCGCCAACGCTTTGGGAATCGCAACCCGAGTTAGAACAAAAATTTAAAGCAAAAAGAGAAGAATTGCTTAAACTTAGACTTCCACTAGGTTCTGGCCTTGTAGGAAAAGTTATCCAAACAGGCGAAAGTAATATTTTTAATAAAGTCGAAAATAGCGATGAATTATTGGATCTGAGCAAAAGTACAGATTTCGATATAACTTCCATGATCACGGTTCCTTTGAAGGATCAACGTGTCATTGGTGCCATCCAAATTTTAAATAAAGAGGGAGATCCCGAGAAGCCTTATTTCGACAAAAATGACCTAAATTGCTTACAAGAGCTTGCTGAATATACTTCTGCATTGCTTCTACGTATCTTGGATCCTAGCTACGAAATCAACGAGTTGGATACCGCGCGCTACGTTTCCAGCTTTACTGAGTGCAAATTGATAACTCAGGAAGATGACCTAGATATCGATGAACGCTTTGCTAACAGTTTGCCAGGGGATCTTGTACAACAAACCGGAATATTCCCCTATAAAAGATTTGAAGATGGCAGAGTAAGTGTTTTGATGAAAAATCCTCTAGATTACCAGAGTCGAGAGGCTTTTACATTAAAAACACAACTTTCTATTGATCAAGTTATCGTTATCCCTGCTTCTTTATTCGATCGCCTCTTTAAGATGCATTTCCCCGAAGTCGAAGAAATGCAGGATATCTTCGCTGCTGGGCAGACAATTCATGAAATCACGAATGTTATTGCCAGTGAATATCAACAATTAGATGATGAATCTGATCTTGATGTCGAAAAATTAAAATCGGATAATGAATCCAGTTCACCCATCGTTAAACTCGTTAATCAGATCATTGAGGATGCTTACTTTGCGAGCGCGAGTGATATTCACATTGAACCGCAAGAACGAGGTCTTATCGTTCGTTATCGTATTGATGGTGTTTGCGTTGAAAAGCTTAGTTTACCTTTAAAATCGTGTGGTGCGATTGTTGCTCGTATAAAAATTATGTGCGATTTGGATATTGCACAAAAGCGTTTGCCACAAGATGGTCGTATCGACTTTTCAAAGTTCACGCATAAGAAAATCAATATCGATTTGCGTGTTGCGACATGTCCCTCCTTATTCGGCGAAAAAGTCGTTATGCGTATTTTGGATAAGCGTAAGTCGGCTTTACCCATTACAGCGTTAGGTTTTTCTGATAAAAATCTGGAAACATATCGTACCTGTATTCAAAGACCTTACGGAATGATCTTACACTGCGGACCTACCGGTTCCGGAAAGTCCATGACACTTTTCTCTGCTTTGAAGGAAATTGCAAGTCCAGAAATCAATATTCAAACCGCGGAAGATCCTATCGAATATACCTTAGCAGGCGTCAATCAGATGCAGACGCATAAAAGTATCGGTCTTACTTTTGCTGCGGCTCTACGTTCGTTCTTACGTATGGACCCCGATGTTATTCTTGTAGGGGAAATTCGTGATGAAGAAACTGCCGAAATCGCGATTGAAGCGGCGCTAACAGGTCACTTACTGTTGAGTACTTTGCACACTAATGATGCGCCTTCAACCGTAGCACGTTTTACCGATATGGGCATTGATCCTTTCATGATTTCTGCTTCTTTATTGGTTGTCTGTGCTCAACGTTTGATTCGACGTGTATGCTCGAAATGTTGCGTAGACGCAGAACCTAATCCTGCAGAAAAACGCCTTTTGGAGAATGCACTACACTGGAGTGGACCGATCAAGAAACCCAATGAACAAGGTTGTCCTTCTTGCGGTGGTACGGGTATGCGCGGACGTATTGGTATCCATGAACTAATGGTCAATAATGATGAGATAACGTACGTTATTAACAATAGAGCCAGTACCGAAAAAATTAAAGAATGTGCCGTCAAAAATGGTATGTTAACCCTTCATCAAGATGCTATGTTGAAAGTCAAAAATGGTATTACCACGATACTCGAGGCTGTTTCCGTAGCACCTCCTGATGTTACAACGGAGTAAAAATTTATGGCAATTGAAATTGATGAATTGATAAATCTGGCATTAAAAGAGCGTGCTTCCGACATCCACTTGCGGTGCAATGAGAAGCCTATTTTTCGTATTGATGGTATCATTCGTATTCTTGAAATGGCACCATTAAGCCAAGAGGATTTGGAAAATTACGCGAAAAAATTGCTTTCGGATAAATTAATGGTCCAATTTAGGGTAAATCACGAAATTGATTTTGCTTATGAGCCAGAAATTAGCGGACAAAGAGTACGTTTACGTGTCAACGTATTTACTTCACAAAATCGGTATGGAATTGTAATGCGTATCATTAATGAGCACGCATTAGATTTAGATTCGTTGGGATTTCCCGATTACCAATTAATGAAAGTTAAAGAACTACTTCATCGTCCTCGAGGTTTGATGCTGGTTGTAGGACCGACCGGATCCGGAAAATCTACGACCTTAGCAGCCATGATTGATTATATCAACAAAAACTGCAACAAGCATATTATTACGATTGAAGATCCTATAGAATACGTTTACCAACGAAAACGCTGTATTATAACTCAACGAGAATTGGGTCGAGACACAAATTCGTTTCAAAAAGCGCTTTCAGGTGCCTTGCGACAGGATCCCGATGTTATCCTGGTAGGAGAAATGCGCGATTTAGCGACGATGGAAGCAGCGGTTTCTGCCGCAGAAACGGGGCATTTGGTTTTGTCAACACTTCATACCACCGGATCCGTTCGAACGGTTGATCGTATTATCGACGCTTTCCCCGAAAACAGCAAAGCGCTGGTACGCACTCAGCTATCCTCAAATCTGCTCAGCGTTATTTCGCAAGTGCTTTGTAAACGCAATGATACGGCAGGTCGAATTCCAGCATTCGAAATCATGATACATTCGGACGCTATCGGAAGTCTTATTCGCGAAAATAAAACCTTCCGTATTGCAACTGAGTTGGAAGTTAATCAGCAATTGGGTATGATACCTTTGGATACGCATCTATTCCAATTGTACCAGCAAGGGGAAATTACAGAAGAAGAAGCATTAAGTCGCTCTTTGTATCCAAAAGAGCTGAGAGAGCGTATGAGAACCAGTCCTGCAAAAAAGAAAGGCTTATTTTCTTTTTGATTTTTATTCAAAATCTGGTTTCATAGTAGGCATGTACATGGAATGTGACTGCGACGATAAGAAACCAGAAAAACCAACCGATGTTGTCATTCAGAAAAAGTTTTTGGATGAACGCAAAGTTTTTTTGTGGGGCGAAATCAACGATAAATCAGCCAAAGAGATTACGGAGAAGTTGATTTATTTAGAATTGAAAGGTCCCAATAAGCCTATTACTTTCTACATCAATACCCCCGGTGGTTCTATTACAGCTGGAATGGCGATTTACGACACGATGCAACTTATTAAGTCGCCTATTTCGGTGGTTGTAACCGGGTTAGCCGCTAGTATGGGTTCTATTTTACTTTGTGGTGCCAAAAAAGGTTCTCGTTTTCTGTTTCCACATGCTCGCGTCTTAATCCATCAGCCACTTATTATGGGGCAAATTGAAGCTTCTGCGGTAGATATTCATATCCAAGCTCAAGAAATGGAAAAATCGCGCGCAGAGCTTAATCAAATTTTAGCCGATGCTTCTGGTCAAACGATCGAAAAGATAACCCATGATACGGATCGTGATTTCTATTTGAACGCCAAGGAAGCGATTGCTTACGGCTTAGCCGACAAAATCATCACCACGGGATTGAAATAATGTTCGTTGATGAGGTAGAGGTTATTTGGAAAGCTGGTGATGGAGGCGATGGTTGTCGAAGTTTTCGCCGAGAGAAATTCATTCCCAAAGGTGGGCCCGATGGAGGCGATGGCGGTAAGGGTGGTGATGTCATCCTGGAGTGTTCACCACACGTTGGAGACCTGCAAGATTTTCGTTACAAACCTCATGCTCGCGCTAAAAACGGACAAAAGGGTATGGGCTCCGATTGTTACGGGAAAAACGGCGAAGATTGTGTTCTGTCGGTTCCGCCCGGAACCGTTATTTTCGATGTTTACACGGGACAAATGGTTGCTGAAATTTTGAAGCCGGGTTCCCGAACGATTATTTTAAAAGGTGGTCGCGGTGGCTTGGGCAATTTGCATTTTAAGTCAGCAACCAATCAGGCACCAACCCAAGCAACACCGGGACAACCGGGTGAAGAAGGGCGTTTTAAGCTTGTTTTGAAGACGATCGCAGACGTTGGGCTGGTGGGTTTCCCGAATGCCGGTAAGTCTTCGCTGATTCGTTGTTATACAAAAGCTCAACCGAAAGTGGCTAATTATCCATTTACCACATTGCATCCCAGCGTAGGTGTTTTGACGGAGGGCGAACATCGCCATTTGTTTATGGCAGATATCCCGGGACTTATTGAAGGTGCCAGTCAAAACAAAGGACTTGGATACCGATTTTTAAGACATATAGAACGTTGCCAAGCTCTGCTGATGGTTATCGATATGGCCGGAAGCGATGTCCGGGAGCCATGGCAAGATTATGAGACATTGCGGCAAGAATTGAACCTTTATGGCACACATTTGACCGAGAAGCCTTTCATCATTGTTGCCAACAAAAGCGATTTGCCGGAATTTGCAGAAAATTTGAAAAAATTTTCAAAGAAAATCAAAAATGTGCCGATATTTTCAATTTCCTGCAAGACTGGCGACGGACTTTCGGAATTGAAAGGGTATCTGTTCCAACATTTCGTACCCACATTGGAATCCGAAGAACAGAGTTCTGAAAATCCTGATAATTCCAAAGATTCCCATTCTACTACGAGCCATGAAGCCTAAGATTCCCCAAGGGCAACGCCTATTTTTGTCGGCTGATTTTGAGGCATTTCAAATAGGTTTGGCATCAAATACGGATAGTTGGCTTTTAAAAAACGAGCAACAAGGGCATATCGCAGATCAACTTTCGGTTGCTTTGGAGGCTATCGTTGCACAATGCCATTTTGAAACATTAACGGTATTTCTTCTCAATGGCCCTGGCTCAACTTTGGGCATACGAACGTTGTGTGCTTTTGTTCGTACGTTGCTCGCTTTAAATAAAATACAGCCCTACCAAGTCCTCACATGTGATCATTTACATTTTGCACAAGCTTGTCTGATATCGCGAAATGAAAAACCATTGCCCTCTATCTGCGCTCGCGTTAACCTTACTAAGACGTTGTGCTTGACACCATCGAACGATTTACATCCTGCTTCTGAAGCGGAAATGGAAGAAGCCCTTTGGCTACCTCATCCCTGCCTTAAAAACAAAAAAATATTTTCATTTCAGCTGGATGAAATTTTGCCACTTTTGCATTCAAAGTATCCATGGAAACCTTCTGGTAATCTCGATATCGTTTCATATTAGAAATGTCTATATAACCCGGAAAATTAAGACTTTGAGGAATTTTTTGTAAAAAATCCCTCAAGCTCCCTTAAAACTTTTCTTATTTTGCAACCGCGCTGCAAAATTATGAAAGTTTTTGAGGGTCCAAGGGAAGCTTTTTTCAAAAAGTTCCCTTAAGATTTAACTAACAACGGCGGTTGTAAATCGCCTATTGTTTCAGATAATTTGCAAGGTCGGCAATTGCGATAAGTTCGGTTTCACCATCTGCGGCGCGTTTTATTTGCACCTTATTTTGCAATAACTCTTCGTGAGTAAAGATCAGCACAAAACGAGCTCCATCGCCATAAGCTTTTTTGAGTTGCTTCGATAGTGATTTTGTCTCCCCTAGCGTATATTTTACTGAGAAACCTGTTTGCCGCAGCTCTTCAGCACAACGGAGTGCAACCGACCTTTCGGTGGGTTCGAAAACAAGGTAGGCATCCACAACTTGTTCCAAATTCGGCAATAAATGGTTTTTCTCCAACAAATCCGTCAAGGTAACATCACCTGCAGCAAAACCTACAGCAGGCATGGCATGCCCCACCAATTTCTCGAAAAGCTGATCGTAACGTCCGCCACCGGCAAGCGCACGCCCTTGATTGCCTGTCTCAAAAACTTCAAACACAAACCCGGTATAATAGGCAAGCCCACGGACAATGCTTAAGTCGATTTTTATAAAATCCGAACAGCCCAAATAGGACAATTCGTTAAGCAAAAGACGGAAATCCTCCAAGCGTTGATCCACGTTTTCGGATATATTTTGCTGGGCGTATTGGGCAAAAAGCACTTTAATACTCTGCAAATCATGCGCATTCCTTAATTGTTCCGTTGCCTGAAAGAATGCGGCCGCATTTGTTTGTTCGGGCAATATTTTTTTCAGATCTGCTTCGATATCCGCATGTGAGCGACGTTCCCATTTGTCAAACAGCGAAAGCATTTTACCTTTCGTGTCCTCATCCGTTATACCAAAACCTTGCAACCACAACATCCAAAGCTGACGGTCGCTTAGACGAATATAGAAGTGTTCGCGAGACAAACCAAATGCTTGAAAACTTCGAATAGCCAATGCGATCAATTCGGCTTCAGCTGTATAAGATTCCTCGCCGACAATATCGACATTGAATTGATAAAACGACCGCAATCGTCCCTTTTGGGGGCGCTCATAGCGAAAATTTTCCGTAATATTGAACCATTTCGTTGGACGTTTGAGTGTAGCCGCTTGCTCACCCAAAATTCGAACTAACGAGGGTGTCATCTCGGGACGCAGCGCTATTTTACGTCCACCTTTATCCTCAAAAGCAAACAACTGTTCTGCGATTTCTTCTCCGGACTTTTTCGTAAAAAGCTCCAAGGGCTCCAGGATAGGCCCATCAAATTCCTCAAAACCATAATGCTTTGCCACGGATCGCCAATGCGCAAACAGGTAATTCCTGGTAGCACATTTATTAGGTCTAAAATCTCTAAATCCGGGCAATATCTCAAACATAGTAACTTAAGCTACCTCAAAAAGGGAAATTGTTGCAAGGTTTTTTTATGGTTTTCGTAATTTAAGGGAACTTTTTGAAAAAAGTTTCCCTTAAACCTTCAAAAACCTTCATTAATTTTGCAGCAATGCTGCAAAATGACTGGGGCGCAGGGCCGCTGCCCTGCTTTCAAGGAAGTTTGAGGGATTTTTTGCAAAAAATCACCTCAAAACACCTATTAAAATCAGTTCCCCTTCTTTTCGAATTCGAAACCGATATTACCGTCTTCTTTTAATACCAAATAAGCGGAGAAATATTTGCCGGTGCGCTTGGACTTGAATTTGTCGAGCAATTCCGTTTTTCCATTTTTGAGCAACAACTCGAACTGCTCATTGGGGATAAGACGATTCAGCAACATTTTTGTAACGCGGAATTTGCATGGCGTTTCTTTTTGTGTATTTTCGCAAACAAACGCCGTCTCCGTTACATAAACCTTGCCACCACAAATAGGGCACTTGCCGATAACATCAAATTTTTCTAGTTCTTCCTGCGGTATAGGCGCAACTTTGGGTTCACCAAAATTAAATTTTACCTGATAGTCATCGTTAAGTTCCAGCGTTGCTGAGTAAGGTTTGCCAAATTTGGAAACAAATCCATCCAGAGGACCAATTTGTCGCTTTTGAACCAATTCAGCAATTTCCGCTTCGGACATTTTACGATTTCCGATAACTTTAAAGATCGAAATTTTGCCATCTTGCGACTTAAAAGCACGGAAGGTTTCTAGCATGCATTTACCGTCAGAAGGCGATATAATTTCTGTTGGGCGATGTTCATTTTCGCTGTCTTTGAAAGCGAGTACGCTCTCCACAATTTTAGAAGACATGGTCTTGATATCTGACATAAATTGTTCTCGGCTAAGTTGACCGTTTTGGATGAGATGAAGCCGATATTCCCATTCTCCTGTCAACGCAGGACTAGCAAGTTCCTGAACCTTTACAGTTTTCAAAAACTCCAGCAATTGATCGGCTTTTGCGGTAGGTACGAGCTCCTTTTCTTTGCGCTCCAAATACTTGGTGCCTATAAGATTTTCGATAATTTGAGCGCGTGTAGCGGGCGTTCCTAAGCCCTTATCCCTCATAGCTTCAGCCAATTCGTCATCTTCAACAAACTGACCCGCACGTTCCATGCTTGCCAAAAGCGTCGCTTCCGTAAATCGCGCCGGCGGTCGTGTTTCTTCGGATAAAAGCTCAAACGTTTCTGGCTTGGATTTCCCCTCGTCTTCAGGAGTAAGCGCTGGTAATCCTTCTTTAGCATCCGATTTCCGATTAACTTCGAGCCATCCAGGTTGAACAAGGACTTTGCCTTCCGTCTTAAACGTAAAATCTTCGAGGGTCGTCAAACGCGTCGTAATCGCAAACTCTGCCGCCGGGAAAAATACAGAGATAAAGCGCCGCACAACAAGATCGTACACTTTCTGTTCGCTTTCCTTCAGGTTTTTCGGCAGCGTTCCCGTTGGGATGATGGCAAAGTGATCCGAAATGGCTTTGTTATTAAAAATCACTTTCGATGCAGGATTTACCCACTTATTATCAAGGATTTTTTTCGCAAATCCCGCGTAAACTTCATCCAATTTCTGCAATGTGGCTATGCAAGTGGGCGCGTAATCTTCGGGCAAGGCTTTCGAATCTGTTCGAGGATAGGTCAGCGCTTTATGCTTTTCGTACAAAGCTTGAGCCATATCCAACGTAAATTTAGCAGAATATCCAAAACGCTGATTGCATTCCCGTTGCAACGATGTTAAATCGAATAATTTGGGCGCGGATTGTTTCGTTGTTTTTACCGATTCGTGAACATCCCAAGAAGCGGTTAGAT
This sequence comes from Verrucomicrobia bacterium UBA1183, assembly GCA_002309885.1. GTDB lineage: Bacteria > Verrucomicrobiota > Verrucomicrobiia > Opitutales > UBA9783 > UBA1183. The sequence continues at coordinate 25,582 of DBYP01000005.1, forward strand.
GCTGCTGTAATGCTTGCAGAACGCGTTCCACATCCTCTTTGTCCCAAAAACGATCGTTGCGATCTTCATCGTTCTGCTTTTTGAAGTTATTGCGCTGTAAATAGCCGTCATACACACCATTCTTAATTGCAAAACGACCCGAGATCTTCCAAAACGGTGTAGGTTGAAATGCCTTTATAGCCTGCTCGCGCTCGCAAATAAGCGCTAATGTGGGTGTTTGAACACGTCCAACGCTTGCAATTTCCCCGCGCCGAGAACCAAACATGCGTCCCGTTACAGCGCGCGTCCCATTGATACCGACCAACCAATCAGCTTCAGAACGGCACCGAGCAGCTGCCTCCAAGGGTTGCATACTTTCGGAGGTTCTCAGATGCTCAAAAGCCTCCCGGATGGCATCCGGTGTCATGGAGGATAACCACAGTCGCTGTTTAGGCTTATTGCAGCTCGCAAGTTCACAAAGATACGCAAAAATAAGCTCTCCCTCTCGACCGGCATCGCAAGCATTGATGAGACTATCCACATCTTTGCGGGACATCATCTTTTTTAAGAACTTAAAACGATCTGCGGTCTTTTCAATAGGCTTTAATAAAAACTTTTCCGGTAAAATGGGCAGATTCTTCAACGACCAATAGCGATACTTTGGATCAAAATCACCTGGCATATACAGCTCAACCAAATGCCCTAGCGCGGACGTGATAATCATGTCCTCACGCTCAAAATAACCTTCTTTATTTTGCTTAAATTTTCCCAATGCCTTCGCCAAATCTTTAGCAACACTGGGCTTTTCGGCTATTACAAGCTGTTTCATAATCTTTAGATGCACAACTACCGCACCTGCAAATTATTCGTAGTTCATATAAAAAATTTTTTCAAGCCAAAAAGAAATGATATTTGTAAGTTCAACTTTGGATGTAACTGAAGCCCCTTCAATGTTGAACATGCAAGCTTCTATTTTGATGAAAATTACAATTGCTACATTAAAAATCTTGCAAAATTTAGGAATAAATTATAGCGTCAATCTTAGTTAATTTGAAAAAGGGTTTGTGATATGACGATTTATTTAGTTTGCATTATATTTCCGTTGTTCTTGGGTATTTGGGCGCAAATGCAGGTATATTCCAAGTACAGCAAATGGAGCCATGTTTTGTCGAAAGGACGCATAACGGGTGCTGAGGCAGCTCAAGCGGTTATGGAACAAGCCGGCATTCATAATGTTAAGATTGTTTCCATTGAAGGAACTTTAACGGATCATTATGATCCCATGCATCGCCGGTTGGCATTAAGCAAAGAGAATTACTATGGAACGTCGTTAGCAGCCTTGGGGGTTGCGGCACATGAAGCAGGACACGCGATTCAACACAAGCAAGCTTATGCGCCATTACAATTACGTTCGGCGCTGATTCCGATTACGAATGTGGCTTGCCAAATGTTGCCGTGGATTATCATCGGTGGTTTCTTCCTGGGAATTTTTGGCCTAATAAAGCTAGCTGTTTGGATTTATCTCATTTTGGCTATTTTTCAATTGGTAACACTGCCGGTGGAATTTGACGCCAGTGCACGTGCAAAAAAGATTCTGGTACAATTGTCTATCGTCGATCATGAAGAATCGCGTGGTGTTTGCGAAACTCTGGATGCGGCTGCAATGACCTATGTTGCTGCCTTCGTGGCTTCTTTGGGGCAGCTGTTGTATTATTTCTTGCTTTCGAGGAGAAACAATGATTGACACATGGTTTAGCCATCAAGAAAAACCTCCTAAATGGGATATCACGTCCAAGCAGTTACTGCACGACAACCCTATTTGGGGCGTTTATCGTTACCAAGGGCATCATCCCGATGGTCGTAAGTATGATTTTTTTGTACTTAACAATCGAAAAGATTGGATTCAATGCTTGGCGCTTACAGAGCATAATGAACTCATACTCGTAAGTCAATATCGAGCCGGAACTGATGATATTACACTGGAATTGCCCGGTGGCGGTATTGAAACGGATGAGTCGGTTGAGCAGGCTGCTTTTCGTGAACTTAGGGAGGAAACCGGTTTTTCAGGCGATCATTCGGTGCTTTTATGCGACTGCTGTGCCAATCCGGCAATACAAACCACGCGTGTTTATTTCTATCTGATCCGAAATTGTAAAAAACTTTACGATACCCAGTTCGATGTCGCCGAAGATTTACGTACCCATCTGCTGCCCTTAGATAAGCTGGATGAAGTTATCGAGCAAGGAACCTTCCAAAGCGGAATCACATTGGCCGGCGTGCTATGTTTACAGCGCTGGCTGCTGAAGCAGAAACAAGCACTTTAGCTAAAGATTGCAAATTTGGATAGACGGACTTTAATATTGGGTGAAACCTTACAGAGTCTGGATCTTTAATTAAAAAAATGGGATAAAAATTTCTAAAGGCCAAAGGTGGTGATTTACCCTTTTGTCTCGCATAAGGCGTACTGTTTGAGTTTATTGCTCAGAGTACGTGTGCTAATGTCGAGAAGGCCGGCGGCTTTGGTGCGATTGCCGTGAGTGGCTTCGAGGACTCGTAAAATGTGCCGTTTTTCCACAGTCTCGAGATTTACCAACGGCTCTTCTTGAGATGGGGTGGATGCTGTTTCACCTGCGGTATCCGAAATTTCAATTACTGGATTGGCGGATAAATTAAGCGCATTGGGGAATATCCATTCTTGACCATTGGACAGTATAATAGCACGCTCTATGGAGTTTTGAAGCTCGCGAACGTTTCCAGGCCAACGATGCGCCATAAGAGCGCTTTTGGCTTCAGCCGAAAACCCTTTTAGTTGGATACCATGTTTCCGCATATAGCGTTTTAAAAAGAAATCCGACAGCAACAAAATATCATCGCCACGTTCCCGCAACGGTGGAATTTCTATGGGGAAAACGTTTAGTCGGTAGTATAAATCCTCACGGAAGTCGCCCTTCAAAACAGATTGGCGCAGATCTCGATTGGTAGAAGCGATAACGCGGACATTAACTTTGAGCGTCTTGGTTCCACCCACACGCTCAAATTCTTTTTCTTGAAGCACACGCAACAATTTTGCCTGGAGATGGGGCGAGATTTCCGCAATTTCATCCAGTAAAATCGTACCGTTATTGGCAAGTTCGAAACGTCCCAGACGCCGCTGTATCGCATTGGTAAAGGCGCCTTTTTCATGTCCAAAGAATTCGCTCTCAATTAAATTTTCTGCAATAGCCGCACAATTTACTGTGATGTAGGGATTGCTAGCTAAATGGCTTTGTCGATGAATTTCGTGGGCAACCAACTCCTTACCGGTACCATTCTCGCCGGTAATCAAGACGGTAGCTTCCGTGGTAGCTACCTTGGTAATCAACGAACGGATATGCTTTATAGCAGGGCTTTCTCCCAACAAACCAACGCTTTCTTCGTCATTAACCTGCGATGAAAAGAATTGGTTTACCTTCATCAAATGGAAGAAAGATTCCGCTTTTTGCAAAACGACATCAATTTCCTGCAGTGAGAAAGGTTTTATAATGTAATCAAAAGCTCCCAACTTCATGCAAGCAACGGCGGATTCTATGGATCCGTAACCTGTGATAACAACGGTTAACGGCTTTTCAGCAGAATCTGGAAGCGAATTAAAGTGTTTCAGTAATTGTTTGCCGTCGCCATCCGGGAGTCTTACATCCAAGAAAACTAAATCGAAATTATCCTTCGCAAGTAGGTTTTCTGCGGCTGATAGAGTAGATGCCGAAGCAACGGTATAGCGATTGCAGCGCAGCTGTTCTTCCAGTGACTTGCGTATCACCAATTCATCGTCAACAATCAAAACTTTATCAAATTGCATTGTGCGTCCCCTACAGTTCAATTCTATTAATATACTATAACATGTTGGAAAAATTTTCAACCTTTTTATTGCTTTAGAAAAATTTTCCTTTCCTAAACAGGTTGTTTACTCATAAAAACACCGCGTCTAACTGATTTTGACAGTATAAGATTGAGTTTTTATTCAAAATAACTTTGTATAGAAGAACATGAATCTTGGTTGGTTTATTTTGCTGATTATAACGCTGATTGAAGGCTTAGCCGGATTCGGACGTACCACAGCATTAAGTCCTTTTTTGAAAGATTTATGCCATGATCTATCATTAACCACAGCACAAATCAGTGGTGCTTACACGTTAGCCAACCTATTCGCTGGTTTTTTCCTACCCAAAATTGGATTTTCCTATGACAACAAAAGTCCCGTGCATTTTATGCGATTCTATGTATGTGTGTTTGGCGCTGCATTTATCGTATTGAGCATGCTAAAATTCTTAGAATTGCATGCTTTTTTTAATTTTTGCTTATTCGCATTGGGATTCGCAGCCATCCGAGCATCGGTACATGCTTATGCCGTTGTAGGACGTTCCACAACTGCCGTCTGGTTTGATAAAAATCGAGGCATTGCAGCTGCAACCTCTTGTTTTATTTTATCCACGATTGCCTCTGCTGTGCCATGGTTAAATTTCCAAATACATAAACATTACGAATGGTTCCAAGTTTGGTTAGTGATTGGCATATTTTGGATTGTATTGCTGTTTGGGTTCTGTAATTTTATTAAGAAACCTTCTCATTGCACAACCAAGGATAAGAGGCCCGTCAAGAAAGTACGTGGCGATTTTATAAAAAAGCCGGTCTTTTGGATTATCATGGCAGCATTGTTCCTGAAAGCTTTTCAAAATACAGGTGTAGCCTTTCACCTTATTCCCATGTGTGAAGATTTTGGAGCCAATCCTGAGCTTGTGGTGCAAAGTCTTATCTTGGTATCTATTATAACCAACGTAATGACCTTTTTATGTGGATATTATTTCAATAAAATTGGCAGCAAATATTCGCTGTTTTTATTCTTGTTCTTGGATTGTTTTTATGTGTTCTGTTTGAAAAACATTGCCAACACTTACGCTTTATGGGGATTTATCCTCGTTGCTGGGTGCTATTGGGGCATGAATCAGATTGTCACCTATATGGTTTTACCCAACATTTTTGGCACAAAGTACATAGGAACTATCAACGGTTGGGCCTCCAGCTGTATGTGCTTGGGAAGTTCTTTGGGGCCCTTTATCATCGGCTTGATAAAGGAATTTTCCTCCTATAGCGTAGCCCTCATATCCCTTATGGTCGCTGCTAATGCGCTCCTGATTATGGGGCTTCTATTTCATAATAAAATGCAACCTTTGGCCGATGTATGCGAATAGAAGAACGTATCAATATCATCACGCGAATTCTGGACAACCATTATCCTCATCCGCAAGCCTCTTTGGAATACACAACCCCATTTACACTGCTTATCGCTACCCTACTTTCGGCTCAATGTCATGATGAACAGGTCAATCGTGTAACGCCCGAATTATTCAAGCTTGCCAATACGCCACAAAAAATGGCTTCGCTATCCGAAAAAACCATCGGTAAAATCATCTATTCATGCGGTTTTTACCACACGAAAGCACATTATATTCGCGAACTTTCGGAACAATTATGTACGCTTCATAATGGCGTTGTACCGAACACTTTTGAAGCACTCGAAAAACTTTCCGGCGTTGGTCATAAAACCGCTTCTGTTGTTTTAGGTCACGCTTTTGGTATTCCTGCATTCCCGGTAGATACTCATATCCGCCGATTAGCCATAAAGTGGCACTTAAGCCCCGGCCCTTCGGTCGAACGTGTCGAACGCGATTTGAAACAGATTTTTCCCGAAAATACCTGGTTTAAACGTCACATTCAAATCATCTCTTTCGGTCGCCAATTCTGTAACCGCCAAGCCTGTCGCCCTAACCATCTTTGCGAAATCTGCTCCGCATTAAATGGTGTATCTTGAAAGGTAAATACTAAAATATAAGAGAATAAAATCGCAAGGAAACTTTTTGGGAAAAGTTCCCTTAAACCCTCAAAAACTTTTCCTTATTTTGCAACACTGTTGCAAGATGACTGAGGTTCAGGGCATCTAACCTGCTTTTAAGGAAGTTTGAGGGATTTTTTACAAAAAATCCCTCAAAATTGCAACCTACCAACTTATGTAGGTCCGTCCTAAATTATACCGGCGGATTCCAGATACTTATTCAGACCGATAAATCCCGCGACCAGCATTGCGACAAATGTTACGTATTTGGCAATGACCAGCAATTTGAAACATAATTGACCTAATTGAAGCGTAGGACAGATGAGTAGGGCTATAAATCCGCATAGGACGATGAGAGCCCCCACTCCCAGGCATCCGTAGCCGAAGTAAGTCCAGCTTTTGTCTTTGGCTTCCATAGGGCAATGATGTTCGTATTGTTGCTTCGTCTTGCGAAATGCGCGACTATGTGCACAATAAGCAATAATCTTGCGATCTACGGTATCTGAAATGACTCCTTCACTTGCTTCCGAAAGCATCTGCTGTCGTTGCAATTGCTTTCGTTTTTTGGAATCGGACAAAAAATCATAAGCTTCTTGTATGCCCGCGAAATGTTTAGCAAAAAACGGATCGCCGCCATTCAGGTCGGGATGGAATTTCTTTGCCAATTTCCGATACGCCTCTTGGATGTCTTCTTGCGAAGCATCCTCGGTTATCCCCAAGATCTCGTAGTAATTTTTCATCTGAAAACCAGTTCTGCGATATCTTCTAACGGCACTTTCGGATCATGTCGCGTGCCTCGTTTAATACATCCCCAAGCATTTCTTAACTCGAATGTCCATTGCAATGCTCGCTTCATTTCAAACAAGAAAGAAGGTACGAAGTTTTGGGCTCCTGTTTCGAAATGTTCTGCATATTGCTCCAATTGACACAATTGAGATTTATTGAAAAATCGCATAGCCTCTAGGAAAGCAATTTGCACGGCTTGTTCAGCACACAGGAACGTATTGAGTTCAATCGGTCGTAAGATTTTTTCTATATAATTATCAGATTCCGCCTTACCCGCCAAAATGCCGTTCAAATACTGTTGCAGCTGTTCGCGTAAATGTTTCCATGCATGTAGTTGAAAAACCTCTTTCGATTTTACAACGCAAACGCTACGCTTGCTGCCAAAACACCGAAATTTTTTTAGATGTTTCAGTATACTTTTTAAAAAGTTTTTCATTTTTATAGCGATATCCTCCTCCACCGGACGATAGTGAACGATAATTTTATTGGGTAACAAGGGTATAATGTGAGACACCTCCTCTATTTGCATTTTTCGGAACAAGCGTTTTGCCGCCTGTTGCTGTTTTTTATATGCAGGAATATCTGAAAGCAGGTGTCGTGTCATTGTTCACCTCCTTGCGAGCAAATTACTAACTTACCAGCTTTTCTTATATTCACACCTTAAGAAAAGCATTTATTGTGCCAAAAAGCGCTTAAATACGTGTTCCGGCGAAGGCTTCGCAAGGGAAAACTTTTGTACCCGGAAATAAGCACGCTCCGGGTTGCAAAACAGCATTACAACCAGCTTCAGCTTCATCGCCCAGCAATCCGCCCAGTTTTTTCAATCCCGTTTCGAAGCGTTGTCCATCGGTATCTCGCATGCGAACCGGCTGACGATCAAACCGCAAATTGGACAATATGCATCCTGCCCCCAGGTGAGCATGCGAGCCTAAAAGCGAATCACCAACGTAATTGAAATGAGGCACTTGCACATGATCTAGAAGCAGCGCATTTTTGAATTCGCAGGAATTGCCCAAGACGCAATCGCTCCAAGCGATAAGGTTACCACGAATATAAATGCTTGGTCGAAGTACGCAATTATCGCCGATATAGGCTGGACCTTCGATATAACCATACGGAGGCAAACTGACATTTTTGCCGATATAAACATCGCCTTTAATGTAAAGCTGTGGTGGAATTTCAGAAAAAATACGGGCGTTTTTCGGTGTTTTTTCAAAAAAATCGGTTAAAGCAACGGAAATCGCTCGAACCCATTCAAACACAGGCAATTCTAGCGAAAAATATTTGCCAAAAATCCAATCATCGGGAAGTTTACGAAATAATTGTTTTGCCAAAATCATATTTTATTTGCCTTTCCCTTTAAGAAAGTATAGAGTTATGTTAACTTGGCAAGCGCAAACCAAGTCTATATTACACTCTAAAACCCAGGAAGCATTATGTCAATCAATCCTATTTCACCATCTGCATCGCCTCTGCCGTCTTCGGAAGGAGAGGTTGTTCCTTCAGGAGATGTAAGAACTCCCGAAGGGTTATCTTATGAAGAACGTCATAAAAATTTGGTAGATTCCAACACCCGTTACATTTGGGATCAAATGACGCGATCGACGCAGCGTTTTACGCAAGAAATGATACACCAAATTCGAGAACAGGAAAAAGAAGACGAAAGAAACGAGCGGTAAGGGGCATCCTTTTGGGGAGATCTTTTGTAAAAACTTTTACGAACCTTCTCAAAAGCAGAGCGGCGGCCCTGAACCCCATTCATTTTGCAACATTGTTGCAAAATAAGGAAAGTTTTTGAGAGTTCAAGGGAGGCTTTTTTCAAAAAGTTCCTTTAAATCCATTTAGCTATCGCTTCCGAAATAGATTGTTTTCGGGGACATTCTTTTTCTTACGAGATGGGATCGGATAAATCGGTTCCCAAGGTATCTGTTCAGACCAGATAAACTGCGATGGATACTCGATAACCATCTGACTTTTTGGAAAGATCTGTGCTAGTTTCTCAAGTAAATTAAGCATTGCTGCACTACATTCTTCCCAAAAACGGTAAGGCGGGTCAAAAAAGATGTAATTTATTGGAAATTCCAGGCGGCTAAAGTCAAAATGAAAGGCATCCACAGAAATAATGCTTACAGCAGAGGACACTTCCCTTTGTAGGCTTTTGCAGACTTTTGCGCAATTATTTCGCAATACAGAAACAACCCGTAGATCTTTTTCTACAAAACAAACGTGTTGAGCGCCACGACTCAGCGCTTCAAGCCCATAAGCTCCAGTTCCCGCGAAGCAATCTAACACGTTGGTGTTTTGTATCGCCGTTGCCAAACGCCCAAAGATACGCTCACGAACGAAATCCGTTGCGGGACGTACCTCGCCTTTTTTAGGTACATCCAAAGCGATACCACGTGCCAATCCGCCTGTGATGCGCATCAGAATAGCTTAGCATCCAAACAACGCTGAATACGTTTCAGCACGTTATCTTTCCCCATAACGACCAACATATGATACAAGCTGGGGCCAACGCTGCGTCCAGAAACAGCAAAGCGCAGGGTATGGATATAGTCACCGGGTTGTACACCATTACGCTCAGCTAATTGCTTCAATTCAGCCTCTATAGTTTCGCAACTGAATTCTTCCATAGAAGCCAGCAAAGTCCTAATTTCTGCGAGGCGTACCTGAGGTTCATGCTTCAGAACCTTCTGCAGCGCTTTTTCATCAAAGTTGTAATTGTCATCGAAGAAGTAGCCTATGAAATTGGGCAGTTCTTCGAAGGAACGCAACTTTTCTTGCACAATCGCAAAAACTTCCTTCAGCAAAGGCACATTGTGAGTATAATCTTCGTGACCGGTTGCCTTTAGGACTTGAATACCTTTCTCAAAGAAGGCTTCTTTGGATAAGTGCTTCAAATGTTCAGCGTTGATATAATTCAACTTCTTTTCGTCGAATCGAGCATGGGTTTTATTGATCCCCGGAAGATCGAAAGCTGCAATGATTTCTTCCAAAGACATCAGTTCTTGATCATTTTTGGGCGACCATCCCAACAACGAAAGGTAATTGATAAGCCCTTCCGGCAAGAAGAATTTATCGCGATATTCTTCTACCAACGAACCACGATCGCGTTTGCTCATTTTCCCTGGACCATCGGTTTTTAGAATGAGCGGAATGTGCGCAAACTTCGGAGCGGGTACACCAAATGCATGGTACAGTTCCATATGTTTGCTGGTGTTCGAAAGATGATCTTCGCCGCGAATGACATGCGTAATTTTCATATCGATATCGTCGATTACGTTGACGAAATGGAAAACCGGTGTGCCATTAGAACGATAAATGACGAAATCCTTCTCTTCCAACCGGCGAACGGGACCATGAATGATATCATCGATGGTTTGCGTTTCTCCGGAAACTTTTAGCCAAATAGCCCCTTCCTTCTCATACGCGAGGCCTTCATCCTGCAATTGCTTGAGGTATTTTTTGTAAATATCGTTGCGTTCGCTTTGAAAATAGGGACCATAGGGACCACCCACTTCGGGGCCTTCATCCCAATCGAGGCCCATCCAGCGCAAATTGGTCAAAAGAGATTCTAGCGATTCCTTTTTGTTACGTTCGGTGTCGGAATCTTCGATGCGGAGCACAAAAGTTCCACCGGTATGCTTCGCATACAACCAATTAAATAAAGCCGTACGAGCTCCTCCAATGTGGAAGTAGCCTGTAGGACTTGGGGCAAATCTAACTCTGACGTTTGACATAATACTTTACAAATGTTGGCAACATTGAGCCAAGATATCCAATACGTAATCTTGGTCTTCTTGGGGTAAATTGGGGTAAATAGGAATGCTCAAGCAACCTTGATAATAAGCTTCAGCGCCTGGCAAATGCATTTCGCCCAATAGTTCTTTGTACAATTGGAATTTGTATAAGGGCACATAGTGAACTTGTGTTTCGATACCGTTCTCTTTTAAGAAACGATACGCAAAATCCCGCGCCTGCAAATTGTTGAAATGGATCACAAACAGATGGTATGAACTCCCTTCACAGAGCGGTGTTATTTTAATGTGATCGCGGTAAGGTTCTTGTGCCATAATTTCCGCGTAGCGATGAGCCAAGGACCGCCGTCTACCCAAAAAGAACGAAATGCGTTTCAATTGAGAAACACCCAAAGCGGCCTGCAAATCTGTCATGCGGTAATTGAAACCCCAAGCCTTCTGTTCCCGCAGGTAGGTATTAGGCAAGGCTTTCAATCCATGGTTACGGATCAGACGCACCTGTTCTGCCAAAGCGTCCTCGTTGGTGGTTACTGCGCCACCTTCACCGCAACAAATGGTTTTCAGGGGATGGAAGCTGAGCGTCGCCAAATCGCTGTGAGCACACGATGCACTTTTGTAATTTTTACCTTCGTAACTGTATTCGCCTCCCAAGCTGTGCGCAGCATCTTCGACCACTTTAGCATTATATTTTTTTGCCAATGCATAAATGGCGGGTAAATCTGCCGGAATACCTTGCAAAGATACCGGAACAATCGCTTTCGGAGCTCCAGGGTTGGCTTGTTCCAGCGCTTCTTCTAAGGCTTTAACCTCCATGATGCCGGTTAACGGATCTACATCGATAAAATGAACGTGCGCACCAACTTCGTGCAGCATATTGGAGGTTGCTGCAAAGGTAATAGGGGTTGTGAAAACCTCATAACCTTTTAAGTTGAGCGCCAAATAAGCCAAATGTAGCGCCGAAGTGCCGTTAGAGACAACAATGGCGTGCTTAACATTAAGGTAACGCTTCAAAGCTTCTTCAAAAGCGGTAATTTGCGGGCCTTGTGTAACAAAATCGCTGCGCAATACCTCTGTAACGGCTTGAATGTCTGAATCGTCGATGGTTTGTTTTGAATAAGAAATGTGCTTCATTTAGGCAAGGTGTTGTTCGAAAAATTTAATCAATTCATCTTCGGATAGGCGTGTTTGTTGGGTTGTATCGCGATCCCGTAAGGTGTAAGTATGGTTGTCCAACGAATCGAAATCCACCGTTACACACCAAGGCGTACCGATTTCATCCATGCGACGGTAGCGGCGACCGATGGCTCCGGCTTCATCATAGGCGGTGTACCAGCGCTTCTGCAGGCGTTTAAACAATGCTCGCGCCTTCTCAACAAGTTCCGGCTTGTTTTTAACCAAAGGAAATACAGCAATCTTTACAGGGGCAATCTGGGGCTTAAAATGCAATACGACGCGCCTTTCGCCATTGATTTCATCTTCATCGTAGGCCGAAACCAACAGAGCCAGAAGCGTACGATCGACACCTACCGAAGGCTCAATGACGTATGGCAAATATTTCTGTTTGCGTTCCTCATCGAAGTACTCCAGCGGTTTTCCACTAAACTTCTGATGTTGCGTCAAATCAAAGTTTCCGCGTACAGCAATGCCTTCCAATTCTTGTACACCGAAGGGATATTTGAACATGATGTCCGTGCATGCTTTCGCATAATGCGCCAAATCTTCTTTCTTATGAACATCCAAACTCAACCATTCTTTTTTGATACCGATGGAACAATGCCAATCATAACGTGTTTCAATCCACTGCTTATGTAATTCCTGCCACACAGCCTCATCCGCTGGGATGAAATATTCCATTTCCATTTGTTCAAATTCACGCGAACGGAAAATGAAATTACGTGGAGTGATTTCATTGCGAAACGCTTTACCGATTTGAGCAATACCGAAGGGAACCTTAACGCGTGTGGAATCGACAACGTTTTTGAAATGGATAAAAATACCCTGCGCGGTTTCGGGGCGCAAATAAGCAACGCTGGATTCGGAAGCAACCGCACCCACTTGTGTTTGGAACATCAAGTTGAAATCCCTCGGAGGCGTCAAATCACCCGGCTTATCGGTTGCCGGCGACGGAATTAATGCATATTCTTCCGGTTTAGCTTCGGTTAAGGGCTTTAATTGGAGTGCATCGATACATTCTCCTGCACGTTGCACAGATTTCAATAATGCCTTTACCTTCTTTTCAATTTCTGCATCGCGATTTTCTCCGTCGGCAACACAGATGTAGCCTACGACTTCCCCATTTATGCGGACAGGGCTGTAGAATACTTGGTCAGCACGATAACGCATCTTGGTAACCTTGCAATCGACCATAGGATCCGAGAAGCCATCGACATGTCCCGAAGCTTTCCAAACATTGGGATGCAATATAATCGAGCTATCCAGCCCAACCACGTCTTCGCGTTCATGCACCATGCTATTCCACCAAGCTGCTTTGATATTGCGCTTCAATTCAACGCCCAAAGGTCCGTAATCAAAAAAACCGTTCAATCCGCCATAAATATCGGACGACAAGAAAATAAAACCTTTGCGTTTACAAAACGCCACCAGATCTTTCATGCACAACTGCGTTTCCATCTCTTATGCCTTTTACAACCCATCAGTTAAGCGCTTATTATTTGCAAATGCAACCTTTTATTTAAGGAAAGAAGCATAAGTCCAAGTTTGCAAAAAATCCCTCAAACTCTCTTAAACCTTTTCTTGTTTTGCAACATTGTTGCAAAATTATGAAAGGTTTTGAGGGTTCAAGGGAAGTTTTTTTAAAAAGTTTCCCTTAGGGTTTATGCGCTTTTATAACTTTTTATCTCCCGTAGACGCGCTCTAGGCAGCAGCGATAGGAAGATGTCCTTTTAGAAAAATATTTATGTGAAAATTGAGTCTTTTAAGGAAATATTTGTAGAAAAGCCTGTTCCCACTTTTTAAAAACCAGGCATCAAGTTTTTTAAGTAGCTCCTCTAAATTCCTACAAGTTTTACAAATAGTACAATAGTCTTCCTCTCCAATGAGCTCTCGTATCTCAATTATCGCGACAAATTGGATTTTTAAGGGTAATTTTTCAAAGAAGCGAGTTATCAGGTATTTTTCTAGATTTGAGGTTTCCCAAGAAGGGGATACAATCATTCGAAGTAAAAATTGAAACGATACCCTTCCTTCAGCAGTACGAACAAGATGGGTTAAAAATTCTTCATCTTGTTGGTATAAAAAGTACCGAAAGTACCGATCAAACCGTTCGTAAAAATTTATATCCTTCACCGCATACCACCTTTGAATATCCTCTAGAAGTCCACACATTATATCTTTGGGTTCTGGTGTTATTGCAAATAATTGCCGTGCAATTTCGTTAGGCATATCCCTAAAATGAGGCCCAACTACGTTTTCAAATTCATCAGGAGGCATATCTTTCGTAGTTGTATGAATGATAAAAGCAATATCCTCATATTGCAGACAAGAAAGTAAATAAGCTAATTGTTTCACCATTTCCGGCGAATAATAGTAACCGTAATCAGCAAAAACGGAAAATACGTTCGTAACGATCAACATGAACAATGACATCTTCTTCATAGCGACCGCGAGTGTATACTCTTTTTTAAAAAAATCAAGAAAACGCGATATTTTTTTAAAATTAGGCGTTGAACTTGCAAAAACACACTTGACAAAGATAAAAAACTGTTGCTTTATGGAATAGCTTATTTGTAAAACAAGTGAGTTCGTGAATTCAGAATTTTTAAAAATATGGCATTAAAAATACGTTTACAGCGCTACGGAGCAAAACATAATCCGACGTATCGGGTGGTCGTTGCCGAGGCATCTATGCGTCGCGACGGACGTTCGGTTGAAGTTTTGGGATACTACAATCCTATTGCAAAGGGAAACACGGAGAAGGTGAAAATGAACGTCGAAAGAGCCGACTATTGGTTGTCACAAGGGGCTCAATTGACCGACACAGCTCGCCATTTATTGAAAGTTTCCCGTAAGTAGATTCTATGAAGATTGATGTTCTAACGCTTTTCCCGAAAATGTTGGATGGTTTCGTTTCTGAAAGCATCGTAGGCCGGGCTGTGCGCGAACATCTCATCGATCTTCAGGTCCATAATTTGCGCGACTGGGCGAAGGATGCCCGTCGTACGGTCGATGATCGACCTTTTGGTGGTGGAGCCGGAATGGTACTGCAAACGGAAGTTTTGTGCGATGCCATTGCGTCTATGCAAACCCAAGACACCCATGTCGTTTATCTGTGCCCGGATGGTCAACCGTTAACGACACAAAAAGTTCGGTCGCTTGCCCAATATTCGCATTTATTGCTGGTTTCCGGACATTATGAGAGCATCGACGAACGTTTTCGCAATCGTTGTGTGAACGAAGAAATTTCCATTGGAGATTATGTGTTGACCAATGGAACGCTGCCCGCAGCGGTCTTAATCGATGCCGTTGCGCGCTATGTGCCTGGAGTTTTAGGTGCAGAACAATCCTTGGAGCAGGATAGTTTTAGTCATGGATTGTTGACGTTCCCACAATATACACGTCCCACCGAGTTTAAGGGTGATGCTGTCCCGGAGGTTTTGCTTTCTGGCGATCATGAAGCGGTTGCTAAGTGGCGCTTAGAACAACAAATGTTGAGGACGATCCGCCGTCGTCCCGATTTAATCTTTAATTGATAAAAAAATGAGCCAAGCTATTCTTAAAGAAGTTACTGCAGATCAGGTAAAAAATCATCATAACCCTTTTAAAGTTGGCGATGAGGTTGCTGTTTCTATTCGCGTCAGTGAAAACGGGAAAGAACGTATTCAGGTTTTCACCGGCATCGTAATCGCCCGCAAGGGGTCTGGCATCGCGGAAACCTTCACCGTTCGTCGTGTCGTTTCCGGATTCGGTGTAGAACGTGTGTTCCCTCTGCAATCGCCCAATGTTGTTAAGATCGAAGTTACCAAGGAGAGCGTTGTTTTAAGATCCTCGAAAATGTACTACTTGCGCGGACGTATCGGTAAAGCAGCGAGCCAGGTTAAAGAAAAGCGTTTCGCAGTTTCTAAGTAAGCTTTTTCTTCATACAAGCAACGAGAGTTGCAAACCGACAGGCCTTCTCAGTAGGGGAGGTCTGTTTTGTTGATTTTGATGCAAAAACCATAAGGACGTAGCTTAAGAGGGAACTTTTTGAAAAAAGTTTCCCTTAAACCTTCAAAAACTTTCATCATTTTGCAACCATGTTGCAAAATGAACGGGGTGCAGGGCCACCGCTCTGCTTTTAAGGGAGTTTGAAGGATTTTTTACAAAAAATCTCCCAATTTTTTTGATCTCTTTGGAGAGAAATTAGCTTGCGAACGTAGATTAAAAAAGGTAAGCTGTAAGCATGGGTCTGTTTCCGAATATGATCATGGATGCGGCTACGAATGCCTCCTTGCAGATTCAGTGGAATAATTTCAACCTGCTGAATGGTAACGATTGGACACCGAGCATACAATTGGCTTTGTTGATGACATTGCTTATGCTGGCACCTTCGATTGTTATGTTGACCACCAGCTTCACACGCATTGTCATCGTTTTAAGCTTTGTTCGGAATGCGCTGGGACTTGGCTCTAATCCTGCGAATCCCATCATCATCGGTTTAGCCTTTTTCTTAAGCATTTTCTTAATGGCTCCAGTGGGTGAGCGTATCTATAAAACAGCTATAGAACCCTATAATCTGCACAAAATTACCTCCAAACAGGCGGTCGAAATCGGTTGCCGGCACCTCAAAAGTTTTATGTTGGGGCAGACACGTGCCAAAGATCTGGAGTTTTTCCTCGATTTATCGCGTCTAGAAAAATTTCCCGATAAACGCGAGGATTTATCGCTGACCATTGTCATTCCAGCCTTCATTTTGAGCGAACTGCGAACCGCATTCCAAATGGGATTTATGATCTTTTTGCCCTTCCTGCTCATCGACTTTATCGTAGCTTCCATCCTAATGGCAATGGGGATGATGATGATGCCGCCTGCTATCTTGGCCCTGCCCTTCAAAATTCTGCTGTTCGTACTGGTGGATGGCTGGTCGTTGATCGTAAAAAGCTTGGTAAAAAGCTTTTTCTAAAGTTTGTCTGTCACAAGGGAACTTTTTGAAAAAAGTTTCCCTTAAACCCTCAAAAACTTTTTATCATTTTGCAACAAAGTTGCAAAAAAATAAAAGTTTTAAGAAAGTTTGAGAGAGCTTTTACAAAAGATCTCTCAAATTAAGGATATTTCCTTTGCTCCAAGAAATCCTGCAAAATAATCATAGCGGCTTGTGAATCGACGATACCGCGTGCTTTCTGTTTTTTAGCTTTATGGAGTGATTGCGTTTGATTTCCAGAAAGGTATTGCGTGGCTTGTGTGGACAGGCGTTCGTCTTGAAAGAAAATCGGCTTTTTGAGCTGTGCTTCGAGTTTATTGGCAAACTGTCGTACTTCTTGAACGCGTCGACCTTCGTTACCATCCATGTGAAGCGGCAGGCCAAGAACAAAGGCATCACAACCTTTTTCGGCAACAATTTTATTTAAGGCCACAAAGACATCCGAGGGAGAAGTATTGCGCAAGGATTTCAACGGTACCGCTACGCCCAAATCTTCCGAACCCCAGCTGAGTCCGATGTATTTTGAGCCATAATCGATACCAATAAACTCCATTTCTCAAGTCAATAGATTTGCTCGAAGCGCCATTTCGGTGTTAATCGATCAAATCCTTGCCGCAGCATTTCTTAAATTTTTTGCCACTGCCACAGGGACAAGGATCATTACGCCCCACTTTTGGCAATTCACGTTTTATCGGCTTTGGCAACGAAATCCCTTTTTCGCGACGTGGATCTGCTTCGGGTTCCGCATCGCTCGAAAGGTGAACACGGCGGCTGATATTTTGTAACAGCATCTCGATATTTTCCTGATGTGTCGATGAACGGAATAGGTGGAAACAAATGTCTTGGCGCATTTGTGTCACCATCTGCTCAAAACAGCGGTAGGCCTCCATCTTATACTCTATGAGCGGATCCTTTTGTCCATAACCGCGCAGGCTGACACTTTGCCGCAAATCTTCAAGTTCCGTTAGCTGATTTTGCCAGTTTTTATCGATGGCTCGTAAAACAATCCAGCGCGCAATTTGTTGCGAAATCTCTTCACCTTCAATCGCCTGTTTATCCGCATAATATGTCTTGATTTTCTCTAAAATCATATCATGAAGTTCCGCAATTGACTTATCTTGTAGGTCTTTTGCCTCAAGAAACAGCGGGAATTGCAAATTCAACCAGCTGACGATCTGAATCAAAGCTGCTTTATGTGCGTTCGGCCCCTCTTTTGTGTTCAAGGCGCTCAAACGCTGGCTAATTTCCTCATCGATCAGCTCAAAAACGAGATCTATCGGCCTTTCGGTGCGCAAAGTTTCATTTCGCAAGCTGTATACGATTTCGCGCTGTTTATTCAAAACATCATCGTATTGCAACAAACGCTTACGGATGGAGTAATTGCGCTGTTCGACCTTCTTTTGTGCGGACTGAATGGAGTGATTCAAGAACGGATGCGTCAACTCCTCATCTTCGGACATAGAACGCTCTAAAAAGGCCCCAATGCGTCCGGAATTAGCGAATAAACGCATCAAATCATCTTCCAAAGAAATGTAGAACTTGGATCGTCCCGGATCGCCCTGACGTGAGCAACGGCCTCGCAACTGACGGTCGATACGCCGAGATTCATGCCGTTCTGTACCCAAAACAAGCAAGCCGCCCAATTCAGCAACGCCTTCGCCCAGCTTAATATCGGTACCACGTCCTGCCATGTTTGTTGCGATGGTTACCGCACCTTTTTGTCCTGCCTGAGCCACGATTTCCGCTTCCTGCTGGTGATATTTGGCGTTCAGGACATTGTGCGGAATTTTAGCGCCCTTCAACATTTTGCTGAGAATCTCGGAAGCGTCAACCGAGGTGGTACCGACCAAAACTGGCTGTCCGCGATGGTAAGCTTCTTCGATATCCTTTATGACAGAACGATATTTTGACCGCCGTGTCTTATAGATAACATCGTTATCGTCGATACGAATGCAAGGCTTATGCGTCGGTATCGCCATGACCTTTAGTCGATAAATATCAAAAAACTCCTGCGCTTCGGTTTCCGCCGTTCCCGTCATACCTGCCAACTTGGTGTACATACGGAAATAGTTCTGCAGTGTAATGGTCGCGTACGTTTTGGATTCCTTTTCGGGAACCAAACCTTCTTTGGCTTCAACGGCTTGATGCAGACCTTCACTCCAACGCCGACCGGGCATGGCACGTCCCGTGTTTTCATCGATGATAATAACCTGACCGTCGGCGACCATATATTGATCGTCCTTCTGGTACAAGGTATAGGCCCGCAATAGTTGGCTGATGCAATGAATCGAGCTACTACGATCGTTGAAAATCTTTTCTGCTTCTTGACGCTTGCCCTGCTTTTGTTGTGCCGTCAGTGTTGTATCGCCCTCGATTTCGCTGAAAATCGTCGGCAAATCCGGCAATGTAAACGCATCTGGATCGTTCGGCTTCAACGTATTGCGTCCTTTTTCGGTCAAGTCCGCTTGGTGAAACTTTTCTTCAATCGTGTAATAGAGTTCCTCTTTCAGATCATAAGCGCGCTGACGATTGAAATCTGCCGCCATTTGTGTTTCGAATTTATCAAAGGCACGACGCAAACGACCTTCTTCCAAAACGTGAAGTAACAAGCGATTTTTGGGATTTCCAAGCTTAATCTGATACAGCTTTTCAAGCCCTTTTTCAAATTCTTCCAGCTTCAAACCTTCTACCAAATAAGGCTTTGCTTGCTCCATTAAATCGGCACACAACTGATTCTGCAAGCGGTATAAACGCTGAATTCCTGGGCAAAGTTGCATGAACAGTTTACCGGAATCATCTTCCTCTTCAACCCCCGAAATAATGAGCGGTGTTCGGGCTTCATCAATTAGAATCGAGTCGACTTCATCCACGATGCAGTAGAAATGATCCCGCTGAACCTGATCCTGTGCCCGCAAAGCCATGCCGTTATCGCGCAAATAATCGAAACCGAATTCCGAAGCCGTTCCGTAGGTGATATCCTTGCGGTAAGCTTCTGAACGCTCTTCTTGCCCCATATCATGCTGAATGCAACCTACGGTGAGGCCCAAGAATTGGAATAAGTGTCCCATCCAAGTAGAGTCTCGACGTGCTAGATAATCGTTCACCGTTACCAGCTGGCAGTTTTTGCCGGAAAGCGCATTCAAATAAAGCGGCAATGTTGCGACCAACGTTTTTCCTTCACCGGTCGCCATTTCTGCGATGTAACCGCGATGCAATGCAATACCACCGATCAGCTGAACATCGTAATGGATCATGTCCCACGTCAACATGTGCCCGCAAACCTCAGCTTGCGTGCCCACCAAACGCCGTGCTGCATTTTTCACCGTCGCAAAGGCTTCTGGCAATAACGCATCCAATGACTCACCATTTTGAAAACGGGTTTTAAATTGTTCCGTTTTTTCTTTCAGCTGTTCATCGGTCAACGCCTGCAGTTGGTTCTCGATTTCGTTGATCTTTGCTACAATCGGCAGACATTCTTTGTAAAACTTCTTGTAATGTCGTCCGACGAAACATTTCAGTAAATTCTTAAACATAAACTAATTTTTAAACCATTCTGAAGATTTTTCGCAACAAATCCACATTTTTTTCACGAAAATTGCAAACCACCCATCTCAAAACGAACGTAGCCTCGCCTCCGAAAAGCTCTCTGCAATTCAACGAGAACAACACTGGAAAATTTTTTGTAAAATCTCTCCCAAGCCCTCTTAAAAGCAGGACAGCGGCCCTGCATCCCAGTTATTTTGTAACATTGCTGCAAAAAAATGAAAGTTTTTGAGGGTTCAAGGGGAACTTTTTTCAAAAAGTTCCCTTGGAATTCATATTCTGTATAAACGCGCTTTAACGCAAACCATAGACGGCTTGTTCATCGAGCTCTTCTTCGATGCGCAACAAACGATTGTACTTGCAAATGCGATCGGTGCGGCTCAGAGATCCGGTCTTGATTTGGCCAGCGTTGGTGGCAACAGCCAAGTCGGCGAGCGTAGTATCTTCGGTTTCGCCCGAACGATGTGAAATGATGCACTTGTAGCCGGAACGTTTCGCAAGCTCGATGGTATTCAATGTTTCGGTCAATGTACCGATCTGATTCAGCTTGATCAAAATCGCATTAGCCGCGCCTTCGGCGATACCCTTGCGCAAGAACTTTTCGTTCGTTACGAACAGATCATCACCAACGAGTTGGGTGTTGTGTCCCATCTTTTGGGTTAACGATTTCCAGCCTGCCCAATCGTTTTCGGCACAACCATCTTCGATAGAGAAAATATGGTAAGCGGCTTGGATTTTTTGATAGAAAGCGATCATCTCGTCGACCGTCTTTTTCGAACCATCCGACTTCTTGAAGACATAGCGCTGTGTTTTCTCATCGTAGAATTCAGAGGAAGCGACATCCAAGGCAATTTTGATGTCCTTACCCAAGACGTAACCGGCTTTTTCAACGGCTTTAGCGATCAAATCGAGTGCTTCTTCGTTGCCCTTCAAATCGGGTGCAAATCCGCCTTCATCTCCGACCGCGGTTGAACGTCCGGAAGCCTTGATAATGGATTTCAACGCATGGAAAACCTCTGTTCCCATGCGCAACGCTTCATAGAAACAAGGTGCACCGACGGGAGCAATCATAAACTCTTGGATATCAACCGGAGCATCCGAATGGGCACCACCATTCATGATATTCATCATCGGTACCGGCAATGTGTGTGCATTAACGCCACCAACGTAACGATAGAATGGGATGTCGAGGTATTTCGAGGCCGCTTTTGCAACCGCCAAGGAAACGCCGAGCATAGCGTTGGCACCCAAACGTGATTTGTTTTCCGTGCCATCCAATTCAATCATGACCTTATCGATAGCGGCCTGATCGAGGGCATCCATGCTTTCCAATGCCGCTGCAATTTCAGTGTTTACATTGTAAACCGCTTGAGTTACCCCTTTACCGTTGTAACGTTTGCGTACCGATTCATCAAGAGAATCCAGACCTCCATCGCGAAGCTCCAAAGCTTCATTGACGCCGGTACTGGCTCCAGAAGGTACAGCCGCACGACCGATCGTACCGTCCTCAAGCGTTACATCGACCTCGACGGTTGGATTACCGCGAGAGTCCAAAATTTCTCTTCCAAAAACATCAAGAATGAGACTCATAATTCGATTAGATTAAAGATTAACGAAATAACAAGATGGAAATCTTACAACGCCGAATTAGTTCCGAGGTTGTACTTCCGAGCAACAAATGACGTAGCGTTCCGTGCCCGTAAGCTCCCATAACCAACAAATCGATTCCATTTTTGGCAACATAATTTGCGGTACCTTCGCTGATTTCATCTTGAATGATGTGCGTTTCTACTTTGTAACCGGCGTCGATAAGTGCTTGTTGTGCCGAAAGCAGTTTTTCTTTAGTTTCTTCAAAAACAACATCATCCTCGCAAACATGGATCAGATCTACGGAAACATCTTTCAAGAGTGGTGAGCGTACCAGAAATTGCAAGGCGTGGTGTGTGCTCGGGCTATTATCGTAAGCGATAGCCATCTTTTTAATGGGAATGTATTGTCGGCAAGCAACCCAGCACGGACGTTGGCTCGCACGAACCATACGCTCCATGGTTGAACCTAAATATTCGGTCGCAAAGTTCGCATTTTCTCCGCGTTTGCCCAAAAGAATCATGTCAACGCCTAATTCGCTGTTTTCATACTTTTGATAAACATCGACCAAAGAACCTTCTTCATGGCAAAATTTGACTTTATCCGCCAACCCCTTCTTTTTGAAAAAGTGCATGACGGTAGTTTCTGTTAATTTTGCTTTTTCTTGCTCGATCTGCTTGATCTGTCCATAAAGCCCTTGGTAAGGTTGTGCGCCAATGCTTCCAGTAAAATCTGCCATCATAGAGAAATCGAACGGATGCGTCTCAGAAACATAGAGAATATCTGCATTCGCGCCGGTTTTTTTTATGAGCCATTCGGCGTATTTTAAGCAACTTTCCGTGTAGGGAAAAGATCCATCGGTGCAAACAAGCAACTTCTTCATGGCTTTCATTTTGTCTATTTTTAAAACCTGTAGCAATAAAAATAGTGACTTTTTTAATGGTAAGCGCTAAAATACAAACATGAAAGTTATCGGATCAATCATCGCACGCTTGGGAAGTAAGCGCTTGCCTTACAAAAATCTGTTGCCTTTTGGTAAAACCACCATGTTGGAATTGGGTATTCGTAAGCTGCAGCAATCGCGCTATGTCGATGAGATCGTGGTTTCGACGGAAAGCGAATTGATCGCCCGAACTGTAATGGAATTGGGCGTTAATATCTTAAAACGACCCGCGGAATTGGCGGCCGACAATGTCCCATCCATTCCCGTATTTCAGCACATTTTAAAACATTATCCGGGCGACGTTCATGTAAATTTGAACATCAACTTTGCACTGTGTCAGTACGAAGTTATTGATCGTGCCGTAGAAATTGCGATCGAGAAAGGGGAATCGCTGTCAAAGCCATATGCTGTCTGGGCTCAAACCGCAGAGCGTTTGTCAAATTACGGCGACCCCTGGAAACTGCCCGACACCTTCGATGATCCTCGAGCAGGTGCTATCGATATCCATACCGAAAAAAATTGGCTGGAAGCCCTTCGTATCGCCCAAGGCCCGCTAGCAGGATGGTAAATTCTAGAGTTTACACGAGTTAAAAACGTACAATCTTGAGGGATTTTTTACAAAAGCTCTCTCAAGGCACAAGACGATTAATG
>DBYP01000003.1:0-15177 GCA_002309885.1 Verrucomicrobia bacterium UBA1183
TTTTTAAAAAAGTTTGAAAAAAGTTTAAAATCATGCAAAAACGTGCATCTTATCTCAAAATCATTTCGATAAGGAAGCACTCTATTTCAATCTCTATCCACTTGTTATCTCCGAAGTTTAAGCTATTTTTTCATCAAAAACAAGTAGAGGACAACAACCAGGGGCTCCAACTATTTTTTCTGCAAATCTTTTCGGACAAATAGATACAACCATAATATGGACGTCTAAGATCCGGATAATAATCTTTTATTGTCACATTTCCACAAAACGTTCGCGACACTCACCCTCTTTGAGAAAGAGAAAGAAACAATCAACCACTATTTCACAGCGAAACACCCTCGAAATCCAGGAATTCACACGGCAATGAGAATTGTTCGCTGACTAGGGTGAGCAGGTTCCTTACGCCAAAACATTCGGTAGCGTAATGGCCGCAAGCGAAGATATTTAAATGGTGCAATTGGGCAAAACTGAGGGCGGAATACCGGATTTCGCCGGTAATCAGCGTATCGATGTGGCATTTAACCATCTCGTCGAGAAGATCTTGCCCACCGCTACCACTCACGATACCGATTTTACTCAGCTGACGCGGTCCATACAACAAAGCTTGGTGACCGCAGGGGAAAAGATCTTTTATGCGCTGTCCCAACGTTTCCGTTGTTTCGCCACTACCCTCACAAAGAATGCCGCAATTTTGCTGAAAATAATTACAAAAATAACCGCTTTCCTTTAATCCTAGTCGGTGTGCTATCGACGTATTGTGTCCCCATTTCGGATGACTATCCAAGGGCAAATGCAGGCTATAAATCGCCAAATTCGCTTCCATCGCTTTTCGGAATAAGTCGTAAACCGATCCTACCATCGGCTGAACACCATTCCAATAAAGTCCATGATGAACACACAGCAAATCCGCTTTGTTATTGATTGCGAGCTCTATGCTGGCAGGATTCGCATCCACCGCACCCATAACACGATGCACACAACCATCGTTGGCTAATTGCAAGCCATTGAATGCGTTGGAGAAATCTTCTGCATCCTCCACATTAAACGTCGAATTTAGAAACGCAACAATCTCCTCCAAACGCACCATTTTCCTCTACCCTATTCTACCGTAACTGATTTCGCCAAATTACGGGGTTTATCCACATCACACTTGCGCTCCAAGGCAACATAATAGGCAAATAATTGCAACGGCAACGCCGTAATAATCGGAAGAATGGCATCGTGCACCTTCGGCAAGAAAATAGCATCATCGTACGCTTTTTTAGGAATTTCCGCCCCCTCTACACCAATAGCAATTACCTTACCTTTACGCGCTTTAACTTCCATCATGCTGCTGATATTTTTCTGCAACATCGAAGGATCGGAAGCCAGTATGACCGTCGGCATAGTCTCATCAATGAGCGCAATTGGGCCATGCTTCAACTCTCCGGTTGGATAAGCTTCTGCATGAACATAAGAAATTTCTTTCAATTTCAGCGCCCCTTCTTGTGCTATGGGATACAAAATTTGGCGTCCCAAAAAGAAACAATGCTGATAATTAGCGTATTTATGTGCTATTTGACGCATGGGCTCATCACATTTTTCTAAAACCTCATGAACCAACTCCGGAAGCGCTTGCAAAGCTTGAACGAAATCACAACCTTCTGAAAAACTCATATCGCGCATTCTTCCCAAATACAACGCTAACATGGCCAACGTACAAATTTGCCCCGTAAACGCCTTTGTGGAAGCAACACCAATTTCGGGCCCGGAACGCTGATAGACACCACCATCGGATTCCCGAGCTACCGTTGAACCCACCACATTTGTAATCGCCAACGATCTAAAGCCCTTGCGTCGCGCTTCATGTAAAGCCCCTAACGTATCCAGCGTTTCTCCCGATTGGCTTACAACAAAGACAAGCGTATTCTTATCCAAAGGAGCATTTCGATAGCGAAACTCAGAAGCACATTCGACCTCAACCGGTATACGCGCATACCTTTCAATCAAATACTCCCCTACCCTACAGGCATAAGAAGCTGTACCGCATCCTAACAACAAAATACGATCGACCTGTCGCAATTCGTGCGGGGACATCTGCAAACCGCCTAAGTGCGCCGAACTTCCATCCTTAGAAAAACGACCGAGAAGCGTATTTTTTAAAGCGATATCTTGCTCGAAAATTTCCTTCTGCATATAGTGCTTATAGGAACCCAAATCGGCAAAGTTTACATCCCAATCGATCGTTTGTACAACCGGTGTCAAAACACCATTGTTGAGATCTTGCACCTGATAGTGGTTTCCATGAATATGCACCATCTCGTTATCAGAAAGGAAGACAACCTCCTTCGTATGTCCCGCAAAAGCACTCACATCGCTTGCCAAAAAGAATCCGTCTTTTTGAACACCTAAAATGAGCGGCGAACTTTTCCGAGCACCAATCAATTCTTCCGGACAATCGGTACAAATAATGGCAAGTCCGTAAGTCCCTTGTATCTCTAAAAGACTAACGCGGACGCTTTCTGAAAAACGTTGCTCCTGGGGCAACGCGCTCAAAGATTCATAATGGAATGCGATCAAGTTTGCCAAAACTTCTGTATCGGTGTCACTTTTCGACGTAATACCTTTACCCTCTAACAACGATTTCAGCGTAGCACTGTTCTCAATAACCCCATTGTGCACAAGAATAATTTTGCCATTATAACTTACTTGCGGGTGGGCATTGACTTCGGTAACACCTCCGTGGGTAGCCCAACGCGTATGTCCAAGACCTAAGTTACCTGCTGGTTTTATCTGCGCAACTTTTTGTGACAAATTTTCTACACGACCTACCGCTTTTATTACCTGAAAAGGATGCGTCTTATCGCCAATAGCAATACCCGCCGAATCATAACCGCGATACTCTAAACACTTCAAACCCTTTAATAAGACTTGCAATGCGTCCGAATTTCCGATATAACTAATAATACCACACATTAGTATGTAGTCTGGTAAAAAAACAATTTTATAGCAAGATTAAAATCATGGCTCGATTAAAATCGAAAGTTTGTTGCATCATCATGGGAGGTGGACGTGGCACAAGACTCGCGCCCTTAACGCAGGTTAGATGTAAGCCTGCCGTACCTTTAGGAGGAAAGTATCGCCTGGTGGATATCCCCATAAGTAATTGCCTAAATTCTGGATACAACGAAATTTATTTATTAACGCAATTCAACACCGAATCGTTACACCGACACATCCAAGAAAGTTATCACTTCGATTATTTTTCCAAAGGTTTTGTGGAAATTCTATCTGCCGAACAGACGCAGGTAAGCGACGATTGGTATCGTGGTACAGCAGATGCCGTCCGCCAAAACTTGAAACATATTCCACTGCAAGATGATCAAACGGTGGTTATTCTTTCAGGCGATCAGCTCTATCGCATGGACTTGGAAGCTTTCGTTAAGCAACATAGCGAAACCCAAGCCGACATTACCATTGCCGCTAAAGCAATGCCGGCGCATTTAGCCTATCAATTCGGTATTATGGAAGTCGCTCCAGATTGGCGCATCCAACGTTTCGTAGAAAAGCCACAGGATCCTGAACTTTTGAAATCACTCTACCTCTGCAGCGATTTAAGAAGCAAGGTAAAGGATACCAGCGATCAGCCTTACTGCATGGCTTCCATGGGAATCTATGCCTTCAAAGCCAGCGTTTTAAAAGCTTGTCTCAATTCCGAACACCATGATTTTGGTAAAGATATTATCCCACAAGCTTTAAATCAATACAAATTATGCGGCTATCTTTTCGATGATTACTGGGAAGATATCGGAACAATTGCATCTTTCTTTGAAGCCAACCTGATGCTAACGGATTCCCTACCGGCCTTCGATTTTTACAACGAAATCGCGCCGATTTATTGCAAACAGCGCAATTTAGCTGCATCTAAGCTCAACAGTTGTACCGTAGATCATTCTATCGTCGCGGAAGGTTGTATTGTAACGCGCACACAGCTTAATCGCTGCATTATCGGTATTCGTTCTATTATTCGCGGCGGCTCTCAATTGGAAAACGTCTACATGATGGGTGCTGATCATTACGAAACCATGGATCAGATGGCAGAAAACGAATCGCATCATTTCCCCAACATCGGCATCGGAAAAGATTGTTATATCCGAAATGCGATCATTGATCGTAACGTCCGCATTGGTAACAACGTACGACTTTCTCCGGAAGGCAAACCGAATGAATTTCAACAAGGGCCTATCCATGTCAAAGATGGCATCTTAATCATCGAGAAAAACGGCGTCATACCCGACAACACCATTCTATAAAACAGCATAAGGGAGCTTTAATATGCTCCCTTACGAGTATGAATTAACATCTTAATTGTGTTGTAGGTTTTAAAAAACTACATCTTCGTTTGCAAAAGGGTCCATTATCATACCTTTTACGTATTCATCGAAGCTTTTACCTAAATCTTCGTTTTCTTCAGAAAACATAATCTGGTAAATATAAATTGCGGTAGGTCCTGAAACCTCATCACGCTTAAGAATATCGGCCAAGGAACCTGATATTGCAATGGTCTCATTTAAAGATTTCAAAGCTTGCACTTTAGCTAAAAAATTCATGGTATCACTGTCAAGATTACGCGCCAAATCACGCAATGTATCCAACAAATGCTTTTCTCCTCTCACTAATTTTTCAAAAGCACCTCTATCTTTCATGCTATTGTAGTCAAGAGAGATTACCGTATCCTCGAGACAGTTTTTCTGTTCATTCCAAACGGGATAACCATAGATACTCAAACATGTCATCCCAAAAACAACCGTTGTTAAACTTAATCCTTTCATACTATTAGTATAAAACGGATGTTTTTTAAAAATATTTAGGAATTTTTTTAAAATTTTTTGGGATATATGCCACTCACCGTCTTTTCAAGAAGAACCTTTTGAGCTTTCTCTACATCACCGGCGTAGGTTATTCCCAACCAACTTTCAGAGAGATTTTTCAGCAAACGGATAGGGATTCCCTTTTCTTCTGAAATATCGCGAATCGCATTCGGTAAAAAGAACTCGTCTTTTTGTGGATTTTTCAGATGTTTGAAGAAAAACTGCCATCTTTCTTCAAGTTCATACAAAATGGAATGCGGCAAGATCCAAAAATTCATTGAAACGAATACCTCAGGATCCAATTCTATCCTTTGCTCCCCTTCTCCACTGACAATCGC
This sequence comes from Verrucomicrobia bacterium UBA1183, assembly GCA_002309885.1. GTDB lineage: Bacteria > Verrucomicrobiota > Verrucomicrobiia > Opitutales > UBA9783 > UBA1183. Next base: position 5,189 of record DBYP01000003.1, read on the forward strand.
ATCTCCAACCCGTTCAATGTGAGTATGTTCATCTATAGAAAGGACACAACTTCCGTTCGTCGAACATAAACCACGCGACACATAGCCATTCTCGGAAAGCGTTTCTCTTAATGGATAGCCCACCAATGCAAAATCTTTTTTATTATTTTGTAAAAAAGTTCTCGCCAAACGATAGGCTTCTCGGCCATAAAAGTCATCTCCATTAACGATAACGAAAGGCGTATGGATAGCATCTACGGCCGACAACAAAGCATGCCCTGTTCCCAAGGGTTTAGTACGATTTTGAAAAAAATTGTCCGTCTTCTGCAAGACACAGCAGGCACGATCCGCAATATGCAGCTTTTCGAACACTTTCTCGAAATACACTTTCGTTTCTTCGCTGACAATAGCTACGAAGTAATCAAATCCCACTTGCAAGGCATCCCAGATAGCAAATTCCGCCAGTGTCGCGTTCTGCGGCTGAAATGTATGCAGCTGTTTGAGTCCACCGAACCGGCTTCCCTTCCCCGCTGCCAAAATCACCAACGTCATGCCTTCCATGCTACCTCAAAACTGCGAATCGTCATTATCATGAATCCAAAACTCCTCATCGTCAATCTAAAAATGGGATTTACTTAAAGGTAAGCTCACAGAAACATATACATAACGGATTTAAACGTTAACACTAACAATATTCGTTGCTAAGCGTTACTTTTTTGAAATCCGCAAGAAATTGAAAAATAATATTGACCTGGCGATAAAAATCCTAGAACTTAGTAGCATTATGCAACCTACATATTCACCATCAAAGATTAAAAAGATCAGAATGTGCGGATTTTTTGCTAGAAAAGCCACCAAGGGAGGACGTGGTGTTCTAGCCGCAAGACGTCGCAAGGGACGTAGAAAGTTGTGCGCATAAAGAGACGTGAAGAAAGAACAAAGCCTTCGCAAAAGTAATGATTTCAAACGCTTATATCAAGAGGGAATAAAGGTGCGTTTGGGTGGTTTTGTGTTTTATTTTTTGAAAACAGATAATTCATCGCATCATCTTGGTATTGTAGCTTCTCGGAAGACCGGTTGCGCTGTTGTACGAAATCGTTTTAGAAGGCGGGTACGCTGTTTATATTCACTGCTTAAAGTAAAATTGGAACAAGCGTACGATGTTGTTGTGATAGCAACTTCGGCACATGCAGCGGAATCGAGCTTCTCGCAAATACAGGCGTTCTTCACAAAAGCATTGGAAAAATTATCTTACATCGAAAATAATGGTCGCGTTCATGCATAAGATAGATATACTTTGCCGTTGTCTGATGACAGCGCTCGTTTGGCTTTATAAGAAGTGTATTTCACCATTCCAGTACGTATTGCATGTCACTTTTGGTATCGAATGTAAGTGTCGATTTACTCCCACGTGTTCCGAATATACACTCGAATGTTTACGTCGTTATCCCTTGTTCCCCGCTTGTTTACTTATAACAAAGCGCTTATTGCGTTGTCACCCTTTTTGTAATGGAGGATGCGATCCTGTACCTGAAAGATAAAAATCATGGATAAGAAAAATTTTTTGTTAGGTATCATCTGTTTGTTTGCGGCATTTACTTTGTTCGTAAAACAAGAACGAAATTTACGTGAATCATTAACGCAACAATCCATTGCACAAGAAAAAGCACCGATGGTTTCACAGAAAACTCAAACGGTCGCTCCCTCGCCCAAGGTAGCTTACAGAGCGCCCGAAATCCGCGCCTCTCAGCTAATAACTCTGGAGAATGATTTCATTAAGGTAAATTTTTCTAAAATAGGTGGTGCCATACATTCGATTGCGTTGAAAAAATATCCCGCAGCCCTCGATTCACAACACCCTTATGTTTTCAATCGGAAGGCGTTCTTACCGGCTCTTACATTGTTAGATTCGCTGCAAAAACCGATCCTAACCTCTTTTGAAGTCACGGAACTGAAAGACGATTTCATCCAATTCAAGACGGAATTGCCGGATGGTACGCGTATCATTCGTGGCTATCGACTTCCAGATTCCAAGTCACAAAACCCCTACATTATAAAGAATGAGTTTCTCATTGATCAACCTACCGAGCTACGTCGCAACATTGGCTTATTCTTGGGTTCTATGCCGGGGACTCCAGGGGATAAATACGGCGAGTTTTTGAATTTTTGTTCTTATGATGGCAAAAAAACGGAAGCTAAACGCCTGGCAGATTTTGAAGCAGGAAATGGCTTTTTCGGCATAGGACGCCATGAGGCACAAGATAAAATGGAGTCCAACAATCGATTTACGTGGGGGGCTTTGAAAAATCAGTTTTTTGTTGCTGTTTTAACACCCAACGCGCCTGCCGACGGCTACCTTACTTATCCGCGTAAAAATGCGACCGAAGATTACATCGAGGGTGTTTTGAAATTTGATCTCACTTCCGGGCAGAATCGCATCACCTCAACGTACTACGTAGGTCCCAAAGATTACATACTTTTGGATAAAATGGGGCAGGACCAAGATCAGCTGATGCAGTTTGGAGTTTTTAGTGCGGTCAGCAAATTGCTTCTGATGGCTTTGCGCGCTATCCATAATTTCCTACCCAATTGGGGCTGGACGATCATCGTTTTGACGATCATCATAAAATTGTTAATGTGGCCGGTTACACAAGCTCAGTTGCGGTCTTCGAAAAAGATGAATAGCATTCAAGGCCCGTTGAAGTTGATTCGTGAAAAGTACAAAAACAATCCGCAAAAATTGCAGACCGAAACCATGCGATTATTCAGGGAAAATCGCGTCAATCCCGCTGCAGGCTGCTTGCCGGTTTTCATACAAATCCCCATTTTCATCGGATTGTATTACATGCTTCGAACTTCGTCCGAAATCCGCTTCCAATCCTTTCTTTGGATTCAGGATTTGTCTGTTCCGGACACCGTCGCCATGCTGGGGGCATTCCCGGTCAACATTTTACCCATATTGATGGGTATTACGATGTTCGTTCAAATGAAATTAACCCCAACCCCATCGATGGACGGTATGCAGCAGAAGATTATCATGGCAATGCCCTTCATTTTCTTAATCTTTTGTTACAATTTCCCAGCAGCCCTTGTATTGTATTGGACAATACAGAATTTGTTCACTATTTTTCAGCAATGGTTGACACATCGTTACTTGAATGATGAGCAACCGCAAACCGTTAAACACTAAATTTTAAATCATGTCAGGACATAGTAAGTGGTCTACCATTAAACGGCATAAGGCTCTGGTCGATGCCAAGCGCGGAAAGATGTTCAGCATCATCGGCAAGGAAATAACGCTCGCGGTAAAATCCGGTGGCAAGAATCCCGATTTCAACCCGCAGTTGCGGACGTTGTTGGCAAAAGCAAAATCTGCCAATATGCCCAATGATAACATCCAAAAAGCGATTCAAAAGGGCACGGGCGAAATTCCAGGACAGCAAATCGAAGAGCTCATTTACGAAGGTTACGGCCCGAATGGCGTCGGTTTTATCGTCGAGGTTACCACGGATAATAAAAACCGTGCCGTATCGGATGTCCGCAATGCTTTTTCTAAATGCGGTGGCAACTTGGCTAATTCCGGAGCCTTGGCATTCACATTTCAGCGCAAAGGACAGTTCTTCATTGCCAAAGATAAGATCGACGAAGATAAACTTTTAGAAATTGTTTTGGATGCAGGTGCTGAAGACGTTGTTACGGAAGCTGATCATTACGAGGTAACGAGCGCCCCAACGGATTTTTACAAACTTTCGAAAGCTTTGGAAGATGCGAAGATTGAAACGGAATCGGGGGACTTGGTTTATATCCCTGTTACAACTGTTCCCATCAATGACGCCGAAACCGGTAACAAGCTCATCAAATTGGTCGAACGTTTGGACGAATTGGAAGACGTTAAAGAGGTTTATACCAATTACGAGTTAGATCCTTCGCTCCATTTGGATGAGGAATGAATCGGTTAGCGGAAACTTCCGATTGGCTATTTATTGAAAAACAAGCTCAAGTTCCGACGCGCGTTTTGCTGGCGCGTTTGCGTCAGGAGCATCCGTCGGCGTATTTTGCGCCCATTTATAATTTGGATGATGAACTGTCGGGGCCGTTGTTAATTGGCAAAAACGCAAAAACAACGGAACAGTTACGTAATGCTTACGGCTCCAATCGGTTTTTGTTCATATTCCATTGCTGGTGTAAAGCTCACACGACATGCCCAGAACAATGGACGTGCGATTTATCGATCGCATGGGATAGCGTTAAAAACCGCGCTTACCCATCCAAAGATGGGAAAAAATCCGTCACGGAATTTATAATTCAAAAGCGCTGGGGCAACTTTTTGTTGTTGGAATGCCGTACAAACTATTTAAGACACCAACAAGTGCAGCTCCACACACATTTTTCTTACGTCGATATCCTGGGCGACATGCTGTGGTGTAAAGAACCGCATTATCTCTATCTGGAAGACTTTAAACATTTTGTTAAAAATTCTCAGCATAAGCCGATTGCTTCCGGACTCCATTTGCATCTGTCGTACGTGGAATTTTCCTTAAATAACTCTCCTACTGTAACCCACTTAAAGCCACCTAAAGATTGGTCTCGGATTGAAAAATTTCTTGAAAAATACGCCAAAAGATAACGTTTCAATTTGTGAGGTCTTTTCAAAAGCTCTCCCAAGCGAAGCAGCGGCCCTGCACCCCCGCCATTTTGCAACATGGTTGCAAAATTATGAAAGTTTTTGAGGGTTTAAGGGAAGCTTTTTTCAAAAAGTTCCCTTATGCTCTACAGCCCACCTTATGATTAATAAACTATCCGTAATGCGACCTAACGTATAATATATTATACATTAATCATCTTGTGCCTTGAGATTTTTTTCAAAAGCTCTCCCAAGCGAAGCAGCAACCCTGCACCCCACTCATTTTGCAACACTGTTACAAAATTATGAAAGTTTTTGAGGGTTTAAGGGAAGCTTTCTTCAAAAAGTTCCCTTATGATATCGTATCGTCTTAAAACTTCCCGACAAGGATTTTTTTGGTTTCGCAAAAGGTATGGTTGAAGAAATTTTCAAGATCAAACACCTCGGTTCGGGATTTCAACCAAGGCGGCAGCAGTACTTTTGAGTCTCCGCCGCTCCAATAAATAATGGCGGCATGTTTGGCCAGTCGAGGACGAACCAGCTTAACGAAGTCCGAAAAAGCCGTTACCCCGCGACCCACAACAGCATCGTAAGTTTTATCCAGATGTTCAACGCGATCACATACGACATCAACGTTTTTCAAGTTTAGTGCACGAACCATGTCGCTTACGGCAGCTGTTTTTTTCTGAATAGAATCTAACAACGTAAAATGAATTTTAGGAAACAATATCGCCAGTGGAATCCCAGGAATTCCGCCACCGGTACCGACATCTAAAACGGTTTTAATGGAATTCCAACCGTTTAACGTTATTGCGGGCAACACCGGCAGTAAATGTTTTTCTTTTAAAAAATCGATATCTTTGCGTGAAATCAAATTTATTTTTGTATTCCATTCGGATAGAAAATCGGCATAACGGTTCAATAAAAGATACACCTCGTTCGATATTCCGCTCAAAAATTTGCTAAATCGTTCCATTAGGCAACAAATTTATCGGTACGAGCTTCAACAACGCAAGCATGAAAAATAGTTTTATTATCCGTCGAAGTTACTTCAAACGGGGCAAATAGGCGCTTCAAATAATAACTCGAACTTTCCTGCAAAACCTGTCGCAAACCATAGTGTCCGGCTGAAAATTCCACCAAAACCATCTGGCCTTCCTGGGGAGCCTGCTCTTGCAAACGGTTCATGATTAACAAACTGTCTTTCCCGAAAACAGATTCGCATGCAACCGGTGTTTGTATTGCAAAAGAGCCTGCGGAAAGTGTTTTCTCGGTTTTGACAAAAGATTTCAAATCACATTCAGGATAATTGGGATGAGCTAACCAAATTTGCAAATTTGCCCAATCAATAACAGGTATCGTCGAACCTTTAGTTTGATTGTAAGAGGGATTTAAAACCAACTTTTCCTTACCAATAATCTGATCTAGGCTAACATTGAAAAACTGAGCTAAAACGACCAAGGTACTTATGCGCGGATCGCATGTTTGCCCCGTCAGAAGACGATTTATCGTTGTTTGCGGCAAATTCACACCACGACACAAATCGGCTTCCGTCATTTTATAATGCTCCATGAGTTTCCGAACTATCGTACCCACGGAAAAATTTACGGACGCTTCGCTCTTCTCAATCGAAACCATGTTCGAAATAAAACAAAATATGGCATAAATGTAAAGTTTTTTAGTGATTTTTATGCGACAAATGCAATAAATGTTAAAAAAATAAACTTTTTAACATTTTTTAGTTGATTTTTATAAAAAATGGTTCACATTATATATTGGTTTTTGTGCGAATGTAAGGCCCTTGGTAAAACAAGGTGTTCGTTAAAAGCAAAGAGTGTCCTACAGTGGGTGCGTGGATTTTGCAAGTGATCCGCGCACCTCTTTTTATTCGACGGATGTTAATTACTACGTTTTAAGAAGTTTCTAAATAGCGTCCATTAAAATTAACAGAATCACAGTCTCGGGAGGAGCTTTTATAAAAGCCTCCCCAATACCCTTAAAAGCAGGGCAGTAACCCTGCATTCCAGTCATTTTGCAACCGTGTTGCAAAATTATGAATGTTTTTGAGGGTTTAAGGGAAGCTTTTTCAAAAAGTTCCCTTAGGTAGCTTGCCAACAAATTTCGCGGTTCTTTTTCGAGCTTAGGGGTTGCACTTCAAAGTTGAATGTGCCAAAAGTCTGATTTTAGTCTTGCATTTTAAAAAGAAATGTAAGTGTAGGTCTAAAAATAACTTGCAATTATGATTAGAAAACAACTAGTTTATGGACTTTGTTTTAATTTAGGTGCTGCGTTTGGGTGCCCGACACAAGCGGAATTGGAGGCGTTTTTTGCGACTCAAGGAGATAATTAAGATCAGTACTTTTGGTTCTTACCATTGTGTGAATGTCATTGAGCTTCAATTTTTTGACTATGAACCTGTAAATGTACAAAGTTTATGTCATGAATTGAATCACGCGCTTCACTATCAACTCGGAATCGAAGGACATTATTCGCTTGCTGGTGACTTGGAATCGGCTTTGGAACAAGATCTATTCCGTTTAGATGATAAATTACCTGAACACACAGATTATTATATACAAATTCCTCGCATGTTAGCTTGTCATTTATTCAGTACAGGTCATCGCAGTGACATGACAGATATGCTTAAGTTTTCGCAACAAAAACTTCATAGATTATTGCAAATATCTTTACCTTGGGATCATCTAGAGGAAACTTGGAATATCATTGGTTTTGCTAATATTGATGATTGTATATATGTTAATACTCTGTCGGATCTGAATTATATGAAAGTTCCAGCGCTATTTCATCTCGGATTTCTCCAATCAGATTGGAGAAATTGGGAAACTTATTTACCTGAATATGATTTATCACTCTATCCTTCACTTAAACTTTTTTTAGAAAAACTGGAAGAAACGATAACGAAAAACATCGCTGCTTTATGTCCAACACCGGAAGCATGGGAAGTTTGGTTAAAACTGCAGGGGCGAGAAGACGCTAATGTTGGCTATTTTACAACCGTCGATAAAACACAAGAAGAATTGATGGCATTAATCCAAAAAGTAGAATTAATAGAAGATAGGTAAATACCCGAAGACGTATCGGGAACTTTTTGAAAAAGCGTCCGTTAGAGCTATTTTTTACAATTGCTTATGTGTGCTCACATAGCAAGAATATATGAAAACATCCAAAGGTTTTCCGTTTTTACCCCAAAGGATTACCCGGATAAAATCCAGCTGGGAATAAGTTTTCCCAATGTCGAATTTTATCCAATCCTTCCTTTCAGGCTCCCAATAGCTCCAAGAAAATGCCTGGATGTGTTTTGTAAGCATGTTCATCGTATCTTTGGTGCGTTGTTGCCCATTGAGATGAATTTCCAAATGACGACCTGCAGGGTGCTTTTCATCAGGCACAAGCTCTAAGGCCAATGTTCTTGCATCTTTTTGAATAAAAGAAACCGATGTATTGACAAATAGAGTCGTTTTTGTAAAAAAATCAAGGCACTCTTTGGTCGATGCTAAATAACGTTCATTCGCCAAGATCTTTTTATGCTGTCTTTGATGGATAGCGACACAAAGCATCAACAGAAATGTACTTATAGAAATGGTAATCATTAGCTCCAAAAGAGTGTATCCGGACGAATTTTTTTTAAAAAAGTTCATAAAAATCGCATTTTATCTAAAAATAGCATTGACCTTTGCATGTTTTCAATGTTTTAATTGTATTAATCCTTAACGAGATAAATTCTATGAACAAATCTGAATTAGTATTGGAAATTCAAAGTAAATTAGGCGAGGGTGCAACAAAAGCTTGCGCTGAACGCGCCTTGGAAGCTGTTTTAGATTCATTTAAGGCAGCGATTAAAAAAGATGGTGCTGTGCAATTGGTTGGTTTTGGTTCTTTTTCAGTAACGGAGCGTAAAGCCCGTCAAGGAGTCAATCCACAAACCGGTAAGCCGATTCAGATTGCCGCTTCGAAGACAATCAAATTTAAGCCAAGTGCCAGCTTTAAAGGTATTTGCTAACAAAAACTAGGGAGCTTTTTAGCTCCCGAATTCACCGTTATACGGTGTAAGTTTTAGCGTTAATAAATTGTAAAAAAATGAAGTACACACTTTTGGATGAGGCAGCAAAGGTTGTTCCGAATCCGGACATTCTCGTTAATTTGGTTTCTAAAAGAGTTAAGCAGTTGCGCAATGGTGCGGAACCCTTGGTTCAATCTTTAGAAAAACTTAGTTTGGAAGATATCGCATTGCGTGAGGTGATTGAAGGTAAAATCGCCGCGGATATTTAATTTCTGTGAATTCATCACAAGATAAATCGACGAAGACAATTTTTAACCGAAAGTTGTCTCATGATTTTTTTATAGGGAAGAAATTCGAAGCGGGAATTGTTCTTTGTGGAACCGAGATTAAGTCGGTAAGGCAAGGTAATGTAACGCTGTCCGAATCTTTCGTTCGTTTGGATCGTAATGGTCGTCCGGTTTGGATGAACGCTTATATCAGCGATTACAAATTTGGAAATACCGCCAATCATGAACCTTCCCGTTCGCGATTTCTGCTTCTAAGTAAAAAGGAAATCAATGAATTGCGAGGCGCTTTGGAACGCAAAGGCGAGAGTATTTTCCCGGTACAACTTTATTTCAAAAATGGTTTGGCAAAGCTAGAAATCGCAATCTGTAAGGCGAAAAAACTCTTTGATAAGCGTCGCGATTTGAAAGAAAAAGCCGAAAAACGGGATGTCGAGCGCAACTTTCGGCAACGATTATCATGATTCACATCATTTTGTTTAGACCCGAAATTCCTCAGAATACAGGCAATATCGGTCGTTTGTGCACCTGTACCTATACGCGACTCCATTTAATCCACCCGTTAGGATTTTCACTGTCCGAGCGCTACATTAGACGCAGTGGCATGGATTATTGGAAATATTTAGATTTACGAGAATATGCCAATTGGGAAGAATTCTGGCAATCTGAAGAGCGCCCGCAGCGTATTTGGTTGCTGACAACCCATGCAAATCGGCTCTATACCGATGTCAAATTTAAAGATGGCGATGGACTGCTGTTTGGCAGCGAAGGTGCGGGGTGTGCAGATTTCGTCCATGAAGCTTTAAAAGAAACACGCATTACCATACCCATGCCGAATAAGGATGCCCGATCTTTGAATCTGGCAACCAGCGCCGGCATTGTACGTTATGAAGTTCTCCGTCAGTGCGGAGTGTAATAATTTATAAGGGAACTTTTTGAAAAAAGTTCCCTTAAACCTTCAAAAATTTTCCTTATTTTGCAACCATGACTGGGATGTGTCTACATAAGCTAAAAATATTACATTTTTGAAGGATTTTTTGTAAAAAAATCCCTCAAACTCCCTTAAAACTTTTCTTATTTT
>DBYP01000003.1:15197-45260 GCA_002309885.1 Verrucomicrobia bacterium UBA1183
GCAAAATTATGAAAGTTTTTGAGGGTGTAAGGGAACTTTTTTCAAAAAGTTCTCTTATTTGTAACTTTTTATCTCCCGTAGGATACAGGGCCGCTGCCCTGCTTTGAGGGATTTTTACAAAACATCTTTCAAAACGATTTCTTCAAAAGTGCTTGTATCCAGCGTTTATGCGGACCTGACAAAGAAATTTTATGTACATCTTTTAAAGGGAAATAGGTACATTGTTTTAGCCACATAGGTTCTGTATTTGGAACCGATGCTGCATAAATTTCCTCCGTAAATGTGGTTGTACCGATACTGCGCTTTCCGACGAACAACAATTTATCTAAAACGAAACAAGCGGCGCGTTCAGGAGTCAGCTCTGGCAGTTCCCATAAGGCATTAGCTCCACCTATACGAGAAGGTTCCAACAACAAACAACCCTCTTTTATCCACCAAAGCCGCTTTTTTAGACATTTCTTTCGTTCCAACTGAATAAATTGTGGACATTTATCGACGGTCCCTTGTTGGAAAGCTTCGCATAAATCCTTCAAAGGACAATTTTCGCATTTGGGATTATTTTTTGTGCAAACCAGAGCGCCCAATTCCATCATGGCCTCATTAAAATCGCCCGGGTGTTGCGCATCTATAAGTTCGTTAGCCAGCGGCGTTACACACTTAACAGCGTTATCCTTGCTAGGGAAAAGCGTCCTCAAATTAAAAATGCGCGCCAAAACACGTACAACATTACCATCAACCACCGCCACATTTTCATGAAAGGCAATGCTTGCGATAGCGGCCGCTGTATAAGCTCCAACACCTTTAAATTTTAGTAAGTCCAAAAAATTTTTGGCAGGATTTTTTATGAACTTTTGCGCAAAAAGTTGCAGATTTTTGGCTCGTGAATAATAGCCTAAGCCTTCCCACAATTTAATCACATCGCGGACATCCGCTATGGACAATGATTCAAAATCGGGGAAACATTCCAACCAACGATTAAAGTAAGGAATGACCGTTTTCACCTGTGTTTGCTGCAGCATAAACTCAGAAACCACTGTTTTATACAACGAAGGCTCTTCGCGCCAAGGCAATATGCGCGCATTCTGAGAAAACCATCTCAGCAATCTTTTACGAAAAGCTGCCTGTGTTTTTGCATCCACGGCTATTCAAATTTCTGCCAAAATTTTTTGGAAAATAGAGCTACAATGGCGTACAGTTCCAAACGCCCCAGCAACATGAGAATTGCAAAAATAAACTTAGCGGAACTTGAGAAAAAAGCATACGTTTGGCACGGACCAATCGAGGAAGTAAGCCCAGGCCCGACATTTGAAATACCCGCGATGGTAGCCGAAAAAGCCGTCAAAAAATCTAACTGTGGCATCGCAATCTGCAAGCCCAACGTACCCAAAAGGATAAGGCCTACGGTAAGTGTGAAAAATTGAAGTATTTCCAACTGTTTCTTGTCGTCCCACAAAACCTTATCAATACGAACCGACCTAACGACATTGGGATGGAAGACTTTTTCTAAATGATCCAAAACAATCTTAAACAGGGCTACAACGCGGAAAACTTTAAATCCGCCCGCCGTGGATCCTGAACAACCACCGACAAAGGTTAGTATCAGCAACAACGTTATCGGAAGTGGAAGCCATAGAGAAAAATCACAGGAATGGAAGCCGGTTGTGGTTCCGATAGAAATTACCTGGAATAAACCATCGTAAAAAGCGTTCCAAAACGGTCGTCCATGGCTTACCAAACTTGCCGTAACTCCCATTAAAATTAGACTCATAATAAGCAAATGCGCGCGAAATTCTCGATTGAAAATGATATCGGGTCCCGATTTGGAAAAAATGCGCGTTAAAAATAAAAAATTAATTCCGCCTAAGAACATAAATATCATCAGAACAATTTCGATATTCAAATTATGTAAATGCGGAATGCCTTCGTTATAAATTGAGAATCCTCCCGTCGATACTGTTGTTAAGGCATGGCAGATGGCATCGAAGTAAGGAAGTTTGAAGTAGATGAGTGACAAAAAGCAAAGTACCGTCAAAACCAGATAGATTCTAAAGGCATCGGAAATATTTTTCCGCAAACTGAACAAGGAAATCGCGTCCGAAGAGAACGTAGATTCTTGAACGAACAGTTTTTTGTTGGCAGGTTGAGTATTGCCCAAAAACGAAATAAAGAAAACAATAAATCCCAATCCTCCGAACCATTGCGATAAGGAACGCCACAAAAGCAAACTGCGTGGCAAATCTTCAACCGAAGTCAAGGCCGAAGCACCGGTTGTTGTCAAACCAGATACCGACTCAAAAAAACTCGTCGAAAAGCTACAATTCAAAACAAGTAAATAGGGCAACGCCCCTAACAACGTTGTTGTAAACCACAATAACCCCGTTGTCAGTAAAATGCCACGCCGAAAAACCGGTTGTTTATTTTGACTTTGATGGCATTTAAGACAAATAAAGGACAGCACCATGGGTACCAATATACAGGGCAACCAATCAGTTACATTTTCATCAAAAAGTGCATAACCGCATGTCGAACAAATCGAAAAGCCCAGGGCTAGCAAGGCGAAACCTAAGGCAAGTGGATGATATAAAATCTTCATTACAATAAAGAATTCTTTTCCGTAAGTGTATGAATAAGTTGCTCTCGCTGATCCTTCTGAACAGCAGCAATGATACAATCGCCCCCCAACAAAATATCATTAGCAGCAGGAACTTTTATGCGAAACTTATGTTTCAAAATCAAAAAGATACAATGTTCCGGCAACGATAAATGATCGATAGAAAGCCCTTCGATATCCGCTCCAACCGGTATCTCAATTTCCACAATTTCTATAGGATTTTCTTCGCCCAAAGTTTCTATCGTAAATATCTTTTGCGGGAACAAAATAGGTTGCAAATCTTTCCAAATACAGGCTTGCGAGGTAACAATCTGATCTACTTCAAGCTGTTGGCTTAAACTATCACATACCAGCGTGTAATCTTCTTTATTGACACATAAAATGGTATGCTTAGCACCCGCTTTCTTCCCTTGAAGACACGCAATAATATTCTTTTCATCATCATTGCTACACGCGATAAAGTAATCGGAAAAGTTTACTTGCTCCTCCTGTAAAAGCGGCAAATGGCTTCCATCGCCATGAATTACGGTAACATTCGGGAATTCATCCGCAATCTTCTGACAAAGCTGAAGCGAACTTTCGATGACCTTTATCTTGAAACGTGGGTTCTGCAAAAGCTTCAACAGCGATTGACAGGTTGGACTTGCCGAAAATATCGTAATGTTGGTAAAATCAGGTTCGGGATTTATTGCACGACTGAACTCATGGATGGCTTCGTGCGTTCCCGATAACGTCAAAACATCATCAGCTTGTATTTGAGTATCTCGATGAGGGATAAAATAGGTATTATCTCGCTCGATTAAACCAATTCTGAGATCGGTACTTATCGCCAAATCGATAAGTTTTTCTCCAATGAGCTGCGACTTAGAACCCACCTTCAACGCTCTTAACTCCACCGTTCCATGCGAAAATTGCTCCAAAACAACCCGGTGACTAGAACGTAAAATCTTGGCAATGGTGAACGCGCAACTGTACTGCGTCGTTAACGTATGGTCTAAGGAAAAATGCGCTGGATAATTGAAAAGTTGCGTTTCTTGCTGGAAGTCGAGGCTTAGACGACAAATCGTTTGCTTAACTCCAAGCAATTTTGCGGTATGGCAAGCCATTATATTGGCAGCATCGTTCTGTGTCATTGCCAAAAAAGCATCGCAATTTACAACGTCAATTTTCCGAAGCGTTGAATAAAACGAAAGGTCACCCTCGATAATGTTAGCGGCTAATGTATCATTTAAATCACGTACAATTTGGGGATTTTTCTCAATCAAAACAACTTGGTGTCCACGAGCTAAAAGCGTTTTAGCAATCCCTAATCCTACTTCACCGGCGCCAGCGATTACAAACTGCATAATCCTATAGAAGCAAAATTGGCATTTATGTCAAGCTCAACTACCAAATACGCCCCGATGTTCCATAGGCATGTGCCTGTGACGGTACCGCTTCTTGAATTTGAGAAGTTGGTTGCAGTGTCCTAAAATTTACCAATTTATGGTGTAAATCACTGAAAAACTCCGCATGACCATCCAAAAAGGCAATAAAGCCACCCCTTGTACCATAAACGCTATCTTCTTCCCACACCCCTTTGGAAACATTCAGTCCTCTTGAGTACAAAATCGGTGTTGTTGCTAGGGGCGCATTTAAAGGAATTGGTGATATACAAACCCAATCCAACGGTAACTCCTTGAAATTTCCGAGTGTACGACGTTGATTATCGACAATATTTTTGTGCTCCAAGCTTTTATCGGAAAAGATCGACAGGTAACATTCAGGCGCATTGATACCACCCTGGTTCGCTAAACGAACAGCCCAATCGTTCATGGAAATGATATTCGAAAAATCTCGGCGAGCATTTTCAGAACCCTGGATCAAATTAAAATAAGACAGCGCGATTTGTCGAAGATTGTGCGCATCTTTGGATAGGCGGGCTTTATAAACAACCTGTTGTCCTACAGGAAACAAAAAACCAGAAAAAATGCCAATAATCATCAAAACCGCCATAAATTCTATCAAGGTAAACCCTTGTATCGGTTTTAATTTCTCAAAATTTCTTCCCATGATAGCTTCGAAAATTTTTTTACTTTTACGAAAAATCGCCAAACAATAAGTAACAAGCCGATGGTTGCTGGTACCGAAATGACCACGAAACTCCAACCGGTTAACAATCCGAGTTCGTTGTTAAATTCTTTGCTTCCAGCAGGATGTACAACCAGATATCGTGCTAACACATAATTTAACGTAGCACTGAAGAAAAACAATCCTGCAAGCATCCATTCGTAAGCTACAATGCAGTGTTGCAAACGCTTTGAATGTCCATTAACCTCTATGGATGATTGGATTTTATCGACGTAACAAAACTGATTATTTAACAGAATTTTTTGCAAAAATGGTGGCTTTTTTAAAAGGCGAAAGGCAACGATGGCACAACCGATAATCAATGGCAAAAGCATTTCGTTGATAGCCAATAATTGATTGGAACCCTCAAATAATCCGACACCCCCTTTAACACCTACGCTGACCAACCCCAAAAACGCAATCCAATTGAAGTGCGCTTCTTTGACCCAGTCACAAATTCCGTAAGACAATGGACAGGCAACGGCAATAAAAAGCGCCAGTTTTGGGGATAAATGCAGCCAAATGTGCCCTTTGATGAGCAACAGTGTGGGCAAGCACAAATTAAAAAACAACTCCAATAGCAACGATTTTTCGCTTTGCGGTTGCTCAAAAAGCTCGGATTGTTTTTGTTTTTCGCTTGTCATTTAGGGGTATACGAGTTTTGAATATAGGTATCGGTACGCTTATGGTCAAGGTGTTTTTAGAAGAATCGGCGGAGTCATGTATAGAGTGTTTGAATACGCTGATAAAGAGAGAAAACAGCCACAGAATCGTATGCCCCAACGAAGCCTTTATAGAAAAGCTCACTACATTTTATCCTCATTTGGCGAACGAAAGCTTGAGAACTGTATCCCAAATGGTATCCGAATTAGGTTCTCATCCCATTCCCAGCGAAGTAGCAAACATCATTCCCGATTCAAATCCCTTCGTAGATTCCACCATTCGCTGGACAAATTACGTAAAAACGCTGCCTGAAACGGAGCAAAAATCGGTAAGAGATTGGCTAAAAAACGCAGATTTTGTTGATTTGGAAAATTTACCCAAACCTTCTGCTAATTTTTGTAAAACATGCTTATTTTTTGGCCCCTTTACCTCAGAAGTACTGAACGAATTGCGACGGTACTGGAATCCTTTTTTTGAAAATTTTTTTGCAATAAGGCGTACGTTTAAATTAGAACGCAATGCCCTACTAACACGGACGCAAGGTTACGGTGTTCGTAATATTCAGCAGGAACGAGAGTATGTACGAAATACATACAAAGAAAATACAAATTTTATCGCTTTTCATCCGGAGATTTGGCTCGACGCGTTTCCTTTAAAACATGATTATCGTCGCCTTCGCTGGGTTGATTACCAAGAAGAAGGGTCCTTAGGGTATTTCTTGCCTTATTTATATACATCGCTGGAAGATAAAGAAAATCGAGATATTATTGTAAAAAAGCTCCAAAATGCGCAAAAACATTGTCCTCGCGAAGATTTGTTTTCTCTAAAAAATTGGCTAGCGCAACAAGAGGGAACCGAAATGCTTCCATCGGCGCATTTAAATTGGGCCTCGAAAAGTTCGTTGGGAGATTTTGTTCGGTTACTAAATGAATATGATAATTCTTGGAATTTGCACAAAGCCTTGGAATCCTGCCCCATAACATTTACACGCCGTCAATTTTTTGCGTACCTAAGAAGAAATACCAAACATTACCTGTTTGGACATTTAATTCCCTGGGAGGAAGCTCTGTACTTACCGATAAAAAATGGGCACTTCCTTCATGGAATTTCGGAAAATTCAGAATCCAACGAACAACGTTTAGCCTGGTTCAAAGAGGTTGAAAATCGAGGCGGTGCATTGACAATTGTTGTTCCGGAATTAGATGAAAAAGGTATGCCTTATGTACCGTTGATTCCAGTCGTTACAAAAACTGAAGTAACCACGCAGAAAGTCGAGAAATTCGATTCCGCCAAAGAATTCATTCTTCCTAAAGAACGTTTAAAATTTTCTTGTAAAAACTGGGAACGTTATCGCCTAAGCCCTGTTAAAACCTGGCTAGATGTCCTATTAAAGACTAAGAAATTTGATTTGATACAACCTAAAACCAAAGCCCGAATTTGTGGCGAATGGGTTCATGAAAATTTGGAATTTGAAACGCAACCTAAAGATTTGGGAGCTTGGCAAACATCTATTACTCAAAAAGCGGAAAAACGTTGGCAAACATTAGAAGCGATTTTCACTGAAAAAATGCCCATCCAGTTCCAGCAATGGCACACACAAACCTATCATCTAAGCTTACAAATCGCTCAAGCCTGCAGCGATCTGTTGGAAGGCGCATGGATATTACAATCGGAATACGTTTTACCTAAAAGCTCTAAAGATTCAGGACGTGTAGATCTTCTCGCAACACGTTCCCATGAAGCCGTCATCATCGATTTTAAAACAGCTGTAGATTATACGTTTACTCCTGGGAAAATTAATAAGGGGCACGGTTTGCAACTGCTTCTCTATGGAAGAGCTTTGGAGTCGCATTACAAAAAGATTCAATTGCGCGTCATCAACGGTAACTGTGCTAATTTCATCTTAGATTTACATACGATATCACCTGAAGTTCAAGACATTGAAGCTTGGCTTAAAAGCGTTAAAGGAACCGGCATATACACCGATTTACCAGAAGAAAACCGGAACACACTTCCTCTTTGTTGGCAATAAAGGTATTTTTGGGCTTTAAGTAGTACCTACCTGAATCAAAAAACTACAAACTTGTGAGATTTTTTGTAAAAAAGCCCTCAACCCCCCCTTAAAACTTTTCTTGTTTTGCAACATTGTTGCAAAATTATGAAAGTTTTTGAGGGTTTAAGGGAACTTTTTCAAAAAGTTCTCTTAGGGTTTATGCTTTTATAACTTTTTATCTCCCGTAAACACACTCGAGCAAACACGCTTCAGTAGATAGGCGAAACTTCCCACCCCATTGAACGTAGCAATTCAATCGCAAAAGCAGGATCAAGACGCATAGAACATTCATTCAACATCAGTGTATTAATCTTTATGTAGCCCGTAATGGTAGTCGCAAGACGAATCATTTGTCCGTCACTTAGCTTCTTTTGCACGTAAGATATACCCTTGCCTAATGCATGCTGTCCTAATTGCAAAATATCTCTGTCAACAAATATATAGGTATTCAAGTTATGTAAATATATTTTATATCCATTCCCATGCAAAAATTCAACAAGTTCAAGGAGCTTGCAAACGTAGAAATCACTTTCTTTGTAAAGATTTATATTTACTTCTATGTGAACAATTTTTGATGTAGCTGATAGTAATAATCCATCGGTTGGAGGAATGGGCGAAACCTGGATAGAAAAACTTTTTTCTGCATCTGGAAATTCACAAAAATCCAATTTAACACTGTCGTTTTGCTCCAAATAACGACTTATATATCCTAAATTGGTATCCGGATAGATATACATTTCAACGCGACCGCCATAACCCGACGGAAAGCCCATTTGAGACGCAATTAATGTTAAAAACACTGCTTTAGGTAATGTCCTCATACTTGGATTGTAAACATAAACCTATTTAAGCACAAGTTCAAAAATTTAACCCCAAAGCATGTTGAATATACTCATGTATTTTCGAAATATAGCTCAACTTGATCGTTCGAAACACAAGCGTTTCTGGAACGAATCCAATCGTTCCGATAAAACAAAATCATCCAGTTGTTGCCTTTAAGAATTCTGAGATATTTGTTTGTTCAACCAATCCCATGCTTCTGAACCCTCCCTAGGTTTAGCTTCCTTCAAGATTTCGATGAAACCTTCCCGGTTTTCATTGAGAAATTTTTCAGCATTCTCTTTATCATGGAATAAATATTTCTCGAGCATAAAAACTACATCTTGATCTCCCCCCATATGTAAAAATTGATTCACACGATCGTACAATTTAATTTTCAAATCTATTGTACCGATAGCTTTTTCGGCTTCTTCATCTGTTTTACAAGTGGATATTTTACCAATTGCATTCTCAAATAAACTGATTATGTAATCCGCCGAAAACCAACCATGCTTCGATACAATATCGCTCCGTATTCTTTCTCGGTTCTCTTCTATCTTTTCACTAATTCCGTTTAGTGCTTTTTGTTTATCTTTCGGATTTAGTTTTAAAATCTCTTGTAAAGATTCTTTAAATGCACTTATTTTACCTTCAAAAAAATCCTTGAGAAATCCAATAACATTATCCACCAACTTGCTTATGCTGAAATTTTCAGAATTTAACTTTATCGAATTAGATTCGTTAGCTTTAGTTTCTCCGTTGTGAATTGTAGAAAAACCGACTTTTCTGGGAGCGAGCTCCTTCTGGTCATTCATATGAAACGGTGTAGATTCTTTTGGAATTTCCGTATCTGGTTTTTCGTTTGCACTAATGGCATTCGAATTTGGCAAAGCGGGTAACGTTATTGGTATTTGTGTTTGCGATTGAATTGATTGTGTTTGTGACATATGTTCTATCCTTGGATATTACTTAGTTTTAGCATTCTTGTTTCCACACCTCGTATGAATAAGTCGGCATTTTTTCGAAAAGTTTTAGCGAAATTTTCAATCCTTTTAAAAATCTTCAAAGATTTATTTGCAAAGTTTCACGAAATCATACATATATCTATATAGTCTTATGGTTGCGGAAGAAAGTCAGTTGAGCTTAGAAGATACAATACAAATTCCAACGAAGGTTGAAGAAAAATACGATGCCTCGAAAATTCAGAAGTTAGAGGGGTTGGAAGGTGTGCGTAAGCGTCCCGATATGTACATCGGTGATACGAACGAACGCGGATTGCACCATTGTATATTCGAGCTGGTCGATAATGCCATTGATGAGTCTTTGGCGGGCTATTGCTCGGAAATTAAGGTTTCCATTCATTTGAACGGAGCTTGTTCTGTTGAGGATAATGGACGCGGTATTCCCGTCGATATCCATCCTGTTTATAAGATTCCTGCGGTAGAACTTGTTATGACCAACCTGCATGCGGGAGGTAAGTTCGGCAAAGGCGCCTACCAGGTTTCAGGAGGTTTGCACGGCGTAGGAGCAAAATGCGTTAACGCTGTTTCGGAAGCCTTTGAAGTGGAAGTACGGCGCGATGGTGGCGTTTTTCACATGTCGTTTTCCAAGGGTAAAACGATAGAGCCCTTGAAGCGTATTGCGCAAAGCACACGGACAGGCACCAAGATTACATTTCTTCCAGATCCGGAAATTTTCGAAGAGACGCGCGAATTCAAGTACGATATTTTAGCGAAACGTTTGCGCGAATTGGCGTTCTTAAATCCCGGAATTCGCATCGAATTGAACGACGAGCGTATTGAAAAGTCGGAAGTTTTCTCTTTTGATAAGGGTATATCGCAGTACGTAGCCTTCTTAAATCGCGGTAAAACAGTTCTACATCCAGAGCCGATCATGTTCAATGGTAGCTCGGTAGTCACGGATCATCAGGGTAAACAAGGACGCATCTATGTAGATGTTGCGATGCAGTACAATGATGGGTACAGCGAACAAATTTACGCCTACGCGAATTCTATTTACAATATAGAAGGTGGAACGCACTTGTCGGGCTTTAGAACAGCGCTAACGCGTGTCATCAACAATTACGGCAAAGCAAATAATCTCATAAAGGACAAAGATCCCGCGTTAATGGGTGAAGATGTTCGCGAAGGTTTGACGGCAATTATTTCTGTAAAAGTTCCAGAGCCACGTTTTGAAGGACAGACGAAAACCAAATTGTCCAACAGCGAAGTGGATGGTATTGTGCAAAAGATCGTGGGCGATTCGCTAAAGTACGCATTTGAAACCGATCCTACACTGGGGAAAAGTATTTTAGAAAAATGTCTTGGAGCGGCGCGCGCTCGTGAGGCAGCACGTAAGGCACGTGATACCGTACGCAAGAGCGCCCTTACCGGCGGCGGATTGCCCGGAAAGTTATCGGATTGTTCCGAAAGGAATCCCGAACTTTGTGAATTGTTTATCGTCGAGGGAGATTCCGCTGGAGGTTCGGCAAAACAAGGTCGTGACCGTCGCCATCAAGCGATTTTGCCGATCAAAGGAAAGATTCTTAATGTCGAAAAAGCCCGCTTGGATAAAGTTCTAAGTAACGCCGAAATCCGAACCATCGTTACCGCTTGCGGTACCGGTATCGGAGAAAACGGTGAAGGCGCTTTCGATATTACCAAAGCACGTTATCATAAAGTCGTTATCATGACCGATGCTGATGTGGATGGATCGCACATCCGGACACTATTGCTGACGTTCTTCTTCCGACAGATGCGTGGTTTGATAGAGAAGGGTTATGTTTACATTGCTCAACCACCGTTGTACAAGATTAAGCGACGCAAGCGTGAGCAGTACATCGACAATGACGCTCAATTAAACAAAATTTTGCTGGAATTGGGTTCCGAAGGTGTACATCTCATTCGCAAGGCAGACAATTATTTGTTTAGCGACGAAGATTTCGCGAAATTACTGGAGTTGCTTTCGAAATTGGAACAGCTGGGTGCTTCCGTAGTACGCCATGGTTGCGAATTGCACATGTATCTGGATCAATTCGAACCCGATACGCTGGAAGTTCCTAAGTACTTGGTACGCATTCGCAATGGAAATGCGGAAAGCTTCCAATTTTTGAAAGATGATGAGGAGCGTTCCCGTTTCTATGTCGAGAACAGCATGGTAGATGATATCTACAATGGTACGGTGGTTCGTGAAATTGAACAAAATGGTGTTAGAATTTCGCAACGCATTACCGTTAGTGAGATTTTCGAACATGTGCAAATTACGCAATTGTTAAAGCAGCTATCGGAATTTGGAAAGTTAGGACATTTTGGCCCCAAGGACGAACCTCGTTTTATTCTAAAAGATGAAAATACTGCTAATAAAGTTGTGGATATTCCGGTAACCTCGTTACTGGAATTGGTCAATGCGGTACGTCAATTAGGACGCAAGGGCTTGCATATTCAACGGTACAAAGGTCTTGGAGAAATGAATGCCAAGCAGCTTTTTGAAACCACCATGGATCCGAAAACACGACGCATGTTGAAGGTTCGCATGGAAGATGTGGCAGAAGCCGAGCAGGTGTTCTCGATGCTTATGGGAGATGATGTTCCAACACGCCGAACATTCATCGAAGATAACGCCTTAAATGTAGCTAACTTAGATATCTAATCATCATGTACGCAGATAAAGAATTTTTAATAGATACCAACGTCGATGAAATTATGAAATCGGCTTACATCGATTATTCGATGTCCGTTATCGTTAGCCGAGCTTTACCCGATGCACGTGATGGATTTAAGCCGGTGCACCGCCGTATTCTTTACGCGATGTTCCGCGAAGGCTTGTTGCACAATCGGCCGTTTGATAAATGCGCCGGTGTCGTTGGAGAAGTTTTGAAGAATTATCACCCACACGGGGATAGTTCCGTTTATGATGCTTTGGTACGTTTGGCTCAAGATTGGGTCATGCGCTATCCCTTGGTGGACCCGCAAGGTAACTTTGGTTCCATCGATGGTGATTCTGCAGCGGCTTATCGTTATACCGAGTGCCGTTTGAAAGAGATGGCAGAAGAGCTATTAAAGGACATCGACGAAGATACCGTTGATTTCGTTCCTAATTACAAAGAAAGCACTACCGAACCCACGGTTCTGCCGGCCGCATTACCTAATTTGCTTCTAAATGGTTCCACCGGTATTGCCGTAGGTATGACGACCAACATTCCGCCGCATAATTTGCGCGAATTGATTGATGCGCTCATTTTATTGGCAGATAACCAAGATGCGACCGTCGAGGATCTGATGAAGATTATCAAAGGTCCCGACTTCCCAACCGGTGGTACAGTCGTTGGATTGGAAGGTATCGCGAATTATTTGAAAACCGGTCGTGGTATTATCCATGTCCGCGGTGAAGCTCATACGGAAGAATTGGCTAACGGTAAGGAACAGATTATCATCACGGAAATTCCTTACAATGTTAATCGTTCCAATTTGGTTACGAAAATTGCTGAATTGGTACATCAGAAGATCTTGACGGAAATTAGCGATTTGCGCGATGAGTCCGATGAGAACACGCGTATCGTGATTGAATTGAAGCGCGGAGAAGTTCCACGTGTGGTTTTGAACAAACTGTTCAAGATGACACCTCTGGAATCTTCGTTTGGTGTTATCCTTTTGGCTTTGGATCAGCAACGTCCCAAGCAGATGAACATCAAAGAGATGTTGGAATGCTATCTGGAGCACCGTCGCGAGGTAGTTTCCCGTCGTACACAATTCCGTCTGCGTAAAGCTGAAGAGCGTCTGCATGTTCTTGAGGGCTACAAAATTGCCATCGAACATTTGGACGACTTCGTTCAAATTATCCGATCCTCGAATTCCAAAGAGGAAGCGCATGTTGCTTTAGTTGCGAAGTATAAGCTGACCGATATTCAAGCGGATGCTATTTTGGATTTGCGCTTGTATCAATTAACCGGAATGGAACGTGGCAAGATTGATGCGGAATATTTGGATTTGCTTAAATTGGCGGAAGAGCTGCGGTTGATTTTGTCCAGCGATGCCAAACTGCTTTCGGTTTTGAAAGAAGAATTTCTGAAAGAGCGTGAGAAGTACGGTAATGATCGTAAGACACGCATTATGCCGGCTGAATCGGAATTCCGACTCGAAGATGTTATCGCGAATGTTGGTTGCAGTATCACCATATCGCATAACGGCTTTATAAAACGTACCGACATCAGCTCGTTCCGTTCGCAAAAACGTGGCGGTAAAGGCGTTATCGGCGCGGGTCAGTACGATGAAGACTTTATCGAGCATTCCTTCACAGCGAGCACACATGATTACATCCTGTTTGTCATGCAAAATGGACGCTTATACATTAAGAAGGTGTACGAGATTCCGGAAGGCAATCGTACCTCCAAAGGTCGTGCGTTGGTCAATGTTTTGAATCTGCAGGAAGGCGAAAAGATTGCCGCAATGATGTGCTTCAAAGGCTTTGATGAAGATTGTTCGTTGGTCATGGCAACCCGCAATGGTATCATCAAGAAATCCGCTCTAACGGCCTATAAGAATTGCCGAGCAGGTGGTTTGATAGGTATGAACGTAGACGAAGGCGATATCATTATTGGAGCGGAATTGACGCGTGGTAACGACGACCTGATTTTAATTACCTACCAGGGTATGTCGATTCGGTTTAACGAAGAGGATTGTCGTGAACAGGGTCGTGCAACACGGGGTGTTAAAGGCATTAAATTGCACGAAGGCGATTACGTAAAGGCTTTAATCGTTGTAAATGATCGACAAACACTGCTCATTGCGGGTATCAAAGGCCAAGGGAAACGTTCTGAATTCTCTGAATATCGGCTACAAAAGCGTGGTGGTTCGGGAATTATTGCTATAAAAACGCATGGGGTTGCGGGTGCGATTACCGTCAGTGATGGCGATGAGATGATGCTGTTTACGAAATCCGGTCAATCGGTTCGTTGTCCCGTAAAGGATGTTCGGGTCATTGGTCGAACAACCATGGGCGTTCGTTTGATCAATTTGGCGGACGATGATCAGTTGGTTGGCATCTGCAAGGTTGTCGAAACGGATCACGAAGACGCGTGAGTCGTTAATTCTAAGGGAACTTTTTGAAAAAAGTTTCCCTTAAACCTTCAAAAACTTTCCTTATTTTGCAACATTGTTGCAAAATGGCTGGGGGCAGGGCCTCTGTCCTACTTTTAAGGAAGCTTGAGCGAGCTTTTACAGAAGAGCTCTCGAAGTTTATAGTTTAAAGAAATTTCCCTAAACGGTTGAGCTGAGTTCTTTTAGGAACTCGTTTTAGTAAATCGTTAAGTTGTGTGTTGGATCGTTCGTAAAATTCCAATTGAAGCTCTTGGATACGCAGTTGTTCTAGTTGTATAGCGTTTTGATTTTGATCCGTAGCCGACTGAATTTTCAAGATTTGTTGCATCAGCGTTTCCAAATTCTGCATCAGATGTTTGCAGGTTGCGTACCGCGCAGCATTGAACGCCTCAAGCAATTTCTCCAACCCTTTTTGGTACTGCTCTAATAGATTAACTATTGGAAGGAGTTTCTCGTTTTTGCAACATATCAAGCCATCCATCGCGTAATTCCTTTAAAACATGTTCTGCGTTATCTAAATGTTCCGAACTACGTTTGGCCCGAACGATCATGATTTGATCACAAACATAATCATACAAACGAAACAACGTATCCGCTAGCTCTTTTGCCGGTTGGAAATTTAAACTACTCTGCAATTCCTGAATAATATTTTCCGCTTTTAGAAGGTTATTATGGAAAATTTCTTGATTCTTTATACTGAATTCCAAGCTGAGCGTTTCACGAACCCTCGTTAAGCATTGAAGTGCCGTATTGAACAGCAACAGGATGATTCTGCCGGGAGATAAGCTTTCGATTGAATTTTTTTGATACAGCTGTGAAAATTTATTCATCGCAAATATCGACATCTCCCAAAAGTGCGTCGGCTACTTTCTCAAGCGTTTCGTCGTTAGGATAATCTGGACGCGCTATCAATCTCTGCCCCAAAGCTATTTTTTCTGCACGAACATCCGGAAGCTTTTCCAACAGAGACATGGCCTCCATCATCGGGCTTTTGACTTCCACACCGCCGCGGCTTTCTTCTTTTTTCTGCTTGGTACCAAGATTCAACTTCTTAGGGCCAACTTGTCTCAATTCTAACGGTTTTCCGTAATTGCCTTCTAATTTCAGATCCATGGTTAAAAACTTTCAGGTAAGGTTTCGTAAATTTTCTGTCCAACGTAAGCGGAAAAATATTCCGGGCTTAACTGTCCCAACTCATCTAACGTCTCAAAAGCATTGAGGGTATGTGCTCTTTGATAATGCTTGACACCGAAATAAACTTTCTCCTGGCTAGCATCAAAGACTTCGTCAATTCCCCAAATAATCTTATTACTACAAAGCTCAATCAACTGCATACGCGCACCCAATTGTATGGGGGTGTAGGGTGAATATTGCGTAAGCCCCATAAATAGAATCGCATCGGCATCGTATTGCTTAATCAACTTTTCAAATAAATTATTGGGGATGGCTCTCGCGTAATCGATGAAGGGAATATTATCCTCAAATACGCATTCGAAGCAACCTTTTTTCAGCAAGGCTTGTTTAAAACTTTTTTCAATTTTTTCCAAATCGCTATCGGAAATTTCCGCACCGTAATTGAATAAGGGCGTTACAACAACGCGCAAAATCGAGCCCGTGGACATACGATAACTAACGTTTTTGGGATTATATTCCGATTGTAAAAAAGGAATTTGTTCCCGTTTGCTGCGGAAACATCCCGAAAGCAAGCTGGCTATCAGCAGAAGTGGAACAATTTTATGAGATCTCATTCAATCTTATTTGAAGCATGTTTTATGCCATGTTAAAAGGATAACTCCATGCCGAAGCACAATCCGCAAAAACGCGATCGATGCGTTGCGGTGTTGACGCGCGTCCAGGGCTGTGTTCCTCCGGTATTACAAGCAAATTTCGGACCTATATAAAAACAAATGCATTCCCTAGGATATTTTTTGAACAAAAATTCTGTTTCGACATAATAATATTTGTATTTACCTTGTGCAACAGCTGCATGGCGACCGTAAGGCTTCCGTCCTTTTAAAAATCCGAGCTGAGTTTCCCAAGAAAGTTTACAATTTTTGCAATCGAAAATGGAAAGATCAAAATCGTACTTAAAAGACGTTTCCAGTCCCCATTGACGACGCTCCGGATCCCATGAAAAATAGAACTTCGGAGACATCAATAAATCCGAACGAATACCAGCGTAATAGGTCATCCATTGGTGCAGGTGCTCAAAACCAAGACGTTGCAAAAACGTATATTTTGTACCCAAATCAAAGGTAAAATGGTCGGTAACCTTGCTTAAAACGCCCCCCGAAATGGACCATCGATTAGGGAATAGCGCCTTATGTCGCAATGGCGAAACAATGTGTAAATCTCCGTAAAAACCCAATGTATCGTTTCGAATGAGCCCACCAACGTGCGTTACTAAACTTCGCTTGCTAACCAACTTACCCTGTTCAATAACCTCGGTATGGAAAGCTATCGACGTATTCATTTTGTGAACCGCAAAACACGTCACATTTAAAAGCGTTAAGATAATCCACAACGTTCTCCATTTCATACGCATATAGACATTCTCTACTCTTTAACATAAAAAGTAAATAAAATATATTGCTTTCATAGAAAAATATATATAACTTCCAACCATAGGGATTACTTTGTGGCGACAATAACCAAAGAATTTACGGTTAAAAACATCAAAGGCTGGCATGCTCGTCCGTGCGCATTGATTGCGCGCACGATATCTCAGTATCCAGGTATATCGGTTACATTTTATTGCCCTGCTCGGAATGCAAGCGCTTCCGGAACAAGCCTTTTCGAAATGATGGTATTGGCGGTAAATTGTGGCGATCGTGTAACCGCTACGCTAACCGGAAATGATACAAAGAAAATGGATGAATTGCTGTTCGTACTCGAGAAAATTATGGAACGCCAATTCTTCGATGGAGATTTTTAACGGTTCTGAATTGACATCGCCTGTAGGATCTATTTTTATATATCTTGTTCTGGAGAGATGGCTGAGTGGTCTAAAGCGCCTTCCTGCTAAGAAGGTAAGCTCTCAAAAGGGGCTTCGAGGGTTCAAATCCCTCTCTCTCCGCCACTGACTTGCCTAAAGCGATGTTGGATTTCCCCAAGTGTATGTCTACGGGAAATAAAAAGTTATAAAAACATAAAACCTAAGGGAACTTTTTGAAAAAAGCTTCCTTGAAACCCTCAAAAACTTTTTCCTTATTTTTGCAAAACGGTTGCAAAATAGGCCCTCTGCCCTGCTTTCAAGGAAGTTTGAGGGGTTTTTACAAAAAATCCCTCAAAAATGTAATGTTTCTAGCTTATGTAGACACGCCTTAAAAAGGGGGGTTGTTTGGATTTTTTAGTCTTATTTTGTGAATCACAAAAAAGCGCCCGCAGACATTCCTCTACGGACACCTTGAAAACCTATTAAAATAAGGTAATTAATATAACTATTTCGCGCTTGAACTGGCGGCTTGGTCCACTTGGCTTTGCCTTCTCTGAGCATTAATTCGCTGAATCATGTCCGATGCTCTTCCTAAACCACCCTCTCCAAAAGCCATGTCGGCAGCTCGCCTTTTTTGAGCTTCAGAGCAATTACCCCAAACACCCAACAGTGCACGTACTAAATTTTCATTTGAATTGCTTTGGACATCATTCAATAATCTCACTAGCAATTTTTGTCGCATAAACCCAGGATTTCTGAGGGCCGCAAAATGCCCTTTACCTTCAACATGACAAACAAAAATCGCATCTGGATTTCTATCCATAGCTCCTTCTAGACTTATAACAGAAGTCACAACCCCATCTTTATTGTAGAGTGCGCAAGAAACCCTTTTATCCTGGGTTAAAGAGAACAATATGACAGGAAAGCCGAGCGTCTTGGCAATTGGTCTAAATACGGTAGCGTAGACCGGTTCATTCAGCTTCTCAATGAATGCTGTAAGCTGTTCTCCAAAACCCAATTCCTTCGCTTTTTTGGCAACCTCTTCTCTAAAAGGTTTAATAGCAGCATCTAAATATTTACCAAAAGCTAAATCATAATAATCATTCAATTCAGCCCCAGCCCTCCCTTCTGCTTCTGAAGGTTTCATGTACCCACCGCATTGGGAAAACAGGGACAGTATTGGAGCCGCAAAAGCACAATTACCCGTCCCAGGAGTTGTAATAACCTCAAAATCATTATTTTCCAAAAACGTTTTCAATACAGGATCAAGAGAATCTACATCCCGTGTGACGGGTGTTCCTTTTATTGCGTATACTTGTCCCGCACTCCTTATAAGATTATTGAAACTCCTAAAATCACAACTTTCTTCAAAAAATGTATTCAAAGGGAATCTTTTTACAAATTCTTCCCAAAACTTACTCCAAGTCGGTGTACCATCAGATCCTCTAAAGCTTTCAAGCATCACCTGAAGTGGGTCTATAGGAGTGGGTTCCGCCATCGCAGATGACGTCGCCGCCATATCTCCTGCTGCCGGAACAGCCTCCCGACGTACGGTAGAATCAACGGGTTTCTGTGCACCCGTTTCTCGAAGTAATACCTCCCCCAAAACCTCATTAAAAGCCTTTAATCCTCCTAAAGTAGAATTAGCTTTTAACACCTGCTGTAAATTAGCAGAACTTAGTTCATTGCTATAATCTCTTAATAGTCTTGCGGCTTCATCCGGCGGAGTACCCGTATTNNCGACAGTTTCGCTACGACCTCTTCTATGCTGAAATGAACAGCTTGCTGTGCAGCCGTTTCTCGAAGAACCACTTCCGTTAAAACCTCATTAAAAGCATTTAATCCTTCTAAACCAGGATTAGTTTTTACCACCTGCTGTAAATTAGCAGAACTTAGTTCATTGCTATAATCTCTTAATAGTTTTACAGCTTCATCCGGCGGAGTACCCGTATTNNCGACAGTTTCGCTACGACCTCTTCTACGCTAGCACGACCCGTTGTTCCTCCGTCGGCCTTAGCTTGATCCAACTCACTGATTACTAGCGCTGACTGCAAATTCTGTTCATCTTCAAGCGTTAATAGACTAAGCCTGATTGCTTCCTCCAAGTCGGCATCTCCAGTTCTGTGCGCCGCCTGAGGTGCAGGTACTGCTGGTGCTACAGGTGCTGCGGTATTTTGAAGAGGAATATGTCTTCTATTCAACTCCCATTCAACAATCCTCTTAATTTCCGGATTGGTTTCTTTCAAATATCGTTGCCGAAGTTGATCGTCTCGCGTCTGCTCAATAAAATAGTAATTCGAACGGATAAATATTCTAAATTCATCAGGATTTCGATTTCCACGAAGAGCGTTGTAGCAGTTAGTTTCATTCCCAGCCCTAAGTCTAAAAAGGTCTTCTAATCCTCCCCACATAAATGGCATCGCAACAAAAGCAGAGATGCTTGCAATTCTTTTTATCATTTTCATAACTGTTCCTTTCCTACAATATAATCTGTATATACAAAAGTGCATTTTCTAATATCTTTACAGAATGTCAACATAAAAATTCAACTTTTTTGCAAATTCAACGTTGAAGTGCAATGGCTGGAATAAAAGACTGAAAAAGGTAAAGAAAGATGTAAGCATAGCGTTACAATTTCGGTATTGAAATGCATCGACCAAGACAGAGGGTGGTAGAGAAGCACATTCTGTTATTAAAGCACAACTACACCCGAGGTTCATTCTCTACTCTTGTATTAAATCCTCTGCAAGAATGTGGAAATAAAAGTATTGCGCATCCTCTGTTGCATGGTCCGTAGTGTATACGTTGGTTTCCTTAAGAAAGGTAATCCACAAATTGCCATTTCTCAAATCCATGGAAACGATTCGCGTACAACCACTGGCAAAGTCGCCGAAACTATCTCCCCAAGCACCACCGTCTTCGGCTTCCTTAAATTCTGTTTTCGACAATAATCGCAACCTATTCGAATCGATATAATATTGCGCATATCCCAGATAAATACTTTGTTTTTTCCCGGGATAACAATAAGCATAAATTATGTAATGTTTACCCGAACGCGATGTGTAAGGGACAATTTTATGAGAATTTAGGTAAACACGATAACTGTCATCTTTCTCTAAATTCGTAATACTAACCAACTCTCTGTTCCAACGCCTATGATTTGTTACATAGATTACATTTTGAGCCCAAGCCGTCAAATAAGTAACTGAAGAAGACGAAGAAGGTATAACCGTAGAGGCCAAAGCACTAGTAACATTCTGAACGCCATCAACGCCCTTTACGGACCATCTATATGCTTCCGTAAGCGTCCCTGCAGCACTAGCTTCTTTCCCTCCCCCAACATGAAAAACACACAGTATCTTATCTTCGTCTTTGCTCGATGCTGTACTGGGTGTTCCATCTTTATCCAATACACAAAAATCAAAACTATAAGGCGCTTCACTGCATTCCCCTATCATTGTTTCCATATAAATATCCAGAGCGCACGTTGCTAATAATTCCGGCGCTTCATTCGTGCTTGTGTCCGCCTTTACACGGTAGAATCTCATCCAATATCCATCGTAAAATGTAGCAAAATAAACATAACTTCCAACCCTTATAAATCTTGGAATGATACCGCAAGCTGTCTGACGGAGATTCGTTTGAACATCCGCACCTCCAATTCGTTCAAAGGTTTTACGGTTATAACAATTGTAATGAATGACTCCACCTCTTTCCTTTAGGACATTATCACCATCTCTACACAAATGATAAAGGTACATATTATTGCTACCATGGAATGCTTGAAAGTTCCCTAAACAATTTGCAAAACCAGTCGTTGGCCGCCCAAACTGATCTTCCGTTGCCCATCGGCTTAAAACATGATTCCATCCTAGAGAATTACCGGAAGCATTTCTCGTATTTCCCTTGTCTCTAACAATTTTAGCCGTACCTTCATCGGAATCATCGAGTATGTCAGGTATAACGGTACTAGGCTCCTCACTAGATTCCTCGGTAGCGGTTCCTTCAGAATTTGAGCTTTGATCTTCAGACCCCGCTTCATCAGTCGCCTCTTCATCTTGGCTTACCTCGGAATTTACGCTTACACCATATTCTTCTTTACCTAATTTTGTCTTTGTATGTTTCAAAAACACGATACCTCCATTATTACCAGGCTCGCCAATCAACAACCGGATATCTGGGAAAAAATGCAAAACTCTAACACAC
Source organism: Verrucomicrobia bacterium UBA1183 (assembly GCA_002309885.1). Taxonomy (GTDB): domain Bacteria; phylum Verrucomicrobiota; class Verrucomicrobiia; order Opitutales; family UBA9783; genus UBA1183. The sequence goes on from DBYP01000003.1 coordinate 36,689, forward strand.
GTCGAACAAACACTGTTTACTTCCTGAGAAATACACGGATGAAAAACATTATGAAATCCCCATTTAAACAAATTTACATCGGTTTTATCTATAGTCAGGCACGGATTCCTGCCCAAAGCCAGAAACACCTTTTCACCCTCACGTGGATTATAAGCCCATTGCCATGGATAGTATTTTTCGATCTTCTCTTTTATTGTTTTTTCTGCTTGCGAATACCAATATTCTCCCAACTGAAATTGGGGACCGTTATTATCAAAATTACAGAGACTCACCGTGAATAATGTCCCTTTCGGATCTACCATCGTCGCAGGGACAATGGATCGACGCACGGCTAATATCGGAGTACTGCATGTTTTTGAGTACGCATCCTTTAGTTTCGGCATCCAATTATTATACCGTGTATAGTAAAAACCACAACCTATTTCCTTAAATTGGTACTTTGGTTTTTGATTTTTATCATTCAAGGTAATCGGCTCATAAGCGTCAAGGTGCAATGAGAAACCCATGCATAAAAGTAATCCTATACAGAGTTTCAAACAAAAAACAAAATGTTTTGGCATGTCCCACAATTTTTCCATTTTACCCATACTTTCACCGATTAAATACTTCGTTTTGTCTCTATTGAACATATCTAAAGATATTTTCTATAGAAGTGATTCTATAAAATCCGCAACCTGATGTAAATAAAATTCGCAAATCGACAAAACTTCTTCCACCTAAAAATACACGAAAACACATTTATCGCTTGAAAAGGGAACCGGTATACGCTAGAACAACATCTATGAAAGTTCCTTTGTTTGATATTTCTGCAACGCATATCGATTTATACGAAAAATTTGAAACTGTATTCCACGATTTTATCCGTTCGGGAAATTTTATATTAAATGAGGATGTTCGCCAATTTGAAGAGAATTTTGCGAAAGCCAATGGCAGTAAATATGCGCTAGGGGTATCCTCGGGAACCGACGCATTGCTGGTTGCTTTATTGACGTTAGATATAAAACCAGGTGACGAAATTTTATGTCCCTCTTTCACCTTTTTTGCTACTGCCAGCACCGTAGCGCGCTTGGGAGCTATCCCCATCTGGGTAGATGTCCACAAGGAAGATTTTTCCATAGATCTACAAGATGCTCAGCAAAAAATATCCGAAAAAACGAAAGCTATCATACCGGTACATCTATTTGGGCAAAGCTGTGATGCTGAAGCACTCATCCAATTTTCTCAAAAACATCAGTTAAAAATTATAGAGGATGTCGCACAAGCTCAAGGCGCCCAATCGCATCATCGCAAAACCGGAACTTGGGGCGATATCAACGCCTTCAGCTTCTTCCCAACCAAAAACTTGGGTGGTTTCGGTGATGCTGGAATGATTACAACGAATGACGAAACGCTTTTCGAACGCGCCCAATGCATTCGCGTCCACGGTGCCCCCAAACGCTACGAACATGTTTATCTAGGTGGGAACTTCCGTATCGATAGTATACAAGCGGCTTTATTGAATTTGAAGCTCCCCTATTTGGAGGATGTTATAACAATTCGACGCATGAATGCACAGCTTTATCAAAGCTATTTAAAAGATGTAAAAAACATCGTTCTCCCACAAGAACGCCCTGACAGTTACCATACCTGGAATCAATTTACAATACGGGTTCAACACCAACAAAGAGATGCGCTAAAAATGTTCCTTGAAGCACAAGATATCGGTTGCGCTGTCTATTATCCCAAAACTCTAGATCAACAGGTAGCTTTACGTACCCTCTCTTCTGATAAGGGCAAACCTACGATAAATGCCCACGTTTTGGCCTCAGAAGTACTCAGCTTGCCTATTTACCCAGGATTAAAACCAGAACAGATCGAATTCGTCTGCGAACAAATTCATCGATTTTTTAAGGAGAACGCTAAGGGAACTTTTTAAAAAAAGCTTCCCTTAAACCCTCAAAAACTTTCATTATTTTGCAGCGATGCTGCAAAATGACTTGGGTGCAGGGCCGCTGTCCTGCTTTTGAGAGGGCTTGGGAGAGCTTTTACAAAAGATCTTCCAAAATTGCAACATTTTAACTCGCGTTGACTCACTTTAAGCTACTTCTTGCCAAACCAAGCGGTAAATTTCTGCCATAACGTCTCTGACGCAGGTACTTCTCCGGGTTGCTGAAGTGCATAATAAAGTAATCCGAAGCAGGTAGTGTAAACGGGCGACTTTAGCGCCTCATCCACCTCCGCTAACGAACCACGCACAAAGCAGTCCGTTTTGAAGCTCTGAGACGCCGTTTTCTCTATATTTTTCAATAAAGCACCACCACCGGTTAAAACAACTCCCGAAAGTAGCGGCATTTCTTCGGTCTCAGTTTTTATAAATTTACAAATATAATCGAAGATTTCCTGGGCTCGAGCTTGGATAATTGTTCTAAAATTTTTTAACTTCACCTTCTTATCTCCAATGCTGTGATTCCCAATAACCCAGACATCGGCTTCATTTTTATCCAATTCTTGCGAAGGAATTCCGTATTCAAATTTTAGCCGTTCAGCATCGTTTTCGTGAATTCTCAATCCAGAACATAAATCTCGGGTAAAATTCTTTCCGCCGACCGGCAGAACACCCATCACAATCGGGATTTGATGTCTATAAACAACAAATTCGGTTACTTGCTCACCCAAGTTAATCACGCAAATCCCCTGTTCACGTTCAACCGCCGTCGTTGTTGCTAATGCAGAAGCGATTCCTGAAAAAACAAGATTTTTTACCCGAAAACCGAACTGATTTACGGCATACAAATGCTCTTTGATTTGCTGCGCATTGCCGAACAAGGCATTGTAGCAAACACTGAGTTGGCTCGCAATGTGCCCCAATGGATTATCCACGATCGTGTTGTTGATGGAGTAGAACAGGCGTGAGTGATGCAAAAATACATCTCCTGACGGCAATTCCTTGGCTAAAGCCAATTGATTCACCTTCTCTACATCGGCAGCATCAATACTATGCTGAAAACCCTTCACCTGGAACGTACTTTCGTAGCGCATATTTCGCAGATGACTTCCGCTTTGAGAAACGCACAAAACTTCCGGCAGAACAGAATACTTTTGCGTCAAAGTCTCAAACAAATCACCCAGTGTTTGCGTAACCGCCTTCGCATCTTCAATTTGCGCCTTTATAATGCCTTTGGAGGGAATCCGTGCATGTCCAACCAAATTCAAACGGTTATGCTCGACCTCCCCCAGTAAAAATGTCGTATACTGAGACCCTATATCTAAAGCGCCTAAATAATGCCGTTTGTTCACTCTTCAAAAATTTATTTACCCATCGGAACCGTCATAGGACGATTCGGCAGAATAACATTTTCTTTTTTGGCACTTTCACCCGCAGATGGCAATATTGTTTTCAAAGAAAAAACATCCAAAAATCCAGGCACTTTTACTGTGTTTACAAAAGCACCCTCCTTCAAACCACACGTAATTTCGACGGACAATTCCGAAATAGCCTTGAATTCTGCAACCCCCAAAGTACGCATTATGGAAGCAAAATTCATCGTCATATGACTAAAGCAATTCCCTTCTTGCGAGGCATAAGAAGGTGTTTTCATTTCTTCCATGCGTTCAATCAAACGCTTTACATTCCCAATATCGTCAGCATACAACAAATAATTTTTGTATACCGCAAACCAAATAGGACAATGGGCCTCATTACCATTCATCCGCCAAAATATTTGATCGATATCACAATCGTGATGTTTTTCTACCGATCGTTTAACGTTCAATGCAATATCTTTACAAATCTCCCAATAAAAATACTTTTTGTCTGCATATTCTTTCAACGACGAGCTTATCTTACCCGAAAAATCTTCGATAAACTTTAAAATCGTCTCTCGTTTCAGTTGCTTCCCTTCGAAAAATCCAAAGCCCTTCGAAGATATCAAATCTTCTGAGCTTTGTAAATCAGCATAACTTTGCGTATTACCAGTCAAATTTTTATCACAAAAAGCTAAAAAATCTTTGATCAATGGACAAACCATTCCCCATATGTTTTTAAATGAGGTGCAAAAATCTACGGTATTTTGACTATATTTAATACGATCATCTAACGATTCTACATAATTTCTCAATCCAGAATAATTTTGGAAAACTAACTCCTGTATTGCTTCCCGTGAAGACCAATTTAAAAATTTTACTTCTTTTGTTTTCGCCGCCAATGATTTAGTAAAACTCGCCAATAAACTATATTCCTGTGGATAGACAAACGTTTTTGTTACAAGCATTTTGTCGACAATATCAAATCCCATTTCAGTACGTTTAACATCCGGGCCTATCAGTGTATCCCAGATGAATTTTGGGAAAGCCAGCCCTTTATCGTCTATTTTTTGAAAAATATCATTCCAAAGATTAATATCTAAAACCACCTTTAAACACATTTCTGGCACCCTTTCTTGGTAAATAAAAGGGAACACCTGTGCCAAACTTTTATCCAATGTTTTTAGCAAATCGGCATTTCCGTACATTTGCCAACAATAGTTTTTATCCGTACTACTGGTAATTGCTTTCAAAACATTTGCTGCGGTTTCATTTTCTTTCAGACTTTTAATCAATGCGCAATTCGGCTGTGCTTTAAACAAAAAAACAGGCTCTATATTACCTTCATTTAAAAATATTACAGCATAACAAGCGGCTTTTTCATCAACCCCGGGGCAAGATAGCCCGCCTGCGAACCCCGTAACAGCAAACGATATCAAAGAAGAACAATCTGGGACCACTTTGTCGGCCACTTGCGTTACCTTTTGGAGCAATTTAGGTAAACTTTCACTCTCTATTGTTAATAACGGCAAAGGCTTGCCTCCCATTTTCTTTGAAATATCTAGCAATATTTTCGAAAAATCCACACTGGGTAATTTCACTTCATCTTTCGCTGCTAATGGCGAAAATTTAACCGCAGTATTGCTCTTATTACCAACAACAGTTTTTGTACCCGCAGCAACGGGCTCAGTATCAACGCTTGCCCAACAAAAATTTAAAGCAAATAAGCAAAAAAATAACGATTTTTTAACATTTTTTATAATAAACATCATGCCTAAAATTCTACCACTATAATAAAAATAAGTAAACATTTTTCTAAAACGTATGCTATTTCAAGAGCTCTAAAGTGTGTCTACATAAGCTAGAAATATTACGTTTTTGAAGGGTTTTTTACAAAAAGTTCCCTTGCTTTAACTGCACTATTTCGGAAAACAAAAAAGGAACCCGTAGGTCCCTTTCTGAAAGTAAGTTTGAATTAACGCTTCGAGAATTGGAAACGTTTACGAGCCTTCGGACGACCTGGCTTCTTACGTTCCTTGCTGCGGGCATCACGTGTCAAAAGTCCCGCCTTCTTCAATGGCAAACGCCACTCGGGATTCATTTTCTCCATAGCGCGAGCAATTCCCAAAACGATAGCATCGATTTGTCCCATATAGCCGCCTCCAGAAACGAAAGCACGGAAATTCAAACCGTTCTCATCTCCAATCGTGCGGAATGGCTTTAACAATAAAGCGTTGATTTCGTCGGACAATTTCGAACGGTCGACTTCATTGCCGTTAATCGTCCAAACACCAGTTCCTTTTGAAAGCCGTACCTTAGCAACAGCCGTCTTACGACGTCCAACGGTTACAAATTCTTCTACTTTTACCTTTGCCATACAAAATTCTCCTAATTATTTACCCCAAACGATAGGCGATTGTGCTGCATACGGGTGATTTTCTCCAACACAAACGCGCAACTTCTTCAACATTTGACGCGCTAAACGATTCTTGGGCAACATACCGCGAACCGCATTCATAATAATAAACTCTGGCTTCTTAGCACGAACCTCTTCCAATGTACGAACATGCAATCCACGCTGAAAACCCGAATAAGCAGCATAGGTTTTATCCGTTTCTTTATGCCCGGTGACTTTCACATGCTCTGCATTGACAACCACAACGTAATCGCCGGTGTCGCAATGCGGCGTGTACGAAGGCTTTGTACGTCCGCGCAAAATATTGGCAATCTCGACCGCCAAACGACCTAAAATCTTACCTTTTGCATCGATAAGGTACCACTTCTTATCGGCTAAATTCGACTGTGTAACTAACGTTGTGCTCATTCAAAAATACTTTTATACATCAAGAAAACCGACAAATGACCCACCTTGTCAAGCTTATAATAGAAAATTAAACCAAAATTAATTCTTTTATGGACTTTTCTTCAAAAATATTTCATAATAGGTACATGGGTCTGCAGGATTATTTAGCTTTGGTGAAGACGACGCTCGGAATCGAGACCGTACAAGAAGAATCACAAAACAGTTACATTTTAGAACATCCAGAAAGAATATTTAGGCTCTATCAACGAGGTAAACAGGTGTTTTTAGAGGGTTCCATAGGAACTCCTTTGAGTGATACAACTGAGACAAACACCATGTTATCTGAGTTGTTACAGTTTAACTTAAAGCGTACACAATTTCTGGATAATATTATTTTCCTAGACAGTGATACCCATCAACTGTTTTTGCGGGAAGTTTTACACGGAGAAGAAATGCCTACGGAAGAATTGAAGGCTCATCTAGAAGATTTTGCCCTCAACATGGAAGTTATCGAAGATCGCTTCTTCCCAAAGGCAATGGCAAACTAAAATGAAAGGGAGCCTATTTTTTCTAAAACTTGCATTTCTAGGCACCTTACCGGTGGCATGGGGACATGTTGACTATTTAGAAGCGAATCGTCCCATTGAAGAATCCGCTCAAGATAGTACCAACATAGAATTTACCTTTAAAGATATTCCATCATCGCTTATCGACGACATGGAAGAAGTTGATCACAAATTTTGGCCCAAATCGACCTCTTATCTTTATTTACGGGATAAACAAGTTGCAGAAGCGATCAAAGATTTCTGTAAAATGCAGGATGTGGATGTCGTTGTAAGCGATAAACTTCAAAAGGCTCAACAAAAGGTTCACCAAACCTTTGAAAAGATTTATCCGGCAGAAATTTGGGAACAATTGGTAAAATCCTGCAGCTTACTGTGGTTCCACGATGGACATGTACTTTTTGTCTATGATACCTCAGAAATTGAGACGAGAATCCTGAAAGTTCATCCGCACCAGATTCAGCCCTTACTGGACTTGGTTCAAAAACTCGGATTTTCAAGTTCCAACATGGGCATCCATCCCATGAAAGAAGGTGGCATTGTCATCGTCAGTGGAGCCCCAAAAATGATTGAGTTGTTGGAAAACATGACTTCGAATATGCAATTTTACAAAAACATCGAGATGGACACCATGGATGTACGCATTTTCCCATTAAAACACGCTTGGGCTGAAGATAAATCCATAGGAAGTCTAAATATTCCCGGGGTTGCCACCATGCTTAAAGATATTTTAGGGAAAAATGTTGAAGAAAAAAGCCCCATAGCGCCCGTACGAGACGAATCGGCTAAAAAAATAAAATCCATAAAAGAAACATCGGAAAATACAGCTACGGAAACTTCTGAAAAACAGGATAAAAAGACGCTTCCGGAAGGTGGCTTAATTACCATCGATACGCGTCAAAATGCTATCATCGTAAAAGATTATACTCACAATTTGCCCCTATATGAAAATATTATCCGCAAATTAGACATACCTCTAGAACTAATAGAAATCGAGGCTGTTATCGTGGATGTCAATAAAAACTGCGGTTTGTCCGTAGGGGTAAATCAATTGTCTTTTACAAATGCCGGCCGAGAGATTTACTTTCAACCCATTGGGAAAACCGCTTCAGGCGGCTGGTCATTGCAATGGAAAGGCATTGTAAAGGGTAATGAATTTATGGGAGCCATCAAAGTTTTAGAAGACAAAAACTACAGCAAAATCCTTGCAAGGCCCTCCGTTATTACCATGGACAATCTAACGGCCGTAATGGATCAAAGCGAAACTTATTACTTACCTGCAGCGGGCACCAAAAGTTCTGACCTATACTCTATCACGGGTAGCACAAAGCTCCAGGTTACTCCGCATATCATCAATACATTGGGCAAGCCACAAATTCAGCTGGTTTTAGACGTTAAGGACGAAAGCGTAACCCCCAATACAGGTGAAGGCAACAAATCCAAAGTCGACTCATCCAGCATATCGACACAAGCGGTTGTATACGAAGGACAAAGCGTCCTTGTCGGAGGCTACTTTAAAGAATCATTTACAAATGGCAACACCGGCATTCCCTTCTTAAAAGACCTGCCTTTCGTCGGGAATATATTTAAAAACACGACAAAAAACAAAGGTACCTCTGAACGGCTTTTCTTGATAACCCCAAAGATTATCCGCATGTCTGCTGGAAAAGATAAATTTGAAGGTTTATTCGCAACTCCAAGCACATTGCTGAAACCCGATGAACGCGTTCCGATGAAATATCTCAATGTAGAAAAGCAATTTCCGGATCCTCCTAAACCCAATACCCGCAATCGCCGTCTGATGGAAAAATCTGAGGAAAGGTTTTAACAATCGCTACAATTCTTGCACCCTAAGGGAACTTTTTGAAAAAAGCTTCCCTTAGACCCTCAAAAACTTCCATAATTTTGCAACAGTGTTGCAAAA
>DBYP01000020.1:0-1462 GCA_002309885.1 Verrucomicrobia bacterium UBA1183
CCCAATTCTTTTTGAAGATTTTTATAACACTTATTCAAATTCGACAACGCTTCCAGCGGTACTTTTTGGGACACCTGTAGGGAATCCTCCCATTTAGGCAAAAGCTTGATTTGCTGCTTGCGTTCTTTAAGCGGCCGCTCTTGCGCTAACATCAACAACTTAAGCAACGTACGCAATCCATCACCGGTCAGACTTTCATTCCTTAAGATGATGTGCCCTGAATTTTCTCCGCCCAATCCACTATCGCACTCTAGCATCTTATAAAAAACAGAACGATCGCCAATATCGCAGATTTCTGTTTTTATACCATAAGCCTTCAATGACGCTTGAAGCCCAGAATTGCTTTGTTGTGTTACCACAAGGGTATCATTAGGTAAAGCATTGTGCTGCTTCATATCGATTGCCAAAAGCCCCAAAACTTCATCACCATCCAATCGGCAACCCGCTTCATCAATAACCACCAGACGATCCCCATCGCCATCGTGCGCAAATCCTAACCAAGCATGTTCCTCAAGAACCACTTTTTGCAAACGATCTGCGAATTCGCTACCACAACCTCGATTGATATTGACGCCATTCGGACAATCTCCTAGGGGTATAACAGTAACACCACAGTGGTGTAAAAGTGGCAATGTTGTGTACGTCGTGGCACCATTGGCGGTGTCCAGAACAATTTTCTTTCCACGGAAACAATTTTGAGGAAATTGCTTTTTAAAAGACTCCAAATAGTAAGCACTTCCGTTCGCTAATTTTAGTAAGAAATCGGGCATTTCATCGCACACGTTTTGATGACATAACGCCTCTATTTCCATCTCTTCTGCAACCGATAGCTTACTACCGCTCTGCTTAAATAACTTCAGTCCATTGTCCGTATAGGGATTATGAGAAGCCGTAATGGAAACACCCAAAGAACAACCTGTTTGTGCGACATAAAACGAAATGGCAGGCGTTGGTGTTACTTTTAAAAAAACGATCTCGCCTTGACCAAAACCTCGCGCAAACGCCCGAGCCAATTCTGCGCCCGATGCACGTGTATCCCAACCTATGGCCAATTTTAACGGTAAATTATGCTGTTGCAACCACTGCCGACACGCGCGCCCAACAATGCTAAAAGCTTCCGGTGTTATCGGAAACGTTCCTACCGTTCCACGTATGCCGTCCGTCCCAAATTTTACCTTAGCTTCTTCCATCAATCGGCTTATTGCTCCTCAAAATCTCCCATAGCGCGATATTTATCATAACGACGCTTCAATAACTCTTCCACAGGCAATTTTAGTAAATCTTTTAATTCTTTTTCTAATACATGCTTAATCGACTGAGCGCAAATCTCAGGATCTACGTGTGCACCACCCAAAGGTTCATCGATAATACCATCGATGACCTTTAGCTTTTTCAAATCGCTAGCAGATAACTTCAATGCATTAGCCGCTTCCCCTACCTTGGTACGATCTTTCCACAAAAT
>DBYP01000020.1:1578-1793 GCA_002309885.1 Verrucomicrobia bacterium UBA1183
ACGCTCATTTCGCGCAAATTTACCGCGATCGCTTCGGCAATATGACGCTCTTCCGCTCCAATACCTGGATAAGCTCCCGGCGTATCTATGAAGGAAATTACTGGCAACGCAAATTTTTCCGCCATCTGCATTAAACGTAACGCTTTACGGTAACCTTCGGGATTAGGTGAACCAAAATTTCTTCGAATGTTCTCCTTTAAATCGCGCCCCTTCTG
>DBYP01000020.1:1847-2020 GCA_002309885.1 Verrucomicrobia bacterium UBA1183
AAACGACGATCGCCATGCAATTCCTGAAAATCTGAAAACAGCATCCGGATGTAATCCAATGCATAAGGACGCTGCGGATGACGCGCGATTTTTATCTTCTGCCAAGCGGTTAAATGCGCGTAAATATTTTCTTTTGTCTCTTTTATCTTAAGCTCTATCGCAGCAATTTCGTT
>DBYP01000020.1:2104-3569 GCA_002309885.1 Verrucomicrobia bacterium UBA1183
TGCCATAAAATAATTCTAATTTTGGAAAGCATGCTATGTTGATTACGACAAAAGTTCAATCTTTTTTATCAAGTTTTGATAAAACACCATAGCGTTCCAGGGTATCCAACACCTCGTAAAAGTTTTTGCAACAAGCCGTCGCCTCATGAAGCCGTTCGGTCTGACTCAAAAAAATCGTGTGAATATGGGCATTAATACCCGCTTGTACATCGGTTTGGCGATCGCCAATCATCCAGCATTTATCAGGATTTAGATGGTATTTTGCCAAACATTCCAAAATAAATTTCGGCGATGGTTTCCGATAAGGATCGTTGTCTTCAGGCCTTCCGGTTGCGATACAAAATTGCGTAAAAAAGTTTTCATCTTCTTCCAACAAATCCAGCATACGTTGATGGCAGGCTTGAACTTCTTTCATAGTAAAGAATCCACGATTGATCCCACTTTGGTTGGTTACCAAAAACAACAAACATTGCTGCGCTTTAAGTTGTTTTAGAACTTCTTTTACCCCAGGACGTAAGCACACACCTTCCGGATCCGATAAATAACCACGATCTTCGATAATCGTGCCGTCTCTATCTAAGAAAATCCCTATTTTATCACTGAACATAAGTCCGCAATTCTTCCAACGATACCGCTGCTGTTCCCACTTTACCCACAACAATGCCCGAGGCCATATTGGCAAAAGTTGCGGCAACTTCCATCGGCATTTTTAGACAAAAGGCAACAACTAGGGCTGCCAACGCTGTATCGCCAGCACCGGAAACATCGAACACTTCCCGATCTTGCGCTGGGTAAACACAACCCTCATTATCGTTATTTAAAAGCGCTAAACCTTCGTTACCCAAAGTTATCGCCAAATAACGCAAACGATAACGCTGCAAAATACGTTTCGCAACACTATCCAACGGAAATGGCGCGTGAGGTTTAGGAGAAACACCGCTTAATTGCAGAGCTTCGCTTCGATTGGGTTTCAGCAAATCCACACCGTTGTAATCCAATTCATGCGCCGGCTTGGGATCCACCGCTAAGAAAAAGTTTTTCTGTTTTTTCAAATCTACCAAAAGCTCTAATAACGCTTGCGATACCGTTCCTTTGTTGTAATCGGAAACGATAACCGCATCAAAGTTCTGAATGGCATCACGCAACGAAGACAGCCCACCTTCCGCTTGTTGCTCGGTAAAAAATGATTCGCGATCCAAGCGACACAACTGCTGATTTCTAACGATAACGCGCGTTTTAACAATCGTGCTTATATCGCGATTAAAACTCGCTTCTGAAATCGCAATATCGTTTTCCTTTAACAATTGACGCAACTTATCCCCCGCAGAATCTTGTCCGATAAGCCCCATCAAAGAGACATTGCACCCCATCTGTTTCAGATTCAATGCAACATTGCAAGCGCCCCCCAAACGGTAGGTATCTTTATCGATATTCACAACCGGCACAGGCGCTTCCGGAGAAATGC
>DBYP01000010.1:0-4986 GCA_002309885.1 Verrucomicrobia bacterium UBA1183
AACCCTAAGAGAACTTTTTGAAAAAATTCCATTAGGATTTTTTTGCATCAATTTTGAATTATGTAATGTTCCTTTGTTTTTCTAATTTTCTCTTTACAAAAAATGACACAAAGAGTATAATTACACTGATGAAAAAGCTCTGTTATGGTATGGTTCCGCACTTTATGGTCGGTAAAGAACAAAAAATTACAACATTCGATAAAAGCGGCACGTTTTGTGGTACGTTATTGGTAATATTCGAAGGATTCTCTTTTATGTTAAAGCCTTGTTTTGCTTTTTTTATTCTTTGCTCTTGTTGCCTATCCTATGCTTATACACCGGCAGCTTTGCAGGGGAAATATCAGACGGGAATTATAGATTACAATTTTTACTATCGAAAAGATGCTGTAGGTGGTGGTAAATGGATGCCCAAATTGGCAGATTATTACGGAGGTCGGGAGAATGCTAATGCCATTTTGGGTATACGCAGAACCGTTGTTCCCAGTACTCTGGTAGCTTGGGATGGATCGTTGTTTACCCTAAGTCTTCGTGGATTTGGTTATAATGGACCTGAATTCAAATTAGCCAAATATATGTATTCAAATGGAAGTATAACACAAATCAGCATCACCTATGATCTATGGACTTATGTTTTTGATAAAGATAATTTGAATTTAGCGCTAGAACCTTATTTGGATGGAAATGCGCAAGAAGAAACCTACTTTAAACGTGGGTTCCATAATGTTTTTCAACCCTGCATTTTTCAAGAAGTGGAAACACCGACAGTAGCTACTAGTACATTCATTAGAACTTTTTATTATGTTCCAAATCGGAGAATGTTTCGTGCAAATAGTAGTGATTTAATGGATTTTGAGGGAGGTTACGGGATGAAATTCTCAAAAGAAAACTTAGACCTTTCTGTAGCAGGTGCAGATAAGGGAGATGGGGCTAATAATTATCTAGGTTGGGAATTTGCTCCGGTGAATTGGAGTGTTCAAAATTCAAAACCTTTCCCAAACTTCCCAGGAAATTTTCAAGGTTTTCATCTAGAAAGTAGTCCATATTATACTTGGCTTTTTCATCCTTGGTACCCAAATCAAGCGGGGGATGAAACGGAAGGGATTCAGTGTATTCGATATTCTAGTACAGATTTTTCACGCAGAGGAAGTGCAGACGTTAGGGTTCAAGGATTGGCGGGTATGAACGGAGCTATTGCAATTTTACCGAGATTTTTTAAAATTGGGAGCTATGTCTATTTTGCATTTGTCAAGAATGGTTATTGGCTCTCTATGTACCGAATGGTACCCAGTCTGGCAGGAGGCAATGCCGTTGGAACGGTGGAATATGTAGCTGGGTTTTGTTTGGATTTTTACATAGAAACGACGACACGAGGACATTCTTTTGCTCCTTACAGTTGGGATTTTTGTTTATTAGAAGAGGATGGAACTCCGTGTACGGCGGCGAGTTCTCCCAGCACAGGAAAAATATTATGTGCCTTCTTCTTTGGAGGTGGCGGAAATTATATGACTAATATGGGCAATAATTATAATTGGACAACAACCTACCTCAATTGGGCATATAATAATTCGGTCGGCGTTTTGGCTTCATACTATTTTACTGGAGCAGATCTTGGCAATTGTTATCCGGTTGCTTACCCACAAAATGCGATTTATGTAACGAATTACGCGCGTACTACGGGACAGTTTGTAGGTACCGAGAATACTACAAAGGAAGACGTATATCGCTTGTATTTAAATTCTCACAAAATCGTTCCTTATACCTCGCCTTCAGGTAAGCATTATATGATTTTTGCTTACTGCTATCCCGGGATGAAGCACCATCTTTACTTGGGATATGCGCAATATTTTGTCGATAACAATCACGTCGTAAGATTGCTTTCGCAAACTGTGTTTAAGTCCCCGGATACTGTTGTGAATAATAATGTTATATGGGGAGATAGCTTTGATACATTTACGGCTTGTACAAGAATTATCTCGATGGATTTGAAAAATGGTCACCTTTGGATCACATTTATGAATGATACCGGTACGGACGCAACAGGTGGGACAGTGGACGATAAAATAGCTGCCGGAAATTACAATTATTTTCATATTCTTGTGAGTGATTTAATCCAGGAATAAACTTTTGGATCAATTCTGCAATCATTTGCAAATTTATACGGGAGAGATGTAAAATCTCTCCTTATTTATGTAATGTAGGGTAATGGTATTCATTGATGCTTACACTGCTGATGAAGTCGCTTGAATGTCAAAGGTGTTTTCATTCTACCATTCTTTCTTAGAAAGATCGGAGCTTCGCGAAGTGTTGATACAGATAGGTTTTTAACAAAAAGCTGCGAGTTCAGGAGATATTTTTGTTCCTAAATACGAAAGATTAGCTATTTTGCTTTTATCCCAAGAATAAACTCAGGCAATACCGAGATTTAAGATGAACTGTAAAACCATCATGGACACCCACAGGAGCACGTGAGTATCTATTTAAGCTGAGCGAAAAACAAATTACTTCCTTAGGTTTTTGGCTACTGCCGTTGTTTTTTCAAGTAAAGGTTCAACGAGAGCGCGGGCATGTTTTATAGCTGGGGAGCAGAGATATTTGTCCATACAATCCAATGTACAATCGCATATCGCTAGCCCTCTTGGGCTGGGAGCGTACCATGGAGCTATGCGCATAAAGTCCGACAAATTATCGTAATCTATAAAACGTATAGATACTGGGAAAAGTCGATAAACGTCCTTTAGGGTTGCATTGCCTACGTGGCGCTCGCAACCATGAAGGAGAATATTAGGATCGGAATGTTGGCCTAAAGGCATGAGATAAAAATGCTTCATTAATGGTTGTTTTTTAGCGGTAGAAATAATTGTTTCCCAATTGAGTCCGCGCATCCAGTTGACCCATTTGAGTAAGTCGTAGGATTTTAAATTTAGTTTTTGAGTTGTTTTAGGATAGAACAGCTTTTGACGAAGATATTTTTCTAAAAGCCAAGTATCATTGCGTTCGTCATCCGGGTATTTTTTCTCAATGTAATCAAAATAATCCAAACATAATTTTTGGGCTTCCTTATTTTGTCGTAAGCTTTCTGTAAGATCAGGCTGAGAAAAAAGTACTGTCGGATTTATAAATGCTAAAAATCCAAGCCATTGCGCATAAAGTTCATTTTGCTTATAATCTTTTAGTACATCCAATAATTGGATATAAGTTGCAGTATTGGCGGGTAGACACTTTATTGCCCGACAATAGTAATGAATGCCCTGTTCTACGTCTCCTAAATAAATATAAAGTGTACCCAAGCTTTCCAAAAGTTCTATCTGATTTGGGTTTATCGCCAGAGAGTTTTCATAAAATTTGATAGCTTTTTGGACAATGTCTTTATCTTTAGGATAACCCATTTTAGTAAAAACGTACCCGATTTGATTTAAATAGCGCAAACTCAAAAAATCTTGCTGAAGTGCTTTGTCGGCATAATCAAAAGCTTTTTCTTCTTGTTTATGAGAAAGAGATACGGCGAACTGATAAAAATAGTACCGACCAAGAACGTCTTTTATAGAAAAAATGGAGCAAACAATAATCGCAAGAGAAAGCGATGATTTTAAAAGAATGTTGTTTTCAAGAAAGCGCGGAGATTTATCGCAAAATTTTTGGTAAATTGTTATGATAATACCGCACATCAAACAGGAAAAACAGGCAATGCTAAAAATATCCCACGAAGATTCGGTCAAAAATACTAAGTAAGCCAAAAAACTTAGTGAGCAGCCTAAAGCTATGCCCTTATAGGATGTGGAGATGTTTTTACAGGTGAAAATTTTTATACTGCAATAAGCGACATATAGGAAAAACATCAAGAAACAGATTCCTCCAATGAAGCCAAATTCGATCAAAAACTGTATGGGGGCTATATGCAACTGCCAACAATGATGCACGACTTCGGGTTCAGATTCCAAATAATACAAAGGCGTCGTAGAAATACCATGTCCCCATAGAGGTTTTTGCATGACGATTTTAAACCCCGCTTGGGCTGAATAGTAGCGCGACCCCCAAAATTTTTTTAACTGTAGCTTAAATAAATTTGACCGAATGCGCTCAAATCGTGGTGTCGATAGTAAAACGGCCGATCCTGTAAGTAGAACGAGGGCTGCGATAATAATCTTTATTTTTAGCGATATTTTTTTGAATTTTATAAAAAAGAGTATTAGCAATATGCCCATTATGAAGGCTGAGACCAGAAATCCGGCTTTGCTTTGAGATACATAAGTTATGATGAGGCCATAAAGCACACCCAATCCCCAGATAAGCTTCCAAAAAAGACGTTTTTCAGCTTGCCATAATCCTACGAAAAATGGCCAAGCAAGGATTCCAAATAGACCTGCATGGTTTGAATATTCGAACGGGCTTCGAACGTCATTCAGCTGAAAACTGGATAAGAGCGCTGCTAGATTAAAAAAATACCGAAAAAATAACTCATACGAGGGATAGGTAAACAGTAGATGGGTTTGTTCACACGCCAAAGAAAGGCAAACGGAAAAGTGCATAAGAATTAAGACAAACACCCCCAAAAGTTTTACATTTTTTTCAAGAGCATCCTTCCCCCATAAACAAAATAGAAAGCTAAATGCAAATGAGGTCAGCAAGGTATCTAGTTCGCTTCCGGCTCTTACGGTATATAAACTTGTGAGTGTTGTTATACAAAAGAAGAACGATAATGCGCCCAAAATGGCACAGGGAACAAGAAAAACAGTTTTAATTCTTTGTTTAATCAAGTAAAACAAAGCTGTAAACGTGAGTAGAGCGTAAGTGCTCTTGATCCAAATGGCGTATTCGACACAAAAACGTCGTGAAGGATAAACGCAACTCAATATTAGAAAAAAGCCCAGCAATGCTAAGTTTTTCCGCGAATTTTGAAAAAAGGTAAGAAAGGTGCCCCAAAAATTCCTGCTCATTTGCGGGTTATTGTACAGAATCTTACTTTTATTGAAAAGGAAAAAATCAAAC
>DBYP01000010.1:5027-57483 GCA_002309885.1 Verrucomicrobia bacterium UBA1183
CAATTAGGCACTCTACGGCACAGAACCAATTGACTACCGCTGCTACCTTCCGGTCCTGACGGGGTTCACAATTCTTTCTTGCATAGAACCCAATTGCGAAGGTTATGATGGCACAAAAAAGGTGTTTTTGTCAAGAACGATAGATGTAAATTTGGCTTGATTCAAATTTAATTTTATTGGACAATGCCGAGGTTGTGTATCATGTCGGATAATTTTTCATATACAATTACAGCGCAAAAAGGAGATGAGCGTGCGCATTGTGCTGTTATCAAGACGCCGCACGGGTGTATAGAAACGCCCAATTTTATCTTCTGTGCGACGCATGGTGCTATAAAGGGGTTGGCGATGGAACAATTGATCGCAACGGGAGCGCAATTTGTTTTGGGCAATACGTACCATTTGTGGTTACAACCTGGTCCGGATGTTGTGGAAAAACACGGAGGATTGCAACGTTTTACCGGTTGGAATCGACCTATGCTCACGGATTCCGGAGGATTTCAAATTTTTAGTTTGGGTTATGGTGGTGTTGTGGATGAAATTAAGGGGAAAAAGGATCGATCCGCGCGTCCCAAATCTTTGTTAAAAATTACGGAGGAGGGTGCATTTTTTCGTTCGTATCTAGATGGTAGTCTGTGTTTTCTGAGTCCAGAACGTTCCATTCAAATTCAACAGAAGCTCGGAGCTGACTTCATTTTACCTTTGGATGAATGTACGCCATTTCATATGAAAAAAGATGCCACCGCTGCATCCATGCAACGAAGCCACCGCTGGGAATTTCGAAGCCTACAGCAGTTTTATAATAATTTTAATGACCGACAGCGGATGTATGGCATTGTTCAAGGCGGCGTTTATGAGGATCTGCGTCGCGAAAGTATCGATTTCGTCAATCAGCAGCCATTTTTTGCTCAAGCCATCGGAGGTAGTTTGGGTGGCGACAAACAACAAATGTACGAAGTAGTTGATTTTACGATGCGCTATTTGTCGAAGAACCGCCCAACCCATTTGTTGGGAATTGGTGGTTTGCGTGACATTTTAGAAGGGGTACAGTCCGGTGTGGATACGTTTGATTGCGTCCATCCCACTCGTATAGCGCGCCATGGATGCGCCCTTATTGCAAAACCTGAAACGGATTTTGCGAAGGAACATATCAATCTGAAGAATGGTATTTATAAAGAAGACCTGAATCCCATAGATACCGAATGCGATTGTTATACCTGCCGAAATTTTTCGCGATCCTATCTGCATCACCTTTTTAAAGCCAAAGAAAGTACCGGTGGTTTACTACTTACCATCCACAATGCACGCTTTATGGTTCGTTGGATGGAGAAAATTCGTAATGCCATCCAAACAGGTACATGGGCTGAATTTTATAAAGCGCATTGTTGCTAGAAGGGGGCTACGCAAGCCAAAATGTTGCAATTTTGAAGGATTTTTTGTCTCCCTCAAACCTCCTTAAAGCAATGCAGTGACCCTGCATTCCAGTCATTTTGCAACATCGCTGCAAAATGAGAAAAAGTTTTTGAAGGTTCAAGGGAAACTTTTTTCAAAAAGTTCCCTTATGACTTATTTTCTTATAATATCCCCTGCAGACGTACTTTAGCCAAAAAACAATAAAATTGTGACAAAAAACAATCCAAAGCAAACATCTTTGTTTGCTCGGAAAACGAAAAATTAAGTCTATTATCCCTTAATTTCGCGATGAAGGGTGCGGCGCTTCAAGAAATGATTATACTTCATTTTTTCGACTTTTTCGGTCTGAAGCTTTTTATTGCGCGTTGTCATATAACGGGAAGCTGGCTTGCCTTCTTTGCGAGCCTCTGTACATTCAATAATCACATGTTCTCTTGGCATAAATTATCTATGGTTTATGTTCTTAAGCTAAATAGTTTTCGGTATATATCAAGGTAAAAAATGAAGTTTGTGAAGGCTTGGGGTGAAAGCTGTCATGTTTGTGTTACTCTTCAATGTCAAATATGTAAAATAACCCAAAAAAACGGTAGACAAAACATCTAAAATGCATTAACTTGTTTTAAAGGCAATAAACATGAAAATACGGATCGCAAAAAACGTTTTTGTAAATGGTTTGCAACAGGTTCTGAATGTAGTTGGAACGCGAACCTCACTTCCCATTTTAAGCAATGTTCTGTTGGATGCTCACAATGATTTATTAGAGCTTACGACAACGAATTTGGATTTGGGAATCCGTTGCTCGGTAAAAGCTTCCGTGTTGGAAGCCGGAAAAATCGCTTTGCCGGCGCGCAAATTGGCATCCATCATTAAGGCCTTGCCGGAATCGGAAATTGAGGTCGATTGCCACCAAAATCAAGCGAAAATTACTTGTGGACGTTCGAAATTCCGCATCATGGGTATGGACAGTGCCGAATTTCCGGTTCTGCCGATGTTTGCACAAGAACAATCCTTTTCTTTGGAGCAGCAGCAGCTTCTATCGATGTTGCGCCACGTTTCCTTTGCTCAATCGGAAGATGAAAATCGCTATCTGTTAAACGGTGTTTATTTTGCCTTTAAAAATGAAGATACCGCAACGCAATTGCATTTGGTTGCAACCGATGGTCGGCGTTTGAGCGTAATCCAGAAAGATATTGAGGCTTCCTCAGCGTTGAATAATGTTGACTTCATTCTTCCAGCGAAAACCGTTTTGGAATTGGAACGTTTATTGCAACAGAAAGCGCCGATAAAGGTGTTTTTCAATGAAAAGCAGGTTGCGTTTGAATTGAGTTTGGAAGATAGTGCCAAGGAAAATGGCTTGGAACAGACGATCTATTTGGTTTCCAAGAAAGTCGAGGGACGTTTCCCCAATTATCAGCAGGTTATTCCGCAGTCGGTAGAACATCATGTAAAATTGGAACGCGCGTTGCTATTGGAATGTATCCAGCGTGCGTCCTTGGTTGCCAGCCTGGACAATAATACCGTCAAATTGAATTTTGCCGAAAATACGCTCGAAATTTCTGCGTCCAGCTCAGAATTTGGAGAAGCGCAGGAATCGATGGCGATCGAATATGCCGATAATCCGGTTACGATAGCATTCAATCCAAGGTTCTTGATGGATCCATTGAAGGCGTTGCAGGACGACGATATATTCTTCGAATTCAAGGACGAATTGAGCCCCGGCGTTATCAAGACGAACGATCGGTTCTTGTGCGTCGTTATGCCTTTGCGTCTGCAATAATTTTGTCCCATGCACTTTTGGATTTGGAAGTTAGCTCTCCGGTATCTGTTCCCCAAACACCGTAGAGGGACTTTCTTCACTTGGACATCTATCGTCGGTATTGCGGCCGGTGTGATGATCCTTTGCGTCGTTTTGAGCATCATGAATGGTTTTGATGAAAATATCGAAACCAAGCTGGTTCAGATCAACGGAAAGGTGAAAATTCTCTCACAGAAACCAATCCGAAATTATACGGAATGGATGCAGCGTTTACGATTACAGGCGCATATACTGGGCGTTTCGCCATTTGTTCAAGGGGTTGCCTTAGTGCAGAAAGAAGGTCGAGTTATTTTCCCGAAATGTTTTGGCTTTGACAAGAAGACTGTAGGCGAGGTTTTGCCTTTTTCAAAATTTATCTTAAGCGATAATGGAACCTATGGTGCCTTTATTCCCAAAACTGTTGCACGAGAATTGGGATTAGCCACCGGTGATACCTTCGATTTGTATTCGCCTTTAGCTTTGGAATCGATAAAGAATGAAGTGATGATTTTACCTCAGGAAATTCCGGTTGCCGGTTATTTTAAAACCGATTGGGCTGAAATCGATCGCGACACGATATTTTTCCCAATGGAATTGCTCCAAGAAGCTTACGGAATGGAAGATATGGTGCATGGGTTTAGCCTAAATGTTGATGATCGATACTTACGTTCCGTTTGCGAGGATTTGAATGCTTGGCTTCCTTCCAACATGCACGCTTACACGTGGTATGAGCTCAATGAGGACTTTTTGCATGTATTGAAGATGGAAAAGGCGATGTCGTTTTTTGTTCTGCTTTTTATCGTTTTAGTTGCAGCAATCACCATTAGTAGCGGGCTCATGACGTCCGTGGTACGCAAGCAGCGCGAAATTTCTTTATTCCTCCACTGGGGTGCTTCACGGTTACAAATCGTACGCTTGTTCTGCTTCCAAAGCCTGATTTTAAGCATGTTAGGAATTGTGTTGGGGTTAACAACTGCGAGTATGGTCTTACATTTCCGGAATGCCATTGTTCAATTCCTTACCGGTTGGTTTCTACCCAAAGATGCACTTTGGAATTTCTATAATTTCGAACAACTGCCTGCTGTTTGGTGCTGGAAAGATATCGCGTTGATACTTGCATTCTCTTTAATCATAACCTTACTTGCGAGCTTACTTCCTGCTTGGAAGGCCACACGAACCTCTATCATAAAAGGATTGCGTCGTGAATAAGTTATTAGAAGTTCGTAATCTGACCAAATCTTTTGCGCAACCTTTGGGGGCATCGCATATGCTTTGGCAAAATGTAAATTTTGCATTAGGATATGGAGAGAACATGTCGATTTGTGGCGAATCTGGATCGGGAAAATCTACGCTATTGTTTGCGTTAGGACGGTTGGAAGACGTACAATCCGGGAAAATCTTTTTTGAAGGTAAAGAGGTTACTGACGAAAAATCGTCTAACATAAAGGGAATTCGCTATATTTTCCAACACTATCAGCTCGTAAATGAGCTGGATGTTTATGAAAATATTGTGTTGCCGTGCTACATGCAACGATGCCCGGTGGATGCAAAACTGCTAAAATTATTGCTAGAAACGCTGAAATTGGAATCGCTGCAACATCGCATGCCAGCCTATTTATCGGGCGGAGAACGGCAACGTATTGCTATTGCGCGTGCTTTGATAACTCAACCCAAGTTGTTGCTTGCGGATGAACCTACAGGAAGTTTAGACGAAGATTCTGGACGTCAGGTCATGGATTTATTGTTTTATGTTTGCAAAACCCTGGGAACAAGTTTTATCTTGGTGACACATAACATTTCTTTTGCCAAAGAAACAAATCATGTTTTTTATTTAAAGCAAGGGACTTTATTGAATGAAGAAGGTTAATTGCGGTGTTGTTGGCGTAGGATATCTGGGGGCGCATCATGCCCGTATTTATTCCGAAATGAACCAAGTAAATTTGGTGGGGATTTACGATTTAAATCCCAAACGAGCGCAGGAGGTTGCTGACTTATACCATTGTCCCGTTTTCGACTCGGTTGAAGCGTTGGCGCAGCAATGCGATGCTTTAAGTGTGGTTACACCGACGACCGTGCATGCAGCTACAGCGATTCCTTTATTGCAAATGGGCCGCCACCTCTTGGTTGAAAAACCGCTCTGTGTGAGTTTAGAAGAGGCTGAAGCGATGTTGCATACAGCGGAAGAACATAAGTGTTACTTGCAAGTAGGGCATATCGAACATTACAATCCGGTAAACAGTTTTTTGGAAACGCATGTACAAGATCCGAAATATATTACAGCGGATCGTTTAGCTCCTTTTAGCCCACGTGGTGCCGATGTAGGGGTTGTTTTGGATTTGATGATTCACGATTTGGGAATTGTTTTACAATTAGTACGGTCTCCGATAGAACGAATTGAGGCGATTGGCGTGAATGTAGTTTCTAAAACGGAAGATATTGCCAATGCCCGCATCTATTTTGCTAATGGCTGTATCGCTAATTTTAATACATCGCGTGTTAGCTTGAAGAAATCGCGTGAAATTCGCGTTTTCCAGCCCAATCGCTATCTCTCACTGGATTTCATGGAACAAAAGGGGCATGTCCTCTACAAGTCCAACGGCGAAATTTGTAAGGAAGAAATTCCCATACATAAGGAGGAGCCGCTGCGGGTTGAATTGAATTCTTTTGTGGATTGCATCCTACAGTCGCATCAACCGAAAGTGAATGGAGAGGTTGCAAAATCTGCACTGGCAGTTGCTTTGGAAATTACGCATCTGATTCAAAAAAATACGTTATCTTCTTAAATGGTCGATTTGTTGATTATAGCTGGTGAACATTCGGGTGACAATCACGCCGCCCATTTGGTTCGTCAGCTGAAGGAACGCCATCCTCAGATGAACATTTGTGCGATCGGAGGCCCTGCGCTTAAGGCTGCTGGAGCGCAGTTGCTGTTCGATTTGACGCAACATGCCGTGGTGGGGTTGGTTGAAGCTTTAAAACATTATCCATTTTTCAAAGATTTACTAGACTGGATTGTCCAGTGGGTACGTATTTACAATCCTAAAGCTGTTTGTTTGGTCGACTTCCCAGGATTTAATCTGATGTTGGCGCAAAGATTATACAGAGCGGGATTAAGTTTAAAGAGCGGTGGTACGGTCTGTATCTGCCAATATATTGCACCACAAATTTGGGCATGGAAAGCCAAGCGGCGTTTCGCAATCGCAAAATATGTCGATCATTTAGGTACGATATTCCCCTTCGAAAAAGCTTACTTTCGCGATGTGAATTTAGATGTACAGTTCGTGGGACATCCTCTGTTGGAAGAAAAGAATCCATTTCGCTATGATACACACGGACCGTTACTTTTATTGCCTGGAAGTCGTATTTCGGCGGTAAAGCGTGTGTATCCCATATTGGCGGGTGCATTTCGACAATTGAGGGCTTTGCATCCCGATTTGATTGCCATTATTCCGACACCCAATGAGGAAATTCATGATTATTTGAGAAAACATGCCGAAGAGGGTATCTTTTTATCTAAATTATCGGAAATCCGTAATGGTTTTTCGGGAGCACTTATGTCTTCCGGAACCGCTTCACTGCAAGTCGCTTTGGCAGGTATTCCTGGTGTTATCGCTTATCGCGCCAATCCAATTACGTTTACCGTTGGCAAACGGCTCGTAAAAGTTCCTTACCTTTCCATTGCGAATATCTTGCTGAATCGCCCGTTATATGCGGAATGTTTGCAGGATATTTCGGATCAAACATCTGTTGTTGCTTTGCAAGCCGAAGCCATCCTTTCTTCTCCGGAACTTTCGCGCCAGAAATTCCTCGAAGGTTCTCAGGAGCTTTACCATCTCCTATCCGCCCAACAAGTCTTTACGGCTGCCGATTGGCTCGAGCAGTATTGCTAAAAAAACATCTCAATTCTGAAAATAAATACGCCTTGAATAACTCGAGGCGTTTTCGTTTTGCTTAACAAAAAACCAGCGAGAGAAGAATTTCCTCTTCTCTCGCTGAAATATCGTAATTACAGAACCAGTTTTACGTATCTGCAATTGGCCATGATTTCAATACCGTTCGTATCCTCATATAGTATACCTACTGTACCGTTAGCTTCAGAGTTTGACGTATCATTCGCATTCAGAGTTGTATCATCGTGAGCTGCTTTGAATTGGCCGTAATTTTCATCGGCAACTTGGTTTATAATACTCGTATATCCTGCATTGCATCCACCACCACAACCCTGTTTAGCATTCCATTCAACAATATTGGCTACAGTAACCTGAGTAACTCCGTTTTCCAACATGTACTGCTGGGCGGCTCCCCACATTTGACGCAAATTATTACGGATAGAAGTTTCTACCGCTTTCCATCGAGCACGTTGGAAGGCAGGTACGGCGAGTGACGCCAAAATACCGATGATCGTTACGACGATCATAATTTCAACAAGTGTAAAACCAAAAGTTCTTTTATTACGTTTCATGGTTCTATTCTATAATATCACAAAAAAAATAGCAATAAGTTTTTTTAGATGGAAAAATGTCATGCTAAAGTTCGATAAATGCTGACTTTGTGAATATAAACCATGTTATTCTGAAAAATATTTTTTAAAGGAAAATTTAAGATTTTATCAAAGTTTTCCAGTTTTTCTAAGGTGCAAACCGCATGGAACTGTATTTTATGTGAGGAAGGAAGTGGTTTAGAAACCGTATATTTTCAGTATTTCTAGGCGCCATTAAAGCGATATAAAAAACTTGCCTTAACGGTGGTTCTGTTGGATAGTTTAGAGGAAAATATGAAATTCCATGAAGAAATAGAGCCTTGGCAGAACGCTCTTGCGATTTTAGCGAAGTGGGATAAAGCGGATAAAAAGCTAGATTATTATCTTGAACTTTTGGATAAATCTGTGCCGACGTATGCGCTTGCGCGAGGTTATTTTTTGAATGTCGTAAAGCATAAAATCTTTTTGGAATATTTTCTTAAACAGCATGTTTTAAAGCCTCCGCAACGTAAAATGAAATGCTTTCTTATGTTGGTTGTCGGACAACTTTGGGAACTTTTTCGCGAGAAGGGAGCGAGTGATGCGCTTATCCCTTTGATAAATGGTTGGGTGGAGCGCAGTAAACGGTTGTTTAGCTCCAAAGAATGTAATTTCGTAAATGCCCTTTTGCGTAAAGCGTTGCCGTTCTTTCAACAGGCGGATACATTACCGCTGGCAATCCGATACAGTACGCCGGAATTTTTACTACAACGCTACTGCAAGCATTATGGTAACGAGGCTTTATTAGAGTATTTAAAATGGAACGAAGAGCGTACTATAGTATATATAAGAACGCATACGCCAAACAAATATTTAAAAGAAACACCATGGCCCGATTTTTATACGCTGGATAATGCAGAAAATTGGCGGTATGTCCTCCCGTTGATTTGTGAAGGTAAAGCCTACGTACAAGATCCGATGACGCGCATTCCTGTCGAATTGTTGCGGATTAACTCCGGTATGTCGATCTTGGATTTGTGTGCAGCTCCGGGTGGGAAAACGTTGCAGATTGTGCAAACTTTAAACGGAAGTGGTCGTGTGGTTGCGGTTGATCTACCAGAGCATATGAAGCGTCTGAAAGCGAATACCCAACGTTGTTCGCATGTGCATTTGTTAGGGAAAAACATTTTAGAATTGTCCAGTAAAGATTTCGAGCAGCGACAGCTTCCAACGACTTATGATCGTGTTCTTATCGATGTTCCGTGTTCCAATACGGGTGTTGTCCGTCGTAAACCCGATGTATTGTATCGATTGACCCCAAAAGATTTCGATTATTTACCCAAACTACAATTAGCACTATTGAAAAATGCCGGAAACTTTGTAAAATCGGGTGGATTATTGGTGTACAGTACATGCTCTGTAGATCCGGAAGAAAATCAAGAGGTTATCAAACAATTTTTAAAGCAGAATAACGGTTTTCAACTTGTAGATTCTCATGTAAGTCTTCCGTGGATCGATCAGCATGACGGTGGTGGTGCGTTTTGTCTAAAAAAGCGGTAGTGGGATTAAACTTTAAGGGAAGTTTTTGAAAAAAGTTCCCTTAACCCCTCAAAAACTTTTTCTTATTTTGTAGCGATGCTGCAATTTTGAGAGGACTTGAGAGATCTTTTGCAAAAGAGTTCCCAAAAACTTTGACGCTTAGGGGGCATTCCTAAAAAAATCATTGTAATTTATCCAAAAGCCATTAGTTTAATTTATGTAAGAGGATGCAAAGGTGCATCTTAAAATACAAGTATATTATGACAGAAGAAAAAAATACAAACACGGAATCGGTTGCAGAAGTCGTACCTGAGACGGTTGAAAAAGCACAAGAAGTTGTTATGCCTGTAACATCTGAAGCGACAAATACCGATCGTGCTGCGCACAAGCACTCCAACTTGAGAGGTCGTTGGAAGCGCAATTCAGCAGGTACAGCAACGATAAAAGAAAATGATTCCAAATTGCCTAAAGAGATTAAGGCAGTAAAGCTCGCAACAGCGGAGCGTATTAATAAACAACCTGGGAAGAAACGAAACCAAAATTACGAGAAGACAGAAAAATGCAGCATGCAATGTAATACACAAAAGAAGTGCTGCTGCTGTTCCTTCTTATGCAAAATAAAGCACTTCGTTTTGTCCTTGTTGGGAATTAAATCGAAAAGAGCTGAGAAGAAGTTCGGCAGAAATTCACGCGGTCACCGCTATTCTAATCAGCGTCGTCGCGGAAATTATCGCAGCAATTCCCGTAATCAAGCGCGGTAATCTATGGAAAAGGTTTGCATCCAGGGAGATGTTCAGCTGAAGGGTACGGTATCCATAAGCGGTGCCAAAAATGCTTGTTTGCCGATGTTAGCAGCAAGTTTGCTAACAGACGAACATTGTATTTTGCGCAACGTGCCTCAGTTGAGGGATGTAAACTTTTTTATCCAATTATTGCAAACGTTGGGAGTCCATGTTGAGAACATTGCTCCCAATACTTGGAAATTGCAAGCAACCCACATCACGCATGAAGCTTCGTATGACCTCGTTCGACAAATGCGCGCTTCGGTATGTATTATGGGTCCACTTGTAGGTCGATTGCATAAAGTTTCCTTACCATTGCCGGGCGGATGTGTTATTGGAAATCGACCTATTGATTTACATCTGTATGGGCTCCAAAAGCTGGGTTGCAATGTTTCCATGTCCCAGGGGATTATTCATATTACAGCGGATAAACTTTGCGGACATTCTATATTCTTAGGCGGACCGTTTGGAAGTACCGTAACGGGTACCGCCAACTTGGTTATGGCGGCCGTCTTAACGCCCGGAACGACGGTTATCGAGAGTGCTGCATGTGAACCTGAAGTTACCGACTTGTGCCGTTTGTTGCAGCAGATGGGGGCTGAGATCGAAGGTATCGGAAGTCCACGCCTCACTATTCACGGACAGAATCAATTGCATGGTTTCGATTATACCGTTATCGGTGATCGCATCGAAGCTGGGACGTTCTTAATCGCTGGGTTGATTACCAACGGACATATTCGTTTGGAACATTTCGATCCGCGCCATTTGGGTGCATTGTTGCATGTTTTGGAAGAAGTACAAGCTGATATAAAGGTTGATTACGAAAGCCATACGATAGAAGCTTTCCCTTGTTTGGAACGACTGAAGCCGTTTAATATTACGACGCTTCCATACCCCGGATTTCCAACCGACTTGCAAGCGCAAATGTGTGTTCTGGGTTTGTGTATTCCTGGATTAAGTTTGATTACCGAAAGAATTTATCCGCAGCGTTTTATGCATATTGCTGAACTTCAACGCTTGGGCGCGAAGATTATTTTGGAAGGCAGTACGGCGATTTTGCAAGGGGCCCATCCGCTTTCCGGCGCTGACGTCATGGCATCTGATTTGCGTGCGAGTGCGGCTTTATATCTAGCAGGATTGATCGCTCAGGGCGAAACTTTTGTTCATCGCGTTTACCATTTGGATCGCGGTTACGAGAATTTTGATCAAAAATTGCGAAATTTAGGTGCTCAAATCCAACGCTCTCAAGAAAATTCGTAGATGTTATTTAAGGGAACTTTTTGAAAAAAGTTTCCCTTAGGCCCTCAAAAACTTTCATAATTTTGCGACAATGTCGCAAAATAAGAAAAGTTTTAAGAGAGTTTGAGGGATTTTTTACAAAAAAATCCTTCAAAAATTAAAAAAAACTAAAGCTTTTTCAAAAAATTCCGTTTTATATATTAAGGAGTCTTATATGGATGTATCTTCAACAAGTTTAAATAAAGTACAAAGTTATACTGAGGACGAGCGTTTACAACAACCGCAGCAGTTGAATTCAAATCAAATTTCTACAAAAAATCAGAGGGATGCACTAGCACAACCTACTGCCGATACAACTAAAACGGCCCAAACGGGAACCGATATTGTTGTTGCTAGCGGCAAAAATCTCAATCAGGTGGTAATCGAAAATTCAGCTCCGGTAAAATCCAGCGAAATTGGTCGCAGCACTTCCGAAGAACGTGATTTGGGTAGCATAAGCACATTGAGCAAACTTGGCACTCAAGCCGATGACAATGCACTTCCTGCGGAAATAGATGCGAAGTCGGAATTTTAAGACGACTTCCGATTCTTCGCAGCTTTTTAACAGAACGCATAATTTATGAAAACACTTAAAATAGTGGGTGCTATGGTAGTGTCTATAGTACTTATGGCGAATTGCTACGTCAAGGCTGAGGCATTCGATGAAGATGAAATCGCAAATCCATTTCGCGAAAATGATGCAAACGTAGCGTTCAATGAAAATCCAACAGAGGGAAATGAGGCGCCTGATCCATTTAACGAAAATCAGGAAGTGGCATTAAGTGCATCCCAAATATTAAGTGCGCTTAGGGCTTTTCAAAATGAGAATGAGAACACAAATGAAAAAGAAGCCATGATAAATACAGCCCTGGCGTATTTACGCCAGCAGGGTGTTCTTGTGGCACAAAAGGTGATTATTCCAAAGGATACCTCTACCGCAATTCTTCTCGAGTATATGCTTTCCCAAAAACTTCTTACGGATTTTGAAAAAAATATTCACATCGATGAACCCCACGAAGTCGAGTTCCTGGTAAAATTAATGTATAAAGGAAGCAATCCTTTTGAAAATGTAGATTTAAACATCGATATAAGAGAGCTTTGGAAAAACTATCAAACTGTAGGCAATTTTCTCGATTTATTAGCTCATGATCAGAGCATAAAATCTTTAAAATGGATATCTGATTTTGGAGCATGTCTAGCTACACATATGGAATACTTTGCCAAACCCCTAAAAACAAACGAGACGCTTAAAGAACTCTACCTAGGCTTTGGAGGTGGTACGGATATTACACCCATTGGACAAGCCTTAACAAGCAACCATTCCTTAGAAAAATTGAGTATAGAAGGAACGCTTTCATCCAAATTATTGAATGTTGCGCCGCTATTTTTTAAAGAGACTATTACAGGTTATTATTATGATAACAATTTTAATTCGCTTGTATTAAAAGGACACCTTTCTATCGATTGTGAACGTAGTCGACTTGGAAATATCCATTTGCCCAAAAATTTTTCCTTGTACAACATTTCTCCAGAAATTATGACTGTATTTTTCAAAAGTGTCGGCAACAGTGAAGACATTGAAACTCTTGATTTTTCCTACAGGCGTGGCATAAGGTTTGATGATATAGATGCTGAACGTTTAGCAGAAGCAATTTGGAGAAATGAAGAAAACAATAAAAATTTGAAAAATGTTAGATTTGAAGGCGAAACGGATATCTCAGAAGACGGCCTAGAAATATTGAAGCGAGCCAAAATGCGCAGTAAAAAAGTTAATCTTTTTATCGGAAATTATAACTTCAATTTATAAAATGTAGTACTACTATTCTAAGGGAACTTTTGAAAAAAGTTTCCCTTAAATCCTCAAAAACTTTTACTCATTTTTTGCAATACTGTTGTAAAATAACTGAGGGACAGGGCTTCTGCCCTGCTTTTAAGGGAGTTTGAGAGATTTTTTACAAAAGATCTATAGTTTTATAAATTTCTTCCCCACTTTTGAATTTCGAAAGCTTCGGTTGTTTTTAAAACAGCTCGTTGCTTAAAAAGATGTTCGAACTGAGGGAAAACGGCGTCGCCTTCATAGGTATTATGGATGACGGTGAGGAACAGCTCTGAACATAGCGGCAAAAATTGTTCATACATATGTGCGCCGCCGCACAACCAGACCGTATCTTGTAGTTCGTTCAGTTCATCGATGGAAGTGATTGCGTGGATACCTTCGTAGGGTATTTTTTGTGAAGAAAGGACGTATGTTGTGCGCTGAGGCAGGGGTCGGCAGCCCATGGATTCAAACGTTTTGCGTCCCATTAGTAAGGTTTGATGGAGCGTCGTTTGGCGAAACCATTGCAACTCCTCGGAGATGTGCCACGGAAGCTTACCGTTGTTTCCAATGACGCGGTTCGATGCCATAGCGGCAATAGCTTTAAAAACAGGCATTATACAGCAACCTCAGCTTTGATAACAGGATACGGATCGTAATTTTCCAATTCAAAGGATTCGAACGTAAAGTCGTCGATGTTCTTTATGCTCGGATCTAATTTTAACGTCGGTAGCGGTTTGGGTTCACGCGCCAACTGCGTTTTGACCTGTTCGATGTGGTTTTGATAAATGTGCGTATCGCCTATAGTATGAACAAACACACCCGGTTTTAGTCCACATACTTGAGCGATCATGTAGGTTAATAGCGCATAAGAAGCGATATTGAAAGGGACGCCTAGAAACAAATCGCCGCTGCGTTGATAAAGCTGGCAGCTCAGCGTTCCGTTGCTACCGACATAAAATTGATAGAAGGAGTGACAGGGAGGGAGCGCCATTTTATCGATTTCGCCGACATTCCAAGCAGAAACGATATGGCGACGACCGAAAGGATCGTTTTTTATCCCTTCAATAACGCTCTTTATTTGATCGATGATACGACCGTCGGCACACTTCCAATGTCGCCATTGTGCACCATAAACTGGGCCCAAATTGCCGTCTTTATCTGCCCATTCATTCCAAATACGAACACCATGATCTTGCAGATATTTAATGTTTGTATCGCCTTTAAGGAACCAAAGCAATTCATAAGCCAAGGACTTAAAGTGGACTTTTTTGGTGGTCAACAGAGGAAATGATTTCGAGATATCGATGCGCATTTGAGAACCAAACCAGCTGATGGTTCCGACCCCTGTCCGATCCTTACGCACTTCACCGTGCTCCAAAACATGTTTTACCAAATCGAGATAAATTTTCATAGTTACAAACCAAAAGAATTTCGTTTAGAAAGCTCCGAAAGCTGCTGTTGCAGACTTTGTTGAAAAGCTGCGACGTCTTCTTGAGAGGGACGATAACCATGTTGCTCAGGTTTCAAGCTGATACGTCCCAATTGATCCAAGCCCCACGATCCTCTTTGTCCATCCGAAAATGTAACCGAGCCGTTGAACACCATCCCGGGGCGTGTTACCGGATCGACACTGACCTGAACCGAACCGCCGGTGGCTTCAGTAGAAGTATCTTCCTTGTCAGTGGATGTTTCTGGCTTTTCTTCCTTAGTTTCGGGTTCAGACATAAGCTGCAAATCCAAATCATCCATCAAAAAACGCGTTTCCAGATAAGTCAAATGCATATCGAAAGCTTTGTTTAACTTTGATTGAAACTCGCTTACCGAACGGATCTGCTTTACCCACTCGCGCATTTGCGCGATCTGTTCCTGCGAAAATTTTGCCATTGTATTTATTCCTTACTAATAAGCTTTTGCTGTAAAAACTGCAAGGTACGCTTCGTTGTTGGCTCCTGCTGTACCGTATTTTCAACGCTTTTGCAGGCATGAATGACCGTTCCATGATCTCTTCCACCAAAAGCGATACCGATTTCCTGTAACGATGAAGGCGTTAGCAACCGACACAGATACATTGCAACTTGACGCGGAAACGCGATGTTTGCCGGTCGCTTTTTGCCCAATAAATCCGTCATGGTTAAATGATAGAATTCACATACCTTCTTCTGGATATCATCGATAGTAACGCGTGTCGCTAACTCTTCTTGCAAAATATCCTGAAGAATACTTTCTACCTTATCAATAGAAAGTGTTTCCGTATGAAGCAACTTTTGGTAACCCAAAATACGATTGAGGGCACCTTCCATACGACGAACATTTTTTGTGACACGTTCTGCCAAGAACTCAATAACATCCTTCTCGAGTACCAAATTAAGCGACTGCGCTTTCTTGGTTAATATCGCTACACGTGTTTCAAAGTCCGGTGGCTGAATGTCGCAAACGAGTCCCCATTGGAAGCGCGAAACGAGACGACTTTCTAATTTTGCAATTTCCGACGCCGGCCGATCGCTACATAGAAAAATCTGACGTTGCGATTCGAATAGCTCATTAAATGTGTGAAAAAACTCTTCTTGAATTCTTTCTTTGCCTGCTAAAAAATGGATATCATCAATGAGAAGAACATCAGCACCGCGGTACTTCTTGCGAAACTTTGTCAGCTGATTTTCTTGAATGGCAAATATGAAATCGTTGGTGAAACGTTCCGTCGTAATATAAATGACTTTTGCATTGGGTTGATTCTGCAAAATATGATGTCCAACCGCTTGCATTAAGTGGGTTTTCCCCAAACCTGTGTTGCCATACAAAAATAATGGGTTATAAGCACGTCCGGGTGCGTTGGCTACAGCGATAGCGGCTGCGTGTGCCAATTGACTGCCGGCGCCAACGATGAAATTTTCGAAGGTGTTTTGAGGTAACAGTCCTTGCCCTGACGCTAATTTAGGGGAAGCGACGGCAGTCTTTACCGATTTGGGAACAGTCGAAGTCGCTGGCTTATTGGTTGTTGATGCCTCGCCGGAACATTTAAATTCCAAGGTTATAGGCGCTTGAGCCAACTGAAATAACTTGTTTTCGAAAATGCTCTGATAGTTATTTTGGAGCCACATGCAGGCAAAATCTGTATTTGTCGATAAACTTAATTTTCCCGCGAAAGGTTCATCGACACATTGTAACGGCTGAAACCACGTATCGTAAATGTCTGCTGAGAACAGAGATTTTAGTCCTTCCTTCAAGGCGTTCCAAAGTTCTAATGTTGTACTAAATGTTGCCATAATACTCAAGTTATTCACATTCTATATACAACTCAGAAAAATAAGCCTCGCCACGATGTGCTTTTGTCCAAGCAATATTAGTTTTCATGAAGCAACCCCCAGTAAACCCCGATAAACACTCATATTTAAAACTCATTTTTGCATCTATTTCTCTCGTACCTAAAACGTACCAGTTCTTACGTTAAGAAAATTCTATTTTTTTAATGATGGCAAGACGAAGTTTTTTACAAGTTATTCACAATGCTTTTTTTGTCGCTTTTTATGTGCTTTTGGGAGGTATAAAAATTTTTAAAATGGTATCGTTTTATAACCGAATTGACAAAAAATCGTTTTACGCTTTCTATAATACCATGCGATGGAAATGTATCTGTGCTTATGATGGAACCTTTTTTGCAGGCTGGCAAAGTCAGGCGAATCACCAAGCCGTGCAAGATGTTTTGGAAGCACGCTTATGCTCCATTTTTAAGCGTTTTATCCGCATTCACGGCAGTAGTCGAACCGACGCTGGGGTTCATGCTCGTGGGCAGGTTTTCCATTTTGATGCGGATTGGCCCTGGGGGCCAGAACGCTTGAAGTTAGCCCTCAATGCTCGTTTGGAACACAATTTGCGTATCCTTGCTGTGGAAAAGGTTTCCGAGGATTTTCATGCCCGTTTTTCTGTAAAAAAGAAAACTTATGGTTATTATTTGCAATTGAAACCTGCTGACCCTTTCCAATATCCCTATGTTTGGGATTTGGTACCGCGAAATTTCGAAACAAATCGCATTCAAGACGCTTTACCCTTGTTTGTCGGGGAACACGATTTTCGGGGCTTTGCAGGTCATGTAACCAATAAGGAGAATACTTTGAAAACGCTCTATCAAGTCGATTTAACTCAAAACGGCGAGGCTCTAGCGTTGACTTTTACCGGTTCCGGCTTCCTTTATCGTATGGTTCGCATGCTCGTTGGTAGCTTGGTTATGCTCGCTTATGGGAAAATCGACAAAACCTTTTTGCAACAACGATTGCAATTGAAAAATCTCACCATTCCCATTATCACAGCTCCCGCTCGCGGTCTCTTCTTGGAAAAAATCGATTATGAGCAGTGAGCCCGTCCTTTAAGAAGTACTGTTTTTACGTTTATTATTACTAGAGTGTATCTACGGGAGGTAAAAAGTTATAAAAGCATAAACCCTAAGAGAACTTTTTGAAAAAAATTCCCTTAAACCCTCAAAAACTTTCATAATTTTGCAACAATGTTGCAAAATAACTGGGATGCAGGGCCTCCGACCTGCTTTTAAGGGAGTTTGAGGGATTTTTTACAAAAAATCTCTCAAGGCTGTATTTTTTTAGTTTATGTAGACATAATCTAATCCAAAGTTAAATGGATTCCTCCTAAAAAAATTTTACTTGCTTTGTTGTATGCAAATTTATATGATAAGGCATATGGCAAAGCATTTCAGCTTAATGGGTCTTTTCGGTTTTAGTCAGCACTATTTGATCAGCACACCGTTTTACGGTTTAAATTTTACGACAAAAATGCAGAGAGATGGTGCTATCCTTTTGTCGGATGTTCTGTTTTCTCTGAACAGTTTTCTGAAAGATAATGCTTCTTTGGATTCTGCCACGATAAGAAAATTAAAAGGGAACAAGAAGCTTATTCATATTGTAGCTCCATCGACACTTTTTTTGTATCGGACAAAACTTGAAAATAAGCAACGGACCCAAGGAATCAAGGCTTTGGTCCCGCTGTTAAAGGATCGTTTTAATATCGATTTATCTCAAAATAAAGTGGGGGTATTGGATGCCGATACGGGGAAAGAGATCAAAGAAACGGCGAAACTATTGCCGGAAAACATTTGTATTTTGGGCGCAAAAAATGAAGAGCTGAATCAGATACAAAGCGATTTGGTGGCCAATCACTTTTTACCACAAAAATTAAATTTTTCGGTTTTGCAGGTTCCGCAAGGATTGGCTAGTTACCAGAAAATGATCCATGCCGATAAGCCGGTTCTGTTTTTAGACTTTTCTATGCAGAATTCCTGCATATATGTTGTTGGGAACGGGCGAATTTTAGCCGCGTATCCTCCAACGCATGGTCTGAAAAATTTGATAACGTTGGGGCGAAAAGAACTGAGTTTGCAAGACGACATAACGACCTTACGGTATTTGGCAGGACAAATTGCTCGTGAAGAGGAAAAGCGAGAGATTCTCCTTTCGCGAATGATATCGGATGTAAAGTCCTACATAAATTTTTTCGAAATACAGGCAAGTTCTTCCGTTGAGAGTATTTTTGTCAATGGACTAACGGAAGAATTTTCTTGGATTGAAGAACATTTGGCAAAATCTTTAGAAATAAAACCATTTACTATAGATTACGCAGAATGGCTAAAAGCAGAGAATATTGTCCTTCCAGAAGACGCAAAAATACCTAATAAAGCTTTATTTGGCATGGTCAATGCTATTATCCATTACAGAAGATGAACGTGACATTACAGTCCTTAAAAGAATTTTTTGTGCCGAGTCCGGTTTGGGAAATCGATTTCCGTGATGTTTCTATTGAAACAAAAACGGTACTATATTCGGTAAAAACGATTGGAAATCTCATTTTTTCGATATTGACAGTGATTTTAGGAACTTGGCTTGGTTTCAATGTTATGAAAGGACAAGATCTAGAAAAATCTTTAAATGAAATTCAAGGTTATGTTTCGAGCAACGAAGCAAAAAATACGAATTTAACAAAGATTAGTAAAAGTTTTTCTGAAGAATACAACCAAGTTGCTTCGTTGGTGAATGCAATGAGCGATAATTTTGATGTTCAAAGCTTTTTGCAAGATTTGGTGCAAAAGAAGACTGATAAGATCAAATTTTATGAAATTCTTATTCAAAAAGACAAAAAAGATTTAAAGCAGAAAAAAACCAATTTGACGGTACGACTCAATGGCTGGGTCCAGAAGGATATTAGCCTTGTAGAGTCTATGAAAAATGATATTTTAAAATGTCCTTCCTTGAGTCAAGTGCCTAACTGTAAGAGCTTTTTTCAACTCGATCAGGAGCAGAACGGATTTCAACAAGAAGAAATAAAGTTTCAAATAACCCTACAATCCAATGAGTAAACCAGTAAATATCGATTGGAACAGCATAAAAACCTTCCTGAAAGGGAATCCGTTGTTGTGTGCTCTGGTCATATTGGACATTTTCCTGTTATCTAGTGCACTAGGTCGTGGCAATGCAAATGAAGCGATGAAAAGCCAAATAAATTCTTTGCAAGTAAAAGAAAAGCAGATCAAAGCGAACTTAGGAAAACTTAACGGTCTAGAAAAACATTTTGATACTTTAAAAAATGTGAAGGTCGATATTCTCAAAAAGTGCCTCAATTTTGGGAAAAAGACTATGGTATATAACTTTTTAAAACAAATTGATGGGTTCTTGCCTGAAAACAAGATTAACATTTCTAATACGAATTTATACGACATTGAGAAAAGTCGAAACATCAATTTTAACCAAGATCTTTCAGAATTTGACGGAGATAATGTTGTATCCAGCTACAACGTATTGTTTTCGGGCAAGGTAGAAGATCTTGTGGCGTTTTTGAAGCAACTCAACGAATTGCCCTATTGTATCAATTTGCAAAAATTGGAGATGAGACAGATAGATACACCCGGCAAGAGCATTTCGTTAAACGTAAATTTATCTTTTGCTTTACTTGGGAAGGTACAACTTAAGGAATAACGATGTATAGGTTTGTTTTTTATATCTTTTTGTGTATCTGTACGGTTCAAGCTGCACCCAGAAATAATCGAGCTACAAATGCGACCCAGCCGTTAACGTTTGCTGAACGAAGTAAAGTTTTGCGAGAATTTCGGGATTTCCTTAAAAAACCGACTTATACCTTACAAGATATCGATCTATTCATCTACAAAGTTGAAGAAGTGGTGCCAGAAGAGGTTCCGGTAGTAGAAGAAGTCGTGGAAGCGCCCAAAGTTGTAGAACCCAGCGAGCACGATTTGTTAGTGTTGCGTTCTGTTGGAAGAGCAATTCGCCCAGAAGGAAATTTGTCCACCAATGGTCAATATGTATTGTGTCTCAGTGGGCATCGCCTCTTAAAAGTGGGTGACGTATTGTATGCGAGATTTAAAGGACATGAATATCCGATAACTTTGAAATCTGTAACACGCAATCAATTTACACTCGAAATTAACGAAAAAGAACTAACGTTTCAGTATTAGAACACTATGAACAACAAAACACACACGATTTATCTCTTTGTAATCTTAATGAGCATCAAAGGTCTATTCGCTTTTGATACCTCGCTTAACTTGCCTAATTTTGATGAAATTATACAGTCAGGTGCCGTGGGAGGGAAAGACATGGATAATTCTGGAGAAATTGTCGTTAGTTTCGAAAAAGATAGGGGTGTGCCGAAAATTTCGAATTCCGGACAGGTTTCTGTTGATTTCGTCAATGAAGAAATAAAAAGCGTACTACGTTATGTTGCAGAATTGTACGATTTGAATATCATCATCCCAACGAATCTTACCGGTAGTGTTACCTTGAGGCTCAAAGATGTCGATTGGAAAGCGCTTTTGGTTGCCATACTAACGCCTTTAGGTTGTTCTTATACCGACAATAATGGTATCATACAGATCGTTTCCGAATCGATGGCCAAACAAGAACCTTTGATAACGAGGACGTTTGTCTTAAAGTTTTCCGACGCGAAAAAGATATCCGAAGAATTGAAAGATTTTTTGGATAAAGAAGCTAAAGAAAGACTTTCCTTTAACGAACGTACCAACATACTTATTTGGACCGGACGTACTAAAAACCTCGCCAATATCGAAGAAATTATCGAAAAGTTGGATAAGCCCGAAACGCAGGTCATGATTGAAGCGAAATTTGTCGAAGCTACGAACAATCTTACCGATGCTCGCGGCATGAAGTGGCCATCCGGATTGAGCGTATTCTATCAAGATGAGGGGGCGGGCAAGAAAACCTCCACTGAACAAAAGGAGGGGGAATCGGAAAAAACAACAACAACGGAAGCCTCAAGTGAGCATGGTGAGTTGACGTATGGTATTACCAATAAGAACAAGTTCTTTGCCGGTAGCTCGTTATTCATCAAAACGATACAAGGTACTTTCGATTTCAGTAAGACGGATAATATCGGTAAAACGCTCTCCAATCCGACGATCATAACCATGAATAACGTACCGGCTTCGATGAGTGTCATTACCAATCAGCCAATACCAAAGTATTCTTATAATTCAGAGAAGGGCGTATATGAAATCAGCGGTTTTGAAGAAAAGCCGGTAGGCCTTGAATTAAAGGTAACGCCCAAGGTACAAGCGAAATACATTACGTTACAATTGGAACCTTCGCTCTCGGAGCAAATCGGTAATGTTCCTTTTGAAGCAGGTTCGGGTACAAAAGTTTCCTATCCTCAAGTTAAGGAGAAGAAGGCCAGCAGTACAGTTACCATTGAAAGTGGACGTACAATTGCCATCGGTGGTTTGATGTCGGAAAACACGCAAGATCAAAACACAAAAACACCACTTTTGGGTGACATTCCACTCTTCGGCAATATCTTTACGCATAAGAGTAAGTCCAAGAGTGTATCCAATCTTCTCATATTCCTATCGGCAACGCAGATTGGGTACGACGGAACGATTGTTTATCCGACCTTGGTGGGTGCCAAAAACGTCTCCGATAGAAGGTTGTACGAGATGGGCCTGTCGGATAAGGATATGCCGGGTGAAATTGAGATGACGGATGAAGAGAGGGAATTGTACGCTAACTTGAAGACGTTGCAAGCAAAGTTGGATAACATCCAGTTAAAGAAGAAGGCGGATGCTGAAAACAAAAAGCTGTCGAAGTCCTTGAAAAAAGCGATGAAGCCCAAAGAAGAACCTTCCGTTGCCAAAGGACGCATGGCGAAACTTTATAAAACTCAGCAAGAGCCCAAAGTCGCACAGCCAAAGGTTGAACAACCGAAAGAGCCTAAATCCGTCCAGCCAAAGGTTAGACAATCTCGGAAAACCAAATCCGTCCAGCCGAAGATTAAACAGCCACGGCACAAGGGGCATAAGAAGGTAACGCCTTCACCCAGGAAGACAAGAAGAAGGGCTAAGAATTCATAAAAACATAACAAACAATAACACTCAT
Source organism: Verrucomicrobia bacterium UBA1183 (assembly GCA_002309885.1). GTDB lineage: Bacteria > Verrucomicrobiota > Verrucomicrobiia > Opitutales > UBA9783 > UBA1183. Next base: position 27,514 of record DBYP01000010.1, read on the forward strand.
CGCAGGGAGAGGAACTCTAAATTCCTCTCTCTGTGTGTTAATAAGGGTATGTTTCGTGAGATCTTTTGCAAAAGCTCTCCCAAACCCTTCCAAAAGCCAGGCAGAGGTCCTGCGTCCAAGTCATTTTGAAACGCCGTTGCAAAATTATGAAAGTTTTAAAAGTTCAAGGGAAACTTTTTTCAAAAAGTTCCCTTGGGATTTGCCTTTTATGATTTCAAGTTTTACAGTTTTGTTGGCAATCCCATTTCTTGCAGGCAGCGCATCAGCATTTTCTGGCGATTCCAACGCTTACCCTTATTTTTTGCATCATACGTTGTATTTTCTAAATGAACACCGGTTAAAATTACATGTCCTTTCCCGATGTTTATGGATAAAATGGCGGCCAATGCTGGTGGATTTTGGTTCCAATAAGCGGCACGCTCGGGACGCAAGTAGAGCGTTTTTTCTAATGCTTCCGAAATCGAATAATAGGCTAATACCTTGTACGTTCCGTCTTTCAGATTGGGATAATCGAAGAATGGGCCACCATAGTAATAAGCGGTAAAATTCGTATCGGATAGAACGTGGCCTGCATCATCGCCGAGTGCAATTTGCGCCGGGTACGGACCGCCTTCAGGATAAGGGATAAAGAGTGGACCTCGTGCCTGCCCGCTGAAAAACTTCAATTCGCGCGTTTCATTCATGCGTTGAGTCGGATTTTGTTCATCGAATAATAGGGTGGCTGCACCGTAATACGCTCCAGCGCAGGTGCCATAATAACAACCGCCAGCTTCGATAAATGCCCGAATGTTTTTATTCCCAGGACCATTTAATGCCTCACAGTAAGGTTTATCGGCTCCGCCTGGCATCACGAACAAATCACAATTTTCTGCGAACTTGCCGCTGACAACCGCATCTGGGTCCAAAAATTGAAACGAAGTATCATCGGGCATAACCTCCGCTAATGCCTTCTGGTAGTCTTTAACATCTGCGGCCCCAGGACCGCTATAGATACATACGGCTAAAGGATCAGCATGAACACGAGCTAGGTGGGTCCCCGAACCTCCAGAAATACAAACCATCAGGGTAAATAATACGTGAATGAGATATAACAGCGAATGAATCTCTATAACTCCTGACGAACGACGATTAGACTTCATGTGTTTCATAAGTGAACCTTTCTTTCTTGAAGGATTTTTTGTAAAAAATCACTCAAACTCCCTTAAAAGCAGGGCAGTGACCCTGCACCCCTGTTATTTTGCAACCATATTGCAAAATAAGGGAAAGTTTTTGAGGGTTCAAGGGAAGCTTTTTCAAAAAGTTCCCTTATCGTTTACGCTTTTACAAATCTTCTTCTTTGTTATCTGAAAAGGCGCCTTTGGCTAAGCTCATTCCGCCAGAAACGCTGACCTTTTCAACGATTTGATGAATAACTTCATCCATTAACTCAGGTTTCGATTTCAGATAAGCCTTCGCAGCTTCACGTCCTTGACCAATGAGGTTGCCTTTATACGCGACCCAAGAACCTTTTTTCTCAAAAATGCCGTGCTCAATACCCAAATCCAAAACAGAAGAGGATTGCGATATACCTTCGTCGTACATGATGTCGAATTCGCATTCGGTGAACGGCGGTGCGACTTTATTTTTTACGACCTTCAAGCGTGTACGATTACCGACGATACGACCGGAAGCATCTTTCAGTTGACCGATGCGACGAATATCCATACGTACCGAAGCGAAAAACTTCAGGGCGCGTCCACCGGTGGTTGTTTCTGGGCTACCAAACATAACGCCGATCTTCTCACGGATTTGGTTCGTGAAAATACAGATGCATTTCGATTTATTGATAACAGCGGTTAGGCGTCGCATGGCTTGGCTCATCATGCGGGCTTGCAAACCAATGTTTGAGTCGCCCATTTGACCGCTTAATTCGGCCTTCGATACCAAAGCTGCTACGGAATCTACTACGATCACTTCGATAGCGCCTGAACGAATGAGTGTTTCGGCGATATTCAGGGCGTCTTCTCCGCTTTCAGGCTGCGAAACAATCAAATTATCTAAATCGACACCGACAATTTTCGCGTAACGTGGATCGAGGGCATTTTCAACATCGATGAAAACGGCACGTCCGCCTTGCTTTTGAACTTGTGCGATGATACTTAAGCAGAGCGTTGTCTTACCGGAAGATTCCGGGCCAAATATTTCGCAAATACGGCCGCGGGGAATACCGCCAGCACCCAAGGCGAGATCGATGGCTAAAGAACCCGTTGATATAACAGAAACATCCATCTTTGCGGTATTACCCATACGCATGATGGCACCTTCGCCAAATTGTTTGTTGATGGCAGCGATGGCCAGCTCTAAAGCCTTGTCGTCAGCACGACTTTCCTGTTTTGCACTCGTTTTTGCGGATGTATTTTCCATAAAATTTACCCAAATATTCCTTTTATATAATCAACTACTTTTTTTTTACGCTACCTTTATCCGTGGCTTCGCCCATAGATTTTGCGAAAGCTTCCAGCTTGGTTCGTTGATCTTTAGTCAATTTCTTTGGTACTTCGACCGAAACGTAAACCAACAGATCGCCTGTCTTCGTCGAATTCATTTGTGGCATGCCATAGCCTCGCATTTTGAAAATGGTTCCGGGTTGTGTACCGGCTGGAATCTTCAAATTGGCTTCACCTTTCAAGGTAGAAATTTGAATCTCGCCACCCAATGTTGCCAAAGTAAATGATAGCGGTTGCCGAACGATGAGATCGTTGCCATCCCGCTCAAACACAGGATGTTCTTTGATAAAAACAACGATATAAAGATCCCCAGAAGGGCCTCCATTGGTACCCGCTTCTCCTAGGTCTTGGAAGCGTAATTTAGAACCATTGCGGATACCTGCAGGGATTTTTACTTTTACCTGTGTTTTTTCTGTCTGAACGCCAGCACCACGGCAGTACGTGCAAGGCTTTTCGATAATACGTCCGGTTCCATTGCAACGCGGGCAGGGACGACTCATACTGAAAAATCCTTGCGAAGTAATTACTTGCCCTCTTCCGTGGCATTGCGGGCAAGTTTTCGGCGACGTTCCTGGTTCACACCCCGAACCATGGCACTTGGAACAAGCTACATTGTGGCGATATTCAATGGTCTTGGTAACGCCCGAAAAAGCTTGTTCTAGCGTTATTTCTAAATCGTAGCGCAAATCTGCTCCACGACGATCGGTTTCATAACGCGATGAAGATCCACCAAAGAAACTATCAAAAATGCCGCCACTTCGACTACCTCCAAAAACTTCTCTAAACAAATCGAAAGGATCTTGGAAACCGCCTTGATATTGACCTGCGCCACCCGCGCCACCGGCAAATGCATCGTGACCATATTGATCATACATGGCCTTTTTCTTCTCATCCTTCAACACCTCGTACGCCTCAGAAATTTCCTTGAATTTCTCTTCGGCTTTCTTATCGCCTGGATTCTTATCCGGATGATATTTCACTGCCAGCTTGCGGTAAGCTTTCTTGATCTCATCGGCAGATGCGGATCGTGAGACGCCCAACGTTTCGTAATAATCCGCTTTAGCCATTTTTTACCTCTTTCCCCTTGGAAACAACGACAGAAGCCGCACGCAGCAATCGATCACCCAGCTTGTAACCAACGCGCACGACTTGAATGATACGATCTTCCGCTACGGTTTCATGAAAGCACGTCGAAACGGCATCGTGTAAATGCGGATTAAAGACTTCATTTTGCGGATTAATTTCTTCGATACCCAAAGCCTTCAAACTTTCCTGAAACTGCTGTAAAATCATCTGGAAGCCCTTCAAAACCTCCTGGGCTACCTGGTACTTCTGCGCGCTCTCAAGACCCATTTTAAAGCTGTCAAATAGCGTGATAATGGGCAAACAAACGAACTGTGTCGTTTGAATGCGCACCTCCTCTTTATCTTTCAGGAAACGCTTTCGTGCATTATCTAAATCCGCCTTGGCTAACAAATACTTATCCTGCAACTCCTTGCACTGCTTCTCTAATTCAGCAATCTTAGTTTCTAAATTCGCAGAAGACGGCTTTTCTTCCTTTGCTACCTCCGGCTTTTTCCCCGACTTTTCGGCGTTCTTATCCAATATAACATCCTTCTTTGAAACAGTTTCCGATTTCATAATGCCTTATGTAAAACTAATTAAACCTTTGCCCAAATACTGCAAGTTTTTTTGGAAAAATTTTGTAACTTCAAGACACTATTCTCAGAGAATAGCCCGCCTTGCCGTTTTTGAGCAATTTTTTACAAAAGCTCCCTCAAACTCCCTTAAAAGCCGGGCAGCGACCTTACACTCCAGTCATTTTGCAACAATGTTGCAAAAAATGAAAAAGTTTTTGAAGGTTTAAGGGAAACTTTTTTTAAAAAGTTCCCTTAGGCTTTAAATTATCGGAATGAGCTCCAACCGCTTATTCTCCCAAGAACACGCGAGAACGTTGTCCGGGTTCGGCGTTTTCGACTTGGATGTGTTTAGAGGCGCGGTAAAACACAATTTTGCCGCCGCGGAAGGTGCCTTGCGTGGAGCTATAAACGACGGGGTTTTCGGACAAAACCATTTTGCCGGAGCCAGGATAGACGATTGCTTTATCGGAAACGGAGCGCTTTTTTTCGCCCGAAACAGGATCTTCGGTCTCCAAATGTACCTGCTTCCAGCCAATAATGATTTTTATTTGCCCTACCTGTTGAAGCTTAGCATTTGTGCTGGTAGAAGTGGTTTCAAAATTCAGATAGCAGGTAGTGGAAAATCTTGTTTGGATAGAATGAAAGCCGTAAAGCCAAGGTTTAAAATTCCATGCGTGTGGCTGTTCCGGTGGCACAGAAAAGACCCACATGCGTTCGCAGGTACCTGAGAAATTCACGTTTTTAATTTGGACGTTGCCAAGGAATAGAAATTCGTTGTGGTCCTTGAAGCGCAACATCTTTAGGCGGTCGCTTGAAATGACGGTCGAGGGTTCTTTTGCGTGTAAAAATACACCCAAAATTAACGACAAAAGCACAAGTAGGTTGCGTTTAATCATAGAACATCACGCTGGCATTTTTGCCGATATAAACTTCCGAAAAGGTTCGCTTCGATCGTTTACCCTTCCAAGACCAGTTTTCACCGATGATGGTGTAAGATGGGTGTGTAACCGTCAACAACGTCTCACCGGAAGCGCGCTGCTTCGGAAGCGAAATCTGAGCCACATCGCTTCGAACGACCATGTCGGGTTCTTCAGGGTGATGCGGACAGAAAAAGGTAATGCACATCTTTTTGAGATGGATTTCCGATTCTGAAATGTAGCGCACTTGTTCACCGCTGCATTGCCAGGTTTTTTCTCCATTTTCATTAAAAAATGGCGATTGAAACCCTTGAATGGGCGCATTTGCTTGAAAACGGAACAACTCTCCCAAGGAGGACTGAGACAGAGCAACGAAAGCTAAAACGCAAACCATGCGATGCACCGAAGAAAGACCTTCGATGCATGCTCGAATAAACGTTTGTTGCTTCAACATTACGCTTCGGCTTGTGCTGCCATTGCCGCTTTACGGCTCAAACGAATACGACCGCGTTCATCCTTGCCCAAGCACATAACAACCATAACATCGCCCACAGAGCAAACATCGCTGGGATGGTTGACGCGACAATCGGACAGCTCGGAAACATGGACTAAGCCTTCTTTGCCTGGCAAGCATTCTACAAATACACCAAAATCTTTGATGGATTTAACAATTGCTTGATAAATCTTTCCGGCTTCAATTTCCTGATCCAAAGAACGGATTTCATCCACAACGCGCTGTAAGCTGTCGTCATTGCAGGCATAAATCATGACCTTACCCGAATTGTCTTCACAAATGTCGATTTGGCAACCGGTAGTTTCAGTCAAACGCTTAATGTTCTTACCTCCAGGGCCGATCAAAGCGCCAATCTTATCGGGATTGATCATGATGGTTGAGAAATGCGGCGCGAATTTGCTGATCTCCTTACGCGGCTCAGGAAGCGCTTCTAACATCACTTGCAGAATGCGTGCACGAGCGCGCGAGTTTTGATGAATGGCCTCCTCCATGATCGAAAGCGGCAATCCGGCAATCTTCAAATCCAACTGGAATCCGGTAATCCCCTTCGAAGTTCCGCAAATCTTGAAATCCATATCGCCGTAGTGATCTTCATCGCCGATGATATCCGTCAATAAGCGATATTTTTCAATCTTGTGCTCGTTGTTGTAACGGGTGACCAAACCGATGGAAATTCCCGAAACCGGAGCCAAAATCGGAACACCTGCATCCATCAACGCCAAGGTACCACCGCAAACGGATGCCATCGATGTGGAGCCGTTCGAGCTCATGATATCCGAAACGACGCGGATCGAGTACGGGAAAACTTCTTCTGAAGGAATAACCGGCAGCAACGAACGTTCCGCCAAAGCACCGTGACCGATCTCTCGACGATTGATGAAACCGAAACGACCGACTTCACCCACCGAATAAGGCGGGAAGTTGTAGTGTAAAATGAACGACTTCGACTGTGCTCCGCCCGTCAGAGCATCCAAATCTTGTGCATCGCGATTGGAACCCAGGGTCGCACTGACCAAAGCTTGTGTCTGTCCGCGCTCAAAAATAGCGGATCCATGGACAACTTTGGGAAGTACATCGACATCGCAAGCTAGCTTGCGGATTTCTTCGATTTGACGGCCATCCAAACGTTGTGATTCATCCAAAACAGCGTTACGACAAATCTTTTCTTGCAAGGATTCAAAAGCGATCGCAATGCCGGTCTTGGCATCGTCTTCGTTTTCGAACAATCCCGCCTCGACAGATTTTTCAACCGCAGCTTGCTTTACATTGCGCATAGCTTCATCGGCGGAAGCACGATCGGAATTGAACCAAGCTTCACGAATGGCTTTCGAGAAGTGTTCTTCACAGAAGCTTAAAACTTCCGGTTTCGCAACGTGAGCAACGTAGGATAGCTTTTGCGGATTAACTTGGCGCGCCAAGGCTTCCTGTGCGTCCAAGATCGGCTGTATCGCTTCCTGTGCGAAATGCAGAGCTTCAATAAAGCGGTCTTCAGGCAACTGATCCGCACAACCTTCAATCATCAATGCATCGGTACGATTTCCGACGTAAATCAAGTCCAAATCGGATTCAAATTGCTGATCGTTGCTTGGATTTACGATAAATTGGCCATCGATCTCTCCGATACGAACGCAGGCGATGGGGCCGTTCCAAGGAATATTCGAGCACAACAACGCTGCCGACGCACCGTTAACCATCAGGATATCGGGTTCATTCTTCAAGTCGGTTGCCAACAACAAACCAATGATCTGGACTTCGTTCAAGAAGTCGCTTGGGAACAGCGGACGCAAGGGACGATCGCACAAGCGCGATGTCAAAATTTCCTTCTCACTGGGCTTTCCTTCACGCTTTACGTAGCCACCCGGGAAACGACCTGCGGCCGAAAATTTTTCTCTGTAATCAACCGTTAATGGGAAAAAATCTTGATTGGGAGCGACTTCACGAGCCATCGTTGCACTTACGAAAACGATGGTGTTTCCAGAACGCACCGTAACGGAGCCGTTAGCTCTTTGGGCTAGCGATCCCGTTGAAAACGAAAGATCCATCCCGTTAACCTCAACGGAATATTTTTGGTTCAGCATGATCTTAGATAATGATTAGTGACGCAGGTTCAAACGAGCCAAAACATCTTGATATTTTGCGAAGTCGGTACGTTTCAAATAATCCAAAAGCTTGCGACGGCGGTTGGCCAAAGCAATCAAGCCACGACGCGAATGGAAATCCTTAACGTGCGCTTTCAAATGTTCCGTTAAATACGAAATACGCTGTGTCAACAAAGCAATTTGAACCTCTGAAGAGCCGGTATCCTTCTCATGCTTCTGGAAAGATTTGACGATTGTCTGTGTTTCTTCTTGTGTAATAGCCATATTTTTTAATCTCTTATATCTTATTTTCTAAAATGACATGATCTGCCTTTCGATTTCAAGCAAAAAGTACAAACTTTTTACGTAACCATCTTTATATAAAAATAGTTGCGATTATGTTGCCATCGATAGTGGTGATCCAAGAGTTGTGTTATTAAGCGCAATCCGGGGCTTTTGCCTATATGTTCTATGGGGTTGAAACGCTTGCCAGCATCGCTGAATAAGCAACGGATTTGTTTCCCTTTAATCTCAATGCGGAACCAACAGTAGCGCTGCAAACGACCTTGGCGGCCGTATTTGAAGAAATTGGTTACGTATTCCTCGCAAACAACGCAAAGGCGATCCCATTGCATCTTATCGCAAAGGCGACGCGAAAGACGTCCTAGGGCGCGTAAAAACAGCAATAATTGGGATGAAAACAAAATAGGTATTGTAAAACGCATACTTTCGTGTTGCATTTTACGTTAAAACAAATATTCTGTCAAGTATAATAATGAAAAAACTTTCAAATATTTTGATAGAACAGAAGCAAGTTGATGGCTCTCTGAAGTTAACGTTTAACCAGTTGCAAGCTTTGTTGCAAGATCAGGGTATGGGGATTTGGATTGTCCTGTTGGCACTTCCAAGCGCACTTCCGGTGCCCGCCATGGGTTACAGTACGCCATTTGGCCTTGCACTTGCTTACCTCAGTATTCGCTTTATTCAAGGAAGAACGCAGTTTTCAATTCCTAAGAAATGGGGAAATAAAACGCTCAAACTTCCTGCGAAAATTATGATGCAAGCGATCCGCTTTCTCAAGCTTGTCGAACATTTCATTCATCCACAGCGGTTTTCCATGGCAAATCGCCTTTTTAAACGTCCTGTTGTTGGTATAAATATGCTTATTCTATCCATCATTATGGCGCTTCCTATCCCGCTAACCAACACGGTTCCAGCGTTCATTATCCTACTGTTTGGTTTGGGATTGATGGAAGGCGATGGACTTACGTTATGCCTTTGCCAAATCGCATCGTTACTGCTGATAAGCGGCTATCTGCTGGTAGGTTTTTGGATCGTTACATTCGGCTTGGATAGCTTCCAGAATTTCCTTCGATGGCTATTTTAGAGCGCGTGTTGGATTTTTTCTATCCGAGGTTCTGTATCTGCTGTAAGCATCCGATACACTTACCTACGTTGGGTTATTTGTGTGATCGTTGCTTCAAAAGCATTGTTTTTAATAACACCACGTGTTGTGCTTGTTGTGGAAGAGCTATGGGGACCCAAGAGGGTACGATTTGCCAAAATTGTGCGGAATTGAAACCGTATTTTCACAATGGTATCAGTTTGTTTGCCTTTAATGAGGTTGGTCGTCATTTTATCCATACATTAAAATATCACAATGGGCTTTTTTTAAAAAAGGATCTGCAAAAGCTGTTGCTGCATGAAAAGGAAAAGCTTTCGCAATGGGATTCGCCTTGCTTTATCCCGGTACCGTTACATTTTATGCGGCAATGGAAGCGAGGATATAACCAGAGCGTCATGATTGCTCAGGCTTTGCATCATGTTTGTGGGGGCAAAATTACACCGATTTTGAAGCGAAAAATTAACACGCCTTCACAAACAAGCTTGACACGGAAGGAAAGAAAGCTGAATGTAAAAGATGCTTTTATGCTAAAAGTAAAAACGCTCGACGTGAACAAAACCTATGTTCTGGTCGATGATGTGTTTACGACCGGAGCGACGTTGAACGAATGCGCAAGCGTTCTTCAGCGGCATGGAGTGAAGGATATACGCGTTTTTACATTAGCTCATGGCTAAAAAAGGAAAAAAATGTCTTGGTTCAGTAAACCGAAATATTCGACCGTAACCGTTCGCAAGAACGATATACCTAAAGATGTTTGGACAAAATGCCCTATTTCAGGAGAAATTGTCTACAACAAAGCGCTTCAGGACAATTGGATGGTCGTCCCGCAGAGTGGCTACCATTTCCCATTGTCAGCTCCGGAAAGAATTCGGTTGCTTATCGATGAGGGCACCTTTGAAGAGCTGGATACGAACTTACACTCGAAGGATCCGCTGAAATTCGAGGGTGTGGAACCTTATTCTGAAAAACTCAAAAAGAATCAAGCCAAAACAAATCTCACGGATGCGGTCGTTAGCGGTTTGGGTAAGCTGGATCAACAGTTAGTTTCCATTGCTGTTATGGATTTCCGTTTTTTGGGTGCCAGCATGGGTTCCGTGGTCGGCGAAAAAATTACACGATGCATTGAGCGCGGTGCCGAAAAAAATTGCCCTGTTATCATTGTTTCAGCCTCAGGAGGCGCTCGAATGTACGAAGGCATTTTGAGTTTGATGCAGATGGCGAAAACCAGCGCTGCATTGGCTTATCTAGCACAAAAGAAACTACCTTTTATTTCGGTTTTAACGAATCCAACCATGGCAGGAGTTATGGCGAGCTTCGCGTCTTTGGGTGATCTGATTATCGCTGAACCGCGCGCACTTATTGGATTTGCTGGCCCTCGTGTTATCAAAGATACGACGCAACAAGATCTTCCGGAAGGTTTCCAAACTGCCGAATTCTTGTTGCAGCACGGCCTGTTAGACCAAATCGTTTCTCGCCTTGAAATGAAAGAGCGTCTCAGTTACTTCATCCGTACCTTCATGGCAAACCGCAAGTAGAGCCAAACGCATTTACGGCAGATAAAATGTTACAGTTTTGAGAGATTTTTTGTAAAAAATCCCTCAAAATCCCTTAAAACTTTTCTTATTTTGCAACATTGTTGCAAAATTATGAAAGTTTTTGGAGGTTTAAGGGAACGTTTTTCAAAAAGTTCCCTTATAATTCACTCTCTTATAATTTTTTACCTCTCGTAGACATACTCTAGGAATGAGGTTTCAAATATGAAATCAAAAAAATTGTAAAAAATATTGACGGATACTTAATATCTGTTAGAGAATAACAAATTCGTAAGGGTTTGTATGAAAAAGATTGTGTCTACAATGTTTAAGTGTGGAGCTATTTGCGCTTCATTAAATACGGTTTTTGCTGGCGGGGATGCACCTGCAGCGGATGAACAATCCAAAGAAAATCGTAGCGGTAATCCAACGGTTGAAAGGTCTCTATGCAGCGTTGAAACAACAGTCGGACCATCAGAAATTTTGGTCCAATGGAGAGGAATGGAAATACCGACGCAAGAAATTAAACGCATTTTAGGGGGTAGGAAGACCCTCCTTGGTGAAGGGGGACAAGGCAAGGTGTTTGGATGTGAAAAATATGCTCTGAAATATCCAAATCCCGGGAGGTCCGAAGCGGAAAAAACAGAAGGGCTATTTAAAAGAATTATTACCCTAGGAAATTTGGGGGACAGTCAAGCTTTTCATAAAGAATATCGCAAGTTCTTTGACCAATATTTTGGGGTATGTACGTGGGAAGAGTTTGTTGGGCCAGATAAGTACAAACGTCTTCGCACTATAAAGCCAAACTTATTCAGAAGGGTTCTTGATCCAAAAATAAGCGGGCTCCGTACGTTCCTCGAACGCGAAGTACTCTTTTTTAAAAAAATTAACGGGGATATCTTCCTTAATGAGGAATATATCGGATTAACAAGCGAAGTATGTCGATTATTAGCTCAAGCCGCCGCAGGTATCACTGTTATGCAAGACGCAGGTTATGTTAATACAGACATAAAACCAGAAAACATGATGGTTGCGGAATATAAGGATAAAGATCAGAAACCCCCTAGGATAAAACTGATTGATTTTGGTGGGGCCCTTTATTTAGTTCAGGATTTGCCGACAACTTATCCCGCTATGACTCTAGGTTATTTGCCGCCTGAAACAAAAGAAATATTCGTAGATAGGCGGCGTGGAATATCTCCTGCTTTTAATGTTTATCAGCTGGGAATAACGGCTTTGCGTGTGTTAGATCCGGAATTTTACGAGAAAGAGATTAGAAAAGAATGGAGGCAAATGAATCTCCCATGGACGGAAGAGGGCGTGCTGGTAACGTTTTCAAAATATATCCTTGAAGCAATAAGGGGCCTTTTTTGGTCACCGGAAAAAAATGAAGAAGGTCTATTTATCAGAGAATTTCTGAAAGATTGCCTCGCAACCGAACCTGAAAATAGAATATCTGCGGCACAAGCAGCGGAGATATTGCAAATTTTTAGTTCCTATTTGGAAGCAAAATCGATGGCAAAATTAGGGGAAACAACAAAAACTGTTATGGAGGAAATGCCGGAAGGATTGGATTGTGAAAAGACATTGAAATTGGAAAGTGAAAGGAATAGTCTAGAAGACGATGTAATGTTTTCCCAATGTTTGGAAGCAGAACCGACGGTTATGTTAGAGGAAGTAAGGGAAACTGTCATGAGGAAAATGCCGGGAGAATTGGATGAGATAAAGACATTGGAATTGCAAAGGAAAAAGAGTAGATGGGAGGACGATGTAGAGGCTGGTCAATGTCCAGTGTATGTTGAGGTAAAAAAAATGGCTATCAAAGATTGTCCTAAAGGAATACCCGCTGCGCTGAAAATCTTGTTGTTTAGCCCGAAGCCTCAAGAACAAAGAGAGGCACATGCCGCAATTCTTCGACTGGTAGAGGCAGATTCGTCGTATAAAAATACACCTTCTTGTGGTATGCTTTTTCTGTTAGATAGAGAAGAAATTCCTTATTTTTATAAAGTGTTATTTGGTGCATGGGCAGTAGAATATCCTCAAGCGCTGCAACAGCTGAAGAATCGTACCTATGTTTTTGGAAGTGAACATACTTCTGCGCAAGATATGCCTGTTCCTGAGGAAATTTACAATGAAATCCAAGATTACAATGAAATCCAAGATACTTGCAAAGCAATTCTGGGACCTCAAGAAGAACCTAGGTTGGATGCTGTGTCTTCTCCAGAAACCGATTCATCTTCCGGTTCGCCCGACCGAGCAGCTGCCGAAGATCCGTTGGATTGATGTGATCTACAGAAGATTTATTGGCACAAAAATTTTGTGGCAATGAATTATAAGGGAACTTTTTGGGAAAAGTTCCCTTGGACCCTCAAAAACCTTTTCATTTTTTTGCAACAGGGTTGCAAAAAGAATAAAAGTTTTAAGAGGGATTGGGAGAGCTTTTACAAAAGCTCTCCCAAGGTGCAAGATGATTAATGTATAATATATTATACGTTAGACCGTATTACGGATAGTTTATTAATCATAAGGTGAGTGTATAATGCAAGGGAACTTTTTGAAAAAAGTTTCCCTTGAACCCTCAAAAACCTTTTCATTTTTTTGCAACAGGGTTGTAAAATGGCTGGGGTGCAGGGCCGCTGCCCGGCTTTGGGAGGGTTTTTAAAAAAATTCTTCAAAAACGCAACATTTCTAACTTACGTAGACACGCCTTAACCTAGGAGGCGTTTGCGATAGTGCGTGGCACCTATTCTGTTTCGCGGTAGGGCTTTGGACGAGAAGAGGTGTGCCGCGGACCGAAACTGCGTTTGGGAGGATTGGATTGCGTCGTTGTTTGCTTCAAGCGATAACATATGCGCGCCTGATTCAAATCGTAGGGACTCATTTCCATCTTAACTCGATCCCCCACACCGATTTTGATGAAGTTTTTGCGTAACTTTCCGGAAATGTGAGCCAACAATTCATGTTTGTTGTCTAAACGTACGCGAAATGTTGTTCCGGGTAAAACGGTAACCACTGTTCCTTCTATTTCTATAGATTCTTCCATGTATTATGTTGTAATATGCATATTTTGCCAAAAAAATAAAAAAGTCAACGGTTTAAATGTCAAAACAACATTTTTAAAGTTGATTACGTTAGTGAAGTTTATTTTTGCGGCTGAGTAATTTGCATGAAACACGTCTACATCCATTTTTGCTGTTTTATGTTTTCTGAAGAAGCTTTGGGGCTGCTTTGTTGGAGTAAGTCGAGCAAATTTTTCCCAATACCAGCTTCACTGCGAATAAAATTCAGAAAAAGTAGGGCGCATGCGAGTGCATCAAACAGTGCACAGTGGAAATTTTTTCTATCAAGTGGGCAAAATTTTCCTCCCAATTGTGATAAAAGTTCCGAAAGATTGCAAAAATGGATCAATTGTTCCACCGTACAGGTTTGTGTTTTAAGATATTTTCGATATAAAAACCAGGTATCTAGCCAGGGTCCCCATTGTTGAGAAGGGGTTGAAAAAACGGTGTAAGCTCCGGGAACGATCGGGCAATAATCGCTGAGTAAACGATTCTCGAAAGCTGCGTTATGGGCACAAAATAGAGCTTTTTTGCGCAGATGAAGGAATGTATCTAAGTGTTGCGAAAAATCTTCATAGGGCTCCAAATTTTCCGCACGAAGTCCATGGCAAGAGGATTCATTCGATGGAATTGCAGATCTGTTTTTACACAATTTTGTCTCTGTGAAAAAAATTCCATCCCGTGGCGTGAATCCAACAATGCCATATTCCAAAATACCGGTCTGCAGACTGCCTTCAAAATCAATGGCATAAACGGAAATTTCTTCCATGTTTATCATTGTCGAGAGAACGCGAAAAAACACAAGAAATTTTTCTTTATTTTATTGACAAACAAGCTGTCTTGATTTTCTATAAGTGGCATAGGATTTGCGTAGTTGCGCCTTTAGCTCAATTGGATAGAGCATCTGACTACGGATCAGAAGGTTGGGGGTTCGACTCCCTCAAGGCGCGCCACTGTTAAGGACTGCCATGCTTTTAGGTTCGCATCAGCGCAATGGGTGTATTTCCCCAAAAAGCAACATCGAGGGTTTTTTGGTTCGTTTTATGCTTCGCCGGACGAAATTATAGGGAGAATACATGAAAAAATTACTCAAAACAGCATTTGCTTTATTTTTTGTATTAACGATATGCTTCCCTGAACTCATTGTAGTTCCTGCGGAAGCTCATTGGCCTAAAAAGGTTATTATAAAAACGACGCCACAAGGACGCGCCAAAGCGGTTATTACGAAACAAGACATCGTGCAATTTCCTCAGAAAAAACGATTAAAGCTTAGAGAATTAGAATTAAAACAAAAAGTTGCGCGTGCGGAAAAAGAAGCGGCGCGTGCCAAGGAAGAACTTGCGCGTACCAAAGAAGAACTTGCGCGTGCGAGAAAAGCAGAACACATGGCCATGTTTATGCCTGAGGTGCAGGCATTAATTTCCAAAGTCCAGTTTATGGTTGTCTGCCCTACGCCGTATGAATTTCTGTCTGTCTACAAAAGCCTGTCTGCATCGGTGGATTTTTGGGAATGTGGAGATGTTTCCAGCGATATTATAGACAAATTAAAAGAAGAATTGTACAATCACAATGATAAAAATGTATGGATAGATTTTTTAAAAGAACAAGCGCCTGCTTCATTGAGCGAAATACCATTTCAGCCGATTTGCTTTTTTAGAAGCGTGAGCAATGAAATCTTGTGTTTGGCTTGGAGCGGGAAGGGGTTTGAATCTGCTACATCGTTTGGATCAAAATCGAAAATTTTCAGAAACTTAGAGCACGTTTTTATCTGCGGTATCTGTGGATGTGCCAATCGAGAAATAGGATCGGGTACGTTACTTTTTAGCACAGAGTATGTAACGCTTTCTGGAAATGAAGGAGAGCCGCCAGCTAGGATACCTGCCGGTAAGAAGATATACATACAGGGTAGAAATTCTTATTTTACGAACCCTCGATTTTTTTCGTGCGATACGGGGAAATCGTTTTTTAGGGATCTTAAGAGAGAGTGTAGTATTGATTTTGGGCTAGCTCTAAATTTTTCTTTTGATTTTTTTGTTGAAGATTCTGTTTTGGCGCAAAGCATAGCCTTTCGCGCATTACAGCGTAAGCTTGTTGGTTGTATTGATATGGAAGGTGTTCCGTTAGCGAAACAATTTCATGGTAGAAACTGTACAGTTCATTCTTTGCGGGTTGTAAGCGATCATGCTGGACCCCGTACTGCAAGATTTTCCACGCCCACCGGGAAAGCCCTGGCGTTAGGTGTTTTGTATGAAAAATCGGCACCTATCATAACTTACTGGGTAAATTATTGGAGGAATTATGAGACTTTGGAACACCCCGAAAAGGATATCGTAACGGTTGATTATCTCATAGGTTCTCCCATTGAAAAAAGCCCAGCGCCTCCCCCTTTTAAGGTTGTGATAAGGCGTAGTTGTGAAGGACTTCCGTTGCCAGAAATCCCCTTTTCTGCTCCTGTAACGCCTGTAGGAACGCCACAGCTTCGTAATCCCTAATTTTTGTTTAAAACAGCATATTCAACGAAATTCCTGTTATTGCCTTGACTTTTATGGGAAGGTACTGCAGAGTCCTCAGTTCATTAAGATGATTCATTTTGAGGATTTAAAGTTTTTTCAACCCATTTTGCGTGCTTTAGCCGAGAAGGGCTATGAGCATCCTACCGACATACAGGAACAAGCGATGCCGCACATTTTGTCCGGAAAAGATTTGTTGGGGATTGCGCAGACGGGTACTGGGAAAACAGCCGCATTTGCGTTACCCATTTTACAACATTTAAGTGAAGAACCTTCTTCGAGACAAACCCTATTGCCTAGGGCATTGATATTGACACCGACTCGAGAATTGGCGCTACAAACATTGGCTAACTTAAAGCATTACGGAAAATATTTGCCGTTAAAATTTGGAGCAGTCTTTGGAGGCGTTAATGAAAAACCTCAAATCCGTGAACTAAAAGAGGGTTTGGATGTTCTCGTGGCTACACCGGGGCGATTATTGGATTTATATCATCGCAAATTGTTTTCCCTAAAAGGTATACGCTTTTGTGTGCTGGATGAAGCGGATCGTATGTTAGATATGGGATTTTTGCCCGACGTACGTAAAATCATGAAAGAGTTGCCTTCAAAACGTCAAACGCTTTTGTTTTCCGCGACACTTCCCGAAGAAGTTGAGGCGTTGGTGCACCAATTTTTAAACGATCCGGTTCGTGTAGAAATCACGCCACCCGCAACGGCTGCTGAAACAGTAGAACAGCATGTTATTTTTGTTCCCAAGATGCAAAAACAAGAATTATTGCAGCACATTTTATCTTGCGGCTGTTGTGAAAAAGTGCTTGTCTTTTCTAAAACAAAATACGGCGCCGATAAGATCGGACGTTACCTGAGAAAAAACGACATCCCCAATTGTGTTTTACATGGCGATAAATCCCAAAAAGAGCGTCAAAAGTCTCTAAAACATTTTCAAGACGGCGACGTACATATTTTGATTGCTACCGACGTAGCTTCTCGTGGTATCGACATTTCTGATATTTCGCACGTGATCAATTTCGATTTGCCGGATGAACCTGAAAGTTATATCCATCGCATCGGACGTACAGGGCGCGCGGGTAAAACAGGTGTAACCTTCTCTTTTTGTGATGCTCTCGAAAAACGCCTACTGCGTGCCATCGAGAAAAAAATGCAAGACCGTATTCCAGTGCTTTCTGCTAAAGAATTTTGGGAAGATTTTGTTCCCGTCGAAGTTCCCAAAAAAGAGCCTTCTAAGCAAGAAAAGCGCCGTTTTTATAAAGCTAAGCATAAACGGACCCATCGTTAGGGCGTGTCTACATAAGCTAGAAATATCACGTTTTTGAAGGATTTTTTTGTAAAAAATCCCTCAAATTTCCTTAAAAGCAGGACAGCGGCCCTGCACCCCAATTATTTTGCAACCGTGTTGCAAAATTATGAAAGTTTTTGAGGGTTTAAGGGAACTTTTTTCAAAAAGTTCTCTTAGGATTTATGCTTTTATAATTTTTTGTCTTCTGTAGACACCTTCTAGAAAAAATCTTCATATCGATAAATTTAATAGCTTTTATAACTCTTTTGCAAAAGCTCTTCCAAGCTCTCTCAAAAGCAGAGTAGCGGCCCTGCACCCCAGTTATTTTGCAACCGTGTTGCAAAATTATGAAAGTTTTTGAGGGTTTAAGGGAACTTTTTTCAAAAAGTTCTCTTATAACTTATTTTTTATCCTTCGTGGAGACACCCTAAATTTTGGACTTACATTGTTTTTTGAAGTTCCTGCAGAAAACTAAAAAACAAGCTTGCAATCTAAGAAAAAAAGCTGTTTACTGCTGGTGTTATGATCATAAAATATGGACTGCTTGATGTTATGAACGGTATCTTTTTTGGCGACCAGACGGTGCAACCCGGGCCGGGCTCCTCTTCGTTGTTGATGATGATGTTTTTCTTCTTAGCGTTTTGGTTCTTATTGATCGCACCACAACGTAAGAAGCAGAAGGAGCAAGAAAAGATGATTGCCGCATTGAAGGAA
Source organism: Verrucomicrobia bacterium UBA1183 (assembly GCA_002309885.1). Lineage (GTDB taxonomy): Bacteria > Verrucomicrobiota > Verrucomicrobiia > Opitutales > UBA9783 > UBA1183. The sequence goes on from DBYP01000010.1 coordinate 45,666, forward strand.
GGCGATGAAGTGATGACAACAGCGGGTATTTTGGGTACCATTGCGCAAGTAAAGGGCGATCGGGTGCTTATAAAGACGGGCGATTCCAAGTTAGAGCTTCACAAAAACTTTATTCAAACAAAACTCATTTCTCAAAAGAAGTAAAACCATGCAAACAAAATGGCGCTTAATTATTACGGCTTTGGCTTTGGCCGTCGGAGTTTCACAGCTTGTACCCTTAAATGATAGACCTTTCGATAGCTATTTGCTGCAGCAAGTGAAAGCAAATAAGCCCGCGTTCCAAGCGCTCCTGGAGCAAGCTCGGGAGTGGGTGGCGCAAAAGAAATCGCCACATTTGTTATCGGCATTGTTGGCGCTAGCTCATGAGCAATCACTGGATTTGAGCACGTTTTTTACGCAATTTAATACGTCGGATATCAAAAATACCAACAAAAAGAATCAGATCCTTTTGCAACATCTGCTGAAAAAGTCACAAAGCGTTTTTAAACAAGGTTTGGATTTAAAGGGTGGTGTTGCGTTTTCACTAGAAGTTAATAAGCAAGTTTTGGAAGGCAAAGCGGATTGGGAGCGTCAACAGTTGATGCAAAAAGCCATCGAGGTTATCATGAGCCGTATCGATGCTTTGGGTGTAGCTGAACCGATTGTTAGACCGCGTGGCAACAGCAATATCGAGGTTCAACTTCCCGGCATTTCATTGGAATCCAATCCCGATATCGTTCATGCTTTGAAGAAGCCTGCAAAATTGGATTTTCGATTGGTTAACGATAATGTAAAACCCGGTGAACGCATACCGATTGGTTACGAACAGTTATTCATAACGCACGAAAATGATCAAGGCGAGGAGGTCCAGTATCCTATTGTCGTTAAACGTATTCCGGAAATGACGGGGAAGTCGGTGAAGGAAGCACATCCGGTTGTAGATCCTTACGGACGCTACGAAATCAGTCTGCAAATGACCAGTGCAGGTAAGGAACGTTTTGCTACAGTAACGCGCCAAAATTTGCACAAGCGCCTGGCGATTGTTTTGGACGGAAAAGTTTGTTCGGCGCCGGTGATTCAATCCGAAATTACGCAAGGACAAGCCAGTATATCGGGCAACTTCACGCAACGAGAAGCGATAGAGCTTTCGAATGTGTTGAACAATCCTCTAGAATTTGAATTGGACTTGGCAGAAATTTACGAAGTGGGGCCATCTTTGGCAACAGGCGCGAAAACGGTCGCCATTAGGGCTGCTTTGGTTAGCATCGCTTTGGTACTCGTTTTGATGGTATTTTATTACCGCCTATCGGGTGCCGTTTGTGGTGTAACGCTTTTCCTGAATTTTATATTCATCATCATTTCATGGGCCGTATTAGGTGCAACGATTACGCTTCCCAGCATTACAGCATTAGCGTTGACGTTCGGTATGGCGGTGGATGCCAACGTGCTTATCTTTGAGCGTGTTCGTGAAGAGATTCGGAATGGACATGATAGTGTTGTTGCTTTGGAATTGGGTCACAAAAAGGCGTTTATTACCATTTTGGACTCCAATTTAACGACGCTATTGACCGCATGTTTGCTCATTTGGTTAGGTACGGGTCCTGTGAAAGGGTTTGGTATCACTTTGGCTATCGGTATTTTAACAACGCTCTTCACAGTTTTGTGTTTCAATCGTGCTGTTTTGGAGCTTTTTGCTCGGAAGAATCTCTTCTTTATGCGATCTAAGGCGTGGTTAAGCCATGCGAAATATAATTTCATGCGCTGTAAAAAGTTTGCCTTTGCGATCTCTGGATTATTGCTTATTATTGGTCTTGTTGGCGTGGCTCAGCGCGGTAAAAGTGTTTTGGGTATTGATTTCGTTGGCGGTGATGAGATTTTGTTGAAGTACGAACATGAGATCGATTGCCAGGAGGTACGCAAATTTGCCAAAGATCAGAGTTTTGGTGAAGTCAATGCGGTTTACCAGAAGTATTTGGGTAGCCAGATGAATTTGTTGAAGGTGCAAACTGAGCGCGACAAAGGGATTACCTTTATGAAGGCTTTGCAAAAGCAGTATCCGGAAGCTCAGTTGCAGAGCGTGGCGCATAATCAGATGGGGGCCTCGGTAAGTTCGGAAGTTCAAAAAAATGCGATTATATCGGTCTTGATGGCGCTGTTGTGTATCTTGATTTACGTTGCGATGCGATTCGAATTTAGTTACGGAGTGGGTGCTGTTCTTGCATTGTTGCATGATACGTTGATTACGATAGGATTGTACATTGCCCTAGGTCACCAATTTTCGGCACCGATGGTAGCAGCGGTTTTGATGGTTATCGGTTATTCGATTAACGATACTATCATTATTTTTGACAGAATTCGCGAAGAGGTCAAAGCGAATTTGTCTCTGACATTGGCGCAGGTCATCAACTTAGCAATCAATAGAACTTTATCGCGAACGTTAGTTACCAGCTTAACGACGTTTATTCCGGCGTGTACATTGTATGTATTCTGTTCGGGAATTGTTAGCGATTACGCGCTTGTGTTCTTGTTGGGAATCCTCATCGGAACGTATTCGTCGGTTTTCATTGCCTCGCCGATTTTCTACCTGTGGAATCGGGGTGAACGTAAACATCTCGACAAAAAGCCGGTCGAAACGATAACGTACGAGTGGATGAAGTAATCCATGCAGTGGGTTTTTAACGACCAACCGATTGCAACATGGATTCAAGATTTCTGTGAACAGCAGGGGTTATCTTCAGTAATTGCGCCTTTGTTGGCCCAAAAGGGGTTTAAGGATAAGCAAGCATTAGAGCGATTCCTTTATCCCAAATTGCAGTACGTAGAGGTTCCTGAAGCAATACAAAACCTCTCTGAAGCGGTTGAAGTGGTTGATGGCGCTTGCAAGCAGGGACGTTCTATCGTTGTTGTTAGCGATTATGATGTCGATGGAGTTACGAGTATGGCGCTATTTTATCATGGTTTTAAGGCGCTTAACTTTTCTTTTACGCATTTTTTCCCGGATCGAGAAAAAGAGGGCTATGGGCTTACAATAAGCGTTGTGCAGCGGATATTGGCGACGTATCCGCGTTTTGATATTCTGATTGCACTTGATTGTGGAACGAACTCCGTGGAAGCTATTCAGATGTTGCGCAATCGTCACGTACAAGTGGTGGTAGTAGATCATCATCAGTTAACCTGTACAGAGCTTCCGGAAGCGATTATCGTAAATCCGCATGTGATACCTGAAAAGCATTCCGAATCGGCCAAGCATCTATGTACGGTCGGGCTGGTTTTCAAATGGTTACATCTGTGGTTGAAGCGTTTAAAAGCTGAAGGGTACAAGCCCGCTCTACCTCTTAAAATGAGACCGTTTTTGGATTTGGTCGCTTTGGGGACGGTTGCGGATATGGTTCCTTTAAAGGAGGAAAATCGTTTGTTTGTGCATTTTGGTTTGAGGCAGATGCAACAGACCGAACATGTGGGATTGGCGGATATCATAGATATTTCGGGCATAAAAACGGACTTGCCGGTTTCTGCAGACGACGTTGCCTTTCAGCTAGCTCCGCGGATCAATGCAAGCGGTCGCTTAAATTCCGCAGAAGTGCCATTTCAATTGTTGACGAGTACGAATACGACTGAGTGTTTTGTGGTTTCAGGGCAATTGGATAATTTAAATCGAGAGCGCCAGGAAATCGAAAAGCATATCTGTGAAGAAGCCGAAGCGATGATATTACAAAAGCCCCAGCAATATGCTTACGTGCTTTCCGATCCTTCTTGGCATATGGGCGTTGTTGGTATTGTTGCGGGTCGATTGAGTCGAAAATATAATTGTCCCGTTTTTGTTTTGAGTGAGCAAAATGGTCAACTTAAAGGATCGGGTAGAGGCGTTCCTGCGGTTAATTTGGTTGAACTTTTCACAGCAGCCGATGCTTTTCTCTCTCAGTGGGGTGGGCATCCAGGTGCCGTCGGTCTATCCTTAGAAAAAGAAAATCAGGTGCCGTTGGAAAATTTTCTTAATCAATACTTGCGCTCAAAATTCCCAGAAGGTTTGCCCGAAGCTGTTTTAAACATTAGCGCAATACTCAAAGAGCATCAAATTTCCGAAAAATTTCTGGAGGATGTGGATCTTTTAGGCCCTTTTGGTCAAGAAAACGAAAAACCGGTTTTTGTTATCCCTAACCTTGTCCTTCATACGCCACCGGAATCTTTCGGGCGCGAGCACCAACATGTCCGCTTAAAGGTGGGTGCCATTCCTGTCCTTGGTTGGAATCTCGCTCCCGACGTGTTCCCTCTCAATACGCCTCTGAATCTTGCCGTACAATTTTCTTGGAATTATTGGCAGTCTCGACGTTCCATTCAAGCTATTCTCGTCGATTGGAAAACGAAGTTTTGAGCTTCCAGAGCGTGTAAAATAACGAAAAAATCAAGGTTAAGAGAACTTTTTGAAAAAAGTTCCCTTAAACTCTCAAAAACTTTCATAATTTTGCAACATGGGTGCAAAATAACTGGGGTACAGGGCCTCTGCCCCACTTTTAAGGAGATTTAAGGGATTTTTTTACAAAAAATTCAAAAAACCACTTGACAAAATAAAAACATGGATGTATAATACTCCGCGATGAAGACACAAAGACTACTTGCATTGCTTTTCCATGGGTTTGAGGAGACGGAAGCGCTGGTTACGGTGGATATCTTGAGGCGGGCGAAGATTGAAGTTGTAACGGCTTGCGTTGGTGATAAATTAGAAGTTTGCGGGGCTCACGCGATCAGTTGCAAAGCGGATCAGTTGCTGAAGGATATCCATTTAGAGCTGTTTGATGGCATCTTTGTCCCGGGGGGTGGCGGCGTTTTTTCGCTGGGACAGAACGAGACTGTTTTGAATACGATTCGTTACTTCTACGGTGCAAACAAGTGGATTGCGGCGATTTGTGCGGCACCGATAGTGTTAAAGGCAGCGGGGTGCTTACCCAAGAAGTTTACGGCGCATGCTTGCGTTGCGGATCAGTTGTTGGGATGTGATACCGAAGCGGAAGTTGTAACCGATGGTCATATTGTTACCAGTCGAGGGCCAGGAACGGTTTTCCCGTTTGCATTTGAACTCACACGAAGATTGACAACGGAAGAAGTTGTCTTACAATTGAAAGCGGCTATTCATTATGAAAAGTGATACTAAGAGTGAAAAATTGAGGAAACCGTTGAAAAAAACGGCCGATGCTTTCTTATTGGATTTATTGCATGCATCTTCACCTTCCGGCTACGAGTTTGAAGCCCAGAAGGTGATCGAGAAGTATGTGACTCCCGTAGCAGATTCGGTTAAAAAGGATGCTTTGGGAAACCGCATTGCAACGATTAATCCTAAGGGTTCGCCCCATGTATTGATGACCGGGCACATGGACGAGATAGGTTTCATTATTCGTTACATCAACAAGGATGGCTTCCTGTTTTTCGATACCATCGGAGGACACGATGTAGGGCTGATTTCGGGTCGAAAGGTTCGTATTTTGACCGAGAAAGGCTTTGTGTATGGAATTACAGGACGTCGCGCGATTCACTTATTGACCGCAGAAGAACGCAAGCAGATGCCGAAACTGCAGTCGATTTGGATTGATATTGGGGCACGCAGCAAAGCGGAAGCCGAGAAGAGAGTTTCCGTTGGTGATGCGGTAGTTTACGATAATGAGCCGTTCTATGTGGATAATGGTTGTTTGTGCGCTCGTGGCATTGATGATCGCGGGGGTACTTATGTCGTTCAAGAGGTACTGCGTCGACTTTCCAAGGAAAAGATGGCGGCTTCTTTAACAGCGGTATCGACAACCCAAGAAGAAATTGGTACGCGTGGAGCGATTCCGGCAGCTTATGAGGTTCATCCTGATATTGGTATTGCGGTCGATGTGGGCCATGCAACCGATTTTCCGGATGGCGATAGCAATAAGCTTGGCGAATTCAAACTGGGTGCGGGTCCTATCATTGCACGTGGTCCCAATATCAGTCCTCGCGTTTTCGAAGCGCTAAAAGCTTGTGCGGAACGTTTGAAGATTCCGTATCAGGTGGAAGCGGAATCTGGCCCGACAGGAACCGATGCGCGCGTTATTCAAATGTCGCGTGAAGGGGTGGCGACAGGTTTGGTCAGCATTCCATTGCGTTATATGCACACACCGCATGAACTTGTTTGCCTGGATGATATCGAGTGGGTTATCCAATTGCTGGTGGAATTCACGCGATCTCTGAAGAAAAACGATAAATTTGAATGGTAAGGTTTGGTATATGTTGAGCAATATTCAGGTGTTTTTGGAGAAAAATCGAAAGTGGTTGTTCGGTTTTTTGCTGGTAGTTATCGTCGTTCCGTTTGTGTTCACCATCGGAAGTATGCCCGGTTTGGTTGGCGGCAAACGAGCGCATAAATTGCGGCTGTTCGGCTATGATCTGAACGAGCGCAAGCAGCAGGAAGAAGTTGTTCGCAATGGCGCATTAAGTATCGCGTTGCAGACGGGCAATGAGGAAAACGCTTGGATGGAATCTGCGCAGGGATATGCTTTTTATCGCTTATTGTTGTTGAGCATAGCGCGTGATTTACACTTGCCCAATCCCTCCGAATCTGCTTTGGGTGAATTCATAAAAACACGCGTACTGTTCCAAGATAAAGACGGACAATTCAAGCCTGAGCTTTACAATACTTACCTGGAAAATTGGAAGCAACGCTTTGGCAAGGCTTACTCGTTGCGCAATCTTCTCGAAGAAGATTACCGTTGCGACCAAGTGCGTTCCGTTATGATGAAGGGCGGCTTTGTTTTGCCCAATGAAAGCGCCGCTTTTTTCAAGAATATGAAGGCGACCTATCAGCTGGATTACATTGTCGTGAAGAACGAGGAACCGCTTCCCGAAAATGTTCACGAAAATGCATTGCGTGCCCATTTCGACGCTCACAAGGCCGATTATCAGGTAGGACAGCGTGCGGATGTAACCCTGTTGTTTTTCGAAAACAAGAAATATGCGGAGGCCGTTCCGAACTTGTCCGAAAAGGATTTTGAAGCCTATTTTGAAGCGCACAAATCCGACTTTAAGGATAAAGATAAAGAGCCGGTGTTGAAGGAGGTTCGTGATCGTGTAAAAACAGCGTTGGAAACGGAACATATGTCGCACATCGCGCTCGAAAGCGCTTCGCAGTTTGTCATGCAGGTTTATGAGAAAAATCTCGTAATGGAAAGCGAAGCTTGGAAGGAATTGCTGGATAAAAACGATATCCGCTGCATCCATTCTATTGCGCCCTATACCCGCGACAATATTCCAGAGAAGAAAGGGCTTTCAAAGGAAGTACTTCGGACCGCGTTTGATCTCAACGAAGATCATTTCTTGAGCGATCCGGTGCCGGTCAAAAACGGTGTGGTGGTCGTCGCCTTAAACAAGTTTTTGCCCCCTTATTTGCCTGAATTGGATGCCGTTCGCGAAAAACTTACCGCAGATGTCAAAGCAGATCAGCGAAAAAAGGCGTTCAGTGCGAAGATGGATAACTTAGTTAAGTTCTTGCAGGATGTAAAATCCAAAAAACAGCTGTCCGAAAAGGGCTTGGAAACCAAGAAATTGGAAAACTTCTCTTTGGAAACTGGTTTTTTGGAACTTTCGAAATTGCTGCAAATGCAAGCACTCTTCGCCTTCATGAAAGATCTTAATGGCCTGGCGTTAAATAAATGGTCCAAGTCCTACGAAGGTGTGGATGAAACCGCGCTTCTTTTCTGCTGCAAGGAGAAAAAGTACCCCGAAGATATCGCAACTTCGGAAGAGTTCAAAGAATTCGAAAAGAATTTCACCACTCGCCAGCGTGTACAACAAAGCGAAACTTTGTTGCGCGAAATGCTTGAAGATACCATGAACAACAGCGGCATTATCCGCTAAAAGCCGTAAACGGCATGTATGAAGCATTGGATATTAGACGGCTACAATGTCATGCATGCTTTGGACTTCATAAAGCGCGATTTACCCTTTGAAATCGCGCGCGAACGGTTCATCAGTTGGGTGTGTCCATTTCAAGCTGCGGGCGACAAAAGCGTAACGCTCGTCTTTGATGACAATGTGCATGCGCCGGGACCTCATGAACTTCACACAAGAATCCGCGTTATTTATAGCCCGGAAGGTTTTAATGCGGATGGCACGATCTTGACACTCGTTCGTCAAATGCCGCCATCTCAACGTCCAAACGTCGTTGCCGTTACCCGCGATGGCATGTTACGCGATGCCCTTTTAGGCTACGGTTGTACGGTCATTTCACCTGAAAGCTTCGCGAGTGAATTCCAAGCCTACCGTTCATATACCCAACGTAAAACCGACCATCCCTGCTTTGGGCAAGCCAACGAACACTTCTCCTATCAGCCCTTTAGAGAGTTCTTTGAATATAATAAGGGAGAGAATGAGGAGAAAAATAAGGGAACTTTTTGAAAAAAGTTTCCCTTAAACCCTCAAAAACTTTTCATCAATAGCTTTATTTTTTGGGAACCAAGGGCTGACTGTCCAAATATAAGGAATCAGGGCAAAGACTTATATCATCATTCCATTCCACAGTACCAAAAGAAACGTAAGCCTTACGAAACAATTTTTTATCATTAAGAGGATCCGTAGGATGTGCCTTCAGTAAAGGTTCCATATCGTATGTTCTTACTTCATCCGTTGTAAACGTCAGAATTAACTTATATGGCTCCTTTACTTGAACTTCTTTAACGCGTGGCAATAGTTTCTTCATAAATCACTTTAACGGTGTTATTTTAAATACTTTTTCATGATTTTTAGCCAGATTCCAATTAGCCAACAGTTCATCGCGATGAATTTCTATCCATGCTTTAACAAGTGTGGTTTTGTTTTTAGGAAATGAACCGGCTATTATTTCACCATTAAAATCAAAACAAGCTTCTTCTTCCCCATAGAATACATGTATGTGAGGCGGATTATGTTCGTTTCGCGTGTTTAATTTCACAACGATTCCATAAAATATCGAGAGTGTTGGCATAATATACCTTTTTTTAATAATTCCATTGCATTAAACTATGTATGTCAAGTACGATTTTTTACCCATGGACATAATTAACAGGAGCTTGTTTCCTCAAGAAAACTTCCCCAAAACTCCCTCAACTATTGCTTAAATCCCAGACATAATCTCGCATGGTGATGGGCAATATATTGCGATGTTTTATGTCGTCTAAGGGTATCCATTCAAAAAACAGGTTGGATTCTGGATGCGGAAGGGGCTGTCTTATGCTCAATGCTTCGCAGGAAACTTGATACAGATAGGCGTATTCGTGAAATTTTTCTCCTTTAGCATCTACGAAACGATCCTCAAAAGATCGCAGAAACTTTCCCACGTAGCAATCGCATGCCAATTCTTCCTGCCATTCTCGATGAAGGGCTTGTTCGCGCGTTTCCCAAAATTCAACATGGCCACCGGGAAGATATGCGTAACGATTTTCTGCGTTATGGCAAACTAGCAAGTGATCCTCTTTGATCAGCAGCCCACGAACAATGATCTCGATAAATTTTTTCATGAATTTACAAGCTGTTTTTCGACCAAATGTTTATAGAGCAAATTCTCATCCAACAGCGCATTGTGTTTGCCCTGAGCAACCAAATGACCCTTGTCGAAAACCAAGATGCAGTCTGCGTTTTGGATCGTACTGATGCGATGTGCGATAGCAATGACGGTCTTGTTTTCCGAAATGTTCTCGATGGCTTTTTTGATTAAGAATTCGCTTTCGGAATCCAACGCTGAGGTGGCCTCATCCAGAATTAAAATAGGGGCTTTCTTCAAAAATGCGCGTGCGATGGCTAGACGTTGTCGTTGACCGCCTGAGAAACGGCTGCCGTTCTCCCCAATGCGCGTATTATAGCCGCCAGCTTCCATAATGAAATCATGCGCGTAAGCCAATTTCGCGGCTTCAATAATTTCTTCCTCGGTAGCGTGAAAATTTCCCAGACGTAAGTTGTTCATCAGTGTATCATTGAACAAGACGGTCGATTGTGACACAATCGCCATTTGTTGGCGTAACGCATTCAAATCCCATTGCTTCAAATCAACACCGTCCAAACGAATGCGACCATCGGTAACGTCGTACAAGCGTGGTAGCAACTTAATAAACGTCGATTTACCGGCTCCACTGGGCCCTACCAAGGCATAAAACTTATGTTCCGGAATTTCGAACGATACCGCTTTCAAGGCATCTTCAGCGCCATTTTTATAATGAAATGTAACCGCTTCAATGGCAAAACTTCCGCGGCTCGATCCCTTATATGCGTTCTTCTTGGGCGAAACGATTTCGATGGGATGATTCAAGATCTCCAAAATGCGTTCAAAGGCTCCGGTAGAACGTTGCATAATACCGATTAAGTTCGTTATCCTTTTGATGGGATCGAAGGCGAAGTAGAGCGCGGCACCCATTGCACTGAAGACCGAGAACGGAATTTTTTTGAAATAAGCGTAAACAAAAATCACAGAAATAATGGCCGTCGATACGATCTCCATCAAAGGTTGTTGCATTTTTTGCCACATGATGACCGTCTGGATTTGTTTCGTCAGACGCTGCATAACGCCATTGATTTTATCCAATTCGAATTCCTCCAAGTTGAACGTACGAACTTCCTGAGCTGCCTGGATATTTTCTGAAACGCACGTTGTAACTTCTGCCTCCGTTCGCTGCATAATTCGGCTGTTGTTCTTTACACGAGAGCGCAGTAGTCGGACGGGAAGGAAGCATATCGGGATGGCGATTACAAAAATAAGCAACAGCGTTAAATCGCAATGTTTGAGCGATAAGTATACCAAGCAAATCAGGGCAGCCAGCATTTGTAGCGGCTGTTTAATGGAGTCCGACGCCATTTCTAATAAAACATCTTGCAAGCATTTAGGATCTGAGATGACGCGATGGATGATATCGCCTGTATGTTTGTTATCAAAGAAATCAAACTGCAAGCACTGCAACTTTTGGAAAATGTCGTACCGCAATCGCGCGAGAATTTCCAACCCGCATCGATTCATCCAGTAAGTGCTCAAATAGCCGAACAGGCCGCGTATGAAGAAGCCTGCGGGTACCAATCCTGCAATGATGAAGATCGTTACGAAGGAAAACGCTTCCGGGCTTTCGAAAATTCTTCTAAATACTTTTTCGAAAATAATCGGCAGTCCCAATCCGCTCATCAAGCCATATACGCCACCGCATAACAGCGCCGCAAAGAACAACTTTCGATTGTTCGAAAGATATCGCCAGCAAAGCGAAAAGATGGAATAGTTCATTCTGTTTGAGAAGATAAGCGTTCTGCCGAAGATTAGCAAGATTTTTCGGCTTTACTTTCCATCTTCATAGAGGTGTTTCAAGATGTACCGTGGGCGTTTTTGAACGATTTGGTACATTCGGCCGACGTATTCGCCGATGAGGCCGATGCCGACGATGGCAACGCTGACCATGAAGAACATTAGAGCGAAGAGGGTAAATACGCCCTCAGCTTCCGGTCCAATGAAGATGCGCCGTCCAAGCATATAGACGACCAGCAGCAAGCTGAGGCCGGACAAACCGAAGCCGAAGAGCGTAAACAGTTGCAATGGGACCAAGGAGAAGCCGGTCATCAGATCGAAATGCGTACGCAATAGGTAGTACAGACCGTACTTGGTTTCGCCTTGGAAGCGGGGAGCGTGGCGCATGCCGATTTCGGTATATTTGGAAGCGAATTTGTAGGCCAAGGCCGGAATGAATGCGGTATAATCGCCGCAGCGGATGATGGCTTCGATGATGGAACGGCAATAGGCACGCAACATACAGCCTTGATCGGACATGCGAATGTCGGTAATTTTTCCGCGGAGCTTATTGTCGATTTTGGAAGCCCAATCGCG
>DBYP01000017.1:0-461 GCA_002309885.1 Verrucomicrobia bacterium UBA1183
TCATCAGCTGGGTGTGCCCATTTCAATCTCTGGGCGATAAGCGCATTACCATTGTTTTTGACGATAATGTTCATACGCCAGGACCGCACGAACTTCACTCAAGAATCCGCGTCCTTTATAGCTCCGAAGGCTTCAATGCGGATGGTACGATATTGTCGCTGGTACGCCAAATGCCTTCATCTCAACGCCAATATGTGGTTGCCGTTACTCGCGATGGAATGCTGCGCGATGCGCTCTTGAGCTACGGCTGCACGGTTATCTCCCCGGAAAGTTTCGCCAATGAATTTCAAGCTTATTGCGCGCATACCCAACGCAAAACCGATCACTTCAACTTTGGTCAAGCGGACGAAGCATTTTCCTATCGCCCATTTAAGGAATTCTTTGAGTAAAATAGGGGAGAAACGCGAGGAAATAAGGGACCTTTTTGAAAAAAGCGTCCCTTAAACCCTCAAAAATTTTTT
>DBYP01000017.1:580-1359 GCA_002309885.1 Verrucomicrobia bacterium UBA1183
AGGGATTTTTTACAAAAAATCGCTCAGGGTATTAATTTTAAATACTTTTCCTATTACGCTATCAATCTTATTTCCTCAGCTTTAGCGGCGTTGATGAGTTGTTGATCGTAAGTTGCGAGTGGAATTTTAAAATCGAGCGCAAGTTGTAGATAGGATGCGTCGTAAAAAGTTAAGTTATGCTTCTTCGAAAGGTATAATGCAGACAAAACGCTATCTCTATACGGATAATCCTTAAATTGTATCATATCCAGTACGCGAGCAATAATATCATCGTAACCTCTTTCTGGACTAAACACGTCCTTTTTTATACGACCCAACAAAACATTGCTTAATTCGTACAACATCAGGTTGGGCGCATATTTTACCGTATCCAGAGAGAAAAACAACGGAAACTTCGCCGGCGTATCGATACATTCTATAAGAAACGAATTATCGACAACAAAAGCTTCAATACTTGTGCCCATTTTGTGCCTCTTTTTTGACCGCTTCTGCAGACATGTTGAATTTAGGGAACTGATTCCAAATTTTTATCGTTTGCAGTTGTTGATATTCGTCATCTTCGATTACCCTGTACTTCTTGTTTTTGTAGGAAAAAATAACGGCTTCCTTCTTAATATTAGAAATTAACTGGTAAAGCTTTTGCCGAAAACCACTTATCGCTATCACATTCATGGTACCATGAAACCATATATGTTGTACGTTGTCAATATAAAAAAGGTACGTAATTGCTTTGAAAATGAGACATGTTGAGTAGAAATATAAGGGAACTTTTTGAAAAA
>DBYP01000017.1:1454-1893 GCA_002309885.1 Verrucomicrobia bacterium UBA1183
AATATTTCTAGCTTATGTAGACACGCTTTAATTTTCCAATATAATCCCGCATGGCGACGGGCAATATATTACGATGTTTTAATTCACTCAGTGGTACCCATTCAAAAAACAGGTTGGGTTCCGGATGGGGAAGCGGTTGCGTTACGCTCAAATCTTCACAGGAAACTTGATAAAGATAGGCGTATTCGTGGAATTTTTCGCCCTTAGCATCTGTAAAACGATCTTCAAAGGATTGCAGAAATTTTCCGACATTGCAGCTGCAAGCCAATTCTTCGCGCCATTCCCGCTGAAGTGCTTGCTCGCGTGTTTCCCAAAATTCCACATGACCGCCCGGAAGATAGGCGTAACGATTCTCTGCATTGTGGCAAACCAGCAGATGTTCGTCCTTTATCAGCAACCCACGGACAATGATTTCGATAAATTTTTTCATGAATTTACA
>DBYP01000017.1:1927-2874 GCA_002309885.1 Verrucomicrobia bacterium UBA1183
GCATTGTGTTTGCCCTGAGCAACCAAGCATCCTTTATCAAAAACCAGGATACAATCTGCATTTTGAATGGTACTGATACGATGTGCGATGGCAATAACCGTCTTGTTTCCGGAAATATTTTCGATGGCCTTTTTGATCAAAAATTCGCTTTCGGAATCCAATGCCGATGTGGCTTCATCTAGGATTAAAATCGGTGCTTTTTTCAAAAATGCACGTGCAATTGCCAAGCGTTGCCGTTGACCTCCCGAAAACCGGCTGCCATTTTCTCCGATGCGTGTATTGTAACCCCCGGCTTCCATAATGAAATCGTGTGCGTAAGCCAATTTCGCAGCTTCAATGATTTCTGCTTCGGTGGCATGGAAATTCCCCAGGCGTAAGTTATTCATCAGTGTGTCATTGAACAACACGGTCGACTGTGATACGATCGCCATTTGTTGCCGCAATGCCTTCAAATCCCACTGTTTCAAATCAACGCCATCCAAACAAATACGACCATCGGTAACATCGTATAAACGCGGTAGCAGTTTGATGAATGTTGATTTCCCGGCTCCGCTTGGTCCTACTAACGCATAAAACTTGTGTTCTGGGATTTCAAACGATACCGTTTTTAATGCGTTTTCGGAACTGCCTTTATAACCAAAAGAAATGTTCTCGATGGCAAAATTTCCGCGACTTAATCCCTTATGTGCATGCTTCTTGGGCGAAACAATTTCAATGGGATGATTTAAAATTTCCAAAATACGCTCAAACGCTCCGGTTGAACGCTGCACAATGCCGATCAAATTTGTAATTTTCTTAATGGGATCGAAGGCAAAATAAAGAGCGGCACCCATCGCACTGAACACTGAAAACGGAATTTTGTTGAAATAAGCGTAGATAAAAATGACCGAAATAATGGCTGTCGATACAATTTCCATCAACGGTTGTTGCATTTTTTGCCACATAAT
>DBYP01000017.1:2915-3469 GCA_002309885.1 Verrucomicrobia bacterium UBA1183
TCGAATTCCTCCAAACTGAACGTACGAACTTCTTGAGCCGCCTGGATATTCTCTGAGACGCAAGTCGTTACTTCTGCTTCCGTACGCTGCATAACGCGGCTGTTATTCTTCACTCGAGAACGCAGCAATCGAACCGGCAAAAAGCATATGGGAATTGCAATCACAAAAATAAACAACAGCGCCCAATCGCAATGTTTGAGCGACAAATACACCAAGCAAACCAGTGCGGCGATCATCTGCAGCGGTTGTTTGATGGAGTCGGATGCCATCTCCAGCAATACATCCTGCAGACATTTAGGATCCGAAATGACGCGATGAATGATATCGCCTGTGTGCTTGTTGTCAAAAAATTCGAACTGCAACAACTGCAACTTCTGAAAAATATCATACCGCAGTCGCGCGAGAATTTCCAGTCCGCATCGGTTCATCCAATAGGTGCTCAAATAACCAAACAGCCCGCGTACGAAGAATCCCGCAGGCACCAATCCCGCAACCAAGAAGATGGTTGTGAAAGAAAAGGCTTCCGGACTTTCAAAAATTTTTCTAAAAACTTT
>DBYP01000021.1 GCA_002309885.1 Verrucomicrobia bacterium UBA1183
AGGGGAACTGCCAATTAGCTGTTTTTGAGGATGAGAAAATAGGAATTATGTATGACTGTGGAAGTTCTTCTACTCGAGAATCTATTAAAATTTTTGCATTAAAACAGAATGATTATCATTATATTTCCAAAAAACTTCAAGTGACAAATATATCCAAGGTTAACCCGACAAATGAAGATAAATCGCCGTTAATAAAGGAATCTAAGCGAATGTCGCGAAATTTTATTCATGGTAATCGCAAAATTTTTCATATTCAAGAGGTTATTGCTTTTCATCAATTGAGGTATCTATTTATCATTCTTTCCCATCCAGATAAGGATCATATAAATTTGATCAATGATGAAACAATACCGGAAGGATTGTCGATAATGGTGCTGTGTGGAGGTGATTGGTTAAATCATAAAAGTAAAGGGAAGGTCAGTCCAACAAAAGATGTTTGTAATGTTTTGAAATTTTTAAAAAAACGTAAAAATACAAGGGTAAAATTCCTTTTTTATCGGGATGAAGGTGAAGAAAGATTTTATACCTTATATGATATTGTGTTTGGAGAAGAGAGAGTTTTTGAGAATATTATACCATCTAATGAGTTAAAAGATGATAGGCTTAACATACTAAGAAATATCCGTATAACACATTTCCCTCTTAAGGAGATAAATGCTCAAAGTGTGATCGTAGGGATAAAAATGGAAAAATTGAAAACACAATTTTTCTTAACTGGAGATGCCTCTAAAAAAACCTTTAAGGAAATTATAGAAAGTAATAAGAATTTCTTTAAAAAAGAGGAAGGTTATGTGTCTTTTGTTATGCTTCCTCATCATGGGGCAAAAAGCAACACATCCGACAATTTGTTTGAGCTTTTTGATCCCGATATCGTTGGTGTAAGTGCTGGTGACGGTATATATCATCATCCTGAAAAGGAGCTTATGGATAAGATTATAAAACGAGGAAACAATGGGAAGGTTCATTTAAATAATGGCTCGAAAATGATTACGTACAAAAAAGGGGAAAAGGAAGGTTTTCTTTTCGAGAATGATTCAGAGAAAATGCCCTTTGTTTGTACCAACCAATTGGGAGATATAAAAATTGATGAAGTTGGTATTAAGGCTAAATTTTCAAATATTGTTAAGGATGGAGAAAGTTCTTATGAAGTGGATTACGGTAAACATAAAGCAGGTATAATTTGTACACAAGATGAAATTAGAAAAATCAAGAAAGATTCAAAGAAAATATTTTGTTTTTGCGTAAAAGAAAATTTGTGCTACTCGGCTAAAAAAATTGACACGGAATCTAAAGCTGCAGATCCAATTGAGTAATTTAGACAAGAAAGATATAAGCTGATATTTTTGAGATTGTCTTCGTTTAGCATTATTTCGCAATCAATTTGCGGACGATAGTATTTGTTTGAGCTCAGTATCTATGCGGATTATAGAGCAAAAACTACCTCGTTTCGCAACTCGGCACATTCTGCTAAAAATGAGGAAATGAAGAATGGATGCATACAGGTGTAACTTGAGACACGCTTTAATCCACGAGCGTACCCCTAATGTTCTTCGAAAGTATCGGATAAATCCTGGTTTTCAAAAATCTCTAAAAACAATTTTTTGCCAAATTTTTGTCAATTTTGATTTTTGATTGGCGTTCAATGTCGTAAAAAAGTGCGGTCTAAAAACAAACATAATGAATTTTGTAGACAATAGGTTGTATTTATCATTTCATAAATGCAGATAGATGCTATGGAATCCGATGATAATATCATAATTTATAAGAATAAAGAAGGGAACATTAATATCGATGCACATTTCCAGCATGAAACTATTTGGTTGAGTCAAAAAATGATGGCACGATTGTTTGAAGTTAATATTCCAGCTATCAACAAGCATTTAAACAATATCTATCAAGAAAAAGAACTGGATAAACCATCAACTATTTCCATTTTGGAAACAGTTCAACAAGAGGGTAACAGAACTGTTAAAAGAAAAACGGTTTTTTATAATCTCGATGCCATTATCTCGGTTGGCTATCGTATTAATTCAGCTAAAGCGACACAATTCCGTCAATGGGCAACAAATGTTTTAAAGGATTATCTGAAGCAAGGGTATGCATTGAATGCCCGTTTATTATCTAAGAAAAATGCGGATTTATTAGCATTAAAAACAGCCATTAAGATCATCGAACAACAAAACACGATCGCCTTAGAAGACAAAGAAAAATTGTATAAGTTCCTAAAAGATTTTTCTGGTGGACTCGACTTACTTGATGATTACGACCATAAGCAACTTAAAGATAAAGGAAAATCAAATTATTCTGCAGTGATGATTGAGCCTGAAGAATATATGCAAGTCATCCAAAATATGCGTCCCAAATTTGTTAGTAGTTTGTTTGGTGTACCCAAAGATAAAAGCTTTAATAGTTCTGTTCGGCAGATTTATCAAACGGTTTCCGGAATCGATTGTTATCCAACGATCGAAGAGAAAGCTGCTATGTTGCTTTACCTTATCGTTAAAAATCATTCATTCGTAGATGGTAATAAACGCATCGCTGCCGCTTGTTTTTTATACTTTTTACAAAAGAATAACGTACTTTATAAAAACAACTTACCCATCCTTAGTGACAATACGCTTTTCGCATTGACATTGCTAGTTGCGGAAAGCGATCCTGCCGAAAAAGAGACCATGAAACAGATTGTCGTTAGTATCTTGAATCGGCCGGTTTTGGGGAACTGTTGATAAATCGATCAAGAACGATACCTTATATTTCTCTATCTGATATTTCGCATCACTTCGCAATTCATTTGCCGGGCGATGGCATTTTCTCGATCTCAATATTTATGCGGTCTTCAGTACGATAAACTACCTCATTTCGCAACCCGGCACATTTCGCTAAAAATGAGGGATATGAGGGTATAGATGTCTATGAATGTGATTTGATGTACGCTTCACTTTGCGTTAAATAAAAATTAAAAAATTTAAGAAAACAGTTGACTTTGTTTTTTTATTTGGAAAGTTGTATAAAACAATTTTTATGAAAAAGCTAATTTTGTCGTTGTCCGTTATTGTTTGCAATTTTGTGTTCAGTGATTTTGATAAAAGCCAAACCAAGAAGGCAACCGAGCTGATTCAGAAAGGTCGTTTGCAAGTTTTTAAAAATAGACGTTTTGCTTTAAGGGAATTTTATGTGCTTTGTAAACAAAACGGCTTTGAGAACTTACTTGAAGAATCGTTCTATTACAAAAATAGAAAAACCACTTTAAAAATAGAATCTTTGACTCTTTTGAAATTTTGGCAGTTTTGGAAAGATTTTCCTCAAGGGACATTTCGTCTGGATCTTTGGGAACATGTATCGATAGAAATAGTACAAATACTGTTAGAGGAAAAATTTCTGGCTAAGCCTGGAATTTACCAGCTTTTTATGTATTCGGTCCAAAAGGGGCGTAAAGATATTGTAGAACTACTGCTCCCCGAGATTGATTGTATTGACTTTATAGATGATGGAGGTCTTACGCCGCTTATGTGGGCAGTAGGAGATGGGCATATAGAAATTGTTGAATTGTTATTGAAATGTGGAGCTGACCTTAATGCTCATACACAAAATGGTGGTACAGCCCTTATGATTGCATCTGAAGTCGGGCAGTTTGAAATTGCAAAATTACTGGTGGAGCGAAATGCTATCGTTGACGCACATGCGAAAGATGGTGCCACCGCTCTCATAGCAGCGGCACAGAATGGACATACAGAAATTGTAAAACTGTTGTTAGCCCATAAGGCTGATATTAATGCACAGACAAAAGAAGGAGCCACTGCCCTTGTTATTGCAGCAGAAAAGAATCGTATAGAAATTGTAGAATTGTTATTAAAAAACGGAGCTAAAATAGATGCATGTACAAAAGATGGTACTACGGCTCTTATGGTTGCTTCAGAAAAAGGGCATACAAAAGTTGTTGAATTATTACTAAAATACAAAGCTGGCATTGATGTAAGAACGGAAGATGGCTCTACTGCTCTTATGAGAGCAGCTTGGTTGGGTTGTACAGATATAGTAGAATTACTATTAAATCACGGAGCTACAGTGGATATATGTACAAAAAATGAAATCACTGCGCTCATGTTTGCTGCACAGAACGACTGTACTGACGTAGTAGAACTACTACTAAAAAAAGGAGCTAACGTTAATTTTCAAACAAAAGATGGTTCAACAGCTCTTATGCTTGCAGTTTGTGCGCAGCGTACGGACATGATAGCGTTATTACTTGAAAGGGGGGCTGACATTAATGCTTGTACAAAGAAAGGTTGTACACCTTTTGCATTTGCAGTTTGCACCGGTTGCTTGGATATTACAGAACTGTTATTGGACCGCGGAGCTATCATCGATATATGTTCAGAAGATGGTATTACAGCGCTTATGCGTGCATCTTATTTGGGTTATACAAATATTGTAGAATTACTACTAAAAAAACAAGAGCCCGCCACTTTTATTAACGCATGTGCAAAGGATGGTAGTACAGCACTTATGTTTGCTGCACTAGAAGGACATATAGATATCGTCAGATTATTAATCGCGAGTGGTGCCAGAACTGATGAAACATTCCTTCCTATTGATTTGAACTGGGCTGTAAGTAAAGATTCAGTTAAAGTACTGCTTGAAAACGGTATGCCTATTCAAAATATTCCAAGCAAATTTCTTGACAAGGGAGATGACATTATATGGCAATACATAAAAGTTTGTTTGCATACTAAAGTACCTGAAGATAAATCAACAATGGAAGCCAAGGGAAAACTTTTAAAAATAGCAGAAGAGTTTTTCGATACTTATTATTCTGAGTTACCCCAAGAGCACAGAGAGAAAATTCTGAATGTTTGCTGTAAAAATCTTACAAGGAAGCAACAAGGTACATTAAAAAATCTTTGCAAAACTTTAAGCACAACAACATCCGTACCTACGGAAAAACGGATTACATGTTCTTTGTTAGCATCCTTGAGAATAGAATTTCCGCTTCTCGAGATAGGCGCTGTCAATCAACCCACAGCAACCCAAATGAAGAGAGCGAAACGTGCCGTAGCGAGCGCTAACAAGGCTCAAAAGGGTGCTGCTATAACACCAGCAAAAGATAAAGGTACTATTGCTGCTAGCGAAATTCCGTTTGAGGACAAGCTTTTCGATTTAACACCCAGGATTGCAAGTAAGGTATTAGATTCAAAGCAAGTGGATGAAGCTCTTCACATTATTAGAGCATGTTGTGAAGTGCTGGAACGATTTGAAATAAGTTTCGAGCTTACCAATCAAACAAATCATTATCTTATAAGTGCGAAGCATATCGATTCTAAATGGGGAAAAATCTTCTATAACGGTCACACCAAACCCAACAAATTAACGATGGTACATGGAGCTAACAAACCGTGTACAGATCATTATAACGCTGCAATTTCTTATTTAATACATTACATCTGTTTATTAGCAACAAACAATCCATCTGCCAGAGAAGATTGCCTTATTCTGTTGAAAGAGTGCGAAGAACATCTAGATATTGCAAAAATAAGAGAACTTTATCCCGAAGCACTTCCTTGTGATTTTTGACTGTAGCGGCACTGAATTTAGAAAGAGATTAGCGGAGTACAATCTTTTTTAACGAAAGATTTTTGTAAGAGATCTGAGGTTTATGGAAATCCCTACCCAATAAACCTCCTCGTTTCGCAACCCGGCACATTTCGCATAAAAATGAAGATATTGGTAAAATGGGTTTAATAGTATCGAAATCATCGTCTCTCAATTGTTAGTTTCAAAATCCAATTTGTGGATAGAGCACTTTACCCAAAGACCCGATCCAACCCCCCCCTTCATAATTTGTGTTGGTGGTTTTGTTGGTTTTTGTTTCAAATTATCCTGGAGGTTTCAGGATGTTACATTTTTAAAGAAAAGGCTTTACAGGATGGATAAACAGTGGCCTAATTGAGACATACAGAGACATCTAGAAACACGTGGTTAAACAACTGCATCGGTCTCATAACCTGAAGGTCCTTGGTTCAAATCCAAGCCCTGCACCCAATGTTTATGCGGGATAGCGTAAGTTGGCTCTTGTGTATCGGATTTTTGTTGCAACCCTATTGCAACCTTTCAGATAAAAATTTGTCAAAAATAATAAACTATGATTAAGCTAATCAAACTATGTTTTGTGTGTTGCCTGATTTTCAGAGCAACATTTGTTGAAGCGGTTATAACCAAAGAAGAAGCGTATGAAGCGTTAAAGGAGTTAGAGGCAGAGTTTTTGCGAAGTAAAATAATGCCTTATTATCAGGCTCAATTGCAAAGAGATTGTGATTCTTTGGCTTTTTTGTTTGGTTCGATTGTTCAAGATGTATCCAATTATCTTGATCCTTTCTATGTTTCAAATGGTCTTCCGAAATTATTCGATGAACCAACTCCCGTTGATATTTCAGAAAATTTTACTTTAGATTTTTCCGAAGCTTCCATGATGGATATTATATCCATGTTTTATGAAATCCTTCAATGTAAAGCATATTACCGAGATGATCGTCCTGGTGGATATAAAACAAACGCCCATGGTCTTATTCAAATGATTAAATTTGATGATAATGGCTATGGATACCTTAATGATAATCACAGAGAAGATGAAATAATAGATCCCTATTTTACGAAAATAAATATAGAAGGGGAAGAATATCATTTGCATTTAAATTATTCCGGTAAAGAAACTTCAAAGCAGCCCGGAAATTGTTGTTTAAAACTGAAGAGCGAAGATCCTGAAAAGTGGAGCAATAGAGGGAAATATAATACAAAATTATCAGACGATGAGCACTATGTTTTGCAAAATCTTCTTTTATGTTTAGAAGTTTCTCGTAGATGTGTTGTAGATGCAAATAGATTAGGGAAAAATGATTCTTGTATATTTGAAGATGAACATTGTGATTTACCAATTTTGGGTGCTATTGTTATAGGGGTAGATTTAATAAACGCTCAAAGAATTACAAGGGATGATTTTTTTGCAGGGGATTATCGTTGTTTTTCTGATAAGAGAAATGAAAATAATTGTCGTTTGCGGAAACAACAACGCGCGACAAACATTAAAAATCTTTTGCTAACGTTCTTGAACTACAAAAAAGAAGATCAAAATATGGAAATACAAACGGCAGATCAGTTTAAAAAAGAGGTACAGGAATTGTATAGGGATTTTATAGGACAAAAGATTACTGATAGAATTATCCATCCTACAACTTTGACTGATTTTTTGAATGACGAAAATATTTGTAAAAGCTTAAAGAAACGAGGTTTTTCATTTGATGTACTGAAAAATTCCATATTGTCGGAAAAACTCAAAAAAGTAATTAATCGCATAGAAGTGCCCAGCAATAACAAGAAAGCTTCCAATGGAAAAGGCAATAAGTATAAAAAGAATAATTTGAAAAATACAAGCGATAAATTCTTATCCAAACAAAACAGTTCTAAAGAGGCAAAAAATGATTCAAAAACAGAAAATGATGAGTCTATCTATATTTGGAAATGTTTTAAGGAAAACACAACAAAAGATTTGCAAGGTGTTTCTGTAAGTCTTTTTGAAAATGGGGAGCTTGGACCATCTTTTAGTAGAAAAAAATATGATTATAAGTATTATAGAACTGCGCTTTTTCGTATCACAGGAGCGGATAATGTTACTTGGCTTTATTTAAAAAATCCGGAATTAAATTCAAAGAACCAATCCCAAGGAGAAATATATCTGGTAGATGTACATTGATCTCCTGTGACAATTGTGACAGTCGTCAAAAACGCCCTCCAAGTTCGATAAACACTAACAAAACACTGTCACAAAATAAAATATGACAGTTTGTGACAGTTGTGACAAAACTGGAGAGAGCAAAGCCATCGGAGAGTTGGTTTGTCTCATTCGATGGCATCCTCGTTTTAGTCGTGTCTTACGATACAAGCCTGCTTGACGGATTTCATTTCTGGGAAAAGCTTGGCAAGATCCTTTTCGAGGGTGTCTTGCTTGATGGACTTTAGGGCATCCCACTGGCGCAGGTTATGTTTTGTAATGCTGACGGTGTGATCAAATCCGAGGATGTATGCGGTGGCAATTCGATAGATAATCTCGGTAGGTGCTAGGCCGTAGACTTGATGCTCGAAGATATGCCGTAGCCGTGCCTGTTTGTCGGGAAAGAGGGCTTTGATTTTTGGGCTATTGTACAAACGCTTTACGATTTCGGTGATGTAAAGGCCGGATTTCATATACAGATCGATGAAGGTCTTCGTGGGGTCATCGAAACAGCCGGGGCATTCCTTTTCTAAATTATCCACCATTTCTTGAACCAGCTTTTTCGGAGTAAAAATTTGGTTCGTTTTTTGAGGAGGAATGTAGTCGAAAATATCTTCTCCAGAAACATCTTCGAAATAGTTAGCCAAACGCGATTTCAAAGCTAGGAATTCCTGAATGGACTCGTTGAAGATGATAGGATCAAAATATCCATAGAAATGTTCTTTCTCGCCAGTATTTTCGTTGATGAAGTCACCACTGTCGCGCAACATTCTGAAATCAGCAGGTGTAATAGAAGTAACTTCTTTAAATACGTCTTCAGTCGTAATCGTATCAAAATTCTCTAATCTTGTTTTCTCGGTACCGTAGGCCATCAAAAAGGAAGGAATTGTTCGGCAAAATCCACGCAAATAGTCGCGGGTTGTGTCCTCACAAACTTTTTTCTCTTTTTGGCATCTGTTGGTTATGGTCTTTTGAATGAACGTTTTTTCTGCTTCTTTTACCAAAGTTTCCGTTTGAGCATGAACGCTATCAAAGAGAGATTGTTTTGCTAATTCGATTTCATAATCGTACTTTTTGTTAATAATCCTTCCTGCTTCCAGAGTTGTTGCTTGCCCCAAAGCTTCCTTTTTTTTAAGAAGAACAGCATTCCCACATCAGTTAGTGGTGCTCCAAAAATAACCAAACTCTTTAATTTCAAAATTCAAAACATATGGATCAAAACATTTCGGTATTTTGGATTGGACTATGCTTATGTTTAAGTTTTATACTTTCACACAGTATAACTAGAAGCATAGGCAATATACCACTCTTTATACAGGAAGATAAAAATGAAGAACTTGTTAATGAGCCAAAACATAAGTTTACTGACATAAAAAAGTAAATAAGTAAGAATTGTCTATGGTAGTCAAACCAAACATCTAATACCCCCAAACAAAATCCTAAAACAAGGATAAAAAATAATCCATTATAGCCAAAAAATAAATCTGCTTCCCCTAAAAAGTTCACAGCAAAAGACCATGCCCATCTTCTCTTATTTTTTAATGCTTCAAAATCTTTTTCTCCATTATAAAAAGCATATGCGCAAAATGTTCCAAAAGAAACCTTATCGTTATCTTTAGCACTAGGTAGTAAACGAGCGAACATTCTTTTTACCCAAAAAAGACCCTGCTTGGGTTTATCGGATTGTTTTAAACACAACATGGTCGCAGTTGGTTGTAAAGCCCACCTTTGAAAACCAGATCTTCCTCCTTGTGTTAGCGATCGTTGCCAAGAACACAAAGAGGATGCAATTACTAAAAATAATAGAAAAAAAATGAAACGTTTTATGTTAATATTCTTAATAAAAATTAATAAAAATACTGGGAAAATGATATTGGCAAAAAAACCAAAAGAAAATGTTTTATGCCGTGACAGAGAAGCAAAATACACAAATGTAATAAGGAAATTTAATAACATAGATAATTTGTTCCTTTTTTCATAAAAAAATGAATTGAGTAAAAAAAAGATAGAAATGGAAAATATACAAGCAATAAAAATAGGGGAAAACCACCCATAACGGAAGATACCTTTATGAACCTGAAAATCATTCCAAATGTAATAAAAGCACAAATATACAAAGGCAAATAAATAAAAAACGTTAACAGTGGAAGAGAAATTATACCCTTTCGCCTCTTTCAACGAAGTTAGCACCGTATCTTTATTGCGAATTTTTGTAGAAAAAACTGCTAATTCTTTACCTGCAAACAACAAAAAAACACAAAAGAATAACCAACATATTCCCCTAAAAGATAATACATCGTCTACTCGTTTCCCATTATAGTCACTACCAAAATAAATAAGCAAAATAAGGGGATAGCATAAAGAAAATCCCAATCCCTGCAAAAAACCAATGGTTAACAAATGAACACCAGGTCTTTTCAATAGAAAGAGGCTATAAGACATCAAAAGGAAGCTCAATATAAGAAGACAAATAGTATAATTCAACATGCCTCCTATAGAAAGATATAAATTAAAAATTTTCAAGTTCAAATAGTAGAAAGCTTTGAAGTGCAACCCCTAAGCTCGAAAAAGAACCCCGAAGCAGGGGATGCGAAACCCAAGCATTTTCTAGGTCTAGTGTTAAGTTTTTGTCGGCAATCCGCGAAATACGCTGCGGTGTAAACAGTTTTCGTTTTCTTCGGGAAATACTGCCGTAGAAGGCGGTTCGTATTCTCATTTGTTCCGCGTTCCCAAGGGCTGTGCGGATGAGAAAAATACACTGGCGCATTCAAGCGGTTTGCGATGGTTTTATGGTTGGCAAATTCGGACGATGAATGTTTTGAGAGATTTTTTGTAAAAAATCCCTCAAGCTCCCTTAAAAGCAGGGCAGCGGCCCTGCACCCAAATCATTTTGCAACATTGTTGCAAAATAAAGAAAAAGTTTTTGAGGGGTTAAGGGAAACTTTTTTCAAAAAGTTCCCTTAGAATTTACTTCCATTCAAATTCCAGTACGGCGAATTTAAATTTGCAAACGGCTTCGTCACAACGATAAGATAGAGCCCCGGATTTTGTTGAATGTAGTTGGCCATCGACGGGATTTGGGCAAATGAATGGTAAAGACATTGGATGTTTTTTGAGAAATGAAGAAAAGCGGAGAGGACTACGGGGCGTTTCTATGTGTACTTATTTCCATTATTAGCTATATTTCATCCAACTTTTTTCGCTGCGCAAACGAAGAAGTAGGAGGAGGCCACGCACGCAGAAATCCACACAGAATGCTATCCAGATACCGACTAAGCCGTTATTTTTTACTAAAAGTAGCGCCAATGGTATGAAAACGAGCCATAAACAGGAGAGTGTAACCGTACTTGCAACAAATGTATCTTTTGCGCCTCTCAAAATACCCCCAATAACGAGTGCTGCAGCGAATAATGGCTCAGAAAAAAGCTCAATTCTCAATATTGTAACGCTCAATTCCTGTGTTGCTGCATCTGGGGTAAGGCAAGCAAAAATAGAAGGTGCAAAGACATATAGAACAATACCTATCATTATTGCGATTGCTATCCCTAGTTTAACGGTTGCCCATGCGAATTTACGCGCAAGATCTTTTCGATGAGCTCCGAGAGCTTGGCCGATAAGTGTTGTGGCTGCAACCGATATGCCAATTCCAGGAAGGCTACAAATTTGTTCTGTTGTAATTCCAAAAATATTTGCCGCAAGTGCAATGGTTCCGATAGGAGCAATAATACTTGTGATAAAAATATAGGTGCCATTTAATGCGATCGATTCTAAGGCGAGAGGGTATGAAATTTTAACGGCATCTTTTAAAATACTTTTTAAAATGCTTTGATAGTAAAAGTTAAAATGGAGCTTGGGCTGATTAAAAGCCTTTAAAAACATTATAGTTGCAATAATAATTTCCGAAAATGCCGTCCCAAGTGCAGCTCCGGTAACGCCCAAACCTGCTCCTGGAATGCGCAGTGAAAACGTTCCGATTTCAAAAATGTGTGTTGGCAAAATCATGAAATAATTGAAAATAACATCCAGTAAGCACAACAGGAAGTTGAGCATGCCTGGGGTTTTGGTATCACCTATACATTGGAGAGCAGCGGCCGAAAAAAGTCTCACCTGCATTATGGGGAAAAAACAAGCATAAATAAAAAAATAAGAGGAAGCTTTTTCACTAATTTTCGGTTCTGCTCCCAGTAACGAAGGTAGGCTCGAGCTTAAATAAATGCAAAAAATGGAAAACAAAACCGTAATTCCACAGCATATCATCAGACCTTCGCGAAAAATCTTTTTAGCTTGCTCCAGATCATCTGCACCAATGGCATGAGCAATTTGTACAGAAAAGCCTGTGTTGATAGCATAACAGAGCCCAATGACAATCCATATTGAAGAAAAAACGACACTAACCGCTGCAGTCGCCGATGCACCTAAGCTTCCGACCATCGCAGCATCAATGTATTGCATGGCAACAGAGGCCCATTGAGCAAGAATTGCCGGCATCGCCAAACGCAATATCAGTGCGTAAATTTTCCGTTGACACGGTAATTCATCGTTGCTCTTTAATATGTCTGCTAACTCCATGAAATCACAATAATCTGACGGAATCACGCTATCTTTTTACCCCAATAAAAGCAAGTAGTTAAATAAATTTTTTCGCGGTAAAGTTTGTAATAAATACCCACGGGTGGAACCTGTAGTCCTCTTCACTTTACGTAGATAGATATGTTGTCCATTGTTACGTTCAATGGAGCAAGGATCTCCCGAAAACCCTTTCAGAAGCAAAGCTTCGTCCGTTACTCTGTCTTTGTAACATCCTGCGATAACATCAATAACTTTTCGTGCATCTGAAGAAGAATAACATGTACGCTCGTCATTTTCTGCTAGAACATTTGCAAGGCACTCTGAGGTAATATCTTCTACAAAGAGTTGAGGATGCTTTGATGGGCTTGCCTCTGACGAAACTGATGATGAACGTAACTCGCTATTTTTGTCATAAAATGGCTTTAATACCTGTTCAAAAATATTTGTTTTCCCGAAACAGCTTGGTGCAATAAATAATCCATAGAGATTGATTGGTGTCACTAAGTTCGAATCAATCTTTACAGAAGTTTTTCTGAAGCAGGATGCAGCTGTTGCAAATAGCATCAACGGTGCGGAGAAGTCTATCGGAATTAGTTCAGCACGTTGCAATTCCAGTACGTAAGCTTGCAAGTCTTTAGGTAAACAATCCAGCGGAAATGTACTAGGTATATCTTCTTCCATTTGCAGATAACCGCTTTTTCTTGCACCTTCCATAAATTTTTCTGCTAACTCAGATACCATCTCAGACATGATAACCTCCCTTCTTGTGTAAATTGCAGTCATTTTTAGTATCCTCCATCGCTTGAGCAATGAATTCATCCAAATCTTCCTGCCGAAATTTCCGCAGACGCCCCAGCTTAACCGACTTCAACGGGTAACGTTTCGTCGATAACCAAACCGCTATCGTGTTCGGTTTTACGCCTAGGTATTCCGCAGCTTCATTAATTGACAATAATTGATTTTTCATATACCTTCATAATAAACCTCCTGCAAAAGTCGCCGTTCATTGAATAACATATAACATCGTAAAGAGATCGCCAAAAAAGAAAAGCATGCTTAAAAATAAAGCATGCTACGAAACATCACGAATAAGGATTGTTTACAAAGAATCACAGGAGTCAAGTATGAAACTTTCAAAAATTTGTTAGCAGACTCAATCGCTCATGGGAAGCGACACAGAAGCGGAAGCGTGTTTCTGGGCGACCGTACGGAGTTGGGGCGTTGCGCGAACATTTGCTGTTGCTGTTGATTTACTATCGAACGTACACGACGCATTTGTTTTTGGCACAAATTTTCAAGGTGGACGAGACGACAATTTGCCGAGCAATCAAGCGGGTTGCGCCGCTTGCAGAGCGGATTTTGAAAATAAAACCGGAAAAATTATTGAGCGAAAACGGTCTGCAATTATTGATCGTAGACGCTACCGAGCAGCGGATTGAACGGCCGAAAAATCAACGTGATTATTACTCGGGCAAAAAGCACGCCCATACGATTAAGACAGAGATTATAACCGATCACAAAGGACGAATTTTACGGGTATCTAAGCCGTATGAAGGACGTGTTCACGACTTTAACATTCGTAAAACCGAGGGCCCATTACCAGCGGCCCCAATTTTGGCGGATTCTGGCTATCAAAGCCTTCAAAACGAACATTCGGCTAGAGTAATTTTACCGAAGAAAAAGCCGAAAAACGGCTCCCTGGGCGACATTGAAAAAGCTGAAAACAAAAAGCTTTCCCGTCGTCGAATTGTTGTTGAACATGTCTTTGCACATCTCAAAAAATGGCAAATCCTGGCCGATCGTTATCGCGGCCGTCTCGACCTCTATGCCCAAATTTTCCAAACCATCGCCGGAATTTACAACCTATCCTTCATTAAATAGCACAACCACTGCCTCCAGTGGACGTTACCTATTTTTATAAAACGACTTTTGCAGGAAGTCTAATGAGTGAGAGCACCCTGCAAACTTTGGTCGTGGATACCACCGGACAACGCATTGAAAGGCCCAAAATTCAGCGCGATTATTATTCGGGCAAAAAGCACACCCACACGATAGATATTCACAGGTGCCACCCGTGAGTATCTATTTCTGTTGTTTTTTCGATTTTCTCAAAGTTGAAGTTACAAATTTTTTCATTTTTAAATTGCCGAATTGTTAAAAATCTTTTGATAATAGCTGCCATGCAGTGCAAGATATGTCATTCGGAACTGATACCAATAGTTTCATTTGGTAAAATGCCCGTAGCAAATGCTTTTTTGAATGAAGTGGACTTTGCTAAGGAATATTTTTTTGAATTAGCGGTTGGGTTTTGTGAACACTGCAAAATGTTTCAGTTGCTTCATCAGCCAGATTACAGCCAAATGTTCCATGAGCATTATGCTTTTTATACTTCGACGTCTAGCGAAATGTCCAAGCATTTCGAAAGAATGGCCAATAATTATGCCGAAAATTGGTTAAAAGATAAAAAAAATCCTTTTGTTATCGAACTTGGCAGTAACGACGGCACCATGCTGAAGCATATTGCTAAGCGAGGAATACGCTGTCTAGGTGTTGAGCCATCAAAAAACGTTGCGGATGTTGCTGTTAAAAATGGCGTAAATACCAAAGTTTGTTTTTTCAATGACAAGACCGCACAGGAAATCTGTAATGAATATGGTAAAGCTGATTTAATTTCCGTTGCTAACGTCCATTTTGCGTACATGAATGAAGTAGCTATGGGGGTAAAAGCATTATTGAAAGAAGATGGTGTATTTGTTTTTGAAAATCCTTATCTCGGAAATGTTATAGAGAATGTTGCTTATGACCAAATTTACGATGAACATTCCTATATTTTTAGCTTAAAGTCTGTCAGTTATATTTTTGAACAAGTTGGAATGGAAGTATTCCACATTGAGCCACAGGTTACACACGGTGGTTCGATGCGTTATTACATTGGCAGCAAGGGTACGCACAAAAAAGATAAAAGCGTTATAGATCAGTTCGCTAAGGAAAACAATGTCCTCAAATTAGGAGATGTCGAAACTTATCGTCGCTTTGCAAAAAATTGCGAGCAGCGGAAGCAGGAACTGGTTACTTTATTAAAAAATTTAAAACAACAAGGGAAACGTGTTGTTGGATATGCAGCTACCGCAAA
>DBYP01000018.1:0-150930 GCA_002309885.1 Verrucomicrobia bacterium UBA1183
GGGATGCGAAGCCCAAGCATTTTCTAGGTCTAGTGTTAATTCTTTGTCGGCAATCCGCGAGGTATGCTGCGGTGTAAACAGTTTTCGTTTTCTTCAAGAAATACTGCCGTAGTAAGCGGTTCGTATTCTCGTTGGTTCCGCGTTCCCAAGGGCTGTGCGGATGGGAAAAATACACCGGCGCATTCAGGCGATTTGCGATGGTTTTATGGTCGGTGAATTCGGACGATGAATGTTTTGAGAGATTTTTTGTAAAAAATCCCTCAAGCTCCCTTAAAACTTTCTTATTTTGCAACTCCGTTGCAAAAAAAGTTTTTGAGGAGGTTAAGGGGAACTTTTTTCAAAAAGTTCCCTTATGCTTGATGCCTATGTCCTTAGCCGTCCCGCCTTGATTTCCGCATAAATCCTGCGATAAATCGTTTCATGACTCACAAAAACACTTCTCAATTCCAGCGCTCCTAAAATCTGCTCCGGACTCCAATCAGTGTTGTACAAACAAAACACTTCTTCCCACGTTTTTTCGTCGATTCGCGGCACTTTCGAATTTCTCCGTCGTTCCTCGCTCAACCACTGCGCTCGTTCGCAATTGTACCACCAGGCTTCATAGCCGTAATTCCGCTTCAACTCTCGCCCAATCGTGCTTGTCGATCGCCCAAGCTCCCAAGCAATTCTTTTATTTGAACTTCCTGCTTGCGTTAGTTCTTCAACCCGTTTACTTGCCCATTCCGAGGGGTGACTGTATTTCGTTTTCATATTTTTTCTTCTTAGAAAACGCTAGCTCCACATCTCTCTTTGCTTTTTTCAATCTTTTACTCTAGCAGTTGCACTTCAAAGTTGAATGGGGCCTTTTATTAACTTCTTGCTTGACAAATTTTTTTAATGTAACTATAAGGAGAATCATGATTGAAAAGACACTTGTTATTCTGAAGCCGGATGCGATGCAGCAGAATTTGGCGGGCACGATTATAGAACGTTTTACAAAGGCAGGACTGAGGTTGGTTGCCTGTAAGATGATGCGGCTCAACGAAAGTATTTTGCGGGAACATTACGATTTTTTAGCGGATAAATCGTTCTTCCCGAACATATTGGCGTATATGCAAGAATGCCCGGTCTTGGTTATGGTTTTGAAGGGTGAAAATGCCATCAGTGGCGTTCGGAGTTTGCTTGGACCGACAGATTCGTCCATTGCACCGAAAGGTACCATTCGCGGAGATTTCGGAAAAGATAAGTCGCGCAATGTTGTGCATGCTTCCGACAGCGAAGTTTCAGCACAAAAAGAAATCGCTCGTTTCTTCAAAGCTAGCGAGATTTTTGAGTAATTTTTATTATGGAATGCCTGCCCGGATGTTTTTACCCAACGGAGGTGATTTTTGTAGATGACAGCGAAAATTATCTGAGGGTGCTTTCTATGTTTTTCAAAAACATTCCTAGTGTTATATTGAAAACATTCCAAGATCCACAAGAAGCCTTAAACTACATCAATACACGGGCTGCAGCTCAGCAACAGGTCAACTGGGAACAAGAGAATTGCTTTACACCTAACAGCTACGCTTTGAAACTGAATGTGTTTTCATTGCACAAACAGATCTACAATCCGCACCGCTATGCTCAAATATCGGTCGTTATCGCCGATCATGATTTGACCGAGAAATATATGTCCGGTATCGAGTTTTGTAGACGTATTGAGGATAAAAATATTCAAAAAATTCTGTTTACAGGGCAAGCCGATCGTTCGTTTGTCATTCAAGCGTTCAATGAGGGAGTTATTCAGCGCTACCTTTCGAAAGGCGATGTAAAAGATATAAAAGATATCTTGGAAATTGTAGAAACGGCGCAGCAACGCTATTTTATGGCTTGTACCGACTCATTAAACGTTGCTTTGCGTTCCAATCCACAGTTCCCTTTGGCAGTCCTTTCGGAAAAGTTTCACCAGCTGTTTAACCGTATTGTAGAGCAGCGTAATATTGTCGAATATTACCTTTTGGATGGACTTGGTAGCTTTTTGCTCGTAGATGCTTCCCACAAAGTACAGCTTCTTATCGTCCAAAACGAAGATCAAATTAAAGCCAATTGCCTGGATTTGCAGGATGAAGTGGATACGGAGCAGCTCGAAGCACTCAAAAGTGGTCGCCAGATTTATTATAATCCGCATTTTTGGGATGACAGTCCTCGTTCATCACACGACGAGCTGATTCCGGCCGAAGTTTTGGTAGACGGCCCCAATCGGTTCTTCTACGGTATAACCAGCAACGTCGAAGGTTTCGAGCAAGATCGTATGGCGTTTTTGGCATAAAGCGTTTTGTTGCCTGAAGGCCATAAAGCATTAGCCTATCCTAGAGTGTGTCTACAGGAGGTAAAAAGTTACAAAAGCATAAACCCTAAGAGAACTTTTGGGAAAAAGTTCCCTTAAACCCTCAAAAACTTTCATAATTTTGCAACAATGTTGCAAAATTACTAGGGCGCAAGGCCTCTGCCCTGCTTTTAAGGGAATTTGAGGGATTTTTTACAAAAAATCTTTCAAAAACGTAATATTTCTAGCTTATATAGACACGCCCTAAGTTAGGAAAGTTGGGTGTTTTTTATCCAATTTTTAAAATTTTTTAAAAAAAACGCTAAAAATTTTTCAAATATGGACGATATTATATAGTGTATGAAAATGGATAAATTACTAAAAAGCGGATTGTTTTCTACAGCCCTGTTAGGTTGTGGATTGTTATACGGAGGCCCCAACTTCTGTCCTAATTGCGGCCAATGCTTGAAACCAAAATGCTTCCCGCAACGTTTTGGAGTACCTCCTCCCCCTCCCTGTTTTGGAGATAAAGACCCCTGTATGAAAAACTTCAAAAAGGATGGCAAAGAAATGGAACGTCCTTTCAGAAAAGGCCGCAGGAATTTTGATAAAAAACGGCTAGAGGAACCTACACCGGATATGACAGAAAACAAATAATCTACACAATATATGAATTTTGTAATAGGATCTCAGAATATGAGACCTATTACGTTTCATTTTAGGGAATAACCTTTGAGAGATAAAAATTGGCTTTATATGGATTTCCACTTTTCCAAAGCGCTAACTCTTGTTTTTGTATTTCAAGCTTAAAGTCAAATTTTACGACTTTCCCCTTGGTATTTCCCTACAAAAATGGTACAATGCTCTCATGGTGATTGGTGAAAAAGATCGTTGGATGGCGAATAAACTGTCGGCCTTTACGCTTATCGAAATGATGGTTGTTATTGGAATTATAGCCATCGTTACTTTAGGGGCCGTTCCAGGCTTAAAGAAAGCGTATGCGGATTTCAGAGATCGACAAGATTTGGAGATTTTAGATACATTTATATCGAGTACGCGTTCTTACGCATTGCTTATGAGTGAATATCCGCACCATACTTATTTTGGGCGTTGGGCTTATGAAGCTAATTGGGTGATCCCGCGTTACTTTACATCAGGGGGAGCAGATGTAGGGAATACGGTCCCAACTTTAGAAGATGGGCCCAGTTCACTTGGGTCATGGCTGCGAGTTAAACCATATCGTGGAACGGATTTTACTATAGACCAGCAGTTAACAGAACCTGTTAGTTTTCTTAAGATCGGGATTCACGAAGGCAATGGAACCTATAATTCTCTGTTACGGGAGCGTTATCCAACATATGTTGTGAATGGGGATGTCCTCTATTTTCCGGAATTATATCATGTTGGCGACGAACTTCAAGCTCATCGTAATCGCTATTACTAAAATCGCTGGCGTTTCTATCTAAAAATGTTGCCATGGCAGAATTTTTAGGTTCTGACAAAAAAAGTTTGTCAAACAACAAAATTTGCTATTTGATCTTTGTTGGGCTTGAGTGGTGAAATTGGCAAACACGCCAGACTTAGGATCTGGTGCCGCGAGGTTTAAGGGTTCGAGTCCCTTCTCAAGCACCAAGGTTTTAAAATCCATAAGAGACGGTTTTCACAGCGGTGGTGTGCTTTGTTTTTAAATTATAAGATGATGAAACTTACTTGCCCGTGGGTTTTTCAATACTTGAATTATAGGGAAACATGTTCCTAAAACTTCTAACGGATTTTGGGTCTCGTGGATCAAAACTTACAAAACTTCCACGCAGTGAAAAATGGTACATTATTTTTTTCTCTTCATCATAGTCGCAATATTCAAAATTCCATAAAACGAGACGTCTGGATTCAGGTAAGCGGTCAAATAGCAAATTAAGAAAATCTTCCTTCATGACGCAAAACAAGACAATACATAGTGGTGGTGCGTCCAATTTTCCTTGATGAATTAATAGCTTTTCCAATAAAGCGTAATAACGAGGATCTTTCTCACACAAGGCAAGAAACTTAAGTAAAAAAACAAACACTTCGTTGTAATGTCCGAGTGTGCACCATTCGCACAACAAATTGCCATCAAGCCCTACGGGAGTTTTGGAAACAAGATCTATAAGAAGAGACATTCCTTTGAAGCTAACTTTACTTTCTTTTTCCCAAAGGAATATTTTTTCGGAAAGAATGGCGAATAGATTTTCCGTTTGGTCGTAGGTAACGAGGGTATAACCGTACTTAGGATTGATATCACCACCTATCTTTTCAAAAGTCTGAATAAGATCTTTCGGTGTTATTTCAGTAGAGTTGGGACGATCATCGGTGACACGTCGTTCTTCGATAACTTGGGGATTAATATCAAAATCAACAACAGCCTCGGGTGGTAGCATGCACATAGGTTTTTTCGTTTTATGACAGTTCTCTAGGGTGGATATATATTCGGGAAAGTTATATACCAAAGAGATCCTGTTTTTTTTGAAAGCATCAACTTTTTTTAACAAAAACAAGAAAATTTCTAAAGTTTTTTGTTTTTGTGCCGATATATATAAAAGTCCTCAGTTACATGATTGACAAATGTCTTTCATTAAGGTTAAATGAGGATGGCGAATTTAATAGGAAGACGATAAGTATGACGAACAAAATGATATATGAATTCGGTAAAAAAACCGATGGAAATGCTACAATGCGTGCCCTCTTAGGAGGTAAAGGCGCTAATCTAGCAGAAATGTCGCGTATTGGATTGCCGGTTCCTCCCGGTTTCACAATTACGACAGAAATGTGCTTGGATTATTACAAGGCCAATAAGTCCATCCAGCCGAAGTTGAAAGAGGAAATCAAGATTTCTATCGCGCATGTCGAAGAACAATTGGGAAAGAAGTTTGGTGATGCCAAAAATCCGTTGTTGTTCTCGGTTCGTTCGGGTGCACGTGAGTCGATGCCTGGGATGATGGATACCATCTTGAATCTTGGTTTAAACGACCAAACGGTCGAAGGTTTTGCAGCGATTACCAATAATAAACGTTTTGCATATGACTGCTATCGTCGCTTTATCCAGATGTATGGCGATGTTGTTATGGGTGTTGGTGCAGACTCCGATGAAGAACACGATCCATTCGACGCGATTTTGACCGAAGCTAAAGCGAAAAAGGGTGTCAAATACGATACCGAATTGGATGCGGAAGATTTGAAGCAGGTCATCGTTCGCTTTAAAGAATTGGTGCGCGCCAAGAAAGGTTGCGACTTCCCGCAAGATGTATTTGCTCAGTTGGAAGGTGCTATCGGAGCTGTTTTTGGTTCTTGGTATAATGAACGCGCTATCATCTACCGCCATAAATACAACATTCCTTCGGATTGGGGAACTGCGGTTAATGTCCAAGCGATGGTCTTTGGTAATGCGGGCGATACCAGTGCTACCGGTGTTGCTTTCACACGTAATCCGGCTAATGGTGAAAACGTATTTTATGGTGAATATCTCATCAATGCTCAAGGTGAAGACGTCGTAGCGGGTATTCGTACACCGCATCCGATTGCACAATTGGAACAAGAAATGCCGGCGGCGCATGCTTCTCTGCTAAAGATTCGTGAAACTTTAGAAAAACATTTCACGGATATGCAAGACTTCGAATTTACCGTCGAAAACGAGCATTTGTTCATGTTGCAAACACGTAATGGTAAACGTACTGGTCTGGCGGCTATCCGTATCGCGTTGGATATGGTTAAAGAAGGCCTTATCGACAAGAAGACGGCTTTGTTGCGTATTCCAGCGGAATCGATTTCAACCTTGTTGGTTCCTGTTTTCGATAACGCCGGTAAGAAGAATGCCAAGTGCATCGCTAAAGGTTTGCCTGCCGGTCCTGGAGCTGCTTGCGGAAAGATCGTATTTACAGCAGATCGTGCTGAAGAATTGGCGAAAGGCGGCGAAAAAGTCGTTCTGTGCCGTGCCGAAACATCACCGGAGGACTTGCGCGGAATGTTGGTTGCCGAGGGTATTCTTACCAGCCGCGGTGGCGTAAGCTCACATGCAGCTTTGGTTGCCCGTCAGATGGGTAAAGTTTGCGTCTGCGGTGCAGGTGATTTAACCATCGATTATCACAAGAAGACCATCGTACGCGATAACATCACATTGCACGAAGGAGATTCTATCTCGATCGATGGAACAACCGGTGAAGTTTTTGAAGGTGCCATTCCCACGATGCCATCGGAAGTTATGCAGGTTTTGGGCGGAACATTGAAGGCGGAACAAAGCGAAACCTATCGTATGTTCCACCAAATCATGTCCTGGAGCGATGAATTCCGTCAATTGGGTATCCGTACGAATGCAGATACACCGCAACAAGCCGCTTCGGCATTTGCTTTTGGTGCTGAAGGTGTTGGATTATGCCGTACAGA
Source organism: Verrucomicrobia bacterium UBA1183 (assembly GCA_002309885.1). GTDB lineage: Bacteria > Verrucomicrobiota > Verrucomicrobiia > Opitutales > UBA9783 > UBA1183. The sequence goes on from DBYP01000018.1 coordinate 6,704, forward strand.
ACATATGTTCTTTACAGGTCATCGCATCGATTCTATGCGTGAAATGATTCTTGCCGACAATGAGGAAGCACGTCGCAAAGCTTTGGCGAAATTGTTGCCGTTGCAACGTGAAGACTTTATCGGCATTTTCAAGGCAATGAAGGGCCATCCGGTGATCATCCGTTTGTTGGATCCTCCGTTGCATGAATTCTTGCCGCATGATGAAAAATCTATCGCAGAATTGTCCAAGGTTATTGGCTTGTCGGTAGATGAAATCAAGCGCCGTTCGGACAATCTAGCGGAACAAAATCCGATGTTGGGTCACCGCGGTTGCCGTTTGGGTATTTCTTATCCGGAAATCACTGAAATGCAGGCTACAGCGATTTATGAAGCCGCTGCTGAAGTCATCAAGTCCGGCGAAAAAGTCCATCTGGAAATCATGATTCCGTTGGTTGGTTTCGTCAAAGAATTGGAAAATCAGGTCGAATTAATTAAGAAGATCGGTAAGAAGGTTTGCGAACAGTACAAGATGGAAATCCCTTGCCAGATTGGTACCATGATCGAAAATCCACGTGCCACGGTTCGTGCCGCCGAAATCGCGAAGGTTGCCGACTTCTTCAGCTTCGGAACGAACGATTTAACGCAGTTAACGTTAGGTATCAGCCGTGATGATATGGGCAAGTTCTTCAATCACTATATCAATCACGAAATCTTCACGTTGAACCCATTCGCTTCGATCGATATCGATGGTGTTGGTGAACTTGTAAAGCATGCTGTAAAGTGTGCCCACGAGGTAAAGCCAGAACTCGAGATCGGTGTTTGCGGAGAACACGGAGGCGATCCACGTTCGGTTATGTTCTTCCATGATGCTGGTTTGAAATACGTCAGCTGCTCGCCCAATCGCATTCCGATTGTCCGCTTAGCTTGCGCTCAAGCTGCTTTAAAGAACCCCAGGAAGTAATCCTTAACGGGTTTGACAATGTTATCCCCAGCCGGATGAGAGATCCTCGTCTGGCTGGGTGTATGTTTTGATACTTGCTCAAGAACAGGAATGTGCAAAAACCTGTTGCCGAGTCATATATAACAATACGACGGAATGGAATTTGTAGTGGGTATGGCCCATTCAACTTTGAAGTGCAAGCCCTAAAGTTTAGAAAAAGGACAATGGTCCAAAATTTTATTTCATCTTGAACCGTACAAAAACCGTCCATTCAGCGTAACAGATCGGATTCCGAAAATTGCTTCCAAAGTTTATGCCCTTCGGGGTCGGTTATGGGATTTTGACAGAGGGCGAGCTGTTCCTGCAACAGTCGAACATGCGCTTCATTAAGTATCGGATCAGGAATATATGCCTGTGAAAGCTTGTGTAAAAATGGCTCAAAAAGGTGCAACAAGGTTTGGCTTTGTCCATAGTGCGACAAAGATTGTATCAGATGATTGATAAACACGTCGATTTGCTTCAACGGTACCCACTGCGGTAACGCATGTAATTCAAACTGTTGTGCACCCTTGGGTTTTATAGAGCAAATTTTCCGCAATATCAGATAATCAATAGATTCCATCAAGCAAGCGGCATCCAATTGATTCAACGTAAATGTATGCGGGAACAGAATATTTTGAAGTGGGCCAATCTCGTTTTTCTTCAGCATCTGCTCGATGCGCTCATATTGAATACGTTTTTGAGCTCCGACACAGTCTAAAATCAATAAATACGGTGGTTCATTGAAAAAAGCATAACGACTCTTCCACAACGCGAAAAACTGCAAACTGGGCTTTTGCGACACCTCTTTCGCAGGCATTTCAGAAATAATCTCTTTGGATGTAGAAACGCTTGTCGTCGGTGCTTTTGGGGGTAATTTTACGGCATCTATCTTAATATTGAACTCAGGCGTTTTATCACATACCCAATGTTTCAATTCTGTATCGTGAGACTTGAAATTAATCGCTGGGAACGGCTCTGCATGAGCAATTCCCAACGGTTGCATGCGAACAGATTCTAAGCGTTGTGTTACAGCATTCGCGATCAATTGCCGCAGCTTCTGTTCGTTCTTAAAACGGACTTCGCGCTTGCTTGGATGTACATTGATATCAAATTCGGTTCCCGGCATAGACAGGAACAGGAAGCCCGAAGGGTAGGTCTTAACCGGCAAATACCCGCGGTAACTATCACGCAAGGTATTGAGCAAAAACGTACAAGCGATGGGACGTTGATTGAGAAAAACATATAATTCTTGACTGCTAACATACCCCTCGCCGGGTGGGCAAATCCAACCTTCTACCTCAATAGAATCGCATTGTGCATCGACATCCAACCAAGATTTGCAGGGACGTTTTGGCCACAATTCGGCAATACGTTGCGAAACCGCTTCACAAGCTTGAACCGCAAACACCGTCCTATCATCCTGTTTTAAGGTAAATTGAACGTTCGGATAAGCCGCAGCATACAATCGAACGCAGTTAACCACGTGCGCACTCTCCGTCGCTTCCGATTTTAAAAATTTACGACGCACCGGTACATTAAAAAAAAGCTGTTCTACCGTAAACGTCGTTCCGTTGGGACAGGTACACGGCGCTGATTTAAACGACTTCCCATCTTCTGTCTCAACCTGCGTACCTAAATCACAGGATGCCATTTTCGTTCTCAGTGTGACCTTCGAAATACTCGCAATCGATGGAAGCGCTTCGCCTCGGAAACCAAACGAATGGAGCGTTTGCAGATCCTCGATACGCCCCAATTTGCTTGTTGCGTGACGCTTAAAACACAACAACGCATCCTTTTCATCCATACCTCGGCCATTATCGCTCACCTGTATCAAGGAATTTCCACCGGATCTAAATTGTACTTCTATCGCTGTCGCCCCAGCATCTAAGCTGTTTTCCAACAACTCTTTGACCACATTCGCAGGACGCTCGATAACTTCACCGGCAGCAATTTGATTGGAAACATTTTCTGGTAATAAAACGATGGACATTATACTTCAAAAGGTATTTTAAGTGCAAGAACAGCCCGAAAACGCTGGATTAATGTTAGGTTTTGTGAAAATGATGTGCAAACAAAATGGGGTGGTAGACCGGACTCGAACCGGCAACCCTCGGAACCACAATCCGATGCTCTGACCAATTGAGCTACAACCACCACTCAGCCACTATAAGACGTGTTTTTTGATGCATTGTCAATTCTTTTTGTTGAATAAAACAGCCTTTCAAAATATTGGTTACTTACAAAAGATATCTGCCCCTACCGAGGCTGGTCTAATTTATGCTCTACAGGTATTTTGATTTTTTAGCTTTCAAGTCTTTCCTCTTGGATTCTTAAATAAAATCCATCACATTTAATTTTATCAAGATAACGGATTAAAAAAGAGCATACCATGAAATTACAAAAGATAATTCGTATGGCTATTTCGATTGCTATGTTGTTTATATGTGCAAACCTAAGGAGCAATCCTCCTGCAGATGATACCGAAATGAAGCAACAACTTAAAGTCGTTGCGAATAATGTACAAAGCGGATCTCTGCCTATCGAAGCAGCCATAAAAATATTAAAAAATGTAATAGAAAAAGCACCCACATTGACAGAAACACCACTATTTGCAGACGCTTTATTGGCTTGTTATTCGATTGTTCTAGCGGGCGATAAATGGGAATGCTATAGTAATCTTTCGCAAGGGAAATTGCAAGAGCCATTGTTTTGCGCCATAGAAGACAGTTTTGATGCATATAATACTTTTTTAAGTAAGGATTTAGAATCTTCTTTGCTGAGAGATGTCCGCGTACCTGAACAATATGATTCCCTAGATGAAAATTTTCGTTTTGCTTATGAATATTGGACTTACGCTATCATTGTGTGGATTTTGAAACAAAGAGCCAATGCAGGTGATACAGCGTCAAGAGACGCCATTGAAGAAGCCACTGTGATTTTAGGGGAAAGATTGCGACAATGGGAACCAGAGCATATCATCCAAACATTGAGGGAATTATTATCGCTCATAAAAGGAGATACATCTCCTGAAGGAATACTCCTATTTCAAAAAATATTGAAGATAATTTTCCCCCATATTTGAATGTTATAATCGTCTATATTGCGTCATAAAGCTCACCGAAAGACAGATTTGCGGTTTCGGACTTCCAAAGCGCACGATCATCCAAAATAATAAGGTGCTGTTGAGGCCGCGTACAGGTTACATACAGCAATCGTTGCAACTCACGTTTTCGAAAGTTTAAAAGCTCGGTCGAGGTTTCCCATCCGTATTTGTTCCAAACGATTTTACCATCAAATAAAAACGGATAATGGTGCGTGTTATACCGAATAGGGCGATAGAAAAAAGGCAAAATAACGGTCGACCATTCCAATCCTTTAGCTTTGTGGCAAGAAAAGCCTTGAAGGGCATCTTCGCAAGGCGTCTGTTCATTTTCAATCGCTACCTCGAGGTAATGTTGCAATCTGCATTCGAGCGCGCACCAACTACATTCTGCCTTTTGCACTTGAAAAGCAGTTTCCAAAATAAGCTCTTCACAGCAACGATCGGAATCGGAGGTGGGACATAGCGGCTTAAAATATTGTATAATGCGACCGATGCCGTTCCAAGGCGCTTGCTCGCTAACGTCTTTGCGCAAAAGGAACAATGCGTTCAATAAGGGCAATATCGGCGATTTACCTGGATTACAGGGAGATATAATCTGCAAAGGTTGATCGAACAAGGTTATGTCGGTTTCGCTAATATTGAAAATACCGTGAAGGATGCCTGCCAATTCGAAACCATCCTCGGGAAAATTAATCAAATGGATGAATGCCAAAACAGCACAAAACAGCGGATTATCGCGATAAACCGCTTTGTTGGAATAAATTTGCAGCGGCCAACCCAATGGCGACAAGCTTTGCTTCAGTTCTTCCAGCCACGTTTTCCGTGGAACCAGGAAGCAAATATCCGACAATTTTTTTGGATTATCTCGCAAATAATTTTTTAAAAATGCCGAAACATAGCGCGCTTCATGAGCTACAGGCTCGATGCCTTCCGATACTGGCGGAATCGTAATCGTCTCCCAGCTCCCTTCTCGTTCGGTTGCAGACATCAAAGGCACATAATTTACCTGTTGCGCATCTCGGGATTGGCACAAAATATGAGGGAATTTCTCATTTAAAACACGAACAATTTTCTTGGGACAACGAAAGGTTTTTGAAAAAACCAATGCTTCACATTTCCCCTCAGCAATCAATCGCTGATGCAGATCCAAATACGTTTGGACATTAGCGCGTGTATAAATCGATTGCTGCGGATCGCCCACCATGGAAAATCGATTTTGCGGATTCAAGGCACACAATTTCTGAATATAACAAAATTGATGTTCATCCGTATCCTGCGCCTCATCGAGCAAAAGAATGAGCGGATGTTTTTCAAAATATATTTTGGCTTTTTCGGTATTCAGGCAACGTTCAGCAAAAAAGATAAGGTCGGCATGCTTCAAGTAGCCGCGCTGGAGCCGATATTCGAAATAATCCTGCGATAATTTTTTGATAAAAGCTACCGCTCTTTCGCCCAAATGCTCGAAAAATGGCGCCAATGTTTCATAAAATGTGTTTATAAAGCCTTTACCGCCCTTGGAACATTCCGGCAGTTCAAATGCTTTACCATTTTTGTAATCCGCTTCCCACGCTTTCAGACGATTTTGCGCCTGCTGTATGGCGATGGTATTCCTTTTTTCGGGGCTATAACCATAAACAGGTTGCAAATTGGGAATAAATGCCGAATTTTCTTCTAAATTTACCGTTTTTTTCGGGGAAAAATCTTCTGTTAGCGCTAGCAATTTGTCAAGCTCTACAAACCGCAAAACCTCCGTATACCTACCTTCTTCAACGCAATAATTCGCCAAAAATTGCTCCCGAAGCATGCGATCTTCCGGCAATAGCGTGTATGTATCCGAATTAAACCAACGAATATGCTGCCAACAAAGGCTGTGGATTGTCCCGAAAAAGCTCTGCGCAAGATACTTCGAAAGTGCCTCCTTATTCGGATGCTGCTGAAAACGCTCCGACACGCGATATCTCAGCTCTTCAGCGGCTTTTTTGGTATAGGTTATAACACAAAGCGCTTTCAGTTTTTGCGGACAATGACACGCGATATTGTAGATGCGCTCAACGATCGAAAACGTTTTCCCGACCCCCGCCGGCGCAATCACCGAGAAATCGCGATCAATTTCCTCACAAAAACGCTTCCTCTGCTGAGCATCCTCCATGGGAATCTATCCAAAATAGCGATTTAATCCTTCGTGCGTGGGCTTCATCGCTTTTTCTCCTTTATGCCAATTGATGGGGCAAACCTCCCCAAATTGCTCAAAATGCTGTAGTGCATCCACCATCCGCAGAGTTTCCTCTACCGAACGTCCTAGTGGCATATTATTAACGACCTGATGCTGAACGATACCCGATTTGTCAATGAGGAAAAGGCCTCGGTAGGCCACCATTTCACCCTCTGTTTGCAACCAACCGTTTTCATCGTAGTGATAATTCGCCGCCAAAACTCCATAATGAGCCGCAATCGTCTTATTGATATCTGCGACCAATGGGTAAGTAATCCCTTGTATACCTCCCTGCGATTTAGATTGTTGCAACCATCCGAAATGGCTTGCTTCAGAATCGGTAGAACAGGCAATAATCTGAACGTTTCGCTCTTCAAACAGCGGTAATGCCTGTTGAAATGCATGCAATTCTGTCGGACAAACAAACGTAAAATCTTTCGGATAGAAAAACAGAACAACATAGCTTTTCCCCAAAAATTGGTTCAGCGTAAAATGTTCAACGATCTGTCCACCATTGACAACTGCTGTTGCAGAAAAATCAGGCGCTTTCTTTCCTACAAGCACCCCCGGCATTCTGTTTAAATTGCACTCACACATGCTCCTATTGAAAGCTGCACATTCCCTGTGGTCAAACTTTTTATGCGGGAGAATGAGGGAACCCTTTCCCAATCTTTCTTTCCTCTCCCCAAATAACGACATCTAACACAACTAACCCAAATAGCCAAAATAGCCAAAATAAGCCTTGCGGGATATCAAACTTTAGTGTATACTCCTGCAACTCTTATGCAAACATTACCTACAGAACTTGTTTCGTTACTCGGTTCTTCGTTATTTGGAAGTACCGTAAGGCTGCTCAGTTTCTCGCTTATGGCGCGTCACCGAGAGCGGTTATTTAAATTATATCACAAAAAGCTGACCATGACCAGCATCGAGCAGGCACGTAAGGCGCCGCAGTCGGGATTGCAGCTAACGCGTCGAGCGATTGCGTTGTTGGCGGTATTTTCGATTATATTGCTGCCGAAATTGATCGCAATATTCAAGCCGGAAATTCCGATTGCCATTGGCTATTCGCAGTTGAGCGATGGATTTTTGTTTTTCTCATCGGCTTGCGAAAAGATCCGATGGTCTCAGTTTCATGGATTGGTGATTACGCCGCTGGATACGCACCTTTTATCGGCGATTATTGGGCTATATTTTGGGAGCGCACTTGTAGATTTTAAGGCTTAACATTATGAATACGACACACGAACTCATTCGACAAAACTTGCTTTCACAATTGGAAGCAGCTTATCCGATCGCATTGCCGATGCAAACGCTGAAGCAAGGGCTGATGCTTGCGGGGCTCAATTTGCAGGTCCATCAACTGGAAAAGGAGCTGGAATACCTGCATGATAAGGGCTTTCTGGCACAAACGTTCAGCGAATTATGCCCGTACAACAAGCGGTATAAGTTATCGACCAAAGGCATCGATTTTTTAGAAGATGAAAACCGACACAACACCGGCTTTTAAGGAGCATCTGAAGCGCATCAAAGTCGCTAAAGATACGACCGATTTGTTTTCGCAGATGCAATTGGCAGAGAAGACCATGGGCATGCTTTGGGAAGATTTATTTGATCAGATTTGTCACAAAAACAGCGACTTAGGCTGCATCAAAGATCTCTCCGCGGTGCTCAGTAAATTGATTCAAACCTATCGTCAGCTTTTCCTGCTCACGAAGCAGATTAAGCCCGACGAAGCGGCAAATCAGAATTGGACGTTCTCGGACAGCCTGCTTAAGGAATTGGAGGATCAGCTGCAACTGTTATGAGCACATTCTTTCTACCGTATCAGATTCGCTGGATTCAGGATAATTCGCGCATAAAAATCATGGAGAAATCGCGTCAAATCGGACTTTCTTGGGCGACGGCTTATCGGACGTTGCGCAACGCCATGTGCTTACCGCGAACGCATTATTGGATCTGCTCTCGCGATCGCCAACAAGCTGGACTGTTTTTGAAGGACTGCCAAGCGTTTTCGCAGATATTCAATGAAGCGGTGAACAAGAAGATGTTGGACACGCAACATTCTGGAAATGCCGTTCTGCGGTTGAACAACGGCAGTACATTGACGGTCATGTCGTCGAACATCAATGCACAAGCGGGTAAGCGCGGTTCGCGTATTCTGGATGAGTTTGCGCTCCATGAAGATCCGGAAGGGCTGTACAACATTGCCTATCCGGGCATCACATGGGGCGGTCAATTGGAGATTATTTCAACCCACCGCGGGTACAATAATTTCTTCAACAAACTCGTCAATGAAGCGCGCAACGGGAAGAACGAGAAAGGGATTTCGTTGCATCGCGTTACGCTGACGGATGCGCTCGAACAAGGCTTCTTAAAGAAGCTGAAGGAGAAGTTGCCGCCCGATGATCCGCGCCAGGAAATGGACGAAGGGGATTATTACAATTTCATTCGAAATTCCTGTGCGGGAGAGAAAAGCTTTTTGCAAGAATACATGTGTCAGCCGATGGATGATGACGCGGCATTCTTGCAATTGGAATCCTTGGAAGGCTGTTTCTATCAAACCGACGATCAATGGAATCACCAGGCGCATGGTGCGCTTTACATGGGGGTCGATTTGGCTCGAACGCAGGATTTAAGCGTGTTCGCTGTGGTTGAAAAATTGAACGATCTATTTTTCTTACGCGAACTGCGATGCTTGAAGAATGCGCGATTTGATGAACAGGAAGCGGTTTTCGATCTGCTGTTTACCTCGCTGCACATCCAGAAGGTTTCCGTGGATCAAACCGGCATCGGACGACAATTCCTGGAACGCGCGCAAACGCGCTTCGGAAGTGAACGGATAAAAGGTATCCAATTCACCAAAAAAAGCAAGGAGGAATTGGCCTACCGTTTGAAAACCCACATCGATCGTCATACCGTACGCATACCGCGCGATGAAACGCTCATCAGCGATCTGCTCAGTTTGAAGATCAGCGAAAGTTATCAGCTGGAAGCTCAGCACAACAAATCCGGTCATGCGGATCGTTTTTGGGCGCTGGCATTGGCCTTGGATGCCGGGCATACGCCTGTCGCACCGGCCTTCTCAGCTGAATTTTTCAAAACCCCTAAACCCAACTACTATTATGAAAACTAACACCTACTTAACTTCATTTCGGCAAGACAGCCTATCGCGCCTTCAATGGAACCCCATACGTTCCTTGACACCCGCCACCTTGTCGCGCATCTTGGATGATTTTCATGCAGGAAAACTGAAGCAGGCCGCGATGATTTGGGATGCGATTGAGAAGCGCGATGATCTGCTTCAAGGCGTGATTTCCAAGCGCAAGAAGTCCATTTCGCGCCTACCTTGGGAAATTTTAACCCTGGATAACTCACCCGAAGCGATGCAGCAAAAACAGTTGCTGGAGCAGTTTTACAACAACATTTCCTGCTTCAACGCTTACGATGAAAACGAACGCGGCGGCATACCGTTGCTCATCCGCCAAATGATGGACGCCATCGGCAAACATTATGCGGTACATGAGATTATTTGGAAGCCATTCAAACAGGGTTCGCAGAAGTATCTAACGGCTGAATTTCGCTTTGTTCCGCTGTTTTTCTTCGAAAACATACAGGGGCGCTTGTATTTTATAGATCCCAAAGATCACAAAAAGCTACCGCTTAACACCGAAGAGTGGCTGGTAACCACCGGCGATGGTTTGATGGAATCCTGCTCTATCGCCTACCTATTCAAACATTTACCATTGCGCGATTGGCTAATTTACTGCGAACGGAATGGCATGCCGGGCGTTAAGGGTACCACGACGGCGCGTCCCGGAACGCAGGAGTGGGAAGTGGCACGTGAAGCGGTACAAAACTTCGGCGCGGAATTTCATGCGCTGATGTCAGCCGGAACGGATATTCAAGCGATTGACATTTCCGGGAAAGGGGAATTGCCGTATCCGAAATTGGTCGATCGTATGGATCGTGCGATGGCGGCTTTATGGCGCGGTTCCGATTTGACCACATTGGGGCAGAAGGATAGCACCGGAATTTCCGCGCAACGCAATGAACGCGATCTGCTGGAAGAAGATGATGCGCAAATGATTTCCGATACCCTGCATGAGCAGATCGATCGCTGCGTATTGAAGTACCTGCTTGGGGTGGAACATCCGAAAGCGTACTTCCAATTGAAGACATCGCCCAACAAGAATTTAAACAATGACTTAAATATTATCAAAACACTCTGGGAGATGGGGGTCCCGCTCAGTTTGAATGACATTCGTGAGCATTTCGGTATCAATCCCCCCAGCAACAAAGAGGATACCGTAATCAAGTAAAACCTCAAAGAAAGGCACAAAAACAATGCAAAAATGGATACAATTATCACCCTACGGAACCTTCGACCATCCGTCCGGTAAACAAGTTGTTTCCCTAAGAGATGGAGAACGTTGTGTAAAAGGTACCGAAACGCTATCGTTTCGATTAAAACTCAAAAAAATTCCGGTTTACATCGGACATCCCGACGATCCGCTGTTTCAAACGCTGCCGGAGCACATGAACACCACGGTTTATGGGCATGTGACGGCGATGCGTTCTGACAACACAGGCATTTGGGTAAAAATTCGCTGGACAGAGGCCGGGCAAGAGCTGGTAGATAACGGTATTTATACGTATTTATCGCCTCGCTGGCTGTCCGAGAAAGGCATCGATGGCGGCTATCATCCGATAAAACTGCTTTCGGTAGGCTTAACCCAGCATCCCAATTTGCCCGTGCAACCGATTCAAGCAGCACCGCGGATGCTTCCGCGAGCATTGAGGCAATTGCAGGAACGCGATAAAAAGATCGCCATACTGCATTTTGCTCAAAAGATCAACGAACGCATGCAAAAGACCGGCGAAAGTTATCCGGAAGCTTGGCAATTTACTTATAACGAAAACAAAAACTGATTTTATGAACAACAAAGACTATAAAATTATGTCCCATTCTCAGTTTGGAATTGGGACCCATGAAGGACTGATAACAAAACGTACCAAAAATGGCGGCTTGCAAGCCCATACGCTGGTTTGCTTTGATGCCGATGTCAATGAGGTAAAAACGTGCGGCGAAGCGGATACCCCCTGGGGAATTGTTACCCGCGACGCACTCACTAAGGGCGCTCTAGCTTGCATCCAACCGCTGTCTGGCTGTGCTCAAACGGCCAAGTTGAAGCTGTCTGGCGTGGCAAAAGCCGGTAAATTCCTATGTCGAGCTGCCGAAGGTTGCGTTCGTCAATTGCCAGAAGAAGCGGGCGTTTATCAGATCATCGGTATGGCATTAACGGATGGCCTCAACAACGATTATGTCGAAGCCATCACTACATTACCCTACAACATGGAGGTTAAATAATTATGGAAACATTGGTACAAGCTGCAGAAGAAAAATTCAATCAAAATAATTATTCGGAAGTTTTAACCGAATTCACCAAGGAGTGGAAGGACAATGAAGGCTTGGAAGCTCTGTTGAACTTCATTGCGCCTAAGGTCCCGGTAACGCGCCGCTTTGAATATCGGCAGGCGCCCGACGATCAGATTTTCTGTTCGGAAACCGATGATGAACGTGTCGGCGGTGCAGGCTTCAAACGCGTTCGTTTTTCGGGAGAAGCGATTCAAGCGAAAACGCTCAATAAGGGCTTAACGATCCGCGTGGATGCCGATGATATTGTCGGCGAAGATTGGCAAATTCGTTACGTTCATTTGCTGATGAAGCGCTTGTTCCGCAATGAATTACGCCGCGCCATTAAAGGGCTAAAGGAGAATGCTCGGGTGATTGAATCCACATGGGACGAGGAAAGTCAGCCCGATGCCGATATTCGCCAAACCTTGCTGAACGCCAGTGCTGAAATGGGATTCGCACCCAATCGCTTGCTATTCGGTGAACTCGCTTGGTATCTGCGTCAAGATTGTTACGCGTTGCAGGATAATGCCGGGGCGCGCATTTCATCTGAGATGACCCGCGAAGGCCTTGCCGAAAAGCTGCTCGTTGAAGACATCAAGTTGCTCAAAAAGCAGAATTTGGGCTTGCAAGGCAACGAAATCACCGGAAACGAAATCTTCGCGTTCTATGCACAAAATGGCTTACTTAAGGATGAACCCTCCAACATTAAGCGCTTCGTAACTCCCAACAGTGACGGCGGCCTTTTCCGCGTTTATTTGGAAGAACATACGAAGTTTGTGGATATCACCGTCGAACATTACAGCAATATCGTGGTTACATCGAATGCCAATATCACGCAGATCAATGTACAACCGAAAGCGAATTAGAAGTAGGAAGTAGGAATTTTAAGGGAACTTTTTGAAAAAAGTTTCCCTTAAACCCTCAAAAACTTTCCCCTTTTTTGCAACCATGTTGCAAAAATATGAAAGGTTTTGAGAGGGTTTGGGAGAGCTTTTGCAAAAGATCTCCCAAAGTTAAATCTCAATTTTACGCCTATGATTGCATTACAATGGATTTTCTTAAAAAAGGAAGACGTTGAAAACTATCTTGTCACCGATCAACTTCAATTATTTTCGGATTTTGATCGGAAGAACAGCGTCGATAACATCATTCGCGATGTTTGCGCTTACATTCAGAGCCGAACGCCGGAAAGCCTCACCATAAGCCCGATGGCGCCCAATCACATTCCGAATGCCTGCCGAACGGCCGCATGCCATTTGGTCATTGAAGCGCTGCAGTCGCGTATTCCGGACATTCAACTCACGGACGATCAGATTCGAAATGCCCAGCAAGCGCATACGACGTTGAACGATCTCTTTCGGCATTGGTCGGAACAAGCCAAGCGCCGAGATTTTCAGCCACGCTTGGAAGCAGTTTATTACCGGCTTCGGCAAGCCAATCATAAAACCTTAAGAGGCCTATGAATCCTGTACTGAACCACTTACAGCAAACCCTGCTGGAATTCTTCAAAACGTGTGACGTTTGCAAAGGCATCGCGCTCTTTTGCCATTCGGCGCTCAATTTGGAAGAAGTTATGGCATTGCGACTGTCCTCCGCGCAACCCTTGCAGCTCGGTATCTCCTATCCTTTCCCGATAGAGACCGCACCGGACTTGGGTGAATTGTGCTGGAGCAAGCTGTCTTTCAGCTGCCTCCTCATACAAAAGCTGCATACGTTGCCCAAAGAGAGCTTTCTAGATTTGGCAGAACGCCTCTGCTTTGAGCTTTCGCGGCAGGAATTCGTCACGGATAAGTACGAATGTCGTTTCGGCTTGGCGCTACAGCAGCCTTGGCAATGGATTACGCTGAAGAACAAAACGGCGTTGCAAATGCATTTTGTAACGCAGAAATTCAATACGCTATCGCTATGAAGATTACACTCAATGAATATATTTTGGCGGGCGGAGATGCGGCCCATGAGCAACCGGAACACTTCGAAATTGAAGGTCAACGGCATATGCAAATCCTGCAAGCGATTCGTGCGGATAACATCCAGACATTCAATCGTGGCAATTTACAGATCCAGCTAAAGTTCACCGTGGGTCGACGTCACAAGACCGCTGCAGAAGCCATTCAGCATGCATTAACCCACGCATGTACTTTAATGCATGCATCCGGGCAATTAAACATTGACTTGGAGGATAAAGCGCAACGCCAACTTACGCTGGAATCGGCAACGCTACAACACATCAAAACGCATTATAAAGGTAATGCATCTTATACAACCTACGAAATCTATGGAGGAAACTTACATGATACCCAACAACAGTAACGCATTCTGGGATGTTCTTATGATTCAAATTGATCGTATTAAACGTCTCGAACTTCGGCTTCAAGAACTACAAACCCAACTTAAACAGCTGAGATCCTGAAAATGACGTGGTTCTTAAAATACAACGGCACCAAGAAATCGTTTGCGGATTGGCAACTTTTCAATGTCAAGCGTCACATATGCAATCAAGGAACCGATACGCTGACATTCCAAACCCATGCGCAAGCGCCCGCATTCGATTGCGATACAACCGTCGAGGTGTTTTTCGAGGATACGCGCCAATTTTTCGGCCGTATCACCGAAACGCCGTGCCATCTTACGCCCACCAAGGAATCCAAAACTTATGTGGCTTCAGGCCCATTTTGGTTCCTGGAACACTTGGTTTATCAACAATCTTGGCAGTACTTTCAAGATGAGCAAGGTACTGCAACCACTTGTGTTCCGCGCAGTCGCTGCATCTTGGGACAATCCGATAAAGGCGAGCACATCGACGCCCGACAATGCATTGCCGACATTTTGGATTACGCCCAAAAACATCAAGCCCCCATCGCTTGCGGTAAAATCGACGGTTTCGATTTCCTATTCCCCTATGAAACCATCAAGGATTGCAGCTGCGCCGAGGCGCTGAAGAAAGTACTTCAATGGACACCGGATGCGGTCGTTTGGTTCGATTATACCACCCCTATTCCCAAACTGAATGTCGCCCGATCGCAGCAATTGCCGGTAAGCACCCTGCCGGATAATGCCTGTTCCGATCTATCGATAACCCCGCGCCACGATTTGAAACTTAACGCGGTGGTCATCAATTACGAACATACGCATTCCAACGGCAAAGGTTCTTGGAAAACAACCACCGTGGATGCCTTTCCCAAGACCGCCACCGGCGAGGAATTGAATGCGTTGGTGCTGACCATCGAGTTGGAGGGCACACGAACGCATATGCAGGAACAGCGCGTGGTAGTAGAACCGATAAACAGCGATCAAGTCGCTTGGTGGAAAGCTCACATTCCGGCATTGAAGGATATTCCGGATGCCGCCATCACCTTATCCGATGTCCAGCGAGAGCAGGCCTATCCCAATGAATTGGTGGAGGGTGCCATCGCGCCTTGGATGCGCTGCAAAGCGGCTTACGAAACCATTACGGCGATCATCAGCTACCAAACCGATACGGTGAGTGTGGAACGTCAAGTTTTCGCGCTCAAATTGTGCTCTACCAACGCCAAAAGCAAAACCTATCGTCAGGTAATTTGGCTCAATTCGGGCACAAAACCACCACAAAACTTGGCGCAAATTCTCTACGAGGGCTCACAATGTCTTCAATTTGAAGGCTCATTGACATTAACCACCGAAGAGCTATCGCAACCGCTTTTGGGACAACGCCTACAAATTCCCAAAAATTTGTTACGTGAAGCTCTGGCGCCATTGCCCGTCCAAGAGGAAATCGACGATATCGATAACGGAAGCGCTTGGTTACGTTTTGGGGCTCCGAAACAGCTCAATCCCAACGATCTGGTTCAGTTGATGCATACCAACCGTACGCGCCATATCGCAGAAGATGCCCAAATGCGTTTCGCTCAGCGTGCTTCGGGACAAACGATGACGTATTTTCCGCATCACACACCGCTCTTGAATAGCTCCAACAATCACGGGAATCTCTCCAAGCTCATGATTACCAACAAAACCAAAGGTTTTAATCTGAATCCGGAAAAGCTTCCCGATAAAACCCAGCTGGAACCCAAGCTGTTCGATGTCGTCGAAAACGGTCAATTGAAGCAAATCTGGGTACTGTCGTCTTAAAATGGAAAGGGAAGCATGTAAGAAAAGAAAGCTAAGGGAACTTTTCGAAAAAAGATTCCCTTAAACCCTCAAAAACTTTCATACATTTTGCAACCATGTTGCAAAATGACGGGGGTGCAGGGCCGCTGCCCTGCTTTTAAGGGAGCTTGAGGGAGCTTTTACAAAAGATCCCTCAAAACAAAAACCTAAAACCTAAAAAACCTATGAAAATACCACCATTTCGCGTATTTGCGCAACCCTCGGGCTTGCCGACCACAAAGCCCATGTACGAAGCGATGGGGCTGGAGTGCAACCTCTTCGTGGATGTATCCACCTGCACCTATTGGTATTGGATGTTGTGCGGGCTCACGGTTGATTTGGGTTATACCGTCAACGGCGGTGTCGAAGTTCGCATACAGCACCATACCCACTTGGATGCTCAAAAATATCAGCTCAAAAATCGCATGTTGGGCTATTGGGATATGGCACAAGAGAGCTTTGATGATGAATTTGGAATAAACACGCAATGCTTCTTTGGGCTGCGCAATCCGCGTTACGTCACACCGCCTCCTGACGATTATAAGGTCTCCAGAGAATATTTGGAAGGACCTTTGGCTCGCCCGCTCCTTTGGCGCCACTCCGAGCTACCTGCCGATACGCGCTTTAAGCTCTGCTTCCGATATTTAGAACGCGATGAGGGTGGCGACTTCACGATTTGCACCCTTCAAGAAGATATTCCCACCCTCTTAGGGGAACACAACCCCATTATCAGCACCCTCCAAGCGAACTTCATCGGCCAAACCATTCCATTCTACCTCTCGACGCCCTATCCAGACGAGATTGCTGCCCACTTCGATTTCGTCCGCATCACGCCCGAATTCTTCGAAATCGACCCAAATGCACCCCCGTAAAGCAACACCGCTGAATGACAGTAAATCCTAAGGAAACAATTCTTTAATGAACTGTAGTGGCTACGCTGGTTACCTGATAAAGCAGTTCCTGCAAAAATTCGTCTGCATCATCGTAAGATTTTGTCGCAGCCTCCTTCTCGTCTTCACCTGCCTTTAGGAATAGAAGATAATCTTCCTCTTCGTCTGTAATGACGTCCTCATCGCGCGTAGGCGTCGCTAGCGTTTCTTTATAGCGTTCCATAGGATGCAGCATATACGAAATACCGATGCAGTTCAGAAGAATAACCCATGGATGCGATGGAAGAATAGCCACGTCTGTATACAATAAAGCATCATCTAATTGGTTGAGTAAATCTTCGGCTTGTCGTGGTTGTCCTGCCAACGATAGTAGCAAAATTTTTGCAAAAATTATTCGCTCCAATTGCGTACATTGCTTTTTCAGCAATTTGGGCATTTCTTCGTGAGAAGGCACCTTCGCATTAAAAATGCGTTTTATGTCTTCCTTAGTTAGATCTTCTTTTACATAAAAATCTATATCTTGGAAAAACGCTACCGGTTTCATCGGTAGTTTTGACTCATATGCTTTGTACAAATCCGTCACAACATCAATGAAATCTTGTATCCTGTCCGCTGCGCTGTAATCAACAAACATCAATAAACCCAACAAAAACGACCAAAAATATCTCATTCTTTCGAAATTGATATTTCCTCGCCCGAAAGTCAATTGAAAAGCGAGAATTTGGAAGCTTCTCATGTTAAATGGAAGCCAGCGGTCCACAAAACCGTACAGCTACTTATCCTCGTAATGACCTTTACAAGAAAGCAAAATGATACAATCTTCGGTTTTTTCGTAGATAAGGCGATTCTTTTTGTCAATACGACAAGAATAGCGATTGGGGAAATATTTCATTTTTTCGCCTTTATTGAAATTAAAAAATCCATCTTGGGTTATATTCCCCATTATTTTTGCTATTTTATCCGCATTTTTACGACTTGTCTTTAGCCAATAGGCAAATTCTTCATCGAACCGAATTGATCTTATTAGCTGTCTCATACAAGTCTCTCAAGCAATCCTCTACGTTATCGAAAGTTTTCGCAGTTCCATTCTTTATCGCCTCGTGCGCTTCTCGTGATCGACGCTCCAATTCTTCGCGTGTAATGACGTAATCTGGCTCGTAATCCGCTTCATCTTTTACAAGAAAACCTTCGGCGCAATCTTCAATCTGACGACTTATACTAACACCGCGCTGTTTCGCTTTTGCCGAAATTAAATCGTAAATGAAAGGCCGTAAAGTTATGCATAATCTATGTGCTGTCATATTGCTATTTACATCACATGTGCATACTTTTGTCAATGAAATATTTCTCAGGCGAGGATTTTAAGAGGGGAAAATATGGGAAATTCTAAGGGAAGTTTTTGAAAAAAGCTTCCCTTAAACCCTCAAAAACTTTCATATATTTTGCAATACAATTGCAAAATGACGGGGGTGCAGGGCCGCTGCCTTGCTTTTAAGGGAGTTTGAAGGATTTTTTAAAAAAAATCCCTCAAGTTTGCAACATAACTCGAATAACCCGAATAAATATCGCCCAATAAACACAAATAGCCGCAGGCGGACGCTAAGTTTTTGTGTCATCGTAAGGGTTGCTCTCAGTCCGCCATACGGCAAGAGAAGTATTTCTCCTCGGGTTGAGGATGAAAAAAACTTGAGGAAGAGTCAAGCATTATTCGCGTAAAAAAGCGTGTTGGGTGTATTTTTTTGCAATAGCGTAACAATTATTGATGCATTCCCGCTCCGCAATCAGGGTATCTGTTTCGGAAACTTTATCGCGACGCCAATGCTGCAAATACCAGTAACTATCGGGCTTTATAAGCTTTCCCAAATCGTGCATCACGGTTTCATCCACAAAATCCCACGCCAATGTTGTACGAAATTCGTAAGCTTTCATTGGACGCTGCATAAGGCATTGCATCGAAGCCTGAAGTTTATGCTCGATATCCGAACATCCCGGGGCAATGATTTCGGAATAACGCTGCAATGAAGTTTTCAAATCCATCGCAATATAGTCCACAGTTTTGCTGAGCTCTTCCAACAACTCCGGATGGCTGCCATTGGAATCCAGTTTCACCTTCAAGCCCAAATCTTTGAAGGATTTAACGAGGAAACGCAATGTTTCCGGCATCAACGTAGGCTCGCCACCGGTTATACAAACCGCGGTTATCAATGAGCGCGCTTCTTGCAGGTATTGAACGATCTGCTGTAATGTCCAACCGTTGTCGTTAACCGCTTGCGGCAGATCCTTATTGTGGCAGTAGGGACAGCGAAAGTTGCAGCCTGGCAAAAATACCACGCTGCAAACCTCTCCCGGATAATCGACCAACGAATGCTTTAAGAACCCATACTTACGCATTTCTTAATCGCTTCCGTATCGTAAATTACCTGCGGCTTGTCACCTAACAATACCAAAGCGGGCAAATTGCGAACCTGGTACTTTTTCGCCAATTCAAAACCGGCCTCTTCGGAAGTATTGACCCAATGTCCTGTAAAACCTTGCTCCAACAGGAACGGTTTCAGCGCCTGACATTTTACACAGGTATCGCTAAAGAAGAATAGCTTCTCTGCATCGCTAGCGCATTCTGCAGGGCACTCGCCATCAGCTTTGGTTTTATCGGCACAACAACAGCCCTTTCCAGAAGGTGGTGTTGAGTGATTGACATCGTACGTCAGACGCTGCTTGAACTCTTCTTTCTTACCCTTATTCCAAAAAGTTACCGCACGATAATAACCGGTAATGCGGCTGTAAACCTCCATTTCGGCACCACATTGCGGACAAAATTCCTGTTTTCCAGCAAAACGACCGTGCGTTTCGCAAACCGAGAACGTGGGCGAAATTGAAACGTACGGTATGCGGAAGTTGTTAACGATTTGGCGTACCAACGTCCGGCAAGATTGCGCATCCGGCAAGGATTCACCCAAGAATACGTGGAACACCGTTCCTCCGGTGTACTTGGTCTGGAAGCCCTCTTGCAGCTGCAATGCCTTGAACACATCGTCGGTGTAATCTACAGGCAAGTTGCTGGAATTGGTATAATAAGGATCCGTTGTTCCGGATTGAATGATATCCGCAAACTTTTCCTTATCGATCTTCGCTAAACGATACGAGGTTCCTTCCGCCGGTGTGGCTTCGAGATTGTACAGATTGCCTGTTTCTTCCTGGTAATCCGCTAAACGTTTGCGCATATGCAGCAGTACTTTCTCGGTAAACGCATGACCTTCCTCGCTTGCAATGGATTTATGCAAGAAGTTCAAGCAGCATTCGTGCATACCGACCAACCCGATGGTCGAGAAGTGATTATTGAACGACTTCAAATAACGACGGCTGTAGGGGAACAAGCCCTGATTCATCAATTGCTGAATCGTCTTACGCTTGCATTCCAGCGAATCCTTGGCGATATCCATCAATTCATCCAAGCGCGCGAAGAATTCATCTTCGTTTTTGCTCAAGTAGCCGATACGCGGCATATTGATGGTAACAACACCGATGGAACCTGTGAATTCATCCGCTCCAAACAATCCGCCACCACGACGCCGCAATTCGCGCTTATCCAACTGCAAACGGCAGCACATGCTTCGAACATCGGAGGGATTGAGGTCGGAATTGATGAAGTTTTGGAAATAAGGCGTACCGTACTTCGCCGTCATTTGGAACAACAGATCCGCATTTTCACTTTCCCAATTGAAATCCCGCGTAATATTGTACGTCGGAATCGGATAGGCAAATCCACGACCGTTCGCGTCGCCTTCCAGCATGATTTCCAAGAAGGCGCGATTGATCATATCCATCTCCTTCTGACAATCCTTGTAGCAGAAATCGCGCTCTGTACCACCAATAATGACCTTTTTATCCGCTAAGTCGTTCGGACAAACCCAATCCAACGTAATGTTTGTAAACGGCGGTTGCGTACCCCAACGTGAGGGCGTATTCAAGCTGTATACAAAGCTTTGGATGTGCTGTTTTACTTCTTTAAAGGATAAATTCTCATTTTTTATAAAAGGAGCCAGATAAGTATCGAAACTGGAAAACGCTTGTGCACCGGCCCATTCATTCTGCATCGTTCCCAGGAAATTAATAATATGCCAAATAGCGGTCGAAAAATGTTTTGCTGGTTTTGAATTGATTTTTCCGCGAACACCACCGAATCCCAATTCGAGCAGTTGACGCAAACTCCAACCCGCACAATAACCGGAAAACATCGACAAATCGTGCAAATGGAAATCTCCATTCTTGTGCGCATTTGCGACCTTTTCATCGTAGATATGATGCAACCAGTAATTCGCTGTAATCGCACCCGCATTGTGAAGGATCAACCCTCCCAACGAATAATTGATGCTGCTATTCTCGTTAACACGCCAGTCGGTCTGATTGAGGTAACCATCCATGATCTTCTCAACGTCCAAAACTAACGCCTTACCTTCGCGCAAACGATTGCGTTGATTGCGATACAAGATGTAAGCCTTAGCGACTTCGCTGAAGTTCTCATTCATCAAGACCTTTTCAACGATATCCTGGATCTCTTCAACCGCAGGAATGCTCCTCTCGTGGTAGCGCGTATTCAACTCCGCAATCACTTGATCCGTCAACCGCTGGACGACTCCGCCACAGGGCTCTCCTTGGGTCGCTAAGAATGCTTTGTGAATCGCATTAAAGATGCGTTCTTCCTTAAAAGGGACGATCGCACCATCTCTTTTTATTATCTTTTTTATTGCCATAATTTCGTGATTTTTAGATGCCGACAGACGGCGAGACACCGATCCCAACCCCCTGACACATCGAGTACATACTTATTTTCTTAATTTTAAAAACTACCGTCAAGAGGTTTTACATAAAAAAAATTAAATTCGCTAAAAAACGTACCTTAACACCCTCTCTGTGCCAAAAAAATTTGCTTTGTTTTCCGTAGGAACGTTTTCCCTTTTTTGTCAAGTACAGAATTGACGAAAGGGGAAAAGCTGAATTTCCCGAGGAAACAGCCAATTTTACTACACTTTTATCTGAAATTTAACAGGGAAAAACACTTTAAGAAATGCTTCTTCGATACAAATATATCCACTCACGCTACCAACTTAACTTTCTCAGCTTTGGCCGCCTCGATAAGCTGTTGGTCATAAGTCGCTAGCGGAACTTTTAGGTCAATCGCAAGCTGCAAATACGACGCATCATAGAAGGTCAAATTGTGCTTTTGGGCAAGATCGAATACTTTTATAAAATCAACTTCTTTTTTATGGGCAAAGGATAAAAATGATAAACTTTCTCTCGCTGCCATTGTATCAAAAATATGTTTTTTACATTTGCTTAGCATGACATTGCCGATTTCGTAGTACAAAAGTTCGGGCAACGCAAAACAGAGTTCATTACGCGATTCTGATTCAAAAATCCAATTGAATCTCTCAGATTTTGGCGATTCAAAAGCTTCAATCAAGTAAGAACAATCAACAACCGCTTTAATATTTTCGTCCTTCATCACGATAAGCTTTAATTTCTTCTTGTGTGGATTGAGCGCTATTCTTTGAATTAATAATCATTCGATAGCGGATATAATCTATCGTAGGAATCAACATAAAAGATTTATTTTTGTGTCTAATTTCTACAGGATTTTTTTCATAATTGTTAATTATCGTAAATAAATTGCTTCTAAAGGTCGTGGCGGATATTGCATTCATGTACTTATTTAACAAATTTATATGTACATCTGTCAAGGTCAAATTTTGCCAACTAGGACGTGTCTACATAAACTAGAAATATTACGTTTTTGAGAGATCTTTTGTAAAAGATCTTCCAAACCCTCTCAAAATTTTTATGTTTTTGCAACCCTGTTGCAAAAAAAATGAAACGTTTTTGAGGGTTTAAGGGAACTTTTTTCAAAAAATTCCCTCAGGATTTAAGCTTTTATAACTTTTTATCTCCTGTAGACACACTCTAACTGACTTTTCAAAACCGCGGCCAGCGCTACCACAGCGGTTTCGACACGCATAATGCAAGTGGGTAAATGAATAGGTATTGCGAATTGTCTTAAAAAAATTTCTTCTTGTGTCGAAAAACCGCCTTCCGGCCCTACAATACAAGAAATCAAAGGTTCTGTTTTTAGATTAAAGTGTGCTGTAAAATCGGCTTCCACGCTTCCGAAATAGCAACCGCCCAAATCCATCTTAGGAAGTTCATTCCAAGGAACCATCGCGTGCAATCGAGGCAAAAACGGATTTTTGGCTTGCTTGCAAGATTCCTGCAAAATACGCTGAAAACGCTCTTGGCGCTTGTTCCAAAGCTCGGAACGCCAAGCAGCTCTTTCGGTTCGTTCGCTTAAAACAGGATAGATATTTTGAATACCCAACTCGCAAGCTTTACGCAGAATATCCTCAAAAGTAGCCATATTGTTGGGCAAACATTGAACCAGATTAAAATTCATCTTCGGAACAGGAACCTCAACCATAGGCTCCAAAAACTCCACACTTCCGGCCTTTTTGCTGAAATGCAATCGTCCCAAACGCAATCTGCCACAGCCATCAAATGAGATAATCTCAGCACCCTCCCCGATGCGCAAAACGTGAAACAAATGCCGAAAAGACTCATCTGAAAGCTTATAATCGTGCGATAAATCCTCGCAAAATGTCCAAGGGTGGTGGATGTACTGCGTCACTGAAGTATCGGCTGTGCACCTGAGCAAACAACCGCTTTCGTAATGGTAATCGTTTTAATCGACTTATCTTTCGACACCGTAAAGAAAGCATCCATCATCAATTGTTCAATAATGGAGCGCAACGCGCGAGCTCCAGTCTTCAGCTCCAGTGCCTTTTCAATAATCGCATCAATCGCATCCGGCTCCAACACGAGCTTAACCCCTTCCATCGCAAACAGCTTTTCATATTGCAATAGCAATGCATTCTTCGTTTTTGTTAGAATGAAAACCAAATCCTCTTTCGTCAATTCACGCAATACCGAAACGACCGGCAAACGACCGACAAATTCAGGAATCATGCCGAATTTAATCAAATCCTCCGCTTGAACGTTCTGCTCCATAAACGAGGAACCCTGTTCATCAAATTTCGAACGATCCTTATCAAACCCAAGCACATTGCAACCCAAACGTTCAGAAATGATTTTATCCAAACCAACGAACGCTCCGCCACAGATAAACAAAATATTGGCGGTATTGACGCGAATATATTCCTGCTCAGGATGCTTACGACCTCCTTTGGGCGGAACATTACATTCGGTACCCTCCAAAATTTTCAGCAAAGCCTGCTGTACGCCCTCGCCAGAAACATCACGCGTTATAGAAACATTGCTCGTTTTACGACCAATCTTGTCGATTTCGTCCACATAAATGATACCCATTTCTGCTCTTGCAACATCATAATCTGCCGCCTGCAAAAGCCTTAAAACGATATTCTCAACATCCTCACCGACGTAACCGGCTTCGGTCAAGGTCGTCGCATCCGCAATTGCAAAAGGTACGTTCAAGGTTCGAGCCAACGTACGTGCCAATAACGTTTTTCCGCTTCCGGTAGGCCCTACAAACAAAATATTGCTCTTCTCTACCTCAACATCGCTCAACGCTTCCGGAATTTTTTCAGAAAAATGCAGCGAATCTTCCAGCTCAAAATGCTCTATGCCTTTTTGCAAAACAAGCCGCTTGTAGTGGTTGTAAACTGCGACGGCCAATGTCTTTTTGGCGTGCTCCTGACCTACAATGTAGTCATCCAATACCTTTTTTATAGAACTGGGTGAAAGCACTTTCAAGGCCTTCTCGGGCTTCGCTTCGTTGTTTACATTCGGAATAGGGACTTCTGTCAAAAGAGATTCATCTACCGGCGCGCCAACCATTCGACGGCAAATTTCCAAGCAATCCGTACAGATACCCGCGCTACCATCCGGCGAAGAAATCAACTTCTTCACTTGGCTGGCATGACGACCACAAAAGGAACAAAACAATGAATCCTTAGCCATGAGCTATTTTTGGGGATTGTTAACGATAACGTGATCCACCAAGCCGTAATCCGCAGCCTCTTGAGCCGATAAAAAGAAATCGCGATCGGAATCCTTTTCGATTTGCTCTACCGATTTTTTGCTATGTTCAGCTAAAATCGTATTAATCGTTGAACGCCAACGAAGAATCTCCTTCGCCGCAATAGAAATATCGGAAGCCTGCCCTGTAACGCCACCCGACGGTTGATGTATCATAACGCGGCTATGAGGCAACGCATAACGCTTACCTTGGGTTCCTGCAGCCAATAAAACCGTCGCCATACTTGCTGCCTGCCCAACGCAATACGTTACAATATCACAATGTAAAAATTGCATCGTATCGTAGATGGCCATACCTGCAGTTACACTTCCACCCGGACAATTTATGTAGAGATGAACATCCTTCTTAGGATCTTCCATCTGCAAAAACAACATCTGCGCAATAACACCATTCGCAACAAAATCATCAATGGGCGTACCAATAAAAATGATTCTGTCTTTCAGCAAACGGCTGTAGATATCCCAGGCTTTTTCTCCGCGACCATCGCGCTCGTAAACGTAAGGCAAAGGCAGGTAATTCATATCACTTCTCTTTCTTGTTCAAGGTATCGAATAACCAGTTGATCATCTTCGCCTGAAATGCCTTCCCTTGAATGGCATTGCGTTCGGCTTCGTCCTTTTGAACCATCTGTATCAACTTTTGCGGTGTTATATGGCGCTGAGCTGCTTCTTGAACCAAAACACGTTCGATATCCTGGGTTTCCAGCTGCAATTTTTCATCCTTGAATATCTTTTCGAAGCACAAATTGAGCTTGATACGATCACGTGCAATCGTTTGAGCTTTCTCAAATAAAGCCCCTTTCTGCTCTTCCAATGCCGCATTCTTTATGCCATGCGACGAAAACAGATTGACCATCTCCTGCAATACTTTTTGCGTTTCAGCATAAACCCAAGAGGGCGGTAAATCACAGGCAACCGATTGAATCAAAAATTCCGAAATTTTTTGTTTCTGCTGTGCCGCAAATTCTTGCTCCTTGCGAGAACGGATCGTCTTCTCTGCAAACTGCTTAAGGTCTTCCAAACTTTTAACCTGAAACTGCTTGAAAAATGCCTCGTTCAATTCCGGTAGCTTAACTTCACGCACTTCTGCGATTTCAACCGTATAGACAGCTTCCTTTTGTTGCAATTCTTTTACAGCAAACGTTTTCGGGAATTTGACCTTAATCTCCTTCTTATCGCCAGCTTTCAGCCCTTTTATCCCTTTAACAATTTCCGGAATGCCCACTTCGTCCGTCGCATCAACTTCTTCCCAAGTCGTTTTCTGTGTTGTCCAAATGTGGGGTACGCCCTGAAATTCATCCACCGGACGCCCTTCTACATTACCAGAATAAGACAATTTTACATAATCTTTCGATTGCGCGGGACGATCGACCACATCATAGGAAGCTTGCTGCTTTTGCAAACGTTCGATGAAGTCCTGAACTTCGGATTCAGAAACCTCGATTTTGGATTCATCCAACTTAAATTTCTTATAATCCGGCAACTCAAACTCTGGCTGCAACTCGATCTCCAGCTCCAAAACCTGCCCCTTGTCTTGCTCGCTGAAATCAGTCTTACTGATAGCAACCACATTCAGTTTATCTTCGTTCTTCAGGTGTTCAAGCGCTTTCGAAATCAATTCTTGACGAAATTCCGACGTTAAAGCATCTCCAAAGCGTTGCTTAAGGATCTCAAAAGGCACCTTCCCTTTACGGAACCCCGATAATACAGCCTGGGACTGCGCTTTCTTTAAAACCGTATTTTGGACATCTTCACAAAGCTTGCCATCAAACGTAACCGTTACCTTCTTCGAAACCGAATTGATAGATTCAATATGTGTTTTCACGAATTCCCTCTTTATTTACTTTTTACACTAAATGCTCCCGGCCCAATAAACGAAAATGCTGCGCTGAGGATAATCAAAATACTCAGCGGTGTGTAAGGCGGCAGAAAGAAAAATTTCCACGATAAAACCTTCCACGCCCCGATCAATCCCATCAGCAATAACGTTAATGTTGCCAATCTAAAATAGAAACCAAGAATAATGAACAATCCCGTCCAGATAAAGGTAAACGCCGCCAGGATTCCCCAAAACACATCTGAAAAGGGAAATCCCAAAGCGACCGCCGCATGCCCTAAATGTTTTAACGCAAAAACATCCCTAAAACAGCAGATGCTGTAAACAATTAGGCAGCTCCCAAAGAAAAATCGAAATAGCAACAAGCCAAAGTTTTCCTTCTCCAGCCAACATCCAATCTTTGAAAACCAAGAGAGCATACGTACCTATAACCTATTAAAAAAACTAAAACTTACTTAGCGTTCGCCGAAACAGACTTTGCCTCTGCCTTCTTCGGAGCTGGCTTATTCTTCTCTACCTTCTCGAAGTAAAACTTACCAGAAACTTCATCATATTCCAAAACATACGCATCTTTTCCTTTGGAAGCATCCCCCCAGAAAACAGTACTCTTACCTGTCTTGGGATTGATAAAGTCCTGCGCTACATAATCCGCTAGTAAACCGGAACCCGACAAAGCAACCGAAGTTGCTAAAAATGCAAAACATTTTTTCATATCCATAGTTTTTCTACGCCCACCATAATTGGGTAAATCGCCTCTCCCGTCAAGCTCTGTTTATAGAAAAGTTGTCATAGGAGAAACAAGCAGATTATACGCACACAGGATAGGCAAAACACAAAAAACAACCAACAAAAAACATAAGGGAACTTTTTAAAAAGCTTCCTTTAAGCTCTCAAAAACTTTTTCCTTATTTTGCAACACGATTGCAAAATGACTGGGGTGCAGGGCCTCTGCCCTGTTTTTAAGGGAGTTTGAAGGATTTTTTGAAAAATCCCTCAAAAATGTAATTCTTAACTCATTTAGATACTATCTGGATTTTCTTCAGAAACCTTCCGAAAAAGATTGCTTATTTACGTGGGTTCTTCTACTAATAAGAGCATGACATCCGACGAGATTCGCGAAAGTTTTTTGCAGTTTTTTATCCAAAAAGGACATCATATCGTTCCTTCTTGCTCGCTTTTACCGGAAGCACCCAACTTGCTCTTTACCAACGCTGGCATGAATCCGTTCGTTCCTTATTTCTTGGGAGAACGGACACCGAAGTATTTGAGGGTTGCAGATACGCAGAAATGCATTCGCGCCGGAGGGAAACACAACGATTTGGAAGAAGTCGGTTTTGATACCTACCATCATACATTCTTTGAAATGTTGGGGAATTGGTCCTTTGGCGACTATTTCAAAAAAGAAGCCATCCAATGGGCGTGGGAATTGTTAACACAGGTTTGGCATTTCCCCAAGGAACGCCTTTACGCTACTGTTTACAAGCCCAATGAAGGCGATCCCGCCGAATTTGACCAAGAAGCGTACGATTTTTGGAAGGAAATTTTCCTCAAGGAAGGCTTGGATCCGAAAACGCACATCGTGTATGGCAATAAGAAGGACAATTTCTGGATGATGGGCGATACCGGCCCCTGTGGTCCTTGCTCTGAGATTCATATAGATTTGACTCCAAAAGGCGATACGAAGGGGGCTTTGGTCAATAAAGGCGATGTACGTTGTATAGAAATTTGGAATTTAGTGTTCATGCAGTACAACGCGCTTTCGGACGGTACTTGGGAACGGCTAAAGAACCGATATGTCGATACCGGCATGGGCTTTGAGCGCGTCGCGGGTATTTTCGCAACAACAAAGAATTTTACCGACTTTTCAAAAGTTACTTCCAATTACGATAGCGATCTTTTTGCGCCTATTTTTCAGGCATTGGAACGGCAATCTGGGCATACCTACAGCGGCAAGATTCCGTCCCCGAGCGCACAAAATGATGACGAGGCCATGGCGGATTGCGCCTTCCGGATCATCGCGGATCACATTCGTACGCTATCTTTTGCAATCGCCGATGGTATTTTGCCGGGAAATGAGGGACGAAATTATGTTCTACGCCGCATCGCAAGACGCGCCATTCTGTTCGGAAGGAAGCTAAAACTGCCTTCCGGATTTTTCGCCGATCTCAGCGCAGTTGTTATCGAAAAAATGGGGAAACACTTCCCAGAATTGGGGCAGCATGCGGAAACTATAAAAAAAGTTATTAGCAAAGAAGAAATGGCGTTTAACGAAACTCTGTCGCGTGGCTTACATCTGTTTGAACGCTGGCTGGAAGAAGGTATAGCGTCTATATCGGGCGATAAATCTTTCTTGCTATACGATACTTACGGTTTTCCTCTAGACTTGACGCAGTTGTTAGCAAAAGAACATGGGATAGATGTCGATTGCAAAGGATTCGAGCAAGCCATGCAAGAACAGAAAGATCGATCGCGGGCATCGCAAAAGAAGTCAGCGATTGTATTGAACCATGGCGGTTCTGAAACACGATTTGTGGGTTACGATGAAGCAAATCTTACGCATTGGGAAACCCAACTCGTAAACGTTGAACAGCAGGACGATAATGTATACATTGTCACCGAAAGTAGCCCGTTCTATGGTGAAAAAGGCGGACAAGTGGGAGATACAGGTTGGATTTTATTAGCAGATGGACAAAAAATCGCTATTATCAACACCGTTTGGCAGCAGAAAACCTTGTTGCATCAGATTCAAAAAACCGACCTTTCGAAAATTGAAAATTGTGTAAATCAGCCAGTTCAGCTTTCGGTCGATACAGAACGTCGCAAAGCGATTTCGCGCAATCACAGTGCAACACACCTCTTACATTGGGCTTTGCGAAAGGTTGTCGGTGAACACGTCCATCAAGCCGGATCTTGGGTCTCCGATCATTGCTTCCGTTTCGATTTCTCTCATTTCGAAAAATTAACAACGGAACAGCTTCAAAACATCGAACAATTGTGCAATGAACGCATTTTAGCTAACGATACTGTCTTTACCGAAGAAACCGATTTCGATAAAAAGCCTGAAAATTGTTTAGCATTTTTTAGCGATAAATACGGCAATCGCGTTCGCGTGGTACACTTAGGGGATTTTTCGCTGGAACTGTGTGGTGGAACCCATGTTCATGCAACCGGAGAATTGGGGCAGATAAAGATTTTGCAAGAAACCGCGGTGGCTTCGGGTGTACGAAGGATAGAAGCCATAACCGGCCTCTACGCCTATCAATATAATGCAAAGTTGGAAAAACAGCTCAAACAGTTAGAGGTCGTATTTGAATGCCCGTGTTGCAAAATTCTCGAAAAATATCAACGTGCGCTCGATCAAAAGAAACAGTTTGAAGCGATGTATCGGCAATCGCTGCAGAAAGATAGCTCCAACGTCGTACAGAAGCAACAAGCTATCGATGGTTTAAATTGCGTGCAGTTCTGCCTGCAAACCATTGATATGAATACGTTGCGGAGTTTGGGGAAGTCGTACTTTACACAAAACAAAGTCGATGTCCTTTGGGCTGCCGGCGAAAATGACGGTAAAGGGTTCGTGCTTGTCTTCTGTTCCGACAAGGCCATAGCGCAACACAAAGAAGCTAACGCTTTAATTCAAGGCTTTTTGAATCCGTTAGGCGCCAATGGTGGTGGGAAAACCGATTTTGCAACCGGCGGCATAAAAGACGTGGCTGTACTGAAAACCCATTGGGGAAAGTTGTCGTTCTAATGAAGATGAATGTTATCGAATCTTTGGGTGAGGTAGCTCGGGCACATCCGAAAACCATCGGATTGAAGGATCCCTATCGGAACTTCGGCAGCATCCTCAATTACCACAATAAGACCTTTCAACAGATGGATCATGAAGTTGATTTGTGGGCGACGTACTTGATGACTCAAGGCTTTTCTAAAGGGCAAAAAGCGCTTCTGATGCTGCCACCCGGCGAAGATTTGCTGATAACCGTATTCGCTATGCTACGCCTAGGCACGATACCCGTCGTTATCGATCCCGGGATGGGACTCAAGAACTTCATTCATTGCGCCAAAAGGACACAACCGGATCTATTCTTGGGCTGTCCTAAAGCACGTATTCTTTACTATTTGCTGCAACCGATTATTCGTTTCAAGAAGGCAATTTTTTTATCACAACGACTGAAAAAAACACTGTACAAAAAGGATTTCGCGTGCCATCTGCAGCAGGAAGATCGTAACAACGATACCGCAGCGGTACTGTTTACTTCGGGATCAACCGGTTATCCCAAAGGCGCCATTTATACCTACGAAGAATTTAATCAGCAGATTGAAGTGTTGCGAGAAACCTTTTCGATACAACCCGGCGAAGTCGATATACCGCTGCTTCCGGTTTTTTCCCTTTACAATCCGGCGTTGGGGATGACCACCGTTGTTCCCGAAATGAATCCGTCGCACCCGGGTGCTTTGAATCCCAAAAAGATTGTGGAGGCAATTTTAACGAACCATGTCACCAACAGCTTTGGATCACCTCGTTTGTGGACAAAAATCGCGGACTATTGCGAGAAAAACGATATCACATTGCCTTCCATAAAGCGAATATTTTTAGCCGGTGCTCCAGTTCATCCGCTGTTGCTAAAACGTGTTCAAGCACTTATCCCCCACGGTGAGTCTTTTACGCCTTATGGAGCTACCGAAGCTTTGCCGATTGCCTATATTTCTGCCAAAGAAGTCATAGAGAACACATACGCTTTAACCTTGCAAGGCAAAGGCACTTGCGTTGGACATGCACTTCCTGGCGTCCAGATCCGCATTATTCCCATTAAAGACGAAGCGCTTGCGCAACTTCCAGAAGAGCTGCCAACGGGTGAAGTTGGCGAAATTGCCGTATGTGCACCTTATATCAGCAAAGCCTATTTGAATGATCCTTCTGCAACAGCTAAAGCCAAAATTTCAAACAGCGGCAACATTTGGCATCGCATGGGTGATTTGGGCTACAAAGACGAACAAGGACATCTCTGGTTCTGCGGACGGAAAGCCGAGCGTGTTATTTGCGAAGACCGCACATTCTATACCGATTGCTGTGAGGCGGTATTCAACGCTCATAAGGCTGTGGCTCGATCGGCGCTGATCGCTTTCGAAAAAGAAGGGCGAAACGTTCCCACGATCGTTATTGAACTTAATCGGAAATTGTCGACATTTCAGAAGAAAAATTTACTGCAAGAACTTCGCGAACTGGCACAAACCGTAGCAACCACACAAGAAATTTCACATTTTTGTTTCTATAAAAAATTTCCTGTAGATGTCCGGCATAACGCTAAAATACACCGATTAACCTTGACGCGTTATTTCAAAAAACACCCTTCGGAAATCATAGAAATTTAATAAGGGCACTTTTTGAAAAAAGTTTCCCTTAGACCCTCAAAAACTTTTCTTATTTTGCAACAATGTTGCAAAATAAGAAAAGTTTTAAGGGAGATTGAGGGATTTTTTACAAAAAATCCCTCAAAAAGACTGAACCTTCGTTTTTGTGGTACAAAAAGTGCTGCACAAATGTTTGTATGGCAGAAGTTTCATTCAATACACCTCAAGTTCAGATGGGTAGCGGATATATGGATTCCGCAAAGGAAGTTTCTGAAACGACGAAAGGGCAATTTGGAGCGCAAGAGGTAACCGTAAGTCAAGACGTCGACCCCACCACGAAAGACGATGAATGTGCGTCTGTGTTTCAAGCGGAAAAGAACACCAAAAAAGCTCAGAAGAAAAAGGACAAAGAAGGCAAAACAAAACTCAATGCTCTTCAAAAAACCAAAGAAAATCAAAATATTAATGAACAAGACCAGCGCGGTCGTAGGATAAGCAAAGCTACGGAAAAAAGGCTGGCATCTCTCGGCCAATTTACCTCCAAAGATCTTTCGGGAACTATCCAGGAACGCTCTCAAAAGCTCTTTGATGGTAATGAAAAAAATTATCAAGAATGCTTTGAGGAATTAGATCTGGCGGTTCGCCAAAAAACGCTCACACCCAATAAGATTAGTCAAGCAACCCAACGTTTCGATGATGTCGCAGAGCAACATAATGCACTGCAAATCACTATTGAAGTTTGGGAGAGAAAGCTCTCCAATTTAAAGAATTTGAAACAGGGGGTGTCTTCTGAGAAAGACATTGATGCGCAAACAAAACAACAAGATCAAGAAGAAATTCAGCAACAAATTCAAGAACTTGAAAATGCTTTAGACGGCATCAAAAAATCTCAAGGGGACTTGATGAACCTCAAGGAAGCACGAGACCATATCATATGGAGCTATGAAACAGCACCTTTGTTGCGTAAAATCACCGCGTCAATTGTCAACGATATCACTTTAAACCCCAAATCTTACAATGCACTGCTTTTGGACAAACTTTTACCCTTAAAAGGAGATCCTGCTAAAACATTCGATTGTTTGACGCAAGGACTTATCGATGGCGTAGATCTTCCAGTAAGCACCTCTATCGAACACTTCAATAACAATCTAGGTGTTTTCAAATCTTGTTTGTCGCAAGAACTAAAATGTTGCCCTGACAAAAATACATCAGCGGCTATATTGAACTCAATTCGAAGCATAGAAAAATTTGATACTGTACAAAAACTGAACACAGGATTTATTAACAAACTTTCATCGGTCGTACCCTATACAAATCCCGAAACCGCCGCTTCAGGAGCAAAAGCACTAACCTCTTAGAAACAACATCATGATATCGGAACAAGAAAAGCAGACTTTAGCTTATTATCTGACAAAAACGATGATGAGTTGCATTTTCAGGGAATACATCGATGAAAATCAACTGTTGCAAATCATGGAATATTTACAAGTTCGGACGCATGAGCAACAAATTTTCTTTTTAACCCAATTGACGGTTGTTTTACGTGAGTATCCCGACTCAATATTTTCTAATCCTGACGTCAGAAATAAACTGCTGAACACCATACAGGAGTGTTTGGATTCAAGAATACTCGAGGAGAATAATTAATATGTTTATAGATACAGAACTAAAATCTTTCGGCGAAAGTATAGGCATAAAAGATCTACATCTTAACGACAGAGGTTGTGTTAAATTTTCTTTCGAACAAGATCGGACGCTATTCATAGAAAAAGGCAACGAAAAAATTTTCTTCTTCATTGTAAAAGAATTTTCTTTAGCACCGCTACCGTTCCATCTATACGAAAAGGCGCTTGCCGAATGTCAAAATCAGCAAAGTTATCCTTTCTCCATTCAAGCGATTGCAAAAACCGATCATGATGTGGGTTTCCTAACTTCGCTCCACGATAACGAATGCGATCAGCCTACGCTCAATAAGGTTTTCGAATTTTTATTGCAAAAAGTAAACGGTTTGAACTAAGGACAACATAATAGGGAAAGTTTTTGAAAAAAGCTTCCCCTAAACCCTCAAAAACTTTTAATTTTGCAAAATGAGTGGGGCGCAGGGCCTTTGCCCTCCTTTAAAAAAAATCTCTCAAACCTATAACAGATTCAACCCATTGTGACGTTCTCGTAGTGGTTGATGGCCTTTATTTGCCCATTGTTCCTCCAATCGATAGAAATAACATCAAACCGGTACGTTTTTATTCCAGAATGTGTACGTCGGTAAGCATTCGCAGCGTACCTAATGGCCCGCTTTTTCTTTAAATTTATTGAATCAAAACCGCTTTGTAAGCCATTTAACGTCCGTCCGCGCACTTCAACGAAAACAATACAGCCTTGCTTTTCTGCTACGATATCCAATTCGTAACGCCCTTGACGCCAATTTTTATCCAAAATCCGAAAACCGTTCCGTTTCAAAAATCGAGCCGCTTTGCGTTCTCCATACTGCCCACGACGCACATTGGCGTTACAAAAACTTCGATACCAAGTGATAAATTTCTGTAAAATCAGCATTTTTTGCGCAAACGCATGGCACACTTGACATAACGGATCAGTCCATAAAATACGTAGCCTAACGACAGGAATACGAACGACAAGCCTTCAAACGTGCAAATGATAACAAAAATGCTGATAATTAGGATAAACGCACGGAATTTGGTTTCCGTTGTCCAATCGATATGTTTAAAACTTGGATAGCGCACATTGCTGACCATCAGCCAGGCAATAAGCAACATCAATACCGGCAAAAGCAATGCCCACGCTTTCAAATCAAAACGATTGATGACCAGCACCAACGAAGCAATAACACTCGCGGCAGCCGGAATCGGCAATCCAATAAAGCAGGAAGCATCACGTGCTGCCAACTTCTGATCTTTGGGCAATAGCGGATGTGTAATAACATTGAACCGCGCCAAACGGACAGCACCGCACAGGAGATAAATAAAACCCACAATCCAACCGATTTTTCTAAAAAAAGGATAATTGTTGGTCGGCGAAAGAATTAAAAAGAATACCATCATCGCTGGAGCCAAACCGAACGAAACGACATCCGCAATGGAATCGAACTCTTTACCAAAAAGGGATTCGCGCCCCCCTAGACGTGCCAAACGACCATCCAAGCCGTCGCAGATGAATGAACCGAAGATACACCAAACCGCTTGATTGTAAAATTCAACCGCCGCAGAAGCTTCCACACAGTACTTTGCTTGAATACAACGAATGATGCACAAAAAACCGAAAAACAAATTTCCAGCCGTAAACGTATTGGGCAACAAATAAATTTTTGCCAAAGGTGTTTCTGTATTTTTCTCTGTTTGCATGATTATTTCTTTAAAGTCTCCAAATATTGCCAAAAACTGTTATCTTTTTCTATCATTTCTTCATCGAATGGCAATTTTGCTCGAAAAAGAAAATCATTCCAGGTATGTTTTGGAATCAAATAATGAATGTGAAATGTGTTATCCGAATCATTTTCAAAATAAATTCGAAAATCCTGCCAACGTAATCGATAGTATACCTTATTCTCGCGAACAATCTTGCCGTACTGCTCCGATTTTGTAAAATCAAAAGCTCCCAACACATCAATCAACTGCATTTGTTGCTCTTGCGTCATGTGTGCCAAAATTTGCTTGCACTGCGAACTAAATATTAACTGATGCATCTTCGATTTCCTTTTTTAACGTATCGATTTGCTTTTGATACCCTTGTGCGGCTTCAAAATTTTCGGACTTTATGAACTTCTCTTTACACGCTTCCCAATATTCCAAACGCGGTTTATAAGCTTCTTCTAAAGTTGAAAACGTCGAAAATTCATTCTGCTTAGGCACTTTTCCAAGATAAACCGAACAATCTTTAAATCCCCGCAAATAAGGTTTTACGAAATCCGAAAAAACTTCGTAACACTTGGGACAACCCAAATGCTTATTCTCTTCTATCCAAGCTTTGGAACATCCGCAAACAGGACAAAAATGGTGCGACAGCGCGACATCCAATTGCCTGCCTGCTGCATTTTCGCAAAAATCGTATCCCGTTCCCCAAGTTTCCGGCTTGTGTTTTGGACATAAAAAGATTTCGGACATTTGTCCATGATCGTCAATACGCACAAAACGTACCGTCGCTTCTTCGTTACAAAAATGACATTTGTTATTCATGGTTCAATAACCAAGCTTCCGCCTCCAATGCCGCCTGTGCTCCCATGCCCGCTGCAACACAAGCTTGACGATAAAATGGATCCACGCAATCTCCAGCAGCAAAAATACCCGGTACCTGCGTACATACGGCTTTATCAAAAATTTTGACGTAGCCCTTATCATCCAAATCTAAAACATCTCCAAAAACCTGCGTATTTGGCTTCCATCCTATCGCCAAAAATACACCTTTGCAATCAATTATACGCGAGGTAGCATCCTGTGTATTCTTCACTTGCAAACCTGATATAAAGCCCTCCGTATCGAGCTTAAAGTCTACCGGAATACTGTTCCAAACAACTTCGATTTTTTCATTATGGCAGACCCGTTCGGCCATGATTTTTGAAGCCCGTAAGACATCGCGTCGGTGGATCAAGAAAACCTTTTTGCAGATTTTGCTCAAGTATAATGCCTCTTCGCAAGCCGAATCACCACCGCCGATAACACAGACGATCTCATTGCGGTAAAAAAAACCGTCACAGGTCGCACAAACACTCAAACCTTTTCCCCCTAATAATGTGGTTTCATTGGGCAAACCTAAGGTATTTGGCTTCGATCCGGTAGCAATGATAACCGCTTTAGATTCGATTTTATCTCCATTTGCCAAAGATAAAATCTTTCGATCGCTTTGAATTTCAATTTTTTGTGCAGACGTAGCTAAAAATCTTGCACCAAATCGCTCTGCTTGCTGCCGCATGCGATCCATCAATTCCGCACCTTGGATACCTTCTGGGAAGCCTGGGAAATTCTCAATTTCCGTGGTTTGTGTCAATAGACCTCCAGGCAGTTCACCTACCAAAACTAGCGGCTTCAATTGCGCTCGAGCTGCATAGATAGCTGCTGTACAACCGGCACAGCCACTACCTAGAATCACCACATTTTCAACATTTCCCATACACTTAAAATTCAATACCTTTCTTGCTTTATGTCAAAGCTTTTTAGTCTAGACTTAATAATGGCGGAGCAGTAAAAAATTATAAGGGAACTTTTTGAAAAAAGATTCCCTTAATCCCCAAACTTTCATAATTTTTCAACAATGTTGCAAAATGACGAAAAGTTTTGAGAGGATTTGAGGGATTTTTTACAAAAAATCTCCCAAACTATTTTATTTTAAGCACTGTGCACAATCTTGGGGAACAGCAGCAATTTCTCCGTTATTTTGGTTCCTGCCAAATGCTGTACCTTCCAGGTAAAATCAGGCTTAGGATCGATGCCTAGCGCGGACATAATCTTCTCGCTGCTTTCCGGCAGAACGATTTGCAGCCATTGCACCGACAAACGGATACCTTCTATGAGACAAGCCAGTGTGCTCTTTAATTCCGCCAAACTCGCTTCATCGGTCTGTTTCGCCAGTTTCCATGGAGCTTTGACTTCGATAAACTTATTCAATTCACGAATGAATTTAAACAGCTCTTCCAGACCTTGCGCAAATTGAAAGCCGTCAAAATGCTTACAAATACTCTGATGTGTTGATTCCCAAATAGATTTCAACTCCGTAGCTTGAGCATCTACCGTGGGCACAATGCCATCGCAATAACGTTGAACCATGTTAAATGTACGGCTGATAAGATTACCCCAATCGTTGGCCAATTCGTTATTGTAACGGTTTTCAAAGTTTTCCAGCGAAAATTCACTATCCTGACCGGTAACCATTTCGCGCAATAAGAAGTAGCGAACCGCATCGATACCGCGTGTCTCCAACCAATCGAACAAATTGAAGGCATTGCCCAAGCTTTTCGACATCTTTTCTCCAGAAACCAACCACCAACCGTGTGCTAAGATATGCTTTGGCATGGGCAACTCCAGCGCTTTCAACATCGTAGGCCAATAAATCGCATGCGCAGGCAACAAAATATCTTTCCCGATGACATGCCAATCCACCGGCCAATAAGCGTTAAAATTTTCACCGCCAAACCCAACCGCAGAAATGTAATTCAATAAGGCATCGAACCAAACATACGTTACGTAATTCGGGTCAAAAGGCAACGGAATGCCCCATTGTAAGCGTTCAACTGGACGCGAAATGCAAAGATCATTCAACGGCTCTTTCAGGAACTCTAGAACTTGTTTCCGTCGGTATTGAGGAAAAATGAAGTCCGGATGCTGATTATAAAATTCAACAAGCCAAGGCTGAAATTGGCTTAGTTTGAAGAAATAATTGGATTCTACCAACTCTCTGACTTCTCCAAACATTGCCGGCCATTCGCCATTTACCCGGTCTTTCTCCTGCAGAAAACGCTCCTCTTTTACACTGTAAAAGCCACGATATTCCGCCTTGTAAATCAAGCCTTTATCGAAAAGCGTTTGCAGTGCCCACGTGACCACTTTTTTATGGCGCTCTTGCGTGGTTCGGATGAAATCATCATTGGTTAACTTCAGACGATGCGTCAGGTCGATAAACGATTCTGTTATCCGATCACAATAGGCCAAGGGCTCAATTCCTTCCGCATTGGCTTTCTGTTGAATCTTCTGACCGTGTTCATCCACACCGGTAAGAAAATGCACCGATTCGCCTTTCAGTCGATGATACCGCGCGATAGTATCTGCCAAAACTTTTTCGTACGTGTGCCCCAGGTGAGGCTGGCCATTGACGTAATCAATCGCCGTCGTTATATAAAACTTTTTATTCATAATTTATGAGTTAATGGACATTAGGAATTCGATGTTGTTGTTTGTTTTCTTGATTCTATCCAACAACATTTCCATAGCTTCCGTAGAAGGTACAACCCCCTTCATTGCACGACGCAGTGAGTAGATCTTCAATAACTCATCTGGATGATAGAGCAATTCTTCCTTACGTGTACCACTCTTCTCAATGTTGATAGCTGGGAATATACGGCGATCGATCAAGCTCCGATCCAAATGAATTTCCATATTTCCGGTACCCTTGAATTCTTCGAAAATAACTTCATCCATTTTACTTCCGGTATCTACCAAAGCGGTCGCCAAAATGGTCAAACTTCCACCGTTTTCGATATTACGAGCTGCACCAAAAAACGCCTTGGGCCCCTGCAACGCATTGGCTTCAACACCTCCCGAAAGCACCTTTCCTGAACTTGGGATAATGGTATTGTAAGCACGCGCCAAACGGGTAATGGAGTCCAACAAAATGATCACATCTTCACCAACCTCCACCAAACGTTTCGCCTTCTCAATAACCGCTTCTGCCGCACGAACATGACTTTCAGGCGATTCATCAAACGTTGAACTGATAACCTCAATTCCGGGCAACAGGTTCTTAAAGTCGGTAACCTCTTCCGGACGTTCATCAATCAGCAATACAATGAGATGTGCTTGCGGCTGATTTATCACAATCGAATTGGCGATGTTTTGCAACAGCACCGTTTTACCCGTTCTCGGGGGCGCTACGATCAAACCGCGCTGACCAAACCCGATGGGCGTCAAAATATCCACAATACGCATGGAATTATTGTCCCAGCGCTTATCGGGTTTCGTTTCCAACAAAATACGTTGCGTGGGATAATACGGTACTAATTCCTTAAAATGCGCCAATGTCCGCATCTCTTCCGGTGATTTTCCCATAACGCTATTGAGCTTTATGACACAGGGACATTGCATGTAAGTCGGTGAAACGAACAGCTGTCCTTGGATGGTTTGTCCGGGACGCAACCCATACTTGCGTACTAAAGCTTTAGGCAAATAGGCGCTCAATTCCCTTAATT
Organism: Verrucomicrobia bacterium UBA1183; assembly: GCA_002309885.1. GTDB lineage: Bacteria > Verrucomicrobiota > Verrucomicrobiia > Opitutales > UBA9783 > UBA1183. The sequence goes on from DBYP01000018.1 coordinate 46,576, forward strand.
GGTAGTTATCAAATGCATAACACACCGACCATTCTTCGGTATTCGGAACTTTTACGATAACACCTTCGACACATATAGGATGCTTCTGTTCGCTTAACTTTCGCATTTTTTCACGCAAAATTCCCTGACGCGTCAAAGAGGCTAGCTGCGATTCTTCCGGAATATCTGCTAAAAGCTCCGCCAAAGGCTTTTCGTACCACTCATTCAGAGAAAATGACTCCAAACTTTCATTCGAAACTTCATTAACTAAGTTGTTGAGTGAATTGATATCGCTAATGTTACGCCATTGATAAAGCTGTCCCATCCACCAACGATAACGTTGAAGATTAGCCGGACAAGCCGACGCACTGTTAGCTGGTTGAAATTTCCCCTGTGAAGGTGCCTTAAAATTGTTCTTCTGCTGGCCGTGATTGTTATTACGACGTTGCTGTTGATTGGATTTTTCGCTACTTTCTTTTACAGGATTCGAAACTACTTTAGCATCATTGGTCATTGGCGCTTTCTCTTCTATCGTCGCACCTGTCGTTTCTTTTCCTTGAACTTCTACCGGATTTTCTTCCGCTACAACCTTATCCTTTGTCGTTTTACGCGTACGTTTCGTTTTAGGCGTTTCCTGACTTTCCTCGGTGAAATCAGAAACCACTGGGTTTTCTTTTGAAATGTCTTCCATAAAAAATATCACTATTGGAGATTGAAAAAATAAAACAAGTTATCTGTTTACAATATAAACAAAGTTTTATCGCCTTTGTCAACTCTAAGTTGAATTTTTTTGAAAAGACACATCCAATGAATTACTATCGAACTGTTCAAAATTTTTATTTTTTATGTTGAAATCCCATACCAGATGCCACAAAAGACTGAATTTTCTTGACATATATCGATTTTTCATCAGAATCGGCAAGCGTTATGCGTTTGTTGTTTGTGTTAAGTTTGGGTTGTTTGTTGAACAACGTGGGTTGGGGAGGATATGGTGATATTTATGACTCTTACAAAGAGGCAGAAAAAAACGTAGAAGCACGTTATGATAAGCCAAGCCAACGTAGAAAGTTACTAAGCCAGATTTCTACAATAACAGAAGAAAATTTTTTCCTTTTTTTACACATATACGCTTGTGGTAGAGCGTGCTCTTTGGAGGATGTGGTCACATTTTGTGAAAAGAAAATTGAAGAAATAGACCCTTCAAGAATTCGTCTTTGCCTATTTTTTTTCGAAAGCATGTTTTGTAAGAAAAACATAAGGGAAAAACATAGAATAAATTTTATTGCGGCCTATTGTTTACCTTCGCGAGTTTGTGCAATGATAGAATTTTTAAAGAAGGTTACTGTGTTACCTCCTGATGAAAAAAAAGAAATTATTAGGTGTTACGAAAAAAGCCTTACCGAATGTTCTACAAATCCTGCTGATTATGAAGCAAAATATACGGAACTTTTCTACGGAGATGATTGGACAAATGCCGTATATCCAAGCGTAGCTAAGGAATGGAAACGGCTATTGCCAAAATAAAAACCATTATTATTCTTCTTCAGGTATATCGGGTGTAGATTTAGAAGAAGTACAGGTTCTCGCTCTCTTGTTTTTTGTATGTAGTACAGTCGATGGTCTTACCCTGGCAGAATTTTTCAAAGGCGTACCTAGTAGCTTTTCACGCCCACCTCGTACTATGCTAACAGAAGAATCTCTTTCCTTAATGGTAAATTCTATGAAATTAACTTTTTCTTCGTGGTCACCGGTCGTGAATAAATTTTCTTCTATCTGAGATTGTAATGCTTGTCCAGACCCACGATTGTAAGAGAAGACATTGGTAGCATCTATTGAACGCATAGTATCAGGCCATGTTACATCTTTAATCCAAGCTCTTGGGTGCGCATAAATGGAATTTTTTGGATTTATGCTAACAATAGTCGCCAGTAAATTAGGACTGTTCTTGGTTACATTTAAAGTCCAACGCCAACTACCTCCTTCTTCGGAGCCATGATGAGGCATTACAAAAATATTTGTATTTTCGATCGTTTGACGATTGTACTTCCAATTTGTTGGATTACTTTCTTGTCCTATATAATTATCCAAAGCCTCGCCAGTACTATCTCCCGTAAACAATACTTTACAATTTTTGTATTTGAAAGAAAAAACAAGAGAGGCAGTGTTGTCATCTATTTTTGAAGACGAAGACCAGGCGGCTTTCAAAAAAGTGAATGTCTTTGGACTAAATAGTTCATTTAGAGTGTTTTGCATCTTGTCTATAGCTCTGTCATATTCCAACCCTCTTACCTTACGTAAAAATTTTGGTTCTGAGCCAGAGACAATACAGTGATTTTCAGCGCGGATAGAATAGATAACCGTATCTTCAATAAATTCGTCTCTGTAGTTGTCGTAGATCTCCTGAACAAAATTTGTATGATCCACATCCGAATGCGTTAGAATTATTCCTTTGATTTTTGTTCCCCCAAGACATCTTGCAAAGGATTTTTCAATCGAAGAGAAAGGTGTATTTTTACTTCCTGCATCCACCAAAATTGCATTCACCTCATTCCGGAGTAAGATGCAATTCCCTTGACCGACATCGAAGAAATAGATGTGTATGTCGGAAAAAACATTAGCGACGATTCCAATAAAAAAGGTAAGTAACCACAAAGGGTTTTTGTATCTAAATGAGCTCATCTTATTAGATAATATCGGCAGTTTTTTGAAAAACTTTAGGTAAATTTTCGATTGTAATTCGGATAATTACAGAAAAAACAAGTTTTTTACTTTCAATGAGAGGGTAAAATGTCTGCTTTAATTTTCCTCTTATTAAGAAAAATATTCCACCTCTCGAATTGTGAATAACTTGTGAAATGTTATGAAATAAATGGTAAAAAGGAGGCGAATAAGTTACAAAAGTAAAAATTCTGCTCCTAAATTTTCCAAAAAACACTTAGTTATTCACAGAGGAGAAATTTTCATATTCGTTGATTTTAAGCTGTATACCATAAATCGTGCCATCTTATTCACAGGTATAAAAATAGTAGTTATTTCTTTAAATAAGAAAAAATATTACTATAAAAAGTAATTTACTTTTTTGGTACAAAGTTCATGCTTCTATTTACCGTGTTGACCGAAGAAACAGCGCATATTTTCTTAAAAGATTTATTTGAAACTTGTGGAGAAGATCCTCAAAGAGAGGGTCTTATCAAAACCCCCCATCGCTTTTACAAAGCTTTTTTCGAGCTTACACAGGGGTATCAGCAAAATTTGGAAGAAATTGTCAATGGGGCTTTATTTGAAAGTCCTAATTCGGATCCGATATGTATCCATAATATTCCTTTCTTTTCACTATGTGAACACCACATGTTACCTTTTTTTGGGCATTGTAATATCACATACATTCCAAATAAGAAAGTTATTGGGCTTTCCAAAGTTTATCGCATTGTGGATATGTTTGCCAAACGTTTGCAACTTCAAGAGCGCTTAACGCAACAAATTGGAAAGGCGTTGTATGAGGTGACACAGGCAAAAGGTGTTTTGGTAGAAATGCAAGGACAGCACCTATGTGTTGCAATGCGAGGAGTGCAAAAAACTCAATCTGAAATGCATACGATCTTTCATTGTGGTACCATGGAGGTACCTAAATTTATGGAAACGAAAGCACCAAAGCTTACTTTAAAGCTCGTTTCCTTAGAAATACCACTTAAAATTGGATGTTACGAAGAGGAAAAAAGCAAAACAACACCGGTTCAAGTTACGATAGAAGTAAAGCTAGAAAATTGTCTGGCTTGTCGGACGGATCGATTGCAGGATACAATTTGTTACGATCAGTTAATACAGCTCTTAAATCAACAATGCTTTCAAAAAACTTATCAATTGATCGAGTTCGCCTGTAATGATATATTCCAAACTACACAGCACTTTTTGGAAGAAAAGCACGTTTTAAGCAAACTACGCGTTCATTTGGTAAAAAAGCTGCAACATGCTTTATTAAGAGATAGCGAATGCATTTTAAGTGATTTTTAAGTATGAAAAAGGAGCGGTTTTACAAATATTTGAGTTATGCTTATTACCGCTTAAAATTGCTGAGCGAGCAGGGAAGTACAGTGGCTTTTTTAAACCCCATAATCATTATTTTACTCAGCTGCATTGGCATTGCTTTTATGTACGCCATACAAAAAGGAAGCGACGTTGTGGTTTTAAAATGGAAAATGCAGGTCGTTTGGTTATGTATCGGTTATGCGGTTTATCACATTACATCGCGTTTTCACTATAAATTGTTTTTCCAAAATGCCCACATATTTTATCTACTTTCCGTTATATTGTTATTATTGCTTTGGACGCCTTTGGGAAGAACACTGGGAGGGAGCCGGCGGTGGTTGAATTTGGGGTTTATTACAATCCAGCCTTCCGACTTCAGCAAAATAGCAACCTTATTAATGATCGCCAGTGTTTTGACTCGAACGCAATGGATGTACTTTAGAGATTCGGTGAAAATATTATTGTATGTAGCCTTTTTGTGTGGAATTCCCTTCGGGTTGATTTTTTTGCAACCTGATTTGGGGTCTGCTATGGTCTTCCCGGTTATTATTTTTGGTGTACTTTTTATCTCTAAATTATCGCTGCGTTTTTTTGGTTATGTCTTTTTAACAGCTTGTCTCGCATTATGTATTATATCTTTAGATACGCGTGCGTATTACTTGAAGCAGAAAGGTGAAACAGCATTTTTGAAACCTTTCCTGCCTTTAAAAGATTACCAAAGAAAACGTATTTTAGCTTTTGCGGTTCCGGCTTCGGTCGATCCTAAAGGTGTTAACATCGGTTGGCACTTGAAACAATCGTTGATTGCCATTGGTTCTGGTGGAGTTTTCGGCAAAGGTTGGACAAAGAATACACAAGCGCAGTTGGGGTATTTACCCAAGGCAGCTTCTTTGGATGATTTTATCTTTTCGGTTCTGGCGGAAGAAACGGGGTTATTTGGAACGTATTTTGTGCTTGTATTATATTTCATTTTAATATTTAATACCCTTCGTATTGCTACAATGTCTCGGGATCGTTTTGGCGGATATCTTTGTGTAGGCGTTGCGTTGTTGTTGTTCACGCACGTCTGGATCAACATTGGGATGACGCTAGGAATTATGCCGATTACAGGATTACCTTTACCTTTTTTAAGCTATGGTGGATCATTCATGCTCGTGTGCTTTTTTTGCCAAGGATTGGTACAAAGTGTTTATCGATTCAGATTTGCAGAATGATACCGGCTTGAGAGAGGTGTAGAAAGCAGATTATGGTAGAATTTAGAAAAAGAAAACAGAATGATGGTATTAAGCTGGTGGAAAAACCTAAAAAACAAGAAGTAAAGGTGGATACCCAGAAAGTGAAAGGAGACGCGCAAGAGCGTTCCAAAGAGCAGAGTCTCTTCCAGCGCTTTTTGAATTTTTTCAAGAAAGATAAGCATTATTCTGAAATCGTTGTTAATGGTTTGTTGCCCAATAAGCGTGTTGCTTGTTTGGTAGATGGTACGTTGGAAAGTTTGGAGATGGATACGTGCGCCAATCAGCAGATGTTTGGTGCTATATTCAAAGGAAAAATTCAGAATCTCGAACCAGGGTTAAAAGCTGCTTTCGTGGATATCGGACAAGAAAAAAACGCTTTTCTGCATTATTGGGATGTGCTTCCTTTGGTCAATGGAGAAGGTTTTAATGAATCCAATGCAGATGATGGTATCGAGGTTGTTCATAAAAATACAGATGGTAAGCCCAGACAAAAAGTAGGATTGCAGGACATTCCAGAAATGTTCCCTATCGGTTCGGACATCGTCGTTCAGATCTCCAAAAGTCAAATAGGTACCAAAGGGCCGAGAACGACCACAAATATTTCGTTACCCGGTCGTTATATCGTCTTGACGCCTTATTCAAATCAGTGCGGTATTTCGAGAAAAATAGAGGATAAACACGAACGGGAACGGCTTAAAAAGATTTTACGCAAACTGACATTGCCTTTGGGAATGGGTATCATCTTCCGTACCGCCAGCAGTGGAAGCTCTTTGAAGCAACTGACGCGGGATTTGCAATTTTTGTTGGAAACTTGGCAAAAGATACAAAAGAAGGTAGATAATGCTAAGGAACCCTGTTTAGTTTACCACGAACCCAGTTTATTGGAAAGAACGGTCCGAGATTTGTTAACAGAGGATGTGGATCGCGTCATCGTAGATAACGAAGTAGATTATAATTTTATTTTGGATTTATTGGCAAGAATAGCTCCCAATGTGCAGAAAAAAGTTACACTTTTCAAAGATCCCATACCGGTTTTTGATCGTTACAATGTAGAAGCACAAATCGAGCAAATGTTTGCAAGCCGTGTTCCTCTACCTTCCGGTGGTGAGATTGTTATTCAAGAAACAGAAGCCCTGACTTCAATCGATGTAAATACCTCTTCACATAAAATTTCGGATGATGAATCTTCTCATTTTATCCTACAAGCAAATTTGGAAGCGGCTCGAGAAGTGGCACGTCAAGTTCGTTTGCGCAATATTGGTGGACTCATTATCGTAGATTTTGTCGATATGAAGCAGGCGAAACATCGGCGTATTTTGCACCAATATGTACAAGAAGAGTTTGGTCGTGATAAAGCCCGTTCGCATGTATTGCCTATTTCAGCGCTGGGAATTATGCAAATTACGCGTCAAAGACATAAAGAAAGTATGTTGAGCCAACTTTACTCGCGATGCCCTTATTGCGGCGGTGAAGGTGTCCTAAAGTCTTCGTGGAATTTGGCTATGCGTATGCAGCGGGAGATTTTGAGCCGTGTATTCTGCCTACAGGGACAAACGTGCAAGTTTAAGATAATATTGAATCCTTATTTAAAGAATTACATTATTACGCAATGTTTGAAGGAGTTTAATGCGCTTGAGAATCAGTTCCGTGTAAAATTAAGTTTCCAAGAGGATAACAATCTTCATGTCGAGAATTTCAAAATTGTCCAGGAATGATTCATCCGACAGCTATTATAAGTGATAAAGCACAGATTGCTGATGATTGCAACATCGGGGCTTATTGCGTCGTCGAAGAGAATGTTACGCTCGGGCATCGGGTTGTGTTGGATTCGCACGTTGTTTTAAAGTCAGGAACCATACTGGAAGAGGGTGTGTATGTTCATTCGCACGCAGTTATCGGAGATGAGCCACAGATCGTAAATCAAGATTTTTCTTTTAAAAGCGGTGTTCATATTGGTGCACGGACAGTGATTCGTGAAGGTGTAACGATTCATAGAGCTTCACAAGCGGGGCAGCAAACGGTTATAGGATCGGATTGTCTGCTGATGGCTTTTTCCCATGTCGGACACGATACATGCGTTGGTAATCACTGTATTTTGGTCAATCAAGTGCTTTTAGCAGGTTGTGTTACGGTACAGGATTATGCTTTCTTGAGCGGAGGTTCTATGATTCATCAATTTGTTCACATTGGTGAAAGTGCTTTCGTTTCCGGGAACGCAGAGATTACAATGCATGTGCCGCCGTTCATTACCGTTCTTGGAAGGAATCAAATTGCCAATTTGAATGTCGTTGGGTTGAAACGACGTGGATTTTCGACGCAAGAGGTTGCAGATGTAAAGCAATTATATCGATTACTTTATAACGGCGATACACTTTCGTTTAAAAGGCGAGCGGAATCTTTGCTGGAGGAAGGTGTTGCGAAAACCGATAAAGGTCGGCAATTTTTGAAATTTTTCGTAGATCCCAAAACCGATCGAGGTTTTGTTTACGATAAGCGCTAGATATATTTTTGAGAGATTTTGCAACATTGTTGCAAAATTATGAAAGTTTTTGAAGGCTTAAGGGAATCTTTTTTCAAAAAGTTCCCTTATAATCTGCTTAAATAGTTCAATCAATTCTGAATTTGAGCAGTGTACGAAAAGAATTTTTATCGAAGATTCGCAATAAAAAGAGATAAATAAAGCCACTACATAGGATTAACAAGGACAACTGTAAGGCCATTTCGATTTTTTGCAAATGCCAATTCAGTAGGAGATTAATACCATATAAAATGATGGCAAACAGAGTTAACGCTAGACATTTTCTTTCAAAAAACATTTTGAAGGTTAGTACATAAAATGGGTAACGCTTTTGAATGATCTTTACTTGCAAAATACATAAAACTAATGTGCTTAAAACGGACGCTAATGCTAAGCTATTAATACCTATCAAAGGCATGAAGATTAGAAAGCTTACAATGTATAAGACAAGCGTTATCCCAGAAAGTTTGACCGGTGTTTTGGTGTCTTTATGAGCATAAAAAACGCGTGTTAATAGTGCGGTTATGCCAAATAAAGGAAGTCCGATAGCAAATATTTTTAACAAAGGAATGACATTTCGGATATCTTCTCCGGAAAACTTTCCCCAACGAAAACAGAGATCCAAAATGGGTTGTGACAGCAGATACAATCCTATCGCGCAAGGAATCAGCAATAACAAAATTAGTTGGATGCCAGAAGTTAGCGTTTCTTTCGCACGTAACTCATCTTGTTGCGCACTATGCAGAGATAATTTGGGTAAAACTACTGAAATAATAGCAAAAGCAAAAAGCCCCAACGGCAGTTCTAGGAATCGATTGGCGAGATACAAAAAGGAAACCGAACGCTCATCCACAATGTAGGCGAAAAATCGTCCCAGCATGGTATTGATTTGAAATATGGCAGCACCTAAAACGCTGGGCAAAAAGAGATTCCAGATGCGCTCCAAATCGGAATCTTTTTTCCAAACAAAGGTGTTTAGTGGGAATCCATTGGCTTTCAATTGCTGTTTGGGCAAAAACCATTGTAATAAGCCACCAAAAATGACGCAAATGGATAGTATACGAACCTGTGTCATCGGTTGATTATACGACGCACAGTACCATAGACCTGTCAGCATGGTGAGGTTTAAAAGTACCGGAGAAAATGCCGTCAGAGAAAAAGCGTTTAGCACATTGAGAGCTCCGTTAAGAAGCGCAGCGGTGCAAATAAACCATAAATAGGGTAGCATCGCGTTGGTAAGGTAAAGAACGGTAGCCCATTTAGGATCCGTAATCCATTGATGTAATAATGCTAAAAGCAGCATTACAAAGAAGATAACGATGCCCAAATAAACGCCGAAACGAGTAAAAAACGCGTTGAGAAATGTTGTTGCAGAACGAGGCCTTTGCACATAACGTTGTGCAAAAACCGGAATAAACGCGGAACTTAACGCGCCTTCTCCGCAAAGACGACGGAATAAATTGGGAATAGCGAATGCAATTAAAAACGCGGAAGCTTCCATGGAAGAACCAAGTAGCGCGAAGAAGACAATATCTCTTAGAAAACCAAGAATGCGCGAACAAAATGTCCCCGTGATCAGTTTTAAGAGTGCGTACATATTATAAAGAAATGAAATCTTGTTTCTTAATCCAACCGTCTTCTCCGAAAGTTGTATTTACGAAATAATAATCGCCACGTTCTATTTTTATAGAGCATTGTGTCCCCGAATCCCAATTATAACGTACAGGACTATTGTCTCCGGGAGCAAAACGTGCTGTGGTAATTTCAGGTAAGATACCGCGTTGTTTTGATGTATCTTGCATAGTTATCAAGAGCAGTAAGAGGCAAAATAATCCTCCGAAGCTGCAACCTGCATATAAAATAAATTTATTTTTTCGAATACATACAAAATAAATTAATGAAAGGACACAGCTCCAAAAAGCAAAAGAACATAAAATTTTCCACGAAGAAACGCTTAAGAATGAAAAAATACGCTCGTAAAAATGTTTTTCTGCAGGAGCAAAATTTGTATGTTGCGTGTAAAATTGCTTCAGTGTTTGTTGGAGTAATTCCCAACGAGGTTTTAATTTTTCTGCTTTCAAAAAGTAAGCCAGAGCGAATCCTGGTTTGTTTAGTGCGGAATAACATTGCCCAATGTTGTAGAAAATTTGAGCGCTGGAATTATACGATAATGCCGTTTGATATTGCGAAAGAGCTTCTGCCCACTGTTTTTCTCCAAAAAGCTTATGTGCAGATTGGACGGTGATTTCGGCTTCCTGTTGTGTGATTCCAAATGCAGAAGCGACGAAGCATATCCACAAAAAAAGAGTTTTCATTTTAAATCCTTTAACAATTTTTTAATTTGTGAAAAATTTTGGGGACAGGTGCACTGCTTTTGCCCAAATTGTGTTTCTTGATAATGTTGCTCAATTTCCTGTAGCAAATGCTTTTGCTCCGGAGATAAAGTCTCCATGGCGTTTGTTCGCCTTTCTAAGAGCACTGTTAAAAGCTCGTGCAATATCGTATAGACTTCAACCGCCTGCTGATGTTTAAAAGCGCTATTTAATGCTTGTGAAAGGTGTACAATTTGTTTTTCGCGTTGAAGTTTTGTTGCGTAGGCAGGGTTGTGATTTATCTTACGATATCGAATTGCAGATGTTGCAAAAATTAAAGTGAAACAGCCTAACAGCGCTTGCCAAACCCAAAAATAAGGACATGCTGATTCCCACTCGACGGCATCAAGGGTTATACTATAATGGGGTTCGTTTATCTTGTTTTTTTGTTTTTCATTTACCACTTCAGGGGCACTGTTTCCCGGAGTTATAACAGGAGCATGCAACGCGGGTTTTACGGAAATGGGTGCCGAAGCCTTACGCGAAATATTTTCGTATTGATCGGTAGCTGTATTGAAAAAACAGAAGCTAACCGTGGGCAAATCTACAAGCCCTTCTTTTAATGGAACTAGCGTATATTTAAACGTTAGTTCTCCGTTGTAACCTATGGGATCTTTGGATTCGAAGGAAGATGTTGGGTCGTAAGTGCGCCAAGTTTGGGAATCCAATTCTAAGGTTGGAGCTTTAATGTTTTCGAAATTACCTTTACCGGTAACCTTTACGGAAAATGTAAGAGGTTCATTTTGAATGAATTCCTTTTCCAAAGGTTGTGGGGTTGCAATTTGAAAAAATCCGATCGCTTGATGAAAATTGTCAGGTTGAGGTAATGGTAAAGGCAGTACGTTAATATGATATTCTTTGCTTTGTAACGTTACTGGTTCCGATCGTGAAAAGACACCACCAAAACCTTGCGAAAGGATATCTAACGGATCGTCATCAAACAATCGACGGATGCGTGCTTTTTGTTCGATTTCCATATCAACGGATAGCGAGAGTGTATTTTGGCCGGATTGTAGTGCTGTGACAAGCGTTGGCCAGTATAAGCAGGCAAACGTTGTCCCCTGGACCGACTGTGTCGTCTTCTGAGGGGCATCAATGAGATGTGTTGCTGAAAATGCATCGCCTTGCTTTTGCGGGAAATTGGACAACTGACCGCGTAATCCTGGCGGTGTTAGCAATTGAACTTGAAGCGGGCAACATTGTCCGACGTACCATTTTTTGGGGAAATCGCCTGCCAGCAATAAACAGGCATCATGGGTTGCTTCAGATTCTGCTTTCTGATTTGCGGGCAATACAGTAAATGTTGTTGCAGGGACGGTGTACGATTTCCCTTGGCTACGACATGGGAAAGAGGGAATATTGAACGTACCCGTTTGAGAAACCAAAATGCGGAAGAACCAAGTAGTGGAACGTTCCATAACGCCATTGATGTACCGTGTTTGCGAGGATTGACTTTCATAGCGCAACTGAAATGAATCCAGCTGTGGCAATTCGAATTCGACCTGTGATAGCGATTGAGAAGTCGTTACGGTGAGATAAGAATTTTGCCCCAACGGAAACGATGTGGGTTGCACTTGTGCTTGAAAGTCTTCAGCGCTTAAAAGGCTATAAGATAGCAATAATGTAAAAAAACAAAACGGTTTCATTTTACCAATCCTTGAGTACCTTATCTTCGGGTAGATTTGAATTTTTTGAGAAATTTATGGGCAAAATGCGTTCGTTGTTTTGTTCTTTTTGTAACACATTTTGCATCTCTTGCTGTTTTGCATTTTGTGGCTGCGGTTGCTGTTGTTGCTCTTTATTTTGCTGTTGCTTGTTTTCTTGCTGTTGTTCCTGCTTATTTTCTTTTGACGGCTCCTTGTTGGAATCTTTATTGTCTTCCTTTTTGCGATCTTGATCTTTTTGTTCCTCTTTTTGCTGCTGCTGTTGCTGATTCTTCTGTTGTTCTTGCTTCTTTTTTAAACGCTCGAGCCATTTTTTTGCCACATCCAGATTATGTTGTGTGTCTTCCGCGTCTTTGTTCAAAGCGACGGCACCTTCATAATTTTGAATACTCTTTTCAAGTAAGGGAATTTTCTGCGGATCTTCCGGTGCCTTTTCGGCTTGTTTGAAATAAGTATTGCCTAGGTTGTGCAGAATCGCTTCTTGATGCTCGGGTTGTTCGCAGCGCTGAATGGATTCAGAGAAACATTTTTCAGCGTTCTCTAAATCAGAATTCTGGTAATACATGCGGCCCAAATTGTAATGTCCTTGCCACTTATCGGGGTGCTTTGAGCAGTAATTTTGCGTTTTTTGAAGTACTTTTGCCGAATCTTCCGCTAGAACGAGAGAAGTTGTTAATAAAAATGTGTAAAAAAGTTTATTCATTTTGTATCTGTCTTTTTACGTGAATACAACAAAGGTTCCAAAGTTAGCAAAATTAATGCGATGCCAGCGAACCAAGCGTAACGTTCTATAGGCAGTTTCTCGACACTTTCGAAACTTTCTTTGGGGAGATTTTTTAATGCCATTTTGTAGATATTTTGCAATCCTTCACCGGCATTTCCAAGCGGCATATAAAATCCATGGGTTGTTTGGGCAATTTGTTGCAAGGTAGCTTCGTCCAACTTCGTGAAAATCGTATTGCCTTCAGAATCTTTCAAATATTCATTTAAGCCGCGTTCATTGGTAATGCTAATTGGTGTACCGTGAGGTGATCCGATACCGATCGTATGGACAACGACGCCCTGATTTGCTAGATCTTTAGCGGTTTTCAAAGCATCACCGGACAAATTTTCTCCATCCGTTAGGAGCATCATCTGTTTGTAATGTGATTGTGGATCAAAAGTTTGCGCGGCCAACAACATCGCTGCCGACAAGTCCGTACCGCCTTTGGGGATAATTTGCGTGTCGGTTGCCTGAAGAGCTAGCTTGAATGCATCGTAATCGGAAGTAGATGGACATTGTAAAAATGCAGTTCCTGCGAATGCAATTAGACCTACTTGATCGCCCGATAAAGATTTTAAAAGTTCCAAAATGCTCATCTTGGCCAACTCCAGACGATTGGGACGTACGTCGTTTGCCAGCATGCTTTTTGAGGTGTCCAAAACAAAGATGATATTAGCGCCTGAAAACTCACGTTTTTCTAATGAAAAATCCCATTGAGGACGCGCTAAGGCAATACCTAAAAAAATAATACCCAGCAATCCGCAAATGCGACGAAAACGGTGTCCCCATTTGGCGGCTGTTGTTATTTCCAAATGAAAAACTTCCCCCCATAAGAGCTTATTTTTTTTGTCTTTGCGACGAACCAGAATATGTAGAACACAGCCGATAACAAAAGCTATCAGAAAAATAACGCCGTAACTTGGTTCTGCAAAGGTCATGACAGTATGCGAAAACGATAATGTTTTAGTAAAAATTCACACAACAAAAGGAAAAAAGCAAGACATAAAAGTGTAGGGAAAAATTCTGAATACTCGTTATATCCATTCATTTTCACATCTGTTTTCTCCAATTGGTCGATCTCTCGGTAAACTTGTTGCAAAGAATGGATGTCATAAGCTTTATAAAAACGTCCTCCGGTTTTTTCAGCCATCCGGACCAAGGTTTGTTCATCCACAGGGAAGATTTGGTCATTGCCTACCATGATAGTGTAAATCTTGGTTTTAAACGTTTCCGCGGTTTCCGCTGCAAGCATAGGAGAAACGTCGCCGAAGTTGTTGACACCATCGGTCAAAAGTATGATGAGGCGCGTTTTTGCTTTCAAGTTTTTAAGACGATTAACGCACATAGCAACCGCACTTCCGATGGCAGTTCCGTCTTCGACCATGCCGGCATTGAGACGTTCTAAGTTCTTCAAAAGCCACGGATGATTAAGTGTTAACGGGCTTACCAAGTAAGGATAGCGCGCAAAAGCAACCAAACCGATACGATCGTGTGAACGTTTCCGAATGAATTCATCCAAAACCGCTTTGGCAGCTTGAATACGCGAACTACGCTGTAGCTGATTGATGGAGAAGTCTGGAATTTGCATAGAGCTGGATAAGTCGAGCGCCAAAAGGATATCGACACCCGATTTGTTTTGAAAATGCGATGTTATACCTTGCGGACGGGCTAAAGCAATGATCAAAGCTGATAATGCTAGTGCACGAAAAATCTGCGGAACTCTGTTGGGGTGTGCACTGCTGGACGGAAAATTTCTTAACGAAGAGATCGGTATAAATTTGTGACTATGCCAACGCTTAAAACAGATAAATACCCATAGAGGAATCCACAAGAGATTCAGCAGGATAAGAGGATATTTAAAAGCAAAGTGATGCATTACTGTTCTGATGTATTAGCGTTTTGAAGTTGAATTAGCTTGTCCGATGACAGAATAAATTCCTTAGCTTGATGGTATAATTTCAAGCGTTCCGGTTGTTCGAATTGCAATTTTGTGAATTTGGCCAAATCGCATTGTTGCAACAAATATGTAATGTTTTCCCGAAGTTCTTCCGTAAGTAAAGCTACATTGGGCAGTTGTTCAAGGACTTCCTCGGTGGTACATTCTGGAGCGGGCAAGCTGAATACGGCGGCAAGATAGCCTCTTACGGCATCCGTAATCCCGGTTGCGAAGGGTCGCTGATCGAGGCGCTGTATAAGCTGTAAAGCGGATTCCAGTTCTTGAAGTGCTTTATGATAAGGATCGGGTGGAATAATCGAAATGCCCGAGCGTTGCCCGCGACGCTTTCTTATGAGATATATCAGTGTAAGCAAAAGAATAAGAAGGATACCTGCAATCGTGGTTATCTGCCAAGTTTCTAGAGGTAAATCAACCGCAGGACGTATATCGCGGATAGCCTCTAGAGGTTCTTCTTCGGAAACTTCTTCGGCAGTTGACGTTCCTTCGGTAGCTGAACCAATATCTACAGTTGAAGCGTCCTCTTGGAAGGGAATATCATTTTCGTTGGAAATTTCTGGTTTTGTATTATCGACAATCTGTTGAGCATCCGTATTGCTCAGATCTGGTGCGGAGGTTTCGGTTTCTGCAAACAAAGCTGAGGTTAATACTAAAACTAAGACTGTTTTGATAAAATGTTTCATAATTTAGTGATGGTTTCGGCGTTTAAATAGTTTTTCCAAAGCATTTATGTAAGGTTGTCCATTGAGCAGTGTTAAGCATTCAATGCCCTGTTTCTGGCAAAGATTTTGGAATTCAGAACGAACCTGATCGCGTTTTTTCGAAAAGGCCTTTCGAAGTTTTTCTGAGTGTGTATCTAAATAGAATGTTTCATGTGTTTCGGCATCTTTAAGTGCAATAAAACCTACATCGGGTAATGTTTTTTCGCGCGGATCTTCAATCCGGAAACAAATGAGATCATGGTGATGACTCAAACGTGATAGATTTTTAATCGTTTTTTCAGGAATATCCTTTTGGGAATGGATGAAATCAGAAATCAAACATACAATGGCTTTCTTTTTAATCATCTGCCCAATTTGTTCCAAGCAAGCATTCAAATTTGTGGCTTCGTTCTGGGGCTTGAAGAACAAAGCTTCGCGGATCAAGCGTAGAAGCTGTTGACGTCCTTTTTGAGGAGGAATATACTTTTCGACACGATCCGAAAAAAGGATAAGTCCAACCTTATCATTGTTTTTTAGAGCTGAAAAAGCCAAAATGCCAGCAATTTCGGTAGCAAATTCGCGTTTAGATTGATCGGTAGTTCCACAAGCTGTTGAGCCGCTGACGTCAATTGCCAACAGCAGTGTAAGTTCACGTTCTTCTCGAAATATTTTTACGAAAGGCTGTCCCAGTTTTGCAGATGAGTTCCAGTCAATAAAGCGAATTTCATCGCCTGGAATGTAAGCGCGAATTTCTTCAAAGTTTACCCCTTGGCCCTTGAAAACACTGTGGTACGAACCCGTTAGAGAATTTGAGGTTTCTTTACGGGTTTTCAATTCAATGGCGCGCACTTTTTGCAGCATCGCGCGAACTTTGGCTTCTTCAATCATCAGGGAACCGGGACCGTTTCCAGAATTTTTTCGATAATTTGATCGCTGGTAATTTCCTCTGCTTCCGCTTCATAGGATAAGCCGATACGGTGCCTCAAAACGCTCAGAGCCATAGCCTTGACGTCTTGTGGGATAACGTAGCCGCGATGTTTTAAGAATGCCCAAGTCTTGGCGGCAATCGTTAACGCAATGGTGGCACGTGGAGAGGCGCCAAAACGCAGTAGATTCTTAATATCGAGATGATATTGTTCCGGTGTGCGTGTAGCATAAATCAAATGTACGATGTAATCTTTGATTTTATCGTCCATGTAAATCTTATCAATCCACTGACGACTTTCGAAGATTTCCTGTGCCGAAAGAATGGCTTGCGGCTCCTGGGGTGTTTGCAGCGTGCTCTTAGCTTCCAAAATCTTTCGTTCCTCATTCCAAGACGGATAGTTCACGGTCAACTTCAGCATGAAACGATCCACTTGAGCTTCCGGTAAGGAGTAAGTTCCTTCCTGTTCCACCGGATTTTGGGTCGCAAGTACAAAAAATGGATTGTCTAATTTGTACGTCGTTTCTCCCAGGGTGACTTGGCGCTCTTGCATACCTTCCAACAGGGCGCTCTGAACCTTTGAAGGCGCACGATTGATTTCATCTGCAAGCAGGATGTTGGTGAAGATAGGCCCTTTCTTGGTGGTAAAATCACCCGAAACAGGGTTGTAAATGAGCGTTCCAATAATGTCCGAAGGTAATAAATCTGGGGTAAATTGGATGCGCTTAAAATCCAGCTTAAAGATTTGGGCGACTGTTTTTATAAGCAATGTTTTTGCCAATCCAGGCAAACCTTCAAGTAGAATGTGGCCGTTCCCCAGCAAACCGACGAGCAGGTGATCAACAATGTTCTTATTGCCGATGATAACCTTGCTGATTTCGGCCTTCAATAACTCTACCCAAGCTGTTTTTGTCTGAATTTCCTCATTTAATTCCGTCAAAGAAGACGGTTGTGTGTTTGAATCTAACATCTCCATAACAAAGCAAGTGATACGGTAAAAAATTTTGAGCGTTTTGTCAATATTTTCGCGAAAGGAGATTACAATTTCAAGGTTGAAAACAAAAAGCTTCCTGTCTATTGGCTTTGTAAAAATTTTGTCTCTCTCGCTGTATTTTATAATTAAAGGTGTAATCGAATGCATTTTGGGGTTGCCAATGTAAGGAAAGAGACTTAATCTCTTAGGCATATGAAATACACGGGGCAAGCTTTGGTTTATCGAGGATATGGAGATCCAGAAGAGGTATTACGTTTAGAAGAACGGACAATTTCAGATATAGCCCCGAATCAGGTGCTTGTAAAGCGTTTGGCAAGTGTGATACATCCTTCCGATTTCGGAAAGATTCGCGGGACGTATGAGCGTTTGAGCCAGCTTCCAGCAGTTGCAGGAAGGGAAGGCATTGGTGAAATCTGCGAAGTGGGTAAAGCTGTTGAAAACTTAAAATGCGGCGCACATGTTCGAATTCCCGAGGATGTGGGAACATGGCAAGATTACTGTGTTTTAGATGAGAATGATGTTATTTGTGTTCCGGCGGGTTTGTCGATAGAAACAGCTGCGCAAACTTTTATCAATCCACCGACGGCACTGCGATTGTTAAATGATTTTGTTCCTTTGCGTTCGGGGGATTGGGTCGTTCAGAATGCAGCCAATTCTTGTGTGGGACGCTGTGTTATCCAGTTGGCAAAGGTTTATGGCTATAAAACAATCAATGTGGTTCGAGATGTAGCTCAAGCACAATCATTGATGGCCATGGGTGCAAATTGTGTTATAAGGCAAGATGCCTTAAAATCTATCAGAAATTTTACCGATGGAGCGCTTCCGGTATTGGCATTGAACTCGGTAGGTGGCGAATCCGCACTGGAATTGATAAAGGCTTTAGCAGACAACGGAACTATGGTTACGTTTGGAGCTATGACGAGCGACAAAGTGCGATTCCCGACAAGAGAACTGATATTTAAAAATATACAGCTAAGGGGCTTTTGGATGGATCGATGGATTCGTTTGCGGCCAAAATTAGAGTATAATGCCTGTTTATGGCAAATTTTCAGTTTGTTACAAAGCAAAAAATTGGTGTTGCCTTGCGCTGAGACCTATCCTCTTTCTCAATGGCAAACCGCATTGGAGAAGTCGCAACAATCTAACCTGAACGGAAAGATATTGTTCGTTTGATATGAAAAATGACCTTACCGGACATCGAGAACGCTTGAGAGAAAGATTCTTAAAGACCGGTTTTAGTGGTTTTGCGGAACATGAAGTTTTAGAGTTACTTCTTACGTTGTGCATCCCACGCAAAGATGTCAAAGGTTTGGCGAAAGCATTGCTTCAAAAGTTTGGTTCGCTCCGTTGTGTATTTGAAGCCAGTCCGGAAGAGTTAGAAAGCGTTCCTGGAATCGGAAAAACTTCTGCGGTTTGTATTGCTTTAATTCGAGATTTTGCAAGTTATTATCTGCAGCAAAAAACGACACAGCAGGTACTATTTAGCAACAATGCTTCTTTGGTAGCATTTTGGAAATCAAGGCTCATGGGATTGAAGCATGAAGTGGTAGAAGTCGCTTATTTGGATGCCTCTTATCGTTTGATGCAAGACGGTATTGAGCGTTTGGAGGAGGGCTTTATTACACGGACCCACCTGCAAATTCGGAAGGTATTGACTTCAGCTTTGAAGCGGGAAGCCAGCAACATCATCATTGCGCACAATCATCCGTCGGGTGATCCTAAACCTTCGCAAGCGGATCTTCAATTGACGCAAACACTGCAACATGTAGGCTATACGTTACAGATACGTTTATTGGATCATATCATTATCGCAAAAGATAATTTTTACTCGTTTCGACAAGAGGGGTTCCTAGAGTGAGTCTACGGAAGATAAAAAATTTATAAGTAAGGGAATTTTTTGAAAAAAGCTTCCCTTAAACCCTCAAAAACTTTCATAATTTTGCAACAATGTTGCAAAATGAGTGGGGTGCAGGGTCTCTGCCCTGCTTTTGAGAGGGGTTGGGAGAGCTTTTGCAAAAGATCTCTCAAAACAATGATAATTTGAACAGACTCTGCCTAGAATAATGGTATTTAGAGTTGCATTTTTTGTGGTATGCTTTAAAAGTTGAATATGTCCATGAAAGAAATTGTTCCTGAGGCGATTGTTTTAAATTCCATTCCGCACAGACCTCCGTTTTTGTTTGTTGACCGGGTGATTGAGCTTTCCGACGATAAGATTATTGCCGAGCGTAAACTCAAAGCGGATGAGTTCTTTTTTAAGGGTCATTACCCGCAAATGGCGTTGATGCCAGGCGTATTGATGTGTGAAGCTATATTCCAAACGGCAGGCGTTTTCATGAGCCAGAAGCTTTTAAAGGGTACCGACATTTCCGGGAAAGTTCCTGTTCTAACCCGTGTCGAATCCGCTAAATTTAAGCGTATGGCCTTCCCGGGCGACACATTGCTTTTGGAAGCCGTGTTTACGCAAAAGATAAAGGACTTTTATTTTTTCAAAGGTACTGCGAGAAAAGACGGGCAGATATTGGTAACCATTGAATTTGTTTTAGGTTTGGTTCCGGTTGAAGGGCTATGAGTTTATTGAATTTTAGCGAAAAAACGTTTCTCGTTTTCGGTGTTGCCAATCGAAAGAGCATCGCGTGGTTCGTGGGTAAAACGCTGGAACAGTCCGGTGCGAACGTGCTTTATTCAGTACGTTCAGATAAACGCAAAACCGAGTTGTCGCGTTGGTTAAATCCGGAAAACATCTTCGTTTGCGATGTCGAGCAAGAATCGGAAATCGAGTGTTTAAAACAGTCTTTGGAAGCGCGTAATGTTCGTTTGGATGGTATCTTACACTCCTTGGCTTTTGCGAATTTTTCCGAAGGTTTCAAGCTCTTTTATGAGACCCAACGCAAGGATTTCTTGCAAGCGGTTGAAATTTCCTGTTTTTCGCTGGTGGAGATTTCCAAGCACCTAAAAACGTTGTTAAATCCTAGTGCTTCCGTCGTAACCATAGGAATTTCTTCGCAAGTTACGGCAATTCATTACGGTTATATGTCGCCCATAAAAGCCGCATTGGAAAGCACGGTACGATTTTTGGCGAAATCTTTCAGTTTAGATACCGAAGTCCGCTTTAATTGTGTTGGCTCAGGGCCCTTGAAAACAAGCGCATCGGCAGGCATTCCTGGGTTTTTGAAAAACTATTTGTTCGCGGAAAAAATGACGTTGCGTAAGCGGGCTTTAGAGACGCAAGAAGTTGCCAATACCGCATTGTTTCTGCTAAGTCCGATGTCGAGCGGCATCAATGGACAAACGATCGTCGTAAATGCCGGAATGGATTTCAATTATTTCGATGAAGCTATTGTAGAAAAGGCGGTTTGAATGTCAGGCGTAAACTACATAGTCATGGGCGCGGGAGCATGGGGAACTGCAATGGCTATCCATCTTTCGAAGTGTGGCCATCGCGTTGTTTTGGTTCCAAGAGATGAAGCGAAAGCAGAGACGATTCGGCAACACAATGAAAATATATTTCACTTGCCGGGAGTCGAGCTACCCAGTGCGATTACTGTCGATAGTCACTGGGAATCTCATATCGATGATACTACGGTTGTCTTTATGGCATGTCCGACACAAGGTTTGATGGATTGCTGCAAGAAATTAGAGCTATGGGGCTCAAAAATTCAGCATGTCATCTCGTTGGTCAAAGGCCTCGATAGAACTTCTCTAAAAACCCCCTCTGAGCTTTTCAGAGAACTACTGCCTGAGGTTCGTTTTGCCTGCCTTTCGGGGCCAACTTATGCGCTAGAATTTGCACAAGGGAAGCATGCTGCCATGGTTTTAGCTTCAGAAAGCGACGTAACACATCTACAAAAAGCTATCAGCAATTCTTTTGTCCGCGTATACACCAGTAAGGACTTGAAGGGTGTAGAATTAGGCGGCTGCTTGAAAAACATTTATGCCATCGGTTCGGGAATTCTAGAAGGTCTCCATCTGGGCGATAACGCGCGTGCAGCTTACTTAACTCGGGCATTGAAAGAACTTTCCGTTTTAGGAACTTACTTGGGTGGGCACAAAGAAACCTTTTTCGGATTAAGCGGACTCGGCGATTTAATCGCAACCGCACAAGGCGTTTGGAGTCGCAATCGAACCTTCGGTTATGCCTTTGCAAGTGGACAAACGATCGAAAATTTGCTCAAAGAAAAGACCGTAGAAGGCTATTGGAGCGTCCAATGTTTTTACAAACTGTGTTCAGAAGTTTTGGATAAAGCACCCATATTAATGGCATTGCATAAAATATTATATCAGTCGGCACCGCTAAAGGATACCATCAATGCATTGATGCTACGAAGCTTGAAACAAGAGTTCTAGAATGATGACAAAAATTTTGAGAAATTTTTTGTAAAAAATCCCTCAAACTCCCTTAAAACTTTTATGATTTTGCAACACT
Source organism: Verrucomicrobia bacterium UBA1183 (assembly GCA_002309885.1). Taxonomy (GTDB): domain Bacteria; phylum Verrucomicrobiota; class Verrucomicrobiia; order Opitutales; family UBA9783; genus UBA1183. The sequence continues at coordinate 68,133 of DBYP01000018.1, forward strand.
GTTGCAAAATAAGGAAAAAGTTTTTGAGGGTTCAAGGGAACTTTTTTCAAAAAGTTCTCTGTTGCAAAAATCACCCTGTTAAGGCTTAGAAGAATTCTGCAATTTTCGAAAATTTTGCTCAATTAAAGGGAATCGCAGATAGAGAATGGAGCCCAAATTTTCTTTGCTTTCTATATCCAAATTGCCGTTGTGCTCTCGCATAACGCGTTGTATGATAAGCATTCCTATACCGTGCCCAAGTTCTTTCGTTGTTTGGTTTTGTGCGGTTGTCATGCGCATTGCTTGAGCTCCCGATATACCGCATCCCGAATCAGCACAGGCAACAATAAGGTGCGTATCATTCAAATAGCACGAAATTCGAATCCACCCATTGGAACCGATGGCTTCGATGGCATTTTTGATAACGTTGAATAAGGCTTGATGCACACGCGATGGATCTAAGTAAATAGGCGGTAAATTTCCTTTGATATCGAAATCGAGCGCAATATTGAGGTTGTCCAGTTGTGGTTTTACAAGATCTAGAACCTTATTTATAACCGGAACAATGCTTCCTTTTTGCAAGGAACAACATTGAGGCCGAACCGCTTGCAAAAAGTGTTGCACAATCTCATCCAAACGATGAATTTCATTTTGACAAATCTGCAAAGATTGGGAAAGCTTATGGGTATCGAATTTAGCATTCAGCGCCCGTTGCATCAACTGTAAATGGATTCCGATGGAATTTAGTGGATTGCCCAATTCATGCGCGACTTCAGAAGCAAGCTGTACGATAGAATCTGTCTTTTCTTGATAAACTCGCTCTTCCGTTTTTTGCGTTTCCTGTGTAATATCTTGAATTAAAATGATGAACCGAATCGGCTGCTGTTCTTCTCGAAGAACTTGGACATGAATACGAACCTGCTTGTTTTCTGGATAGGATAGGGCCATTTCTTTTGAGGAAACATCCGGATATATATCTTCTGCCCGTGGTTCAAAAAAACTCTTTAGGTTCGGAAGCCAATGCCACAACGACGGAAGATTTTTATTTTCTTGAGGAAGTCCCAACAATAAACGTGCCGATTCATTGTAAAATTCGATATTGCCTTGCTTATCTACCAAAAGAACCGCCTCTTGCAAAAGATTGAATATGGAATGCAACAAACTACGTTCACGCTCTACATGTTGCAATAGCTGACCAAACTCAACATTGCTCCGGTCAAAACGCTCATAAAGCTTATCGCGTGTACTCTTTTTCATCCTATTTTAATTACAATTAGAATAGGTCTGTAAAATATAAAAATAGGTCCCTGTATTATCCACACAACATAATCCCTGCATCTTTTTTTCAAGGATATCGGCTTCAAAAGAAATAAAGCTACAGTCTTGTTTAACAGCTACAAAAGACAGGTCCCCGCAAAGCATTCCCCACCATGCTCCTCCCTCAAGGATTTTAGAATTTTCCGGCTTGAAAGGATACCAGAAAGGCTTGAGCGCATTAAAATTATCGCAAGCTAACGCTGAAAGCTCAATAGGTGGAAGATGACCGTGTACTTCTTTGTAGGATAAAATCGCGGTACGCAGCAAGGAAAGCTCTTGAAGGAGGCTATCTACCCTGTGAGAATCGCGTGAATGTTTGAAACCGCTCAATCCCAAAATGGTCAGTGTCCCAACGATAAAAAGGACGACCAGTATCTCGATAAAAGTAAAAGCGTTTTTCTTCATGTTTTATTGCTTTTTACCTTGGTTTGCAACCGCTTGCTGAGCTTTAGCAATGGCCTCCGCATCCCCCAAATAATAGTGCTTTATGGGCGTTAAATCGTCGTTTAATTCGTAAACGAGAGGTATCCCGGTTGGGATATTCAATTGAACGATGGCGTCATTGGACATGTTGTCCAGATACTGAACCAAAGCCCGCAGGGAATTACCGTGCGCAACAATGATAATCTGATTTCCTGCTTGAATTGCAGGTGCTAAGGTCGATTTCCAATAAGGCAATAGGCGTGTTAGCGTATCTTTCAAACATTCCCCTTTGGGCATCTGCTGTGCCGGGATATGCTTGTAACGCGGATCTCTTCCGGGGAAACGCTCATCATCTTCGGTGAGTGCTGGCGGGCAAACATCGTAACTTCTGCGCCAAATTTTAACCTGCTGTTCACCGTATTTTTCGGCAGTTTCGGATTTATTAAGTCCCTGTAAAGCACCGTAATGCCGTTCATTCAGCTGCCAAGCGCGTTCTACGGGAATCCACATTAAATCCATTTCATCCAGTGTAATCCACAATGTTCGAATGGCGCGCTTTAAAACAGAAGTATAAGCCCGATCAAATGTAAAATGATTTTCCTTTAGCAATTTGGCTGCACTCAACGCCTCTTGTTTTCCCTTTTCCGACAAATCAACATCGGTCCATCCCGTAAAACGATTTTCTTGGTTCCAAACACTCTCTCCATGCCTCAATAACACTAAACGCTTCATACACTCAATAAAACACAAAAGAGTAGTAATGGCAAGAATAAATCCGACAAGAGTAGATCAGTCTTTCAACTGTATTGCGTCCCAAATTTGGCAAAGAGCGCAGGGATGTTGGATGGATGCCGTTGGAGTATATGTCTTGGGAATGCAGATGTCTGCATTTGGTTCATGAGAAACTTGAAGACAATTACCTTCCAAGTTTTCGCAAATGTGCCATCCAGAGAGGATAAACAATGGACGGACAAGTTTTTCAATTTCGGGTGATAAATCCAAAAAACAACATTTTATATTGTTTGTTTTGGGAGTGTTGGAAACGAATTTTTCGGCTTGCACGGGAAAATATAACGTAAAAGAAGTCCCTTTATGAGGAACACTTTGCAGCAGAATGTTGCCGTTGTAGCGTTGAACAAGCCCGTAGACGCTGGGTAAACCTAAGCCGGTACCTTTACCGATAGGTTTTGTGGTAAAGAAGGGTTCGAATATTTTCCCTTGAATTTCGGGTGCTATACCAACCCCTGAGTCTTTTACCGTGATTTTTACAAATTTCCCCTTAGGCAAACCTTCGGGTTGACCCTCGAAATTTTCACATTCAATGAGCAGTTTCCCGCCGTTCGGCATGGCATCACGGGCATTGACACTCAAATTGACCAAAATTTGATCCAGGGCATTAGCAGGGATGCCCATTGTCCACAGCAGAGGTGCGATATGGGTTTCCAGCACGACTTTATCACCCAAGTAGTGAGTTAACATCTGCAGCGTTTTATCGATCGTTTCCGAAGTTGAATTTTCCTCAACCGCCACGGGCGAAGTTGGTGTTTGCCGTGAAAAATCCATCAATTGTCGAACGAGGGAGGCCCCTTTTTCGCCGGCATTTTTTATACTGTGAATGTACGAGGCTGTTTTGGAGTCCAAAGATTTTGCATTTAGAGCAAGATCCGAACAGCCATTGATGATAGAAAGCAAGTTGTTAAAGTCGTGCGCAATACCGCTAGCTAAACGACCAATTGCCTCGATTTTTTGCGTTTGCCGCAAGCTCTCTTCCATTTTCCGAAGAACAGTAACATCACGAATCGTAATGACAAGTTCGGAATTGGATGGCTCATTCGATAGCTTAGATAATGTCCATTGTGTCGTAATGCTTTCTCCATCGATACGAACCATGGGCGTATCCGCACAAAAAGCCTCTTGTGCCCGCAATGCTTTTAAAATATCTGGATTGAAATTTTCGCAAAACAATTCCGATAAAGGATGCCCTATGGTTGCTTCTTCGGAAGTTTTTAATAATTTAAAAAAGCCCTGATTAGCATAAAGAATAGTGAAATCGGTATCGCATTGATTCACGATAAGAACACCCTCATGTGCGTTTTTTAGAGCTGTTGCCAGTCGTTGATTATTCCGATCGGCATAAAATCTTTCCGAAAAATCCTCCAGCGAAACAACGTAACTTTGTGTATCATTGAAAATATTTTTTACCTCCGAAAAAGAAACATATAAATGCCGATTTTCTTCATTTTTATGAAAGACGACATGATTGGGGCCAGAAGTGGTTTTTGTTAGAAGTGTAAAAACCGAATCGAGGCGTTTGTTGTCTATGTACGGATCCCATAAAGGAAGAATATTGTCGATATGCTTGGTTAAAATTCTACCGATGGGTAACTGCAAAAATTGAATGCCTGCAGTGTTAACATAGGTTATATTTCCGGATTTGTTCAAAGAAAAAATAGGATTGGGCAAGTTACCTAACGTTGCTGCCAAACGTAATTTGGTTTCTTTGGAATCTTTTTCGAGCTTTGCCTTATGGAATGCCATTTCAACCGTTATCAAAACCATATTGGCAGTATACGGTTTCAAAATAAACCCAAAGGGTGAAGTTGCTTTAGCACGTTTTATGATGGTTTCCGAGGTGTGTCCGGTTAAGTAAACCACTGGGATATCAAATTTTTCATGAATTTTTTTGATGGTATCGATTCCATCCAAAGCGCCCGCCAATGTAATATCCATCAATATGAGCATCGGCTTATGCTCTTCGACCAAGCCGCAAGCGGTTTCGCCATCAGCGGCGATAGGTAAAATTGCGTAGCCTGCCTTTTGCAAAAGGATTTTCAAAATGGCGGCAGAATTGCTGTCATCTTCGACGATCAAAATACGATCATTATTATCCATTTCTAAGGCGCTTTTTGTAGTTGAAGATTTTCATTCAAAAGTTTTCGGTTGGCGTCCAACAATGATTGTATGGTTGCCTGCTGTGCTTGCTTGACTTCAAAAGCTTGATAGGCGTCATTTATCGTATTCAGCAATTGTTCTCGCGTCCACGGCTTTGCCAAACAACGGAAAACTTCAGCATCATTGATGGCTTTCAAAAACATGTCGCTGGAAAGTACCCCTGTAATCAATACGCGTGAGCACATCGGCTGCGCTTGTTTTACTTGTTGTAAAAACTGAGTTCCAGGCATTTCTGCCATCCGCTGATCGGATAATACAATCGCAAATGTCCGTTTTCTGATTTTTTCTAAGGCTTCCTGAGCTCGCGTTGTCCCTTCGCATTCATACCCTTCCTGTTTCAAGGTTTCTTGCAGGGCTAGCAAAATGGGTGCATCGTCATCCAAAATAAGCAAAGGATAATTTTTCATGTTACAATAGGAAATTTTAGATTAATAATCGACGTTTTTTCGTGCGTAATATTGTACGAAAAGCGACCGTTGTATTTCTCTAGATAGAATCGCATCATAGGACCATAAATTCGGGATAAGAGAAGGTGATTGTCCTTTATTTCCACTAAATCTTCCGTATTTAAATCCAGAGGAACATTGCTTTTTATCTGGCAAGCTACCGTATCTCCTTCGCAGGCGATATGTATATCTAACGCAGGTTTTGTGGCATTTTCAAAAGCTTTGATAGCCAAAAGGATCGTCATTAAAAAAATGCGTTGCAGAAATGCCGGATCAAACTTGATAAGCACCTCCAAAGATTTGTCACGGGTCAAATTAAATTTAGCATGGGCTGGAAGCAAGCGTTCAAAAAGTGGCTGTAAATCGCTGACAAACGCTTGTAAATCGATGTAGGTTATATTGCCTGGCTCTGTATGATGAAGCTGTGATAGTTGTTTCAAAATTTCACGTTCTTTGTAGCAATTATCCCGAATAATGGCAAATTCCTCAACAGATACCGCTTGTTGTTTCGAGCAGTAAAGCTCACTTAACGCGAGGTTTCCCGTTAAACAATTGCTTAAATCATGCAAAAGACAGCGTATTATCTTTTGCATTTGTTGTCCCCAAAATATCTCAAAAAAACCTTCTTCGCAACAATGAACCATACAGTATCTATTGTTGTAACGTTTTAGCGGAATAAAATCAAGCTAGAAAAGTGATTTCAAAGAGCATAAGCTCTTGAATGTCTACGTAATACAAAAATCCTTTGGAAGGAAACGCTAAGGGAATTTTTTGAAAAAAGCTTCTCTTGGGTTTTCGAAAACTACAACATGGTTGCCCTCTCCTATGGCTGTGAATTTTTAACTTGTGTAGATGTGCTCTAAAACAGACAAAAAGCCCAAACAGCAAAGCGCTTGGGCTTAAGATTTAAGGAACCTTGTTTGTGTAAATTAGGCTAAATATTTTTTAGCTTGAAAGTAAGAAACTCCCTGTCGTGGGGCAGAAACCGGAATTTGATTTAAATGCTGCAAGTGCTTGATTGCATGTTCATTCAATCCGACGTTGCTCGTGAAAACAGGGGTGAATAACCCGCGTCCGCTTTTTGTTTTGGTGTTCGTTTCCATTTTTTTGTGTCTCCTAAATTATAGATCGCTTTCTGCGCGTTCTTCGGCTCGTTTCAGATAATCTTCGATGCGCGAAATCCACTTTTCTACGATTTCAACGAATGTTGCAAGTTGATCTTCAAAAACATTAAAATCACTCAATGGTAACGTGAATGATTTTGCAAGAACCAGCGATTGCGATTGCTTATCGATACCCAACGTTCCACCATCGGTTTCGTTCCAGAAAAAGTTGCCTTCCAGCGCCTTTTCAAAAATAACTTCTCTGCATTCTAACGGGATCTCTCCGATATAAGCGTAAATAACCAGTTTTTCGCCTTCTTCATCGAAATCCATATTGAGAACAATCTTCTCGTCGAATAGTAAAATGCAGTGGTTGTTGTCGTCTAAGCACAGATCTGGCAAGTTCAGCCCTTCACCAATGTGTTTTAAAAGCTCGTTTACATGTTCCTTCATCTCTTCTTGCTATTGTAAGCAGGTTTATAAAAAAATCTCAAGCAAAAAATTGTATCCAATATGTTTTTTAAGATGACGATGTTTTTTGGGGTAAGATAGTAGAAATTTGAGGAAGAGATATTGAGAACCTTTTTGCATAAAAAATTTTGATTTAATGGTGTAGATATTATTTCTGGTGCGAAATATGCTGCACATGGGGTTATATGTGTAGGCGATGGACGACCTTACTTTTATTGCAATGGGGACTCTTTATTGGGTTGATTTATGGTATTGAAAAACCCAAAGGATTCATCCCAGATGGATTGCAAGCGGTTATCGATGAACCGATGTCGGAAATAGATACGCTTCCTTACATAAACGAAATAAAAACTTCAGAATATCTGAAAAGTACGTGGGGAAATCAAGTCGTTTTCGGTTGGATGTCTTATCAAAGGCACAATTTAATTCAGTGTGAACAGCAGTGGCAAAAAGCTTTAGGGACTTTTATGCCACAAGACTTGAATAAAGTCCTCATCAAAGATTTATGTAAAATATATAAGACATTACAGAGTCCTATACGCTTTTTATTGTACGAAAAGTATGTTGAAACGTTTCCGAAAGAATCGGATGTTCCGCGAATTCATTTAACGTTGGGTTATTATTATTTGAATTACCAAGCATTTGATCGGGCGCTCTTACACTATTACAAAGTTTTAAATGGTACATTCAATGTAGATCATTCACACCTTGAGGAGTATGAAAGCTATGTCATTTGGGCTCAGTTAGGGATTGCGCAGGTTTATTTAGATCAAAGAAAGTACGAAGAAGCTTTTGATTTTTTCTCAAAAATACATTTTAAAAATGCTGATGCAACTATTTTAGCGGATATCCTACATAAAAGAGCTTTATGTGCTTATTGCTCCGAACACACCGATGAGGCTGCCAAGCTTTTAGAAAAATATTGCGATTTACCGGTAAATACAGCGGAAATGCCGGAAGCTTACTATTATCTTATACATGCCTACAAAAAGTTAGGTGAAAAGGACAAAGTTTTGGAAACAATTTTTGCCTTGCTACGGTTGGGACAGAAAAAACGGATAGAACAGTCGGAACATTGGCAAATTTGGGACAAATATCAGAAATTAAGTGCCAGTGAAATAGCGCAGGATTTTTATAGAGAAGGAAATTTGATAGAAGCCATAAAGCTTTATCAGGCACTTGTAGATTTGAACAAAAGTCCAGATTGGCAATGGCCCATTCTATGCCAAATTGGGCTTTGTTACGAACGTTTGGGACTTTCGATTAGAAGTAAAGCCGCCTATGAACTGATCGCGGGTGCTACCGAAGAATGGAACGAAGTTGCAATCCACTGGACGGAAGATTTACGCAATTATCAGATCCAAGCAAAATGGCATCTGGAGCAAGTAAGGACCTACGAAAAAATCAAATTGAACTTCGAACAGTTGGTGCAAACGCTATAGCTGTTTGTTGGCTACTTTAACGGGGCCACAATCTGCACATGTATTTACTGTTTCACCTCTTCGATATTTTATGTAATCTTCGGTAATATTTTTATGATGGAACCCTAGAGCTTCCAAGGGAATGTTATCCAATGCATAAATGTGTAAAGATCCTAGCGCCTTTTTATCGGCTTTAGCTAGGAGTACCGTTGTTATATCATGCTTTTTACCAGCGTCATTGCAGAAAGAATACGATTTAAATTGATTTAAAATAGAAACTTCTGCGTGGTACTTTTCTTTTACGTGCCGTTGGAATGCTTGTTCGATGGTTTCGCCGTAGACGACACCACCTGCTGGTAATATTTTGATGCCTGGTTCCTGTTTAAAATCTGCAATGGCAATACCCTTAAACTCTTTACCTTCGTAAACTTCGATAATGCCTGCAACAAACAGATGCGGTGGTCGATAAGCCTGTTTAGCGACATTTTCAAAATCATTCTTGTTCCTTACGCCATTCCGAGTAGCAGAGCCTAACTGTATCTTTTCAGGACGTTCTACGCAATCCTTCGAAGTAATCAAGTATTCTAAATACGATTTCAACATGGTTTGGTGATCAAAAACGAGTTTATCCCAAGGAAGTTTGTCCAACGGACAGATCCAGGCATGTTTAGCATCGGTTCCACTGCTGATTTTTTGATCGTCTATCCGAACAGAATATACGATATCAACGGCATGCATTCGAGGATCTCTGGCTGGATCAGAATAAACTTTAAACTGTTGAATATTGGAAATCGAAGAGATGCCGCATTCATCAAATAGGGTACGCTTAACACAGTCCTCAGGGTTCTCCTTATAACGGACGATTCCTCCGGGTAAAGCTGGACCAAGCGGTGGCCTACCTCGGTCAATCAACAAAAATCCGTCGAATTTTCCTTGGTGATATACTCTGACAATAATAGAACTTACAACGGAAGGTTCTTTTTTAAAAAACCGAAAACCTTCTTTCTGGGGCAACCTTTGAGAATTAGATTGACTATTTACCGATATTTTTGTGAGGTCTTCTGTTGCTACTACAAAGTTCATTAAAAAAAGGGAACATAAAGCTGTTCCAATCCTACATTTCCAAAGGCATCCTGGCATACTTAATGCTATAAAATACTAAAAAGAGTATTGCAAGAAATTTATGCGTTTTTATTTCAAAAAGGAGCATTTAAAACAGCGCTTGAGTCCTATTTATTGGCAAGAGATCTATTCCTTTATTGAAAAACAGCGCAAAAACGTACCCGGTGGCGATGACGCATATATTTCCTGTGGTGAAGACGAAAAAACTTGTCTATTGTACGAAAATCTTGCCGAGAAACAGTCGTACGATTGCGATTTTTACGTGGCACTTGATCCGAATTTAAAGATACCGAAAGAAGATTTCTATTTAAGCTCGATGTTGGTGGATGAGCAGGAAAACGGACATAAAATGGTCTGCCTGTTGCCCACAGGAACGGGTTTAAAAAATCGAAAGAATGCGGAAGAATTATGGATTATCCTCGAAGAAAGTGGAAGCGAGTTAAGAAAATTATTGCAACGTGAAGTTTGTTCCGTTGCCAAGCTTCATGGACCAGTGCGTGTTTTCCCCTCAGAAGCTTTTGAAAAATTGCATGAAACCGATTTAAAATGGGAAAGTTGTAGAAAATTGATTTCTTTTTCAAAGAATAAAGCGCTCAATCACTGGCTCTGTATTTTGCTGGGAGAAGATTTCATTTTGCACAGCGATGATGCTTCAAGTCCCATACGGTATGCAGAAACGAAAATAAAGCACCCCTTTTTGAGAGAGCTTGGACGTAGCGAATACGATGAAGCCTGTTTTTATAAGTATGATATTTGGACATCGGCATTACGAAAGTTGAATGTACAACTTTGTGAACCGCAACACAATGGGAGTGTTTCGTGGTCCCCTCAAGACGCTTTGGGGTATTTGGCAAAAGAATGTTTAGGTTCAAAGCGTAAAAAAACAAACACATTATTGGGGCACTTAAAATCTCAAGAATGTTTTCTCCCGTTTGCTTTGCCTAAATGGCAAGAACATAAAAACAGCTTACCGCAGTTGATGGATTTTGTGAAAAAGCATCCACAAAACAGCAACATGCAGCAGCTCTTGGTAACGTATCTGCTAAATTTCTTGCCTCAAGCGCATTGGTACAAAATAGAACATTTTTTTGCGGAACAGAAGGGGGCTTCGGATACGCTTCATACAACGGTTGATGTTTTAGCGAAAAAATTTGATATCGCTTGTTCTATGGATTTTGCCTATGGAACGTATATGAGGGCTGTACGCGATGGACAAAAATATACTTGCGGTTGGCAAGAGAATTTGGCGACGTGTTTTGATTTTGTTTTAAATCAAAATTTTGAAAAAATAATAGAATTGGCCGGACCGCAGATAAAGGAAAAGGCGTTATCGGGTGTAAAATTGACTCAATTGCTATTGATTCCGCTGTTGGTTTTGAAGAAAGAGATTCCGAAGGAGCTTATAGAAGTTTGTCGTGAGTTAATGGCTTTAGAAAATACGAATAGTGAAAATATCTATGGTAAAAGCATTTTTTATCGTGCATTGCTGTATTTATTGGAAAAAAATACGAAAGCATTAACGGAATTTTTAGAGCAAGATTTTGAGCCCATTAAAACGCAGGGTTATCTAGGATGTTTAGGTTTGCTTCTGCTTAAATATGATGCGCGTTATGCGGAAATCGGAAAGCGCTTGTTATCGGTTGAGAAAATGGAATTGTTGGCTAAAAAACCGCTGGCGCTGCAATTAAAAGCATGGGGAATGCTGACAATCGGCAATAAAGAAGCGTATGCAGCTTGTACGCAGCTTTTATCGAAAGAAAAAACTTACTTCAAACAATATAATACCTTTTCTGAGAAATGGATTATTCAATCGAAGATAGAAGCTGCTTTAGGGCATGCTATTCGCGCAAAGCGTTTTCGTTTTTTGCATAACTGTGTTGGTACAAGCCCTTGTATTTGGGAGATGTTTGAATGAAAAAATGGATGCTGTTGCTCTGTTGTTGTAATGTCTTAAGCGCGAAACCCTACATTAAACGCTTTTGGAAGCCTATTATTTTTAAAGAGGAAAAAGAGGAAGTATTTGATAGAAATAAGCTTATTCCCATCGAAGAGGGGTCGCATAATTATGGAGAAGGGCTTCCGGATTCTCCTGAAACAGTGGAAACAACTATAACTTCCGGGAAGGTGAATGCAAGCAATGCTAGCTTTGTACAGCAAGAATTATCTGCGGATAATGTCATCAAATATTTGCGTGAAGAGGAAGAAGAACAAAATCATTTCTCCAAGAAGAACAAAAATCATATCGAGAACGTTTATATAACGCCGGTTCGAAAGATTAACCTGCAATAGGGACTATCGCTTGCTTAAATGCTTCTACAGGAAAGCCCATAATGTTGGTATAATCTTCCGTGGAAAACGTTGCGAATGTTTTGGTTAAAGGATGCTGTATCGCATAAGCTCCCGCCTTGTCCAACGGTTGGATTGTGTGTAAATATTTTTCTATAAAGTCGGGATCCAGTTGTGCGAATGTTACAGGGGAATGTACGGCAAATTCTCTGTAAAAATGTTCCGATCTACAAATGATACACACGGCTGTAATGACGTGATGCGTTTGTCCCGCTAATTGCTCCAGCATCCAACGTGCCTCTTCGAGATTTTTAGGCTTATTTAACATAGTATGCCCTAAAACCACGATAGTATCGGCTCCAATGACATAGGCGTTAGGATATTTTTCAGCAACGTATTCCGCTTTTTTTTGAGCGTTGATTTGGGCAACAAATTCCGGTTGTTTGCCTTCGGGGATTGTGTGCAGCTCCTCTACGGATGCGGAACAGACCTCGAAGTCCGTTATTACAGTGCGTAATAATTCTATCCGTCGCGGGGAAGAAGAAGCCAATATCCATTTTGGGGGCATAAATCAGCAACAGCAATTATGTTGGCAAGAACAGGATTCCGAGACCGTTTCCCCTTTAGAAGGTTGTTCTAAAGCCTTCAAGAAGGTATGCCAAGCGAGTGTGGCGCATTTCAGTCGCGCCGGAAATTTTCGGACGCCCAGCAAAGCCTCCATTTCGCCCAAATTTTCGGGCACAGCCTTCTCCGGATCGTTCAACAGCTCTATAAACGCTAAAGCATCTTTTTTAGCAACGTCGGCGGTTTTCCCCTTCAAATACTCTGTCATTAGCGAAGCGGAGCTCTTGCATATGGCACAACTTTGCCCTGTAAAGGAAATCTGTTTTAATTTATTGTCTTCCAAATTCAAAAATACGGAAATTTCATCGCCACAGAGCGGATTATGTCCGTGCGCTTTCGAGATTGCGTCCGGCATTTCGAAAAAATTATTCGGATGTTCATTGTGTGCGAGCAAAACTTCTTGATAAATTTCCTGCAAACTCATAATTTAAAAAGGGATTGAGCATTTTTTAAAGCTTCAACAAGGCGATCGACATCCTCGCAGGTATTGTATAGGCCGAAGGAGGCTCGAACAACACCGCCATTGCATTTCAGACGCCGCATCAGCGGTTGGCAGCAGTGGAATCCGGCTCTCAAAGCGATATTGTGATCATTAACCACCGTCGCAACATCGTGCGGATGGATGCCCTCTATGTTAAAAGAAATAACCGCGGTTCTTTTCTGTGGATGACCGATGATATGCAGATTTGGAACGGATTGTAGGGCATGTTCAGCATAAACAATGACCTTATCTTCGTAAGCGGTTAAAGATTCCCACGTAAATTGGCGCAGATACTGGATTGCTTCGCCAAGTCCGATGATGTCGGCAACCGGTGGTGTTCCAGCTTCAAATCGACTTGGGATGGCTGCTGGTGTAAAAGAATCGATATACACCGTTTCCATCATGGTGCCTCCGCCATGATAAGGCGGTAATGCTTCTAAAAGTTCCTTTTTGCCGTAAAAAAATCCGGATCCCATAGGTCCGTACATTTTGTGTCCTGAACCAACCAAAAAATCGCAATCTAACGTTTTTACATCAATTGGCAAGTGGGCGACTGCTTGAGAAGCATCGATGAGCACCATTGTACCATTGGCGTGCGCTTGAGTGATGATGTTTTTCAAGTCGGGCGTTGTTCCGACAACATTCGAAACATGCGTTACGGCCAACAACTTTGTTTTGGGAGTCAACAACTGATCTAGCTGTTTAACATCCAGATTTCCATCTTCATCGACTTGCCAACCCTTTACATGGATGCCGCGCTTGATTTGTTGCATTTGCCAAGGTATCATGTTGGAATGGTGTTCCAACTCTGAAACGATAACCTCGTCCTCTTTTTGAAAATGGTGTTGTGCAATGATTTCTGCGAGACAGTTAATAGCTTCGGTGGCACCCCGTGTGAAAACAATTTCTTCTACGTGTTCCGCTCCAATAAAATCTGCTAACGTCTTTCTTGCACCTTCGTAGGCTTGTGTTGCTAAATTTCCCCATTCATAAAATCCGCGATGAACATTAGCGTTTTTATGTAAATAAAAATCTTCCAAAGCGTCTATGACACATTGTGGTTTCTGTGTCGTTGCCGAATTATCCAGGTAAACAATGGGATCACCTTGAGCGTTGCAATAGGTTAACGCCGGAAAATCTTTACGTATAGTTTTAGCATCAAAAGTGGCTTGCGGAGATTTCATTCTAGGTTCCTAAAGTGGCTGCCCGACAAGGATTCGAACCTCGACATAATGAACCAAAATCATTTGTGCTACCATTACACAATCGGGCAATCCAAACCTAAATAAACACGTTATCGTTCCAACCGTCAAGATTATTTTGATAAATCGTGGTAGGATATCTTCCCTTACAATACAATTCCTATTCTCAATGGCGCTGGAGTGCGTCTATACAAGCTAAAGTGCTGCAATTTGAAGGATTTTTATAAAAAATTCCTCAAATTAAAAGACCTCGCAACGGTTATGCCGAAAAAACTGAAAAAAGCAACTTGAACGTCTCTAAATACTTTCGCTCATTTCAAAAATGACAAACTCCGGCCGCGTGTTACCACGATCTTCTTGTTGGCTATGTCCCAGTTTTTCAAACGATTGCCGGATTACACGGCTTCTTCTTGCTTGTTTAACTTCGGATATCTTTACGGAGGTGTAACATTATTTTCACGGGACGACTTTTGCAAGAAGTTTATTCCATGTTTTGGTATCTAAGCCTTCTTATAGCCTATCGCGACCCAGTTTACGTCGGGATCTTCGGAAAACGAAATATTTTCCAAACCAGATTTTGTCATTAAGTCAACGATATCCGCTTTGGAATAACGTTTTTCATAACAAGTACCGAATCGATCCAAAGCGCAATTTTTCATGTTATAAAAAGCTCCTCGGCGGTAAGCGCTTAAAGGGATATTTTTGTACGGTAAGCGTAATTTTTCAGCGATAAAAGCAATTTTTGCCAGAGGATAATATACCAAAGCTGCTATCGTATTTGTAACTAAGATCTTCAATTTATGTGGTAATCTGCAAATGCATTTCCTCAAAACATCACTACATTCCCAAATCAACTTAAACCATAATGGTCTATTTTCAAAATTATAATACATATAAACCAAAAATGGTGCCCCAGGTTTCAATTTATCCGCACATGCCTTCATAGCAGACAAAGTATCCGGTATATGGTGAAGAACGCCTAGACAATAACCAAAATCCTGACTCGATTCAGCCAAAGGCATGCTGTTTATGGTTGTATTATAAAAATTAACATTGGAAAATTTCGATAACTTACTTTTTGCAATTTCAATTGCATTGGAGGGATCCACGCAATTCAATTTAGCAATTTTTGCGTATTTTCCAGATAATATAAATTCGGCCCAACGTCCCGAACCACATCCAGCATCAAAACCCTCAGCATTATCTGGCAATTTCCCCCAAGGAAATATTGAAAAATAACCATCGAATTCATGTTTTAAGTCTTCAAGCGGCCTTTCACTATTTGTAAAAGAATGCCATTCTCTACCGAAATGATTGACCACATTGATATCCAAATTATCCGATTTCTGAAACATGGAACAGATGAAATCAAATATCTTATATAAATGCAAGCTTTTTATACGGGCTCTAGACTAGCATCTCTTAAAATTTCCTCCAAAATGTGATAGTTATTCTTCCGCAGAACTTTCTAGTAAATCGAGGATTTCCTGAAATCCACGATGGCGTGCAACACCGATGGCCGTACTTCCATATCCATCTACAAGGTTAGGATTAGCACCCCGGTTTAACAACAATGTAACAGTTGCTATATCGTTATTGCGTACAGCCTTAACAAGAGGAATCCAAGGCTCGTCCTCTAAGCCATCAGGGCTAGCTCCATATTCTAACAATGCTCTGGCAACCTCAGTATGCTTTTCTTGTACTGCCATGGTTAAAGCTGAAGCTCCTTCATTATCTCTGTCGTTCAGTGCATTCGGCTCGGCTCCATTAGCTAATAAATCGCGAGCGACTTCTACGTGTCCATGCTCAGCTGCATAAAAAAGAGGTGTCAAATCAAAACGATCCCTAGCGTTGACATGATTTGGATGTGACATTATTAAGTCTTGTGCAATCTCAATTAGTCCAGCCTCAGCAGCTCTATGAAGTGTACCTGGGCAGCTTGCGAAACCGGTCGATATGTCATAAAACATATCCTCAGGTGTTTGTTGTGACGTTCCACACTGTCCTTTACCAAAAACACAAACACAACCAACAATACTAAAGGCGATTATTAAGTGTTTTAATCTCTTCATAATAAGTGCTATATACTTACAAAACACATATGATTGTCAAGGCTAAACCTACCTTGAAGGCACATTCAACTTTGAAGTTGCAAATGGCAGTATGGAAACACGGATTGCTTTTGTTATTTATTTGACTTAAAAGCAGAATTTGTTTTTGATTGAAAGGTCTTGTAGAAAATAAGGAAGGATGGCAGAGTGGACGATTGCGACGGTCTTGAAAACCGTTAAACCGAAAGGTTTCGGGGGTTCGAATCCCTCTCCTTCCGCCAGGGGGCTATTTGTATGCAGTCGAAAAAAGTTTTAATCTTAGGAGCGAATGGTTTTATCGGAAGCACGTTGTGTGCACATTTGTTGGCAAAAACGCAACATGAAGTTTATGCGGTGGATTTGGGTACGCATAAATTAATCCCATGTTTGAATCACCCACGTTTCCACTTTCAGGAGTTGGATTTGTTGATTCATAATGAAGCCATCGAGTACCTGGTACGGAAATGTGATATCGTTTTGCCTTTGGTTGCTATTGCAACCCCCGGCGTTTATGTTACCAAGCCATTGAGTGTATTTGAGCTAGATTTCGAAGCGAATTTGAAAGTTGTGCGTTGGTGTGCGAAATACAATAAGCGTGTTATTTTCCCATCCACTTCCGAAGTTTACGGAATGGCTACGGACGAGGCTTTTGAAGAGCATACAACCGATTTCATTCTTGGTCCTATTGAAAAGCAGCGCTGGATTTATTCCTGCTGCAAACAATTGATGGATCGTGTCATTTTTGCTTACGGCTTTGAGCAAGGTTTGGATTATACGCTATTTAGACCGTTCAATTTTATTGGAGCAAAACTGGACGATATTCGTAATGATGCTGGTTCGCGTGTGCTTACACAGTTTTTACATAATGCACTCAATAAAAAACCGATCGAGCTGGTGGATGGTGGTCTGCAAACGCGTTGCTTTGTTTATATCGATGATGGAGTTGATTGTTTGATCCGCATTATAAATAATGAAAACGGTTGCGCAACCCGCGGTATTTTCAATATCGGCAATCCGAAGGAAAATTATTCCATCGCACAGTTGGCTGAATTTGTTAAAGATGCCATCGCAACTTTCGATCCCGTTTTGGCAAAGACTATCGAGATAAAATCCGTTTCCGCCGAAGAACATTACGGAAGCGCTTATCAGGATGTCGCTCGACGTGTACCTTCCATCAAAGAAGCACAAACAAAGCTGGGTTGGTCACCAAAGACAACTTTGCAGGAGGCGTTGAAGTCTATCCTGGCTTATCACCTTCAAGGCAAAGATCCCGACGCGGAGCTGTTAGGGAAGTAAGAGAGAAAGTGTGATGGTTTTGAGAGGTCTTTTGTAAAAACCATTCGAGTGCTTTTATTTTCTTTACGTTTTTAAGGGATGGGGGATTTTTTAAAAAAATACCTTCGCGTTTGCTTTATTAGTTGCTTATTGTGAATTATTTGCATGATTTGGGCCTAGTGGTACGTTAAAAACATGAACATTAAGCTTTACATTTTGAAAAAATTGCGATTTTCTCTTCTTTGTAGATAATTTATTATGGGAAACCTAAAGAAAAAACGTATTTTAAAGATGAACAAACACAAGCGCCGGAAGCGGTCCAAGTCGACACGTCACCGGAAGCGGACGTGGTCATTGTAGTTTTAAGGTAGGCTCTAGGCGATCGAAAAAGACCATTCAATACGCACGGTTTTATGTACGAAGAGTTACTGAGCGATCTTTCCATGGGTGATGATCGGTACCGTGTAGTTGTTGATTTTTTCGAGAACTTGGGCTTTCTTAAGGCCAGGGTACATTCAAAATTCCTTGGATTTTTGGCATTATGCCCTGATTTTTACAAGGAAGCAAATGCGTAAGTGTTGTTGGTCGAGAGGAAGCTGTTCCGGTTCTGCTGGGTTAATGGTTTTCATAGGCTTGATCGTTTTGATGGAGCTTTGTATCTTGGTATGCGTAGGGCGGACAGTAAATGTTGTGGACGCCTTTAAGACCAATCTCGTGCTATTTTACCATTTTTTATCGACGCATGGATGGTGTATGATTGCAGCATTAGCTTTTTTGCCCACATTCGGTATTCCTATTTCCCCACTTTGGATTTTAGCTGGAGTGTTTTGGGGAATAAAATTATCGCTGATTATTGTAGCGCTTTGTTTGGTCTTTAACCTAATCTTTTCGTATTTTTTCTATCAAAAATGTTTTAATCAAATACTGTATAAGTGGATATTGAAGAAAAAAGATTTGACACAATTGCTTCATACCGATCGGCTGAATAGCATAAAATGGTGCTTGCTTATTCAATTGATACCGCAGGTGCCCTATATGGGGCAAGTCTACGTACTTTCAAGTCTCAAAGAGGTCAATTTTTGGCATTATTTAAGTATCAGTTGGCTGTTCCAATTTTTGTGGGCCGTAGGATTTATTTTGGGTGGAAATGCCCTTAAATACGGGCAATGGGGGTTGATGGCATTTGGCTTGATACTTCTTATAATTTATTTGATGCACAAAGGGTTTGCACGTTATAGAAAATTGTAATGATCACGCCACTGATAAAGGGTTTGATTTCCGTTCAAGAGCTTTCTGTTTGCTTGAGGCAGCTCGTACGAGAGGCTTTCCCTTTTGTTGCGGTTTATGGTGAAATTTCCAATTTGCGCAAAGTAGGACGGACAACATACTTCACGCTGAAAGATGATGCTAGCCGGATTTCGGTGGTTGTTTTCGATAATTTGGAGCAACCCATCAGAGAAGGGCAATCGGTCATTGTGGAAGGTCGCGTGGACGTTTATATGGTTGCGGGAAGCTACCAAATTATTGCTCGTAAAATAAGACAGCTGGGTATCGGGGTGTTGCAACAAAAATTTGAATTGCTGAAGGAAAAGCTTCGCGAGGAAGGGTTGTTTGCCCCTGAAAAAAAATTGCCTGTACCGAAGTTACCGGAACATATCGGTATTATAACCTCTTCGGAAGCGGCAGCATTGCAAGATTTTTTACAAATTTTGAAACGTAAAAGTTGGCGTGGCCGATTGACATTAGCGCCAGCGTTGGTTCAGGGACAAGCTGCACCTCAATCGATCGAAAGAGCATTCAAAGCCTTATCCAACGATACAACTGTAGATCTTATCGTATTGATTCGTGGTGGTGGAAGTTTCGAAGATTTGAACTGTTTCAATGATGAGCATTTGGTGCGTTTTTTGAGCCATCGCAAAAAGCCGTTGCTTACCGGTATTGGGCACGAAATTAATACAACGCTATGTGATTTTGTTGCAGATTTACGTGCAGAAACACCGACCGCAGCTGCCGAGATTATAGCGCATCATTTCCAATATGCTCAGGATAATTTTTTGCAATCGGCAGAACGATTGTTGCACGCATTTCAAAGCTGTTTGCAGCATTTTCAGCAGTCGTTGGTACTGATGCAACAAAAGCTGCAAGCGCAACATCCTGCCTTACCCTTTCAAATTTATCGCGAAAGATTTTCGCAGATTTATCAAAAATTAAAAGCAACATTTCAGCATCAACTGCAACTAAAGCAAACTCGTTTTGAAATTAACACCATCGCTTTTAAGCGCTTTCCGTTTATGGCTGAATTGGATAAAAAAGGGATAGCATTGAAGCATCAAACGGCGCAATTAAACCATCTTTTTGGCAAGCATTGGGAAGCCGCTTCGGTACAGTATGAAAATACACATCGACTGTTGAGAGCGTCGGATCCAAAACGCCTGCTTTCCTGTGGATTGTTTTTCCCTGTTCAGGAATCTACAAAAGAGATTCAGGATGTTCGTACATTGCGACCGGGCGACGACCATTGTTTCTTGCATAAATCGGGATGTTACAAAATGCGCGTTCTTGAGAAGGTAAATTAAAAAATAAGGGAACTTTTTGAAAAAAGTTTCCCTTAAACCCTCAAAAACTTTTATCATCATTTTGCAACAATGTTGCAAAAATAACGAGAATTTTTGCGAAAATTTGGGGAAATTTTTACGAAAGAGCTCCCAAAGTTATAACGAGCTCATTGTAATGCGACGAGCGTTGTCGGGTAACACTTCGATAGATAAATGTTGTTGAAACGCGAGCGTTCCCGGACACAAGCATTCTGGCCATTCCACCACCAAGCAGAAGGGGGGTATGCATAAATCATCTATCGCAAAGGCTTCTAGAGATTCTTGTTTAAGCCGGTAAGCATCGATGTGAATGAGCCGACGGAGACCATCATGTACGTGCATTATATCAAATGAAGGGCTTCGGACGTTATCAATGTCCCAAGCCTTACCTAAACACTTTACGAATGCGGTTTTCCCTGCTCCTAGTTCTCCGTGAAGTGCTAAAAAACATGCCGGAGGGCAGCGACGCGCGAATGCTTGGGCATACGTGTCTAAATCTTCTAGCGAATGAATGATGAATTCGGTGTTCATAACTCCGGTATTGAAAGGATAAGGAGCAAATTTGTTCCGTTAAATAGTGCATGGATGCCGATATTGGTCCATATGCAGCGGGTTTTGATATAATAATGTCCCAGCCAGTATCCCAAGAAGCACAGTGGCAAAAACGAAGCAAAATGTTGGTGAATGACAGCGAAAATTAAGCTACAGGTCCATAAACTTTTCTTTAAGTCCATGCGAGAATGCAAGAAACGGAGCAAAATGCCTCTGAAGAAGATTTCTTCGCACAAGGGCGCTAGCAAAATGACGCAAATGCTGATCGCGAAGATACTGGCTAAATGCGGTTTTGAATGCGCCAGCAATTGGATAATAGGTTGTTGATTGAACGATACGGGCATTCCCCATTGTTGTAACACCTCGATAATAAATTTCCAGAAAAGCGTTATCACAAAAAGCAACGGCAGACATTGACAATAGCCTTCAAAAATGTCTTCAAATAAGCGCGATATTTTAGTAATCTTTTGCGACATACCGGATATAAGCCGAGGATTGTTTTTTAGCAAAAACAGGATATATAGCACCAAACTGGACTCGCCTAAGAGTGCCAACCACAGAATTTTATCGACCGAGTTGGGTATCTTTTTTAGGCACAAAACACCGATGTTTTGCGTAAGCCAAGGAATGAAAAGAAATAAAAACGTTGCTACAACGACCTGAAAACCTTTCAAATGCAAAGCGGATAGCGATAAAACAGATGTTTTTTTGCTGAAAAAGTGCTTCACAATAAGCGTCACACCATACAAAAAGCAAAAGCTTATAAATAAAAAAATGGCATCTATCATGATTGGCATTAGACGTAATTTTACCAGATTTTGCGAGAAAAATTTCCATTTTTAAAAATTTTTCAAAAAATTTTGAACGTTTCTTATTTTGCTTTGTCTGAAATTGTACAAACGTTTCATTTTATTTTATCTTTCTTGCGGGGTGTTCAGCACCTCGTTCGTTTTTTGTGCGCATTGTTAGCGACGAAAGAAGTTGACGATTTATGAAAAACGACCGATGATAAGGAAGATGAAGCTTAAAATCGTTGGTGCTTTTTTTTACATCTTTTGGGAAACCTTAGTGGGATTTTCCCAAGATGCGTTCCAAGCAGAACGGCTAGCGATTGATTTTCATCTTCCGGCATTGGCAGAAAATCGCTTGCGACATCATCTGCTCAATAAGATTTCTGATAGCGCTCAAGCTCGCAAATTGTTGGCAGAAGTTTATTATTTAAAACACGATTTCAGTGCGATGGTGCGGGTGTTGAATTTGATGCCCAAAACCAATGAAAATGCCTACTTGTTTGCTTTGCATGCTTGGTATACTGAAAATCGTATCCAATTGATTCCTCTGATTTTTTATCCTCAGTCTCATAAAACGGGACAAATTTTAGTCGATTATAACGCAATTCTTTGCGAACCTGTGCATTCGATACGATGGGCGCATTATTGGAATGAAGTAAAGTTATCTTTGGGAGAACATTGGGAGGATTTTTATCGATTGGCATTGGGAATGAAATTTTCGATGTTTCCGATAAATCTACAGCATTGTGCGGATATAGAAACCGTTATTCCCGTATTATATTCGCAGAAACGTTTTGAAGAACTTATAGGGGTTCTGCAACAAAAGTTAATGTCGGCAGAAAGTAAGGATAAAGCGCGCTACTTTTTGGCATTATTGCGAGCTAAACGTGCTTCAGGAGAGTCTATCGAAAGCGATATTTTAAACTCAGCTACCTTTATCGCAGAGCAGTCGCTAGAGGTTATAGATGTTATATTTGCAGAGTGGATGTCCACAATTCCGACCCCTAAAGCACGTATCGAAGGCTTAAAGAATTTTCATAAAATTTACAAAAAGAAAGGTCTACTTTGGCACGGTCAGTATCTAGAATTATTGCAGGTCAGCAGCTATATTGACATGCAAGATTTCAAAAAAGCTAAAAAGTTGCTGGATGCAAATCTACCCAAAATCGATCAAAGATTGCAATATTTAGCTTACGAATTGTATGCAAAATATGCATTGTGTCAAATGCCCGTCAATTATCGAGCGGTTGCCGATTATTTACAAGAAGCCAAAAAGCATTCTGAAAATGTAGATAAAAAACTTTCTTATAGTCGTTTGCAGGCAGAATGCTATTGTTTATGTGGCGAATATGATCGCGCCTATTATACTTACCAGGAAGTTTTGCCGAAGGCGGAAGGACATCCTATGGGGTATGCCCTTGCGGAAGAATGGGTTCTATGTGGAATATTGTGCGGTGATACCAAAAAGGAATTGGAGGAACAGTTCTTGTTTTGCCAACAATTTAATTTTCTTACGCAACGCAAAGAGCAAGAATTGTATCTTGTCTTTTTACGACATTTGTTGAAAGAAGAACGATGGGATGAAGCGATGCCTTTACTAATGTCGGTCGCATTTAAAGATAGCGATTTAATTTATGAAGCGAAGCTGTTGCTCGGACAGGGGTACTTCCGTTCAGGAGAAATTCATGAGGCCTTGAATGTTTTTCGAAAGATTCAGTTTCCAGCATTGAACCCCAGAGCTCAAAAGGAATTTTTGTTATGGCAAGCGTGCGCATTGGAAGCGCTGCAACGATATTCTGAAGCTTCTTCAGTCTTGGAACAGCTTTTTAAGAGAGTATTACCCGATGAGGACGTTGCGGCACAAGGGAAGTTATTACAAGCGCAAATTCTTTTTGAAAATCACCAATTCATTACCGCGAAATCCATTTTGCAGGAAGCGTTGCCGCAAATAAATCCGAAGTGGGAACCCGAATTTATTTTTCAAGCCGGTTGTTATGCGGAACAGGCAGGTAGCGAAAATCAAGAGGAAGCGATTGCGTTATTTCAAAAACTATATGATCGTTATCCACAACATCCGCTATCTAAGGACGGACGTATTAAGCAAGGAATTTTGCTTATGAACTTGAATCAAATGAAATTGGCACAGGCGGTTTTAACAGAACTCCTTCCCGAACTAAAGGATACACAAAATATTTGGTGTCGCTATCTTATACAAAAATGCAATTTGATGTCCCAATGTCCCATTCAGCAGGTGCAAAATGAGTTAGAATTGTTACTGCAAAGTCCTATGCCGGTGGCTTTGCGACTTGAGATAGCTTTGCAATTAGCGCTGATATATAAAGAAGAAGGCGCTATCAATCCTTTGCAAAAGCTATTGTGGGATGAGACGTATCCGTTGTTTTGCGATGCAAATAAGGTAACGTTTACCGTGGATGAAGCTTATTGGTTAGGACGTTGCCTGCTCACATTGGCCCAAAATACCGCCGATAAAAGTACTGTACAGCAGATTTATAAGCTCATCATGGATGCACAGTTGCCGATAGCTTCTTTGGTAAAACAATTTATAGAAAATGAATGAACTTTGGGATGTGATCATTATTGGCGCAGGGATGTCCGGTTTGGGAGCCGGCATACGCATCGCGATGAGTGGCAAAAAAGTTCTTATTTTGGAGCAGCACAATGCAATTGGTGGGCTGAATAGTTTTTATCTAAAGGATAGGATAAAGTACGATGTTGGCTTGCATGCTTTGACGAATTTTGTTCCGCAGGGAAGCAAGGGACATCCGTTGAATAAATTATGTCGACAACTGAGAATCCCTTATGAAGCGCTTCAATTAGAAGAACAGAGATTATCTGCGATTGTATTCCCCGAAATGGAACTTACTTTCAATAACGATATCAATCATTTTTTGGAGCAAATCGATAAAAATTTTCCAAAGGAAATCGATCATTTCCGAAAATTAGATGACGCTATTCTATCGTTCTCCGAAACAGAACTTTCGGGGCCCGAATTTATTTCAGCACGCAAAGAGTTGGATAATTATCTCAGTAATCCGTTACTGAAAGAAATGTTGCTTTTGCCCTTATTTTACTACGGCAGTGCCCATGTTAATGATTTAGATTGGCGACAATTTGCCATTTTATACAAAGCGCTTTACCGAGAAGGATTTGCAAGACCTGCGGGTGGTGTCCGTACGATTTTGAAGTTATTGCGAGACCGGTTGCGTGAGTTGGGTGGTACGTTAAAGGTTAAAGCCAAGGTCCAGACTTTGAAAGAAAGCGACGCAGGTGTTGAGGTCCAATTAGCTTCCGGTGAGGTTTTACGGGCGAAGCAGGTTTTATCTTCTGTTGGATACAGCGAAACGTTGCGCTTATTGCAGATAGAAAACAATACGACATTTCCTATGTTGAGTTTTGCTGAAACGATAACAACTTTCGACGCAGCACCGGCAACTATGGGGCTGGATAAGACTATCGTGTTTTTCAATACCGCGTCGGAAGTGGATTATAGCCCCTGTCAAGACCTCATCGATTTTCGAAGTGGGGTTATTTGTGTGCCTGAAAATTACGGCAATAACAATAGTTCTACAACGACATTACGTACAACCCACCTGGCGGGATATAATTCTTGGAAAAGCTTAGAGCACGAAGCTTATGTGGCTGAAAAGAAAATGCTTTTACAACAATCGCGAGAACATGCTTTAAAGCTGCTAAAATGTTCGTTACGTCCCGCCATTCTGGCGGAGGATATGTTTACTCCGCTCACGATAGAACGCTATACAGGGCACATTAACGGCGCAATATATGGCTCTCCGAAGAAATATAGAGACGGTGATATCGGTTGTAAACGCATCTTTATCTGTGGAACCGATCAGGGCTTTTTAGGCATTGTTGGAGCTATTTTAAGTGGTATTTCGATGGCTAATTATCACTGTTTGAGCTAAAGTGTGCCTACGTAAGCTAGAAATATTACGTTTTTGAAGGATTTTTTGTAAAAAATCCCTCAAATTCCCTTAAAAGCAGGACAGCGGCCCTGCACCCCAGTTATTTTGCGACCGTGTTGCAAAATAAGGAAAAAGTTTTTGAGGGTTTAAGGGAACTTTTTGAAAAAAGATTTCCCAAAGTTGTAATTTCCTAATCGTGTCGTTTTACAATGATTGGATAATGCGTTACGATTTTTTGATAACAGGGGCAAGTTTTTGTGTGATCGTTGATGATACCGCAAGCTTGAAGGTGCGAATACATCGTGATGGTACCGACGTACTTGAATCCTTGGCGTTTTAAATCCTTACTAATTCTATCCGAAAGCTCATTGCTAACAGGGAACTTACCTTCTTCATGATTTTTGTAAAGTATTGTTTTACCTTCAGAGTAAGACCAAAGATAATCACAAAAACTGCCGTACTTTGCTCGAATTTTCTGATAACATTGTGCGTTATGGATTATGGCGCGAATTTTACGTTCGGATCGAATCATTTCTGCGGTATTCAAGATGCGCTTTATGTCATTTTCCCCATAGCTCGCAATCTTATCGTAATCGAAATTCGAAAAACATTTCTGAAAAATGGCTCGTTTTTTCAGCATCAAAAGCCAACTTAATCCGCATTGTAAGCATTCGAGCGACAAATATTCGAACATCTTGCGATCATCGTGCACCGGGATACCCCATTCGGTATCATGATATTGCCGCAACAGTGCATTTGAGTGAGCCCAAGAACAAGCGATTTCTTCCGATTTTGGTTTCTCTTCCACACCTAAACTTTAGTGCTCTTGGAGCGATCTGTACAGGATGTTTTTTGTAAAATTCCCAAAAAAAGATTTTGTCGTTCATTTTCCCCAAAATGATGCTTAATGTTGCGTTGTAAATCACCGAAATGACACGCATTGGCACTTTTTTTGATAAAAAGCTTGAGCTATCCTTGTAATATGATTGAATAGCAGATGTTGGAGTTGAGGGGGCTCTTAGCTCAGCGGTTAGAGCAGAGGACTCATAATCCTTTGGTCGTAGGTTCGAATCCTACAGGGCCCACCAAGAAGTTCATGTGCGAATGTCGGTTATTGTTTTTTGGGGATATCGTCGGGCATCCCGGAAGAGTGTTTTTAAAAGAGCAACTTCCTGCGTTGAAGGATCGGTACGTCCCTGATTTTATTTTTGCGAATGGGGAAAATGCAACGGGCGGATTTGGCTTAAACAAAGCAATTGCACAGGAATTAAAAAACCTCGGTATAGACGGCATCACATTAGGCAATCACGTTTGGAATCAGCGCGAGTTTTGGAACGAGATAGACCAATTGGATTACGTCTGTCGTCCGCTTAATTTGCCCGAAGCTTGTCCTGGGAATACCTCTATAGTTTTCGAATTCAAAGGCCACAAGCTGGCGTTGATGAATCTATTAGGCAGGGCTTATAGTCGCGAAGCTTTAGATTGTCCTTATAAAACTGTTCAGCACCAGATAGAAAAATTAAAACAAGCAGGTGTAGATAATTTCATCGTCGATGTTCATGCGGAAGCCACAGCAGAAAAGTATACGCTAGGATGGTTCTTGTCGGGAATCGAAGGCGTTTTGGGCGTTGTTGGTACGCATACGCATATTCAGACCGCGGATGAGCGTATCCTCAATGGAACGACAGCATTTATTTGCGATTTAGGCATGTGTGGTAGCTACAATAGCATTTTGGGCTTTAAAAAAGAACCCATCCTTGAAAAAGCTATTACCGGGAAACCCTGTCGCTTTGAAGTTGCCAAATCGCCCTCTATTGTCGCGGGTGTATTCATCCAACTGGACTTGGAGACCCACAAGGCTATTTCCATAGAGCGCATCCAAATTTTAGAGGCAATTTAAAAAAGTTTGCTTCCTTTACGTTTTTTATTTAGAATTTACTAAAGAAAATTCGAAGAATGCCGATCTTATAATATAAACACATACGCGATATGACTATAAATATTAATGGAACTAATGCTGCGGGCCAAATACCAGAGGCAACGACACTTTCAAATAATTCTTCTGCCTCCCAGCTTAAAGAGGTGGTTACAGATATACCAGAGGAAAATTCTAACAAAACAAAGGATCTACAATCTACTCAAGAAGCGCCAAAGACACCAGCTCGAGGTTTGAAAGGCGCTATTTTAAGGTTGTTAGAAAAAATTAAAAACTTTTTCCATCGGGCCCCTAAACAAACACCTGAGCAAAACCAAGCGCAAGCGACAGAGTTACAAAATGAAACAGCAGAACTACAAAAACAGATCCAATGGAACCAGCGACTTTCTGCAGAATTGAAAGCTCTAAGGCAAAAACTTGCAGAAGTTCAAAAACGATTGAAAGCGTTTACTGCAGATGGAGCCCAAAAATCAGAACGAAATTTGATGCAAGAATTGGATAATACGCCATCTACGTTTATCAGCCAGGATTTGCTTTCTTTGTTACGTAATGAATTGCCAGGCCAGGCAACAAGCGCTTCAGGCGGTGTACCACCACCGCCTCCTCCGCCACCGCCGCCAGCTCCAGGAGGCGTGCCGCCGCCACCTCCCCCGCCGCCAGTGGCAGGAATTTCTAAGAATTCTGCCGCTAAGCCGTTATTACCAAAATCTGGTCCAAATTTTCTCGATGTCGTATCCGACTGCCGAAAATTTTTGAAAGAAGGTTGCCAGATAGGCGAAGTCACCGTTTATGATAAAAAATCTTTTGATTTAGAGATACAGAAACTTAAAACAGAAATCAAAGAAAATAAGGCTGATAATGAACAAAAGTTGGAGCAAATAGAGAAATTCCAAAAGGACGTAAGAAGTGAAGTTGATAAATTATTAAATGCTATCGAAGAAAGTCCCAATATAAGTGCACAAGAGCTTGGTTTTTTGAGGCAAAGATACAACTCAGCTCCTGAATTACTTTTGAAAGAGGCCGATAAGTTGAAAGAATTAAAGCTTATGGGGGATGCTCAGTATGGAAGCTTGAAAAAGATCCGAGATGGAATGGATACAATCAAAGAAGATTTGCGTGCAAATTTAGAAGCCTACCTTAATGAAAGCAAAAACATAGGCAAACATGAAAAAGAAGTCAACGAATTTAAATTACCGTTACCTGATGAAAGGAAGGTCCCTTATCTCGGCGAGGTACTGCAGTTGTTGACGTTAGAGAAGGAATTAAAAGGTAATCCGAATCTTAAAGGTCTTTTAGATGAAGTTGTAGCGTTCTTAAGTGGGAACTTGACAGAAACTGCTGAGAAAAGCAGGAATGAGAAAGCATTAAAGGACGCAGAAATGATAAAAAGTTCAGAACAGGCAAGAAGTAAGGCAATAAATACGTTCAATGAAATAAGAAAAAATGAAAAAATATCGATTCCTTATGACGACCCAAAACGTATGTCGGATATGCTTATGAAATTAAAGATTACCGGTTCTCCCCTTTTTAAGCCGATAAACGAAGCATATAATGTTTTTGTAAAGAGCGACAAAAATCTAGTGAAATCTGATATTACCGAAAAAAGTTTGCTTCAAGAAAAGATTAGAGAGGTAAAAACCGCATTACGTAGAGCTGACAATAATAAATAGATAAAGATTTCATAAATGAAATCTTGTTCTATTGCTTTTAAACCTTTACGACAGGAGTGGTTCAAAATTTTACAATCCTAAGCAAGCAAGAATTAGCTTCACACCTCGATTGTTGGATGCGTCAGGGCAACGTTGATTTTTTTGAGGGATTTGCGTTGTTGAGCAGATAAAGAACGCAAAATGGCTTTCAGCTTTTTCAAACCTTCTTCCATGGATTGAAGCGGAAATTGGATGGTGAATTTGGCGCGTAAGCAAATATCGACGACTTGCCATTTCTTTTCTAGATAGGGATCGAAATGTCTTAGCGAAATGTACTGAGCGTGCTGCAATAAGTCGGGTGCGTTATTTTTTAGAAACGTTAACAGCTCTGAAACC
Source organism: Verrucomicrobia bacterium UBA1183 (assembly GCA_002309885.1). GTDB lineage: Bacteria > Verrucomicrobiota > Verrucomicrobiia > Opitutales > UBA9783 > UBA1183. Next base: position 97,187 of record DBYP01000018.1, read on the forward strand.
GCAGAGAAGCCGACAATACGACCTTTAGAAAATAGATGTGTGGGAATAGCGGCGAGTGTAGGAAGTTGCAGAACAAAATCTTTTCTATAGTTGATGGGTTTGAAAAGTTTGCCAGCTTCATCCACAAGGAAAAGCTTACGTTGTCCCTTAAATGCAATCGCTACTTTTGCACATGGTTTACGTTCAATGAGCGATAGCTTTAATGTATTGGGAAATTGACGCTGAATGTCGCAAGTTTTAATCTGAGAAAATCGCAAAATGTTTTTTTGAAGTTTCCCCAAATCGATCGAAAGCAATTCTTTTTGCCAAGGGATATGAACATGCTCAATGAACCAAGATTCGGTTAAAGTGCCATCCGTCGAAAAAATAAGTTGCTGCAATGGCTGTGTTTGTACTTTGGATTTCCATATTGTAATGGCAAATGATGCAGCAACAATTATTAGAAAAAACAAGCAACAACGGAGGCATAACCCACGAAACCGCTGTTTCGTCCAGCGAGGTTCTTGCGGAAGATTTTGCCAAGAATTGGTACTCATTTTAATAACGTTTTAAAGCCTTTTCGATAAGTTGTTTCAGCAGGTTTTCGAACGACAACCCAATGCACGCCGCGCTTTTGGGAAACAAACTTTGCGCAGTCATCCCCGGAATCGTATTCATTTCCAAAAGCCATAAATGCCCATCTGGCTCTAAAATGCAGTCAATTCGCCCAAAATCTCTACAATTTGCATGCTGAAAAAACGCAACGCCCACAGCTTTCATTTTTTGTGTAAATTCAAGTTCTATCGGCGCTGGATATAAATATTCGCAAGCACCCGAAGTATATTTATTTTTAAAATCGTAAAAACCATGTTTGGGGCGAATTTCCACGATTCCCAGAGGTTCGCCTTGCAAAATACCTAGCGTAAGTTCGCGCCCTTGAGCGTAACGTTCGACCATCCAGTTGCCTTCAGATATCGTTGCCCAGGCTTGTTTGAGGGCATTAAAGTTATTGCAGAGATGGACTCCTATACTGCTTCCTTTATCGGTAGGTTTTAGTACGAAGGAAGTACATCCTAGCGTTTCACAGATAAACGCTTCATTGAGCTCCTGTCCCAATTGGAGTGCTATGCCGGGAAGCACCGGTAAATGATGTGCCTGAGCCAACTGTTTGCTGCGCATTTTGTCCATACACAGAGCGCTTGTCTTTGAATCGCTTCCGATATAAGCAAAGCCTCCTTGTTCTAGCAAAGCTTGCAACTGTCCATCTTCACCGAAATCGCCGTGCGTTACGGGGAAAATAAGATCTTCTTCGGGATTTAAACCGTCAGGAAGTTTATTTTCATCCAAGCGAATTAGTTGCGTCGGATACAGTTTTTTAAGCGTTTCGAACACAGGTTCAGCTGATTTAAAGGAAACATCGCGCTCGCCGCTTTGGCCCCCGCATAAAATAACAATATTTTTCAAATTTTTCACAAAACTTCCTCCCATTTTTTACCCAACAAACGCACTTCAGGTTCCAACAAAATATTTACCTCCTCATTCACTTTATGTCTTATGTAGCGCATCAGCTTCAATACATCCGGGAAAGTTCCATGTCCTTTATTGAGGATGAAGTTAGCGTGTATCGGAGAAATAAAAACATTACCAAAGCTTGTGCCCTTTAACCCCAACTGATCTAACAGTTTACCGGTAGAGCCCAAATCGGTATTTTTGAAAAAGCAACCCAAACTTTTGCCCTGGGGTTGTGTATTCAAACGCCGGTTGTGTAAGGCTTTCCGCTTGTTTTGGACAAGCTCTGGAGTGGATGGTTCCCCTTTCAATACGGCCGATAAAACGATATAATCTTTGAGGCTTTCGCAGGTTCGGTAACCGTACTGTATTTCATTTTGCTGAAGTTCACGCTTATTGCCACAACGATCCATGATGGTAACGTATTGTACCTTATCCAAGATACCCAAATTATGAATGCCTGCGTTCATTGCAAGTGCTCCGCCCAAGGTTCCTGGAATACCGTCCAAAAATTCGAAACCACCGATGCCTTCTTTTTCCGCCAAATCCAAAAAATTTTTCAAAAAGCATCCCGCACGAACTTCGAATGTGCCTTTAGCAAGCTTATTACAGGTTTCCCAATAGGGAGCGTTTAACTGCAAAACAAGACCATCGTAGCGCTCTGGGATAACGATATTGGAACCCCCACCGATAATGTAGCTTTCCAAATGTAAGGTTTCGCAAAACTTCAGCAGCTTTTGTAATGATTCCGGCGTATTTGGTTGTGCATAAGCCAGTGCTGTCCCGCCAATTCCCAAAAGCGAATGCTGTTTTAGAGGTTGATCGACCGTTAAACTTATGAAATTTTCTTGTGCGTATTGTTGTATCTGCTGTTTTAAGTTTTGGAGCCATTGTCGAGCTTGCTTGTCAACATTTCCAGCGCCAACAAAGACCACATATGTCGGTGTATTTTGCGTTAAAAGCCCATCGCATGGCAAGTCACTAAGCGTTTTAGCCTGTGGTAACGCGGTTTCTAAGGAGCGCGTAAGCGTTTGGTCCTTTTCGAACGCCTGATAAATAGGACATAAGTAAAGATTTTTTACATCTTTTAAAATCGATACGAATGTTGGAAAAAATTGGTTTAATCGAGAAATGCGATGTGGTTCAAAAACGACGTGCAGTGTAGCATTTTGCGGAAAGGAATTCAGTAAAGCACGCAATTCTTCGGGATGATGCGCATAATCTGAAATAACCGTTAAACGTTGTGTTTGCAGTAAAATTTCGTGCCGACGCTTTATTCCTGGGAAAGTTGAAGCGTCTTTTGTCTCTGTTTCAATACCGGTCAATGTTTTGAAAACACATTCCGCGGCAATTTTATCCTGCGCTAAGCCACGTGCATCGAAAGTTTGTAGCTGACCTTGGGTCTTAAAGGGTTGTTCTGAAAACACCCAACGACGGGTTCGGGTACATAAACGTTCAAATGCGGCTTGATAAGCTTCTGCGTTCGGATAATGCGTCGGATGATCCCAATCGGTATTCAATATTACGGTCGCTTCAGGCGAAAACAATTCCATGGTTCCATCGCTTTCGTCCAGCTCCAACAGCGTCCATTGTGCACCTACATCGAACGATGCATTTGTGTAAAAATCATTTTGAAATTCGGCACCCAAAATGTAACTGATGGGGATATTATGATATTTGAAAAAATGAACCAAATAGGCTGTTGTGGTTGATTTCCCATGACTGCCGCAGATGGCACAAACCTTTTTATTGGCTAAAAGTTGGGCTAAAAATTGTCCACGTAGATAGCACTTACATTGCTTTTGTGCGGATAAGAGTAATGGATGATCGGCATCGATGGCGGAAGTATAAATAACTGTTTTGCATGATTCAGGAATCTTTGGCGTCCAATCGATGTAGCTGAGCTGTTGTTTTCGTTCTTCGGTAGCGAAATCGTCCCAGCCAAAAATGACGTAGCCTCTATGCGATAAATATCTCGCCAAAGCTGCCATGCCCATTCCGCCGGCTCCTAGCAAAAAGATGGTTTTTCCTAATATCATGTGATAGCCTCCAGTGTCCTGTTGGGATCTACTTTTAGCGGTGCGGTTAAGAATGTGCCTGCGAATGCAATCATAGCTGCATTATCACCACAATAGCGCTTTTGTGGAACAAAAAACGGAATGTTGTGGTGGTTTGCGATGCGTTCCATGGCACTTCGAAGCAAGTTATTATTCGAAACGCCGCCGGATAGTCCCAAGCTTTTGTAAGATTTAAACGTCAATGCTTGTTCCACTTTTTTGGTCAAAGCACCGATGACTGCCTGTTGATAAGATGCACAAATCGACGGTTTTTGAGCTTCAATTTCATCTGCCGTTAATTTGGCTAAAAAGTAACGGAGGCTGGTCTTGAGTCCAGAAAAACTGAATTTGAAATCCGTTTTTTTCGGAAAAGCTTTCGGGAAATCTATCCAATGGGCATCTCCATTGAGGGCGCAGCTTTCAATAAAAGGGCCGCCTGGATAGGGAAATCCAAGCATTTTTGCACCTTTATCTAAAGCTTCGCCGGCAGCATCGTCGATCGTTTGTGCCAAGATTTTGAATTTTAATGCACGCTCCTGAGTCGTCAATTCAAACAGTAGCGTATTACCTCCGGAAACCAGCAAACCCAGGTGAGGACAAATGTGTTCGATAGAAAAGGACTTATCTTCAGAATAAGCCTTTATAAAAGGCGATAGCGCATGCCCTTGCAGATGATTTACTCCCTCCAGAGGTTTTTTATATAACAACTGTAAAGATTGCGCATAAGCGATACCGATGCCCAAGGATCCAATGAGTCCTGGCCCATGCGTTACAACGATTTTATCAACAGAAGAGAGGTCGAATTGCTGATTTAAATTTTTTAGCAATAGGGGAAAGCCATTGAGATGTTCACGAATCGCAATGCCTGGGACAACGCCACCGTACGTACTGTGTAAATCGATTTGCGTCAGTACTTGTTCGTAACAAACACGCCGTTGGTTGCTATCCCAGACGGCAACCGCAGATTCATCACAAGAGCTTTCAATACCCAAAATCAGCATGAATGTTGTGCTTCCCAAATACGATCACACAACTCGCGTGCAGCGCCCATTCCGCCTCCGAATTGAGAAATAAACTTGCATTGTTTTTGTACACAAGGCATCGCGTCTTTAGGACACGCTGACAACCCAACGCGTTCCAAAATAGGAGAATCGATGAAGTCATCACCCATGTAGGCAATCTGTTCATACTCAAGACCTAAATCTTTGCGTAACGATTCGAATGTGGCCAACTTTTCCAAACGACCTTGATAAACATATTGAATGCCTAAATCTTTGGCACGCTTTATCACGAAAGGCGATTCACGTCCTGTTATGATTCCAAATAAATGTCCCGCTTTCACTAAACGACTTATTCCTAGACCATCCTTGGCATTAAAGACTTTAAAGAATTCTCCATCGGCACTGTAATAAAGCCGTCCATCCGTTAAGACGCCATCGACATCAAAGATGGTAAGCTTTATTTTTTTAAAAACTTCTTCCAAAACTTTTTCTTGCATGACTGCTATGCTAAACTTAAATCCCAAATAATCAATGAAAAATTCCTTCGAAAGCAGGTGTGTTGTATCGCTAGATCGTGTCTACGAAAGATAAAAAATTGTAAGAAAAAAGGATAAGGGAAGTTTTTGAAAAATTTCCCTTAGACCCTCAAAAACTTTCATAATTTTGCAACAATATTGCAAAATGACTTGGGTGCAGGGCCTCTGTCCTGCTTTTGAGAGGTTTTGGGAGAGTTTTTACAAAAGTTCGCTCAAAAATCGTCTGACGAAACCCTCGCAAACCCGCTTGCTTAGAGGATTTACAAAAAAATCAAATTTTTTCAAAAAAACTACTTGACAAGCAAAAATTAATAATGCATAATATGCCACGCTGTAGGTCAATGGGTGTTTGTTTACTGAGTTGTTTTGGTGATTTTGGGCGGAAAAGTCGCTTGGGGAGCGGTATTTCTGAACGGGCCGGCGGTAGCTTGTTGAGAATCCGTAAGGCGATTTGCAGGTATCAGCTGGAGTGTGCTTGTAGGGAAAGGTACAGGCAATTTGGGTGGTATAATATTCTTGAACGAGTTTGTGGTGGCTTGTCGAGAATTTGTAGAGCGGTTTGTTGGTGTTGGTTAAGGTGTGTTGGCGGGGTAGTAAGATATCGGCGGTTGTGGTTATATAAAGAGATTCCTAAGTTCAGCGACGGGTGGACGTAGGGGGCGTTGTAAAAAAGCGCGTTTTGTGAGATATTAAAGCGGCATGTTGATGTCGATTCTTTGCGGAGAAGCGGCAATGGCGGAGCTTTGATGTCAACGTAAGCGCAAGTTTGTTCTTTGACAGTTTTTTTAAAGCGTAGAAGGTATGTATGTGCGGCGTTATGCATTTTGACAGCGCGCATTAGAGCGTATCTACAAAAGCTAAAATTGAGAGATTGTTTGCAAAAAATCTCTCAAAGTCCCTTAAAAGCAGGGCAGCGGCCCTGCACTCTACTTATTTTGCAACGCTGTTGCAAAAAAAAGAAAGTTTTTGAGGGTTTAGGGGAAAAAGTTACCTTACAACTTTTTCGTCTTATGTAGATGCATTCTAGCAGCGTATTAGCATACATCAGCGGAATATTTTTAGCAATGGAGTATTTTGTAAACCGAGGAAATTTACAGAATTTTTACAAGAAAATGACTTTGGGTGAATTTTGAAAAGCCGCGGGATTTTTCAAGTAAAACATTGGCTCAAATGCCTGAAATTTTCCGTTAAGATGTGTAATCAATGCTATTGCAAGCGTTGTCAAGCAAAGCGTGAGGGAGCTTTTGAGAAAAAGCTTTCTTTAGACCCTCAAAAACTTTCATAATTTTGTAACAATATTGCAAAATGACTTGGGTGCAGGGCCTCTGTCCTGCTTTTAAGGGAGTTTGAGGCATTTTTTACAAAAAAATCCTTCAAAAATGTAGTATTTCTAGTTTATGTAGACACGCCCTAGTGGGGTTTTAGGAAATTAAAGCACGTGTATTATGGGATGTTTACTGATTTTCTTAAGTTACTGCGAAAGCGATTTCCCATAAAATCTTTGTCTATTTTGCGTTTTGTGGTAAACTTATAGCCTCTCGGCTCAAGTAAACACGCTCTAGTTTTGTCATGGTCGGGTCAGTGAGATTCGAACTCACGACCCCTTGCACCCCATGCAAGTGCGCTATCCAGGCTGCGCTATGACCCGATCCTCACATTAAGAACATCGCTTTTTGGACGACAAGTCAAGTGTTTTTGCCGGTAAATTGTGTTTAAATGTGGATATAAGGATATCTCATAAACGTTTGGAGCGTGTACGAGATATTTTAACTGTCTCTGTTTTTTGCTTGATAAATTACGGTTTTTTTTGAACTCTTGAAAGACTGTTGGCACAAAATGAGACAACTATTTTTTATAGGTTTTGCTTTATTTTTTTTTATTAGATTAGAAGCTGGAACAGGTTTGAGAGATATTTCTGGTGCCGTAAAAAAAACAGAAATGAGCTTTGTATCGTATTTACTAAGATCTGAAACTATTAAAATACGTTTCCCATCGGACGGTCAGCAGCCAGCTCCAGAGGTTGTGCGTCAGTTTGCTACACCCCAACAGAGTATGTTCCCGTGGTTTTGGTGCAAGGAGTTTGCTGTGTTATTGAACATTTTCGAAGGCGACATTCCTGAAGAATTTGAAACTTTGATACACAATCCTATAGGGAGGGAGCTTTTATACCGAATATGTATAGAGCTTCTTAGGGTTAACGATAAAGGGGAATCTTGTTTCCCGGATGGAACCGCTAGAGAGGAAGGAAGTATAAAAAAGGTACATTTTGCAAAGTCAGAGGTTACCGAATCTTGTTTTGAAGAATTCTCTAGTTCCGAAGTTTTGTTTTTTAAACTTTTGGAATACTTTTATGAATTGTGTCCCAAGCGAGGAGTCGAAGTGTTGAAAAATATGCTCTATGCAACTTATGGGGAGACGAAGGTCGAAGAATGGATTGCCTACTACAAACCTCTTTGGGAAAACGAAGGAAAGGTTGTTTTGTTTTTATTTATGGGGTTTGGGAGTTCTCCGAGTGTTGAGGGTTATCTTCCGGGAGATGAGCTGTCTTTAGCGCATTATCGAACATTGGAACGTTGCCAGGAACGTTTTTATTATGAAATACTTAAACGTGGATATAAAAGTGATTCTGATGCGGTAAATCAAACCTATAAGCTTCATGTAGCCTTGGAACGTAGAGGAAATGCTTTTGTTGTATATTTAGCCAACGGATTAGCTTCCTCGTGTTTTCAGGTGCTTGATGTTTTTGACATGATATACAAATTTTTTTATGAAAGCTTAAATTATTTTGAACCTTACCTTCCTCCTGAATTTTCAGGAGCGCAATTTAAAGAAAAGGCGTACGATCGTTGGCATCGTTTAAAGGAAAGGATGCATTCTTTTTACGCTATAAAGAAACGGCGTCCGTATGCTTGCACGCCAAAAACTCAACATTTGCGGTATGAATTTCATATAAGCATAAAAGAAGGGGATAAGCTCTTATCTGTTGAACTGTTCGTTTTATCGTACGATTATAGCCAAAATATTTTGTATACGGAGAGTGGCGAAGAATTTTGGGCTCCGTTCGAAGCTTGGGTCAATCGGTTGCTCAAAGAACTATAAAATTCTTCTCGACACACAAAATACACAATAAAAAATTGGCATGGTTATCTCGGTTGCTGTCAACAAAACAAAAAACCCTCCGAAGAGGGCTTTTTTTGCTGTTAAGTAAAGAACTTACAACAATGCTGCTAAGCGCTGAAGAACATCAACACAGCGGTTGCTGTATCCCCACTCATTGTCATACCAGCTGACCAACTTGAAGAAACGGTCATTCAATTCGATACCCGATCCTGCATCGAAAATGGATGAATGCGTATCGTGGATGAAATCACTGGAAACAACCTCGTCTTCTGTATAGCCAAGAATGCCCTTTAATTCGCCTTCTGCGGCTTCCTTCATCTTCTTGCAGATTTCTGCATACGATGTCGCTTTCGTAGTTTTTACGGTCAAATCAACGACGGAAACCGTTGGCGTGGGAACGCGGAACGACATACCGGTTAATTTACCCTTAACCTCCGGCAAAACCAAGCCAACAGCTTTGGCAGCACCGGTTGTCGAAGGAATAATGTTGATAGCCGCTGTACGTCCACCTTTCCAATCCTTTTTCGAAGGGCCATCGACGGTCTTCTGTGTTGCAGTGTAGCTATGAACTGTGGTCATTAAACCTTCTTCAATACCAAAATTCTCCAAGATAACCTTTGTGATTGGCGCTAAGCAGTTCGTTGTGCAAGAAGCGTTTGAAATAATGGTGTCGGACTTTTGCAAATCTTTATCATTAACACCTAAAACGATGGTACGAACCTTATCGCCTTTTGCAGGAGCCGAAATAAGAACTTTCTTGGCACCCGCGGTTATGTGCCCCATCGCCTTTTCATCGCTGGTAAACAAGCCGGTGGATTCAATAACGATATCGACGTTCAAATCTTTCCATGGCAAGGCGGCTGGACCTTCCTTAATTGCCAAGCATTTGATCGCATGACCATTTACAACCAGGGTGTCTTCTCCTTTTGCTTCAACGGTTCCGTTAAAACGACCTTGGGTAGAGTCATACTTGAGAAGATACGCTAAATTATCAGCGCCCACCAAATCATTGATGGCAACAACTTCAAAATCCTTTCCTAATAAACCGCGTTCTGTTAAAGCGCGAAAAACTAGACGTCCAATGCGACCAAATCCATTAATTCCTATTCTTGTTTTCATAACGTGCTATATTTTAAGTGAATAAACTTTTTGTGTAAATGTTTATTTTTAATTTTTTACCTCCGCCAAGAGAAAGGATTCCACCAAGAAGATCCGCTTGCTTTGTCCTCTGTTTTTGGGGTATCCTCAGCTATTTCTGCTGCAGGCACCTCTTTTGTGGTACCTGGAGAGGACGCCTCTTCACTTTTTGTTTCAGCGGGTTCCTGGGAGCTCGAAGCTCCTCCAAAGAAGTAATTGTAAGTCGCTTTCCCTGCGTTCCATGCGCCATTGCCAACGATTTTCGCCCCTTCCCAAAAGGCACTCAGGGCATCGCTTTCTCCCTCTGCGTCTATGGAATAATTAACCACGTTAGGTGTTTCTTTATTTTCTGTTATAGGCGCAGCCTCTTCTGGTTTTTTGTTTTCTATGGTAGGCGTTGCCTGTTCCGTATCTGCGATAACATTGGGCTGAACGACAGCCTCTTCCACTTTGGTTTCTTTGGGCAAATTCTGTTGCTCGGATATTGTTTTTGAGGTATCTTCGGCTATTTCTGCTGCAGGAATTTCTTTTGTGGTACCTGTAGAGGATGCTTCTTCACTTTTTGCTTCTGCACCAGGCGCAGTCTCTTCCGGTTTTTTACCTTCTATGGTAGGTGTTGCCTGTTTCGTATCTGCAATAACATTGGGCTGAACGACAGCTTCTTCCATTTTGGTTTCTTTGGGCAAACTTTGTTGCTCGGATACGGGAACCTCCGTGGCTTTTTCTGGCGTTGTGGTTACTTCCTTAGCTTCAGTGGATGGTGTTTTGTTCTCTTCTTTGGAAGAGGATCCGAATATCTGTCTTCCCAAACTAACGGCTTTTCCCCCTACCCACAAAAGACCGTTACCTACAGCCTCTATCGCAGGAGCGGCAGCCTCAACGCCTCTCCCCAATGCTTTGACTCCTGTAGCTAAAGCATCTGTCGTTTTGTCCATGACCACATCGTAGGTACTGGAACCTTCACCCGCTTTTCGTTCAACAGGCTTTGAAGAAGAGGTAGCATCCTTTTTTTCATTGGAGAGATTCTGAATATATTCTTCCAAATCCTCTTCCAATTCTGCTTCGATTTTCGAAGTTTTGTTAAGTGAAAGTAAATTCGTAGCACATTCTTTAACCTTTCGAAGACCTTCGCAAAGAGTATTCCCTATAGCTTTAGCAGTATTCTCTATAGCTTTAGCAGTATTCACAATAGTAGCTGTAGTAGCAGCTTTAACCTTTTCTGGGCCATCCTTAGTGACTGAAGTAAGGTAGCTTTTCCCTGCTTTTGTCAAAATACTTTTTAGCGTGTCCGGCTTCATGCTAAGAATATTTCCTTCTCCTTCTTTTGCTAATTCTTCCAAAACATGGGGGATAAAACTTTGTTCTATGGCCAAAGAGACTCGAGTAAGTTTACTATTGTTATAGGTTGCTTGAAGTTCTTGGAGTTGTTCCTTTAGATATTTTTCCAAATTTTTATCTTTTAAAAGATCGTCCAAACTCAAGTTTTTGACGTCTTTATCTTTATTTTCAACAAAAATGGACACACCTTTTAGAATAAGTTTTTGGTAAACATCTCCTTTATCTAGAACTTTTGCAACATTTTGGTCTTGTAATACGGTCTCTTTTAAAAAATTGTCTACGATACCCTTTACACCTAACGTAGTCACCAACTTTTTTGCCACACCTGCAAACTTGCCACATCGCTCATTTAGAATCTTGGGTAGAAGTTCCGTAAAAAAACCATCAGACAAAGCGCCTAACGTGCTATCAACAATTTTTTGAACATTAGTATTACCGGAATACGCTGCACCAACAATCGTGAGCAACCGATCCATAGTCTTGACTTGGTTGTCTCCACCTGGTTGCAACAACAATATTTGGTTGTCTTCGCCTGTTTGCAGCAACAAATCACGAGTGATCCCTATAAAATTTTTGCAAATTTTCACAGACTCTTTCAAGCCAATTTGCTCAGCTCCCCATTCTACAGCCGTATTGGTTAAGCCCTTAAGAATATTAGGTGCCTTACTAACAATCCATTCCTTCCCTGTATTGGGGATATCATCCAGCGCTTTAATGACACCTGGGCTGGCCTGTTTTATTTTTTTTCTTACAGTAGGGGCTAACCCCTCCTTGATTTTTTGAAATAAAGCATGCCCTGAATTTGCTTGCCAATTACGGAGGCATTTAATTTTTTTGCCAGTTAAGTTGTTGAGCTTCGTGGCTAAAACATACTTAATGCCAGGAGAAATTAAATGTTTAACCAATTCCTTAGCTAAATCTTTCTGGTTAGCAGTTAGCGGTTTTAGCTCTATCTTGTCGAAGGGACTTGTGGGCTGGGGAGAATTTGTGGAAATTTCCGGACTCATTATTCAAAATGCTTTAGGGTTGCTTTGTAAAGAAGGCACGTTTCGAAAAATTCCTTCAGTAGGCGATCAAATTCTTCTTGTGTTATGTTTTCTATCTTTATATTTTTACAAAGCAGTATTTTCTGCTCATTTATATTGAGGCTAAAATGTGCTCCGCGAGTTAATTGTCCAAAAATTTGTGTTGTTAGTAGGGCTTCGTAAATTTTCTCCCGTTTGTGCTTAGGTATATCGAAAATAGCACAATGGAACCAAGCTTCATTTTCATGAGGTTCTATCTTTATTTGAAGCAGATCATCATCCATTGATAATACGCTTCCATAAGTGGCATCGTATTCAAAATCCACATCGTTACAATAAACTTTTACGAATTGTCGCAGTAATTTCTCGAGTTCCATATTATATAAAAACGGTATATTTTTTTAATTCTACAGTATTTTTTTAAAAAAAAACAGCATTTTTTAAGTTCTACCGCTTTTTAATTGCATAAAACGGTATTTTACCCTAGTTTTAAATCATGAGTATAACGCTGTTTTCTTGCATTTTAGGCTTTTTTTTGATCACTTCGGGTATGATTTGTTTTAAGCTCAAACCTTCGATGGAGCAAACATTTTATCGGTGGTTACGCAATGATTCTTTGGGCATTGTTGTCTTCTTAATTCCCGCGACTTGGTTTATGATCAAATTGACACAATTGGGCGAAGCGGACTTTGGACAATATAAGAGCTGGTTGCTTTTATTGTTTGGCTTTACCTTCATCGGTTGTTGTATTTATTGGCGCGATTTTTTAATCGTTCGTGGATTGGCGATGTTGAGCATTATGAGTATCGACGCTTTGTTTAAAATTAGTTACATGAACGAAGCCATTGTAAGTCCCGCCATCTCGCTTCTTTTCTATATTTGCATCATTATTGCGCTGTATTGCGGATGTTATCCTTATTGCATTCGTAACATTTTACCTAAAGTTTTTAGCAAAAACAGCCGATATATAAAGTATGTGGGTGTGTTCTGTATTGCCTACGGAATTATCCTGCTAACTTTATCAACACTGTAATAAAATGCAAAAGCTATTATTGATTTTAACCGGAACTTCGGGGAGCGGAAAGACAACACTGTGTTCCCGTTTTTTAAAGGAAATTCCATCAACGGCTCGTGTTATAACAACGACCACGCGTTCCCCTCGAAAGGGTGAAGTGGATGGTGTGGATTACCATTTCGAAACGGATGAAAATTTTAGGAAACGAATTACTTCCGGTGATTTCTTGGAATACGCGGAAGTTTATGGCCATTTTTACGGTACAGCAAAAACAAGTTTGCAGGATGAAGCTTATGCCGAAAAAGATCTCATCATTTGCCTCGATGTACAAGGAGCGCAAACGTTAAAAGCAAAGTGGAATGATTCTACAATGGGGCGTCGTCTGATAACTATTTTCGTTAGTCCTGCAAGTTTGGACGAACTACGACTCCGGCTTATCAAACGCGGAACCGACAATGCACAGACGATCCAAAAACGCCTTCTAATGGCTGAAACGGAATTGCGCTCCTTACATCGATTTGATTATCACTTGTGTAGTCAAGACAGAATACACGACTGGCTCTGCTTGAACCATATCTTCTTTGCTGAGAAAATGCGTATTTAAGCAACGTTTTCAAGATAAACCTCCGAGGATTGTTCTAATGCAGGAACGCCTAGTTGTGATAAATTGAAGAAAGCGAGTCCCAATTTTCCCAAATTGGAATCGCGAGAGCAGGTCAAGATTTCCTTTCCGTTTTCTTTGAATAAGCAACGACCATGTGGATCGACGGAAACTGAAACCGCCGAATTTGGGCTCTCACGAAATTCGTTTAACAAAGGATCATTGTTGATGGCTTCCAACAACTCCGCCTTCATTTCAAAAATAGTTTGTTGCGCACGTCCTTTCCTTGACAAACGCTGCATAATTGCTTTAAAATTAACAAAACCTTGTTCGTTGTTTCTAATCTTACTTAATGTCTGATCCAACAAGGAACAACCGATACTGGATAAGCCGCTAACGATTAAAGGATGCATACACCCCCATTATGTAGCATAAATCATGCCAACAATCTAAAACGCGATTAATTGATGGAATTTTTTACAAAAATACCCCAAAATCTTCGTTTTTCGTAAATTTTGGCACGAAAAATTAACGTAGCGGGTGAAAAATTGTCCTTAAAAGAACTTTATCCCTGTGGAAAATTTTTCCATATGGAAATTTTTTCGCAGAAAACGGAATAGTGTTTTTGCGAGCTAAAAAATTATAAGGAAATAAATATTAAGGGAACTTTTTGAAAAAAGTTCCCTTAAACCCTCAAAAACTTTCATAATTTTGCAACATGGTTGCAAAATGACTTGGGTGCAGGGCCTCTGTCTTGCTTTTAAGGGAGTTTGAGGGATTTTTTGCAAAAAATTCCTCAAAACTTATTTTTTTATAATTTTTTGTCTTCTGTAGAGACTTTCTAAGATGCTTTATTGAATGGAAGTGCCGGAGCCAGATAAATCGGTGATGCGGAAGGGAACATGGTGTTGTTGGGCAAAAACGAGAGCTTCTTTTTGGACAACGGGGACGCCTTGTCCAGACAGTTCCAGCATTTGCTTGAAAGATAAGGTTTTGAAGAATTGACCCAAAGGGCCCCACTCAGGATGGGTATTGAAAACGCCGGGGACATCTTTTATCAATTCGCAGGTATCCGCCTTGAGTGCGTGAGCTAATAGTATTGCGGTAAAATCAGAGCCTCCGCGTCCTAAATTGACTAAATTAAGTTTTTTATCCACCACATGAAAGCCGCTGACGATAACGATGCCGTTTTGTAAAGCCGTTTCGTAGGCTATTTTATCGACTTCATAATCACCATTTTGTCCTTTCGATAGACCTACGTGGGTACCGCTAAAAATCGTATAGGGAATGCGCAATGCTTCTAAGGCTAATCCCAGCAATGCGCACGATTTCTGCTCGCCTAGAGACAGCAATAATTCGCGGGCATAACACGGCGTTAAGGATAGGGCTTCGGCTTCGCGAATCAATTGATCCGTCTTGCCATGCAAAGCCGATACAACAACTATCATGCGCGGTTCTTTAGGGTAGATCTCTGCCAAATACGCAGCAATTGTATTAAAATCTTTGTCCGATTTCAGCAAACTGCCACCGATCTTTTTTATAATGAGGGACATTTAAAAACGATTCTCTTCGCCTCGCCACAAACGGATCAGATTGGATTTATGGCGCAAGATAACAAAAAGGGTTAAAAAGAGCAACGGTAGCGCATGGTAACGTGAAGCTTCTACGCCATAAAAAAGGCAGCACAGCGGTAAAAGTGACATAACAAAGCAGATGGAAGCAACGGATACATAGCGCAACAGTTTAAATAGAACAAACCATACGAGCAACCCTGAAAGCAGAGGTAGTGGCATTAATAAAAACAACCCGCCAATCAAGGTCGCAACGCCTTTGCCGCCTTTGAAGTGGATCCAAAGCGAATAGCTGTGTCCCAATAGGGCGCCTAATAACGTCAGGTAGGGCGCATTCCAAAAAGCACCCAAAGCGACGGCCAACATACCTTTTGTAGCATCCAAAATAAAAACCGCATAACCGGCTCTTTTACCTATAGAACGCAATACATTGGTAGCCCCCGGATTGCCACTGCCCACATCAAAAATACAAACGCCATGCGCTTTGGCAACCAAAACGCCGAAAGGGATAGAACCCAAAAGATAACCCAAAACGAAAGTTATTAGCAACATGAAACCATCTAAAGACAATTCTCCAAACCAATCAATGTTAAAAAATTACATTTTGTAAGTTCAAGCTTATAGCGTGGCTAAAGGCGTTGAAATGTTATAATTTTGAGAGATTTTTTGTAAAAAAATCCTCAAACTCCCTTAAGAGCAGGGCAGCGGTCTTGCACCCATTTATTTTGCAACACTGTCGCAAAATTATGAAAGTTTTTGAGGGTTTAAGGGAAGCTTTTTTCAAAAAGTTCCCTTATAAGTTATTCTTTTATAATTTTCTATCTTTCGTAGACGTGTTCTAAAATAAAACTTGCGATTTAAAAATTTCGGTCACCTCGCAAGAAATCGGCTATTGACAATGGTTTACCGCCGCTTTTTTGAAGGATTTCGAAATGTAGATTACCGGAAGATGTAGTCACATAGAGCGATTTTCGTTCGGAATCTACACAAAAATGTCCAATATTTTGCGATGCGTTTTTTGCAGCGATCGCATGAGCTCTATGGACGATATAGCGCTCATTGTTTTTGAAAAAATAAGATCCGGGCCAAGGTTGAAAAGCACGAATTTGACGCTCCAAGACTTCGGCGGGTTTCGAAAAATCAAGTTCGCCATCTGCCTTGGTATACTTAGAACAGAATGTTACTTCAATAGGATTTTGCTCTGTTAGCGTATAATTCCGGGCTAGCAAAGCCGGTAAATTTTCTTCCAAAAGTTCCGCGCTTGCTTTTGCCATTTTTTCGGTTAAAGAGGGGGTTGTTTCAGAGGCATCCAAGGCGATCTTTTTTTGAGCCAACCAAGCACCTGCGTCCATTTTTTTAACCACGGACATTAACGTAACCCCCGAAAAAGCTTCACCATTCAAAATAGCCGTTTGTATCGGAGAGGCTCCGCGATATTTGGGCAACAACGACGTATGAAAATTCCACATACCCAGTGGCGGTAATGTTAGAAAACGTTCGGATAAAATATGCCCAAACGCCATAACAAATATCAAATCGGGCTGTTTAGCGCTCAACCATTCATAAGCACTATTATCCATTTTTTCAGCTTGAAAAAACGGTATACCCTGTTGTTCTGCCCAAAGTCCTATGGGGTTCAAGCGTATTTGTTGACCTCGACCTCGGGCGCGTTCGGGTTGTGTTATGATGCCAACAAAATCAACCTCATCGCGTCTTTTCAAAACTTCCAAACAGGGAATGGAAATTTCTGCAGCCGAGAAGAACAATACGCGCGGTTTCATTAAAAATTATGCCGTTCTGCGCTCCAAATTGTTAAACACTTTTCAACAAAATCCGGCAGCTCATCCAGCGGAAGTTGTGTGGCTTTATCGGACCAAGCTTCTGAAGGATTAGGGTGCGTTTCTATATAAAGCCCATGTGCTCCTGCAGCGAGTGCCGCTTTGGCCAGAGGCAAAGCGAATTGCCGATCGCCACCGGTGGTACCCGCTCCCGAACTTGGTATTTGCAAGCTGTGGGTTACATCCAAAATCGTTGGGCAATCGTTTTGGCTCATAATTGGGAATGAACGCATATCGACAACTAAACAGCCATAGCCGAATGTCGTTCCACGATCCGTTTGCCAGATTTCTTTGGCGCCAAAGTAACGCAACTTTTCTACGACAAACTTCATGTCAAACGGCGAAAGGAACTGCCCCTTTTTAATGTTAATTGGTTTGCCGGTTTTGGCAATAGCTTCCAACAAATCCGTTTGCCGACAGAGAAACGCAGGAACTTGTAAGATATCGCAAACGTTCGCGGCGATGGGTGCCTGCTCGGGCAAGTGTACATCCGTTAAAATGGGGAGTCCGTAATGCTGTTTTATCGTAGAAAAAATTGCAAGACTCTTTTCCAAACCCAAGCCACGACGACTATGTACATCTGTCCGATTCGCTTTGTCGAACGAAGCTTTGAAAACAATTGTCACTTTATGAGCATGTTTTTCTTGGATTTTTACCAACGCTTTCGCTACCGTTTCGCATAACGCTTCCGATTCCAAAGAACATGGACCGGCTATGAGAAGCAGTTTGTTGGGATCAAATATTTTTTCTACCATGTCCGACAGTATAGAAAATAAACGGCTCTAAAATCAAGCTCATAATCGGAGTATTGAAACCCAGAAACATTTTCTTTAGCAATTAAAGATTTTTCAACCCTAGCATTGACCTCGTTTGCCAAAGCTTCCATTATGTCTGAGATTTTTAATATGCAAAGCGTGAGTTTTGAGAAGGTATCCCAATTTTTGAAAGAGCGTCATGAGCCCGATTTTCGCGTTAAACAGTGGCAGCAAGCGTTTTTTAAAGGGAAATGTTTAAAGTTTGAAGATTTGACTATTTTTTCGGAAAAACTTCGGGCAGACTTAATCGAAAATTTTGGTGAACGCTTACATCCGGTAGAATGTGCGACGGTTGAGAGCGATGAACAGGCTTGCAAATATTTGCTCAAAATGGATGATGGTGCGCGTGTGGAATGTGTTTACATGAAATTCCACGAAGGTATAAAGTCGCTCTGTATATCCACGCAAGTAGGTTGCCCTTGTGCCTGTGCCTTTTGTGCAACTGGTGGCATCGGTTTTAAGCGCAATCTTACGTTGGATGAGATTTTAGGTCAGGCACTTTACGTGGCAAAAACCACGGAAGGCATTGATCGCATTACTGTAATGGGTATGGGCGAAGCGCTGTTAAATCCGAATATTTTTGATGCTTTGCGTTGCTTAACGGCACCAAATATGTTTGGTTTGAGCCCGCAGCGTATCAGTATGTCAACTGTTGGCAACATTGAAGGTATTCACGCGATGACGCAAAAATTTCCGCAAGTAACTTTGACGTTTTCGCTCCATTTCCCGGAACAATCCTTGCGCGAACAATGGATGCCTACCGCTAAGAAATATGCGTTGAAGGATATTTTTGAAGCTTTGGATGAACATGTACGCGTAACCAAGAAAAAGGTTTACTTAGCTTACATGGTAATCGATGGGATCAATAACCGACCTCAAGATATTGCACATTTAAGGCAATGGATTCAGGAACGTGGCGATTTGGCTTACCTGTACCACATCAATTTGATTCCATTTCATCCTATTCCTAATTTAAATCTCGCGGAGACTCCGAGAGCAACAGCAATTCAACTGCAAAAGGAATTGGAACGTTACGGTATTGAAGCCACTGTTCGGCAATCTTTTGGTAAATCCATCCAAGGTGCCTGTGGTCAGCTCGCCGCCGGCTATAAGAAAGCGTAAGGTTGTTTTGCAGAAACGGGTGAATACCTATTTTCATATCTCGTCCTGCTTTTTAGAGAGTGTCTATGGAAGATAAAAAATAAGAGAATAAGTTATAAGGGAGCTTTTTAAAAAAAGATTCCCTTAAACCCTCAAAAACTTTCATGATTTTGCAACAATGTTGCAAAATGACGGGGATGCGGAGCCTCTGCCTTGCTTTTAAGGGTTTTTACGAAAAATCTCCCAAAATTGCGATATTTTATTTCCCGTAGATATACGCTAAGAATGCTTTGTCTCTTCGGTTGCACTTCAAAGTTGAACTTACAAATTCTTACAAAATAGAGTTGACCATGGAAGAAAAACAGAAGATAATCTCAGACATGAAGGTTATCAAACACTTATCGTGGATCAGTTCAGCGGCGTTAATATCGACACCAATGTTTGCAAAAGTTGCAAAGAGTGAAGCTTCAGTAGCTACCAAAGAAGCTCCAGTTGTTGTAGAGGAAAAAGCAGCTCCTCAACAACAGCCTGTAGTTGAAGAAAAAAAGGGTGAGAATGTAGCAGCCAAAGAAAATGCAGCTGAGGCCCAAGAAGTAGCTCCCACGAAAGAGCAGATTGCTTCTTATTTTAAGACGCTGGGTTGGATGACCATAATGCAGAGCGGTGTGAAAAATCTAGGCTGCAATACGGATGAGACGAGTGCCTTTTTGGAAGGTGTACGTCTTGCTTTGGATGGCAAAGAAGCACCGGTTAAGTTGGGCGAAGTTATGCAGTCTATGCAGGGTTTTTTGCAAAAGCGTGCGGGAGAATTTGAGAAAAAGCACCAAGAGGAATTAAAGATGACAGCAGAAAAGAACCGTAAAGATGGTGATAAATTCATGGCAGATCTTCTAAGAAAAGATGCTTCTATAAAGACAACGGCTTCCGGTTTAAGCTATAAGGTATTGGCTGAAGGCGATAGTAAAAACAAGCCTTCGGACGAAGATTCGGTTGAGATTTACTACACCGGAAAACTTATCGATGGTAAGGTTTTTGATGAATCTAAAGCTAAGCCGATTACGTTCCCGTTAAATGGCGTTGTTCCAGGTATCAAGGAAGGTTTGCAGTTGATTGGTCAAGGCGGCAAAATTACGCTCTACATCCCAGACAATTTGGCCTATGGAGAATATGACATTCCTAGCATACCTGCAGGTTCACGCCTCGTTTTCGATGTTGAGCTTGTGAAGGTTGTAAAGGCAGAAAAGGCTCCAGCGGTTTTGGCTGAACCGGAAAAAGAAGCTAAGGCACCTGCCGCTGAGGAGAAAAGCAGCAAGTAAATTTACTTTTAGAACAAAACAAAGGACGTCGGAAATAAATTCCGGCGTTTTTTTATCTGACACAAAGCGAAGAAGTCCCCGGGGTCCATCCGGAGATATCTATTAAACTTGCCAAAGTGCATCTATGCGAACCAACGCAACGACAATTTTGAGAGATCTTTTGTAAAGCTTCCCAAGCCTTCTCAAAAGCAGGACAGAGGCCCTGTTCCTCAGCATTATTGCAAAATAAAGAAAAGTTTTTGAGGGTTTAAGGGAACTTTTTTCAAAAAGTTCCCTTATAATTTAGGGTTTCATAATTTTTTATCTTTCGTGGATATGTGCCAGATCAGTACAAAAATTCTGTTGAAAAATATAGCTTCGTATCTCCCAATAACCACGAAACCTTTTGGCATAACATCTGCTAAGTTTGCAGATGTATGAAAACAAAATTATTAACAAAATGTTTATTGGGAGGTACCCTCATAGCAACATCCATTGCTAATGCTGGTTTTTTTGAATTCCAAGAGGGTTCCAAACTATCTGCACTTCAAAAAAATATGCTAAAAGTCCTTTTTGTCGATAAGTCCGTTCAAGGAATTAGCAGTATGGTATCTACATTTCAAGCGACCGTATTGAAAGATATCGTCGTAGAGTATAAGGATGCACTTTTGGCAGGAGAATCAAAAAAATTAGAAGATATTATTCTTTCTTATCTTTTTTCGACTTCACGCCAAAAGAAAGATCTGAAAGCCATATTGAAATACAACACAGCATTATCAGAAGATCTTAAAAATGCTGATACCATATTCCAAGAGGCTATCATGGGTGATAAGGATGGACTTTTTAATGGTATTATCCGAGAGACGCTTAGGGCCTATAAGAAGTGTATAGATACCGATGATATAGACGACAAAGAGCAACTTACGGAAGCCTATAATGTTTTATGGGATACTGTTGTTAGTGCATGGAGTACTGATTTTACCGGTGAATTCTGGGATGATATTGTAGAACAATATCCAAATGCCAAATTGGGTAGCCTATTGACGAGTTTGCGTGCAGCTGATGGCAAGAATGCCTGCCAAAAGATTGCAAGTCTGCTGGGAAAAATTATTGAAGACGAAATCGAAAAAAGTACAGCCTGCTGCTGTGATTGTTGCGGACCTTGTTGTAAGAAAACACTGGAAATTACTGCTCAATCTGCAAAAGTCATTATCGATATTCTACCTACCGTTGTCAAATTGGTCGTAGCTATCATGACGGCAGCCGGTGTTGCCTAAACATAAAACGACTTGGGAGGAGCTATATTCTCCCAAGTTTTTTTAAAAAGCGGGATAAAAATCACATTTGTGTTAGAATGTGTCTACGGAAGATAAAAAATTATAAGAGAATAACTTATGAAGGAATTTTTTGAAAAAAGCTTCTCTTAAACCCTCAAAAAACTTTCATAATTTTGCAACATTGTTGCGAAATGACTTGGGTGCAAGGCTTCTGTCCTGCTTTTAAGGAATCTTGAGGGATTTTTTGCAAAAAATCCTTCAAAAATGTAATACTTCAACGCCTTTATCCACGCTATAAACTGGAACTTCAATTCCTGAATTTTAAATTTATTTCATCATTTGGCTTGACTTGCGATAGGGGCTTCGACCATAATAGCTTCCATCATAGGGCCAGGGTAGCTCAGTGGTAGAGCAGAGGACTCATAAGCCTTTGGTCGGTGGTTCAAATCCACTCCTTGGCACCAATACTTTTAATAAGGGGAAGTAGCTCAGTGGATAGAGCAGCGGTCTTCTAAACCGAAGGTCGTGGGTTCGACTCCCATTTTCCCCGCCACTTTCTCTGGATTTTAACATAAAGCATCTTCCGAAGACTCTGCGATTCTATTTCTGATGATTTTCCCGAGCTGTGGCCATTTCTTAACCCGATGGGATACGCTATAAAGGAATTTTTTGAAAAGGCTTCCCTTAAACCCTCAAAAAGTTTCCCTATTCTGCAACATGGTTGCAAAAAATGTAAATGTTTTAAGGGAGTTTGAGGGTTTTTTACAAAAAATCTCTCAAGATTTGTAACCTCCAGAGACAAATTATTATAGCTCAAAAAGACCATCGTTACGGCGGATGATCCAGCGATTTAATTCCAAGGAAAAAAGAACCGTTTGCATGGTTTGAGGTTCTACCTTACAAAAAGCGCATAGGTCGGAACTGCTTAGGGTGCCATGCTTTTGCAGGAAACCGTAAACTTGAGCCTCCAACCCCTCTAAACTTGGGCGTGTATCGCGTTGCAATTTTCGTATTTTGGGTTCCAAATCTAATTTCAGCTCCAACGGCGGTGCGGAATCTAAATCTTCCAATATATCTTCAGTCGAAGTTACCAATGTGGCACCATTTCGAATCAGTTGATGGCATCCACGGCTCATATCTGAATCAATACGACCCGGAATGGCAAAAACTTGACGATTCTGTTCCAAAGCAAAGGTAGCGGTCAACATACTACCGCCCTTTAAATCGGATTCGACGACCAAGGTGGCTTGACTCATCCCCGACAAAATGCGATTTCGACGCGGGAAGGTGACCCGATCTGCACGTACGTGAAGCGGAAATTCGGAAATAATACAACCGTTTTCTTTGATTTGAGCGTATAAATCCGCATTTTCGGGTGGATAAATTCGATCAATACCGCAACCCAAAACCGCAACGGTTGTCCCTTGAACTCGCAAAGCACCTCGGTGTGCCGCCGTATCAATGCCGCGCGCAAAACCGCTGATGATGTTCCAACCTCGTTCGGCGAGCTCACTGCTGAATTTTTCCGCCATTTGTAGCCCATAAATATCCGCATAGCGGCTTCCCACAATAGCGATTGTGTTGGTTGTTGGTGATAATTTTCCTAGAACGTACAGACCTATAGGCGGGTCGTAAATCGTTCGCAATAATGCTGGGTAATCAGGATGTTCAAACGAAATGAACCGCGCTCCCATTTTTGACAAAGCTTCTTTTTCTTTACTAGCATGGAATAACTGTTCGTGCTGAAGTAGATTGGCGCAAGCGGTTTTTGTCAGGCCAGCAGACAATAAATCCTCCTCTTTGCCCTTAAAAATGGCCAACGGATCATTTCCGAAAAACTCTAATAACTTTTGTAAAGACAGCCACCCAATGCGTGGCAAAGCATTCAAGATTAAATACGCATCCTCTCGAGAATCTACTGTCATGGGCAAACGCTACCCCCGAGGCAAAATAAAAGCGCCTGCAAATCGAGGCGCCAAAGATTAAGCATTGACTGCAACGCGACGATGCTCTTTGTCCCAAGCAACCGTTCCATCGATCAATGCAAACAGGGTGAAATCACGACCCAATCCGACGTTCTTACCGGGATGATATTTCGTGCCTCTCTGACGCATTAAAATCGTTCCGGCACGTACAACTTCTCCGCTGTAACGTTTTACGCCCAAATTTTTACACTTACTATCTCTTCCGTTTTTGGATGAACCTTGCGCGCTATGATGTGACATGGCAAAACTCCTTACTTAACTTCAATACCTTCAATTTTAATGACCGACAACTCTTGACGATGTCCTTGTTTGCGCTGAAAACCACCGCGACGACGATGCTTCAAGACCAAAATTTTCTTATCTCTCTTGTTTTCGAGGACTTTGGCATGTACAACCGCATTCACAACGAGAGGATTGCCTAAATGTATGCCTGCGTTATCCTCAAACATAAGGACTTCCTTAATATCAACCACACTACCGGCTTCTGTACCCCGATAACGGTTAACCTTCAAAATATCTCCTGCCTCGACAGTGAACTGCCTCCCTTGGGTTTTTATGACCGCTTTCATACTTCAAAACTTCCGCGACTGCTATTAATAATGATAACTAATGCTAACAGCAAACAACGATTGTTAAATAATTGCAAGCATTTTTTATGGCTTTGTGAAAAATTTATTTGAAAATAAAACAAGCTCACACGAAATGAGCCTTGTTTCAAACAAACATCATAAAACATACTGGCGTCCCGTAGGAGATTCGAACTCCTGTTGTCGGGATGAAAACCCGGTGTCCTAACCGACTAGACGAACAGGACGCTGATACAATTCATAAAAGGTAAATGATTAAATTTATAAATCAAGTATTTTTTTGCTTTATTTATAATTAGGTCGAAAATTAAAGATAAAAGCCTTTTTAAAACGAATACAATTAATGAATTGTCATTTTGCGACTAAGTTGAAAAATGAATGAAAGTTTTGGAGGATCTAAGGGAAACTTTTTTCAAAAAGTTCCCTTAGGATTTATTCCTGTAGATACGTTCTAAAAAAGCATAGGTACATTGAGAAAAATTACCATGCTCAAAATTGCAATCTCAGAACTTTTGCACCTAAAATAGCGCGTTTGCGGCGACACCAACGGCAGTGATAGGTCCGGAATTGGATACGCTATCGACCGCTTTATCAACTTTATTCAGCGCAGATTCGGCTTTTTTGTACAAATCGTCACTCGAGATGATGCGACCTAACGTACTTTCAGCATTGTTCAAGCGGGCAGAAAATTCGCGGACGTTGTTCACGATTTCATCAAAGGACTTGGCTGTCTCTGGGTCCGAAATCAACTTTCCTAGCAACCCCTCGCCATCTTTGAGGCTTTTGGAGATATCTTCAAATGTTACCAACATACTATCGACTTTATTCGCGGCACCCTTAATGGATTGCATCATATCCAGCAAATCCGTATAAGCTTGGTCTTCGCAAACCAACTTCCCAAGGGTACCTTCGCCACCGGAGATTTTCCCTGAAATGGAAGAAAAATTGTCGACAATTTGATTTAACTTATCCTTGTTATTGTGGAAAAAGTCACCAATTTCCTGAAATAATGAGGGAGCTCCAGAACTACCACTTAAGCTGGAACTGTCAAATCCTGATAAAATGCGATCTAAACGGTCTCCTACGGAACTAAATTTTTGAATAACCGAAGAAATGTCGGTGGCAGGTCTTGTCTCGATATACGCCGATTCGATAAGAGGTTTTTCCGAATTTCCCGGAGCAATCGAAATGTAATTAGCGCCCAATAATCCCGCCATCAATATGGTAGCGACAGAGTTTTCCGGAATTTGATAGTGCTTTTCGATGTTTAAAACTGCCACAGCCAAATCCTTATTGAGATAGGTTCTTATGACACTTCCGACACGCACGCCCGCTACACGAACATCATCCCCGACCTGTAATTGTTTAAGATCGGTAAACAATGCCTTGACGGTATAACTATCGTGACGCGATACCGATAAGCGATTGAGGGCTGAATAAACGATGTACATCAGTACCAATCCAAAGAAGGCAAACAGAAGAACGCGAATAGCATCGGATTTATTTTTCATGATAACAAAGTTCCAAAGTTAGGGTGTTGTATGTTAATGTTGGGGTTTAAAAAATTTTGTACGAAAGCATTCTTTGAATTTAGGAGAGATTCCTTGGTGTAAATTTCATCGATTTTTCCGTTTTGTAGTACGCCGATGTGATCTGCAATCGATTTCGCCAAAGCCAGATCATGAGAAACCACTACCGTTGTAATGTTTAATTTTCGATTAACATAGCCGATCAATTCAATGATGGAAGCCGCCGTTATAGGATCTAATTCCGAAGTGGGTTCGTCGAACAGCAGAACATCCGGCTGCATCAGTAATCCGCGGGCTAAAGCAACACGTTTCTTCATACCTCCAGACAAATCGGATGGCATTAAATGTTCTGTGGATTCCAAATTCAGAAGCTTTAAAACACGATCGATACGCCGTGCAATCTCATCTTCACCGCAAATGGCATGTTCGCGGAAATAAAGCGCAAGATTGTCGAATACCGACATGGAATTGAACAACGCTCCCGCTTGAAATACGAGACCTAAGACGAACGTTTGTTGCTTCTTTACTTCTTCCAAAGGAATGTCATTAATACGGATAGAACCGGCAGTGGGGCGATCTAATCCCGCTAAAAGCTTCAAAAACACACTTTTGCCGGTACCGCTGGGGCCCATCAAAACAAAAATTTCTCCCGGAGTTACGCTCAATGTCAGTTTGTCCAATACGACATGATCCGCGAACTGCTTGCATAAGCCGCGCACTTCAATTTGAACCGATGTTTGTTTTGTCGTCATGGATTATAGGAGAACTTTCGTTAGGAAATAGTC
The DNA here is from genome assembly GCA_002309885.1 of Verrucomicrobia bacterium UBA1183. Lineage (GTDB taxonomy): Bacteria > Verrucomicrobiota > Verrucomicrobiia > Opitutales > UBA9783 > UBA1183. Next base: position 123,288 of record DBYP01000018.1, read on the forward strand.
GAGGGTTAAAATTGCAATCATGGATTGCACCAATGTACTTGTAACCGAAGCGCCGATTTCTCGTGGTCCGCCTTTGGTTCGTAAACCGATGGAACAACTCATCAAGATGATGGTTAAAGCAAACACTTCTGCTTTTATCAAACCATCGTTAAGGCTATCAAAATCGACGTATTGCTTCAAACTGCGCCAGTAGATGCCTCCATCGATAGAAATAATATCGACCGTTTTAACGACAAACCAACCTCCGATCCAGCCCAAAACGTTCGAAAACATTGTCAAAAAGGGCATCATCAGCAATCCGCCGACAATACGCGGCATAACCAACAAACGTGTGGGTGATAAATTCATGGTTCGTAACGCATCGATTTCTTGATAAACCGACATGGAAGCTAATTCCGCTGTAATGGCTGAGCCAACGCGACCCGTTAACAAGAATGCGGTCATTAACGGTCCCAATTCACGACACATGGAAAGTCCGACGATACTACCCAAATAACTTTGGACACCCGGGAGCTTGCTTAAACTGTAACCGGTTTGAAGTGCCAAAATGCCCCCCATGAAAAGACTCAAAATACCCACGATAGGAAGTGTTTTATAGCCCATATTGCAGCCATGTTCGAAGCATCGATTCAACTGCCTTGGCAAATACTTTAGCTCTTTTATGGATTCCCATAAGAGCATAAACGCTAACTGCCAATCCTGTAAAATCTTCATAATACCTTATCGTCCTTCGAATATTTTGATGGCTTTTTCAATTTGCACCAGAACAATTTTAACGTTTTTTCTCCGGAAATATTTTGATATTCAAAGAGGCCGCTCAACAAGGAAAAATGTTTTTCGGCTTTCGTATTTTTGTAATCCAAGAAAAAATCGCAATGTAAATGCACATCGTCCCCTTCCCGTTCCTCTTGAAACAGTTGAAATAAAAAGCTCTGCCGTATCACGCCGTTATTCTCGTCGTAGCGATACAGAGCGAACAAAGGCGAGTAAATATCTCGTACCATAGTGTTGTTCGGGAAAAAGACGTCGAAAGGACTCAGCATTTGCATCTGCCGGTGTCCTTGTCCATCCTCCCAATAACTATATATCGGCCAAAAATGAGTTTTCTTCGCTAAAAAATTTAAATTTTTGCAATTTTTTTGTTCTTGATGCCAAAAAATGAAGTACAAAAACTGTTCTTGATGAATGTCCATATCGCCTTCTTTCCAGTTCTGTTCCTTGATGAACGGCCACAAGTACCACGTTTTTTTCAAACAACGCCTTTTATTTTCCGAATGCGTATAAAAGGGCGCCCAACGATTAACATAACGCATCTCGCCCCGTCCCTGTACCCATAAGGGCCACAGCAAGCGACGCTCTTCATAAACCGGTTGATTTTCCTTCCGATGTCCCCAAATCGGCCAAATAATCGATAAATCTCTAACGTTAGGCGTACGTTCATAGGCATAAAAAGGCAGAAAACCTTTCTTTAGCTCCTGACGTTCAAAATTGATATAACGATATCCCAGTGGCCATAAAAAGTAGCGTTCGTCGTAGACGCCTTTTTGGAAGAAATGTCCCCCTAAAGGATAAAAACCAAAGCCGTGGCTCTTTCCACAACGGTAGTTGATTAAAGGCCAAGGGTACCAATAATTAACTGTTTCCGAATTGTATGTTTTTATCCACAAGGGCCATAAAAACCAATGTGCCTCCTCTTTTCCTAAGAAATTTTTGACCGTTCCGCCTAAAGGCCAAATGGCCGCGTAATCATTTGTTTTCCCAAAACCACTGCGGAAGAAATAGAATGGAAAGAAATTTCCCTGACGGTATACTTGCTGCCTACCGTAAAAAATGTCATAATTGAATAAGCAAAACAAGTTGCTCCAATACAGATGATTTTGTTCACGATGCGACATCCCCAACGGATACAGCAAATAGTCCGACGTTTTTCCTGGTGTTTCGTAACGTGCTATGGTCGGTTGAACAAAATATTTTTTCTCTTTGTTAGAAACCGTTTTTTGTCCTTCTTCCGCATCTATTTCCCAAAATACCGCAAAGATCGCCCCAAAAGCCAAAAATCTCCTCAATAAACCACCCCCTAGATGCATGATAGTATTATGCGCTTTTTACTCTATTTTGTCAAGTTTTTAATAGGAATTATGAGCAAATTCAACCTAGAGTGTGTTTGCGGGAAATAAAAAGTTGTAAAAACATAAATTTTAAAGGAACTTTTTGAAAAAAGTTCCCTTAAATCCTCAAAAACTTTCATAATCTTGCAACAATGTTGCAAAATGACTTGGATGCAGGGCCGCTGTCCTGCTTTTAAGGGAGTTTGAGGGATTTTTTACAAAAAATCCTTCAAAAATATAATATTTTTAGCTTATGTAGGCGCGCCCTAAAAATTATATATGATTTTTACTCGTTTTGTAAAAAGATATATTTACAATCTTGCACTTTCTCGGAATAATGTTTTTATATCTATACAGCAGAGAGAGTTCCAAGAGTTCATGAAGTTAATTTTTGTTACAGGTGGTGTAGTATCTTCGTTGGGTAAAGGCTTGACAGCAGCGTCATTGGGAGCCTTGTTGGAAAATCAAGGTTTAAAGGTGGGGTTATGCAAAATGGATCCTTATTTGAATGTGGATCCTGGAACTATGAGTCCCAGCCAACACGGCGAAGTTTATGTATTGAATGATGGTGCCGAAACCGATCTGGATTTGGGACATTACGAACGTTTTACGCATGCAGTTTTGACGCGTCGAAACAGCGTTTCTTCTGGTCAAATTTACGAAACAGTTTTGAGAAAAGAGCGCAATGGCGATTATTTGGGCAATACCGTTCAAGTGATTCCTCATGTAACGGATGAAATCAAGTCAAGGATTTTATCAGGTTGGTCAGACGATGTAGATGTTGTGATTGCTGAAATCGGTGGTGTGGTTGGTGATATTGAAGGTTTGCCGTTTTTAGAAGCATTGCGTCAGATTTCTCAAGAATTGGGGCATGGGAATGTACTGTTTATCCATGTTACGCTGTTGCCTTATTTGAAGGCTTCTGAAGAGTTGAAAAGCAAACCGTCCCAACAAAGCGTCGCAAAGTTGCGCGAGATCGGTATTCAGCCGGATATTCTCATTTGTCGCACTGAAGTTCCTATGGATGAATCCATTCGGCGGAAGTTGAGCTTATATTGCAACGTTCCGACTTCGGCGGTTATCGAGGAACAAGACGTTCAACATTCCATTTACGAATTACCGCTTTGTCTTCATAAGGAACACCTAGATAGTTTGGTTCTATCGAAATTGGGACTGCCGATTAAGGAACCATCGCTGAGTGTTTGGGAAGAAATCGTTAATCGCATCAAGGCGCCTAAACATCACGTTCGTATTGGTGTTGTTGGAAAGTATATGGAGGTAAGAGATGCGTACAAATCGATTTACGAAGCTCTGTTCCATGCGGGTATTGCCAATGAATGCAAAGTGGACGTCGTTCCTATCGATTCTGAACAATTGGAGCAGGGGGATGCTGCGTTAATATTGCAGGGATTGAATGGGATCTTGGTGCCTGGTGGATTTGGAGCGCGGGGTATTGAAGGCAAAATGCAAGCGATTCGCTATGCGCGCGAACAAAAGATTCCCTATCTGGGTATTTGCTTGGGAATGCAGCTTGCCGTTATCGAATTTGCGCGGCATGTTTTAGGATATTCAGATGCCAACAGTACGGAAATGGATACTAAGACAACGCATCCGGTGGTTTCTTTGATGGAACAGCAGAAACAACAGCAGGAAATGGGGGGTACCATGCGTCTTGGAGCGGCCGATTGTTTACTTGCTGAAAAAAGCCTGATTCGTAAGGTGTATGGTCAAGCAGATATTTCGGAACGACACCGACATCGTTATGAATTCAATAGCGCATATGCCGAAGCGTTTGAAAGCGCCGGAATGCGACTTGTAGGCAAGCAACCAACTTCGGGGTTGATAGAAGCCATCGAGTTACCCGAACATCCTTGGTTCATTGGTGTACAGTTCCATCCAGAATTTCAATCAAAACCGCATCGACCTCATCCTCTGTTTGCAGGTTTTGTTAAGGCAGCAATGGATTGTAAAACTAAAAAAGAAAGATAGCTCTTATGTTAAAAAATGCTCAAAAATTACTGTATGGTCCTCTAGCCATTTCTGTGTGTATTCTGTTGGGGGGGTGCTTCAAATCGGCTCCTAAACCCAATCCGCAGATGGAGGATACAATACTGACACTCCCAGAAAGCGAAGAGACGGTTGCTACGGAAGAATTTCCAAATGTGGAAAGAGATTCGTTCATGGAAGGGAATTATGCCGAAAATGAGGTTGCTGCCAAAATATTTTTTGCTTTCGACAGCGATCGCTTATCCGAACGGGATCGTTCAATGTTGAATCCGGTTGCCGAACAGCTGAAGGCCGATGCCGACAAGTCGGTTTACATTTTTGGATATACCGATCGGTTTGGTTCAGAAACCTACAATGAGCACCTAAGTATGCGCCGAAATCAAGCGGTTGCGAATTACTTAGAATTGATCGGTGTAAAAGCTGAGCGTATCAACTGCATCGCGCTCGGCAATCGATATGCTACGCCCGATTTGAACAAGGCGGATGCTTTGAAGGATCGTCGTTGTGATGTTGTAATTCACTGATGCCTCTGCTTCATAGAATCAAGAAACAGCTGCGTGCTTGCGAGAATTGTATCAAGGACGTCATCTATGATCGGCGTCACGATCGTAAAGCACAACGGCTTGGTTTCTTATTTCGATGCTTAGCTTTGCCGTTTTATACCATCGTTCGGCTGCGTGAACAAGCCTATGATAAGCGTTGGCTACGCAGTCAGCACCTAGGATGTATGGTTATTGTCGTTGGCAATTTGACCGTGGGCGGAACTGGTAAAACACCCATTGTTGAGAAATTGACCCGTGCATTGCAGGCACGCGGACGGAGAGTAGGTATTCTGAGTCGAGGTTATAAGAGCAAAAAAGAAAGTTTTTTGAAAAAGTGGATGCATTGGCTGTTTCATTCGGTTCCACCGCCCCCGAAAGTTGTCAGTGATGGTAAGCGTTGTTTGTTGCCGTACGAAATTGCGGGCGATGAGCCATTGCTTTTAGCCAAGAATTTGCCTGAAGCCTGCGTTGTTGTAGATAAAGATAGGGTAAAAGCAGGACAATATGCGGTTCAAAATCTGAATTGCGATACGCTGATTTTGGATGATGGTTTTCAGTATTTTCAGCTAAAAGGTACGTTTTACATTTTGCTTATCGATGCAACATATCCGTTTGGCAATGGCATTGTGCTCCCTCGGGGTATATTACGAGAGCCCTTAAAGCACATGAAACGTGCGCAATTTATATTTTTAACAAAAAGCGATCGTGTTTCAGAAGAGCGTTTACGGGCTTTGGAGCGTTTCGTACGTCGCTATAATAAGGACGCGCCCATCCTTCCATGTCTGCATGTTCCTAAATATTTCCAGGCGGTAAATGACCAAATTCAGCATGAGCTGTCGTGGATAAAAGGCAAGCGTGTAGCTGCATTGAGCGGTATCGCTTCTCCCAAATTATTCGAGCAATTTTTGAGCGATTGCGGTGCTAAGATTATTTACAAGGAACATTTTTTGGATCATCATGCTTATACCCAAGAGGATATCAACGAATTTTTCCAAAAAGCAAAAGCGTTGGATGCCGAAATCTGTGTTACAACCGAAAAAGATGCGGTTCGTATACAAGACAAAACTTTTCTGTTGCCGTTTTATTTTTTGCGCATGGAGATCGAATGGGTAAAAGGAACGCAACCCTTTGAGGTTATTTTACAAAAATTAGCCAATTTGAAATCATGAAGGAAAATATTTTTCTGGTTTTTGGGAGCGATGATTTCTTTGTAGATCTGAAAACGAAGAAGCTACTGGAATCTTATGAGGCTTATTCTAAGGAGATCATTGATGGAACCATGTCGACAATTGCTGATATGACACGGATATTGAGCAATGTGATGGAATCTCTGCGGACCATGGATTTCTTTTCCGATAAAAAGTGCGTTTGGCTACGTTCAACGAATTTATTGAGTACGGGAAGTCCAGCGACAACCGAGGGTGGCCAAGCCATTTTAGACGCTTGGCTAAAAACAATTCAGGATCTTCCATCGGAAGTTTGCCTTTTCATATCCGCGGCGCCTGTGGATAAGCGTACTCGCTTGTTTAAAACTCTTCAGAGCTTAGCTTCCTGTCAGGAAATGGAAGATAAGAAGAACGAAGATTATTTGTTATTCTTGACGCAAAAACTTTGCCGCGAACAGAATGTGGAAATCACGCGAGAAGCCGTTGAGCTTTTACATCAAAAGATGAATCATCAGCCGCGGGCTATTGCCAATGAAATTGCGAAATTGGCTTGCATTAAAAATTTCACCGGCACCATACATCTTTCGGATGTCATGGAAGCGACGCCGACGTTGTTGAATGACGAATTTTTTGAGCCTGTAGAGGCGTTTTACGAAAAGGATCGATCGCGCTACATTAGAAGCTTACGAAATCATTTTACGCTCAATAAAGAAATGCGCAGCGTCCTTTCCATGATGCAAAACCGAAATCGTTTGTTGATTCAACTTGCGGCATTAAATCTGCGCAGCGTTTCTAAAAATGCTTTAGATGCGGGCTATAAGACTTACGAATCTGCTTTCGGCCCTATAGATACCAAAAGTAATTTCTGTGTTTTTACGCAAAACCCATGGTTCCTGAGTCGCTTGAAAATTTCGTTTCCTCTGAAAAAACTTCTGGAATTGCAGAAAACCTTCGTGGACATATTTGATCTTATTTTGCAACATCCGCAACAAGCTTGCAGTTATATGGAAAGTTTGATCCGTTTCTTCTAAATTCCCAAAAATAAAAGGGGACAAAGCATTGTCCCCAGTATAGAAGTTGAAAAATGAACACTTTAAGCTTGCTAGCTAGCTATCTGTTTCTCGACATTGGCAATGGTTTTTAAGAGTTCGTCTACGGCTCTTGATGCTGCCTGGATTTTTTCTTGTAGAGCCTTTTCCATACTACTTTCCTGCGTTTTACGTGCAGCTTCTAGAAGGGCATCTTGTTGTGCAGCATCGATATCTGCTGTCTTGGCGTCATATTGATATCCTGCGGCTATCATACCGGTAATACCTGACGTTATTGTTCCACCGGCGTTGGCAATGTCCGCACCCCCTTTCCAAACTGCCGAATAGGCTTGTCCTGCAGCTCTCCCAGCCTCCGTCTCAAAACCAGCACTCTTTGCGCAGCCCCCACCCACTGCACTAAATACTCCTCCTGTTAGCTGGAAGCATCCTGAGATTATCTGTCCAATTGCTTGTGCCATTGCAGCTTTGTAATTCGCATCACGAGAGTCTTTCATTGCCTCGAATTTAGCTTTTAAGGCCTTTAACATCGTTGTAATAGTATTTAAATCAAGTTCTCGTTGAGAATTTAAGAGTTCGGAATTTATTGCAATAAGCAACTTCATCAATTCTTTCATATCGGCATCAGTAAAAACCTCTTTGCTTAAGAGTTCATCTAACTTCTTTATCATTCCGACAACTTTTGCTGTATTTACAGCTTTCCTCATTGTTGCTTGAGTATTTTCAGCAGCTTTTGTGAAATTTTCAACAGCTTCTGCATCTTTAGCCGCTTTAGCTTCTTTTGCAAGATTTTCAGCAGTTGCTATCAAATTTTCAGTTCCTGTTTTAGCATTTCCAACAGCATTTTTAAAATTTTCAATTACTTCTGTATTCTTAGCATCCTCAGCCGCTTTAGCTTCTTTTGCAACATTTTCAGCAGTTGCTATCAAATTTTCAACTCCTGCTTTAGCATTTTCAACCGCATTTTTAAAATTTTCAATTACAGATTCCTGGAGCTTTGCATGCTCATCCATAAATTTTTCAAATAATACATCTTCATTTTTGTGTCTAAGAGGTATAGCCTCCATAACATTAGCATTTTCAGCTGATTCTGCTTCTTTTGCAACATTTTCAGCAGTTTTTACAACATTTTCAGCTCCAGTTTTAGCATCTTCAGCCGCATTTTTAAAATTTTCAATTGCTTTATCTGTTTCTTTAGTATTTTCAAGTTGTTCATCCAGGTACGCAAAAGCACCATCAAACAGCCCTGAACCCTCTTTAGCAAAGCTGTCTCGTTGTTCAGAGGATAATTTATTTATATCTGCGATTTGCCAAATGTTTTCTATTTGCTTTAGTTTCAGTATTGTATCGGTGTTTGGATTATCGACAGCCCCACTCCCTTCTGTATAACTTACAGTTTCAACTCCACTACCGCTAACGGTTGGTTTGTTTATTTTACTTACTGTATTTTCAGTATTTACAGGATCCGTTCCATTTGTTACTGAAGGTGTACCAACATTTCCAACGCTCATTTTTTCTCCTTTTTTAAAATTCTTTTATAATATATAATCGGATGAAATTTGTTTTTCTTTAGGATTTTTTTGGAAAAATATTCGTAAATTTCCCAAAAGTGGGATGTTTATTGATTCCTTTAAGAACGAATCTAAGCGCTCAAGCAAAGTTCCTTTAAGCCATTCTTGACTTGTGAGTGAATTTTTGCAATCCTCATCGGCGAATGAGGAGTTGAATTTTTATGGATTCGCAGAAAAATTTAGACCATCCGGAATTATCGATTGTGGTACCTGCTTACAATGAGGAGCCAAATATCGATGAGTTGTGTTCGCGTTTGGTGGCTGTCTTAGAAAATACGCATCGTACCTTCGAAATCGTCATCGTTAACGATGGTAGCCAGGATAATTCTTTGCAAAAGTTGCTGGAATGGTACAAAAAATATCCTAAATATTTCCGCATATTGGATTTTAATGGCAATTTTGGGCATCATAATGCCTTGTGGGCGGGATTTGAACATGTTCGTGGTGATGTCATTATTTCTATGGATGCCGATTTGCAAAATCCACCCGAAGAACTGCCTAAACTCCTAGAAAAGGTGGATGAAGGCTATGATTACGTTGGTAGCTATCGTTTAGGCAAGCGTCAAGACGCAAAATGGCGCGATTGGGCTTCCAAAATCGATAATAAACTCCGTGGCAAAATTACCGACATCCGCATGTCCGATCAAGGCTGTATGTTGCGCGCTTACCGACGCTCCATTATCGAAGCAATTATCCGCTGCGGCGATTATACCGCATTTATTCCGGCTTTAGCTTACAAATTTGCTTCGAAGTATACGGAAATTGGAATGCGCCATGCACCTCGTTTTCAAGGTGAAACAAAATATGGCTTATATTATCTGTTGCGTACGCATTTCGATTTGATGACCGGATTTTCCCTGGTCCCTTTGCAGCTGTTTACACTTTTCGGCTTCACTTTATCCGGCTTCAGTTTGCTGTTGGTTATTTATATGTTCGGACGGCGTATCTTCATCGGTCCCGAAGCCGAGGGTGTGTTTACATTATTTGCCTTGATGTTCTTCATGGTCAGTGTTGCCATTGTCGGCATAGGTCTCATTGGAGAATATGTCGGCAGAATGTACCAAATCCTACAAAAGCGCCCACGTTATATCCTGAAGCACCTTTATGAGGACGGAAAGTAGCGTGCTGTTGTAAGGGAACTTTTTGAAAAAGTTTCCCTTAAACCCTCAAAAACTTTCCTTATTTTGCAACAGGGTTGCAAAATGACATGGGTGCAGGGCCTCTGTCCTGCTTTTAAGGGCGATTGAGGGATTTTTTACAAAAAATTCTTCAAAAAGTAATATTTCTAGCTCGTGTAGACACGCTCTAGCGCAATCTACTTCTGTAGAAGTTCTTCTACCGTTAATACGAAATCTTTATAGGCAACAATCTTTACCGGTGTGTTTGCGGGGATACTACCATTCAAACTACATGCTTCCAAGACCTTACCTTGGCAGCTAATTTTCCCGGAAGGCATCAACGGCGTTGTGGTTGTTGCGTTTTGGCCGATAAAGCGCGAAAAATTACACGAAGCCTTAGCAACTGACTTCTTTAACGTTAAGCGATTGAGCCCAGATTTAAGCAGACCGCATTTCCAGGCAATAACAAACAACAAAAGCCAGCACAAAACGGCATAAGCTAAGGAAGGAATTGGCTTCAGAAATTCCGATAATGTAATTTCTACATTCGGCCAAATGTCAACACCGCTCCACCACAATCCCGTAACGATCAGAACCAAACCCAGTAAACTAACGAGGAACGTTCCTAAGATAAAGATGTCCGTAAACAAGGCAATAATACCGAGTCCCAGTAATGCAAAAGCTTCCAAGCCACCCAGTCCCGCTAAGTACTGTATGCCGATCGATAAGGCGATGCAGCCAATCCCGAAAAGCCCCATCAAACCGAAGCCCGGCGTTTTAAATTCCAACATTAGAAAGAAAAAGCCCAGCCCGGAAATAACTGGCAAGATGGGCCCCATCAGTTGCGTCAAGCGTTCGAAGCCAGATAAATGAAACGTATCCATTTGACCTTCCGGCTCGATAGCCTTTGCCAAATCGTTGAAATTATCAAAAACACCATTTGCCAATGCCGGCAGTTGAGGATTATCCTTCGTGGCTTCTTTCGCGGTTAACGTCAAAAGTTCTCCAGCGGGTTTCAAAATAGTTTTTCCAGCCTTTAATACGAAATTCTTATCCATCATCGCGCGTTGATATTGGTAACGATGTGGGAATTTTTCGCAAAACGTTCGAATCTTTGCCCATAAATAACTGTCGATTTTTGCTTGCAGATGATCGTCGAGATTTTTGCCATTTCCATTGATAACCGCTGCAGCACCCATAATCCCATTGGGATGGAAATAAATTCGATCGCATACATTCGCGATGAAAGAACCTGCCGAAATAGCTTCTATGTTTACATATGCAACCGTCTTTAGATTCGATGCGCAGAGCATATCCATAATTTTTAGCATATTATCACAGCGTCCGCCCGGCGTATCTATATCCAACAAAACCGTTTCATAGTTCCACCGCTGTGCATGCTTCAATGCCCGACGGACAATGCATTCCTGAGCGTAGTCAATCGGCCCAAGTACAGGGATGCAAAGTATCTTTGCTGCAGCAATATTAGCTGCAAAAAACGCTGTTAGAATCAGTTTTAGTTTTAGCATAATAAAGACAAAAAATTCCTGCAAATAGCATAAAAATCGAATAAAACTGCCCACGGGTAAGCATACCCACGAGAGGCGCATCCGGTTCACGGAAGTATTCTAACAGAAAACGTATCACGCTGTAAAGCACCAAAAATCCGCCGGTTAAATAGCCCGGTTTTTTTGTTATGGTACTCTTCCTCATAAAAAAATAACTTATGAAAAACAATAGTAAACCTTCGCAAACAGCTTCATACAATTGCGAAGGATGCCGTGTGATCAGCTCGTGGTTAAAATATACCCCCCAAGGCATTTCCGTAAAACGTCCATAGACTTCTCCATTGATAAAATTCGCACAACGTCCCCAAAAAATTCCCAACGTTCCCAAAGGTACTGTCAAATCGGAAAGCGATAAAATCGCATAACGACTGCTTTTACTGAAGATGTAGAGCGAAAAAAAGATACCGATCAGCGCGCCATGAAACGACATACCGCCTTTCCAAATTTGCAAAAGTTCTGTAGGATTTTGTGCATAATGATCAAAAGCATAAAAAATGGCATATCCCAAACGTCCGCCCAGTAAAATTCCGCAAAATAACGCAAATAAAAAGTTTTGCTGAGCAGTTTCGTTTAAACGTATTATTTTTTGAGAAAAAAGATGCTTCAAGATATAAAAAGCAAGCACAAAGCTCAATAAATAAGCGACCCCATACCAACGAATGCCTTCAATGAATCCATTTTTCGGAAATCTTATGAGAAAAGGATCCAGATTGTGCGTCCAATAAGCCAGAAACGTGCTAATCATTCAAAGAAGGTTCGTGTGCTTTTTGGGTATAACCTGCATCTTGACGTTGAAAATTGACCGCGTTCTTTTTCATATAGGTATTATAAACATCCTCTGCATTCATGCCCAGTGTCTGAGCCAAGCTGATAACAAAGTGTATAATATCGATAAGCTCCACTTTGGCATGTTCAATATCTTCCTTTTGATAATGTGCCCACCATTTCCAAGGAACACAATCGATGAGCTCCGAAACCTCTTGCTGTAAAGCACGCGAATACTTAAGAAGCCACTCGGTCTTATGGGATTGCATCAACTGATCGGCTTGAGGACCTAGGATGCGCGCATTCAAACTACGCTGCATCTCGAACATTTCTTCCAATTTATCCATCTCTGACAGAAGAGTTTGGTAGGCCGACAGGGGCTCGAACCCTGAACCAATGGCTTAAAAGGCCACTGCTCTACCATTGAGCTACCGACCCAAAATCGTTCAACGTGGGTTATTAAGTCTCATTTATTACTCCAAGTCAACAAAAATGTTACAATTTTTTTGTACCCACATGGGGTAAAATGTTGTAATTTTGAAGGATTTTTTGTAAAAAATCCCTCAATTTCCCTTAAAAGCAGGGCAAAGACCCTGCACCTCAGTCATTTTAGACAGTATTACAAAATTATGAAAGTTTTTGAAAGGTTAAGGGAAACTTTTTTCAAAAAGTTCCCTTAGACTTTATCTGACGCAAAGCAAAGAAGACGACGGGGTTCATCCATGGGTATCTATTTTTCCTGCTTGCGAGTTTTGATAAAATTTGATTGAATAGGGAAGGATGAACGTTGAAATTGCGATCGATTTGCTGCATCAGCTGATTGTTACGGCGATCCTTTGCATGGGGCCATTTTTGCTGCTCGTAATGATTGTAGGTATCATTGTTAGCTTACTGCAAACGATTACGAGTATACAGGAACAATCGTTGTCGTTTGTGCCAAAATTGATCGGTTGCATATTGTTGCTGTGGCTGCTTTCGCACTGGTTATTTCGACAATTGATGGAATTTGCTATTTTGTTATTAGAACGCATAAGTGATATTGTAAAATGAGCTTCCCGGTGCAAGAAATTTATCTTTGGATGCTGATTCTATGCCGCTGCGGGGGTGTTTTGGCGGGTTTCCCCTTCGGTGGAGAAAACAATGGTATTCCTGGAACGGTAAAAGTTTTACTGGCTTGTGCGCTCAGCTATATCGTGTTGACGATTACGCCTTTGCGTATAGAAATGCCACACAGTGTCTTTATGCATTTTTTCTTTGCCTGTCGAGAAATTATTATCGGATTGGCAATGGGATTTGTTATAAAAATTGCATTTGCAATGATTGAAATCGCCGGGCATATTATTGCCAATGAGATTGGGCTCAACGCTGGTGAAATGTTCAATCCGCTGACGGAATCAGATTCTTCGTTTGCCAGCATTATGTTGATTCAATTCGGTATCGTAATTTTTTTCATTACAGGACTCGATAAAGAGTTGTTGCGCTGTTTTGTACAAAGTTATCAAATTTTGGATTTCGAAACGACATTTCGTATACAGAATTTATCGGAACTTTCGTCTTTTGTCGGAAATATTTTTATTTTGAGTTTCAAAATTGCTGCACCGCTTATATTGTTGAATTTCCTTATCAATTTTGGATTTGCCATTTTAGGTAAAGCAGCACCCAAGGTAAACGTGTTCTTCTTAAGTTTTCCGCTGAGAATTTTTTCAGGATTCTGCTTATTGGCGCTAACTGTTTACTTGGTTTATGTGCACATTGCAACGGACTTTCAACAATTGCCGCAAAAGGTATTATCCATTATTCAACCGTAAGCCATGCCCGATCGAGAGAACAGAACCGAAGAACCAACCGAGAAAAGGTTACAAGAAACGCAAGAGCAAGGTCAGTTTGCGAAGGCGGAAGAGTTGGGTGTCATATTCCTTTTGAGCGCGATTGCTTGCTTTATGTTGTTTTACGCTAAAGATATCGGTGTAAAATGCTTTGAATACGCAAGGGGTATATGGTTGAATATTTCGAGTTTCGATGGTTCTTCGGCGGAAACGGTCAAAGTACTTCGAGAATTGTTGCAGTGTGGAACAGTTATCATTCTAGGTTTTTTGGGATTGTGCCTACTTTCTGCGATACTTTCTGGTGGCATTCAATCTGGCTTTAAATTGGCTCCCAAAGCTTTGAAATTGCACTGGGACCGTTTGCACCCAATCAACGGATTAAAGAAACTTTTTTCATTAAGGAAGTGTGTTGAAATCATCGTTGATACATTAAAAATGGCAGCGATTGCCTGGGTTTTATACGGCGCTTTTAACGAAATTCGTCAAGATCCTATCTTCTTTACGCCGGTTCCGTTTCAGCGTATTCCGGAACTTTTTTTGCGTATCGTTCTCGTTTTTCTCAGTCGCCTTATCGCAATTTTGCTGTTCATTGCCTTTCTGAAATACGCTTACGAGCGGTATCAAACACACGAAGATATTAAAATGACCCGCGAAGAAGTTAAGGAAGAGCGTAAACAGGCCTTCGGTAATCCTGAAGTTAAAGCGGCTCAGCGGCGTTTGGCGCAACGTTTATTGCAAAAGCAGATGATGGATCAAATTCCTGTTGCCGATGTTGTTGTTACCAATCCTACGCACTTTGCCGTTGCCTTAAAATATGAACGTGGCAAAGATAAAGCCCCCATCGTTTTGGCGAAAGGTGAAAATATGTTCGCTCAGCATATCAAACAGATCGCCAAAAATTACGAAGTCCCGATGGTGGAGAACCGCTTGGCAGCTCGATTGCTATTCCGCTTGGGTAACGTTGGGAAACCTATCCCAACTGAACTTTATGAGATGATTGCGGAAATTTTAGCCTTTGTTTATAAAACTCATCGCAACTACTTCTATAACCTCAAGCGCCGTCGTCTTATACATGAAGGCACAATCGCGAAAAACTAGAGCGTCTACACAAGTTAAAATAGTACATTTTTGAAGGATTTTTTGCAAAAAATCCCTCAAACTTCCTTAAAACTTTTATATTTTTGCAGCTATGTTGCAAAAAATGATGAAAAGTTTTTGAAGGTTTAAGGGAAGCTTTTTTCAAAAAGTTCCCTTAAGGTTTACTTGTCCAGGTTATCCCATAAATCTGCAAGCTTTTCAATAAATCCATAAAAAGTATTGCAAATTTTGCCGATATCTTTTGTATGTGAGATGAGCAGAGGATGCAGATGGATTGGCAGTTTAAACGGAAATATGATGTGTGTGTAATTGGAAGCGGTTTGTCAGGAATGACCGCGGCGAATGGTTTGGCTAAAATGGGACATTCGGTATTGTTGTTGGAGCAGCACTATCAATGTGGTGGATTGGCTGCCTATTTCAAGCGTCCTGGAGGTTATACGTTCGATGTTTCGCTGCATGGTTTCCCGGTTGGAATGGTTAAATCCTGCCGACGTTATTGGAGCGCGGACATTGCCAATTCTATCATTCAATTGCCGCATATTCGTTTCGTAAATCCGCAGTTTAACTTTGAAACGACGTTTGATCGCGTTGATTTTACCGATAAATTGATTCATCTTTTTAAGATTCCCGCTGAAACCGTGGAGCGCTTTTTCAATCATTTGCGCGGCATGAATTTTTACGATGATGATAAGCGTACGACGGGCGAATTGTTTGAGGAATTTTTCCCGAACCGTCCGGATGTTCATCGTTTGCTGATGGAGCCAATTACGTATGCCAATGGTTCGACGTTGGATGATCCTGCGATTACCTACGGAATTGTTTTCTCGAATTTCATGAGCAAAGGCGTTTATACGTTCAAGGGCGGAACGGATAAACTGGTTCAGTCGATGTTGGTTGAATTGCAGAAGAACGGTGTGGATATCGCGAAACGTTCGCAGGTAGATAAGATTTTCACAAAAGATGCTGGTGATCGTAAGTCCGTGTGCGGATTGCGCGTCAATGGTGTTGAGATAGAATGTCGAGCGATTGTTTCCAATGCGAATTTAAAGACAACGATTTTGAATTGGCTAGATGAGGGCGTTGTCGATACAACATTCCGGAAAGAGACCGAAGCGGTGCGCTTGAATAACAGTTCTTGTCAGGTTTATATGGGCTTGGAAGAAGGCGATCAATTCCCTGAGATCGGCGATTTGATATTTACTTCAGAAGCGCCTGCGTTTTCAAGTGCTGAGTTGAAATCGTATGAGACGGAAAGCCGTACATTTTCGATCTATTATCCGAGTATTCGACCGGAAAGCAAGACACCGCGTTATACCATTGTAGCTTCGACGAATGCCCTTTGGAAAGATTGGAAAGATTTATCCGACGAAGCTTATACAGCGGCCAAGGAAGCTCTAAAAGAACGTACTTTGCGTTCGTTAGATAAGTTTATTCCTGGAGTTGCCGACAGACTTGGGTGGATCGAAGTTGCGACACCCAAAACGTTCCATCGTTACACGGGACATTGGGAAGGTGCCTCCTTCGGAACGAAATTCGAAGGCCTGAAGGTTTCCATGGAATTGCCTAACCACGTTAATGGTCTTTACCATTCAGGTTCGGTTGGTATCATTATGTCCGGTTGGTTGGGTACCATCAATTACGGTATTATTACCGCCAATAATGTGGATAAGTTTTTGAGAAGAGCTTAATATTTGAGGGATTTTTTGTAAAAAATCCCTCAAACTCCCTTAAAACTTTTCGCTATTTTTGCAACTTTGTTGCAAAATGAAGAAAGTTTTTGAGGGTTTAAGGGAAGCTTTTTTCAAAAAGTTCCCTTAGTATTTAAGCGTTTGAGAGATCTTTTACAAAAGATCTTTCAAACATTGTTTAATTGGGCAGCATTTTTGATAATTCTGAGAAAGTGCTTAGTAGCCCTGCAAGGCAATCATGGCAGCCGGTGAACAATGCCCAGTAATATTCGCGGTTTTTGATCCAATTCGCTTGTGCAGTGCTCATTGATTCGTTAGTCAATTTTTGCAAATTGTTTTGATATTGGAAAAGTACATTCATGAGTTTCCCGTTGAACAAAATGTCGTAAAGCTTTAAATCGGAATCCAAAAATGCATTAACTTTATCGGCCAACTGGTAGCTTTCGCGAACAATTCTTAAGTGGTCTTGTTGGGGCTCCGGATGCATTTCGTGCCAAGAGGCCGCTTCGAGAGCCAACTTACCTAATTGTTGCACATAACGGGCTAGCGGTTCTAAAACTTTCAAAATTTGTTCTTCGGTGGTACCGGGTGTTTCTTTCAATAGCTGAAATAAGTGTTCAGAAACCGCTTCAGAGCTGTTGTTCCCTATCCAGATCGCCGCTTTTTCGTAATCCACATAGGGGATATCTTTGATTTTTGCACCCAAGTGGGAGGTGTTGATAAATTCGATATTCTTAAATTTATCCGCCATTTTATTAAAAATCTGCAAATAAAGGTAAAGTTTGGATTCCACAAAGACTTTTTCTTGCGTATTTCCAGGACACTCGCGGCAATCGTTTACATCCATGAACAGCGTGCCTCGATCATTGTAGATAGAATCGGAAGTATGCGTTTGTCCTGAAGCGACGCAGGCTAAATCTTGACCCACCAAACATACTTTTTTACAGCCAAAAAAGTCTGCCAAACTACCTACCAAATTCGCAACGGTACCTTCGCCCTGCAATTGAGGCCCCATGGAGCGATGTAGTGCTTTGTAGACGTGTTGGCTGAACGGCTGAATCACTTCCCAGGTCATGATTTGTCCCGAAAAGTGTTGAACGACATCGGGATGGACAAAGAAGCTAGTTAGCAGTACCGTGGAGCCAATAGGAATGTCTCTAAAGCCGTCGAATGTACTAGGGCGCGGATCAATTGCCAAAGTGAAATGAGAGCGGATGCCATTCTTAAATAGCGTTCGGAATGAGCTGTTCATACTCACGATGATAGCTTTATCCTGCACTTGTTTTAAAAAAGGAATGGCGGTGTCTAAAGAGGGTCCTGCGGAAACCAAAACCAGCGGTAAATCTTTAAATGCACCTTTCAATGGATCTAACGAGGGCGAATTTAGTAATGCAGAGAGATTTTTTATGGCGTTATGTTGCCAAATGTTGGAATCGCCTACCAGTGTACATTGCAACTTCTTACGCATGTCAAACTGCCGGCAAAGTCGGGTGAAAAAAGAGTAATACAGAGCTTCGTTTTGCGAAAATAATGGGCTAAAGATGCACGTTTGGATGTTGGTTTTATATACCAAATCTAAGGTTTCCAAAAGATCGAAATCTTTATCGCAGGTCAGCAACAGCACTTGTTTATTGTTTAAAATGTCGGAACAATCTTTTTGCGAAAAAATCCATTTTAATCTTGGAATATCAAAATCAATGACAACCACCACCGAACAGGCGTCTATTTTATCCAGCAATTGCGCAATATGCTGTCCCGTTCCAAAACCTGAAACCAAGTAGAGTGTGTTTTCAGCCTTCGGGATCCGTTGTACCCAAGCTTCGATAAAACTCTGAGCATTTGTTTCTCCATAAGGATGCTGTGGTCTACCCTCCAAAACAAAATGGTAAGTACCGTTGTCCACAAGCGTTCCCGAGGCTTCGGTCGTACAATCGTTTATACTGTCCAAGGCGTTAGAAAAACGTTGCTTCAATATCGCGTAATTAGCGTCTAAAATTTCGTGCTTCATAGACATTGTTTTTGTGTTTCTTCCAGCAATGGGATGAGTGAAGCTGTAATAGTATCGTACGTTAAACCAAAATCTTTGTCTTCCAAGCTTTGCGTAAAAACTTGTATCCATTGAAGGTACAGCGGCTCGTGGATGATAGATAACAAATAGCACACATCTTTCAAAATATTTAACGTAGCGAAAAGTTCTTGTATAAAATTTTGCGCAAATTGTAAAATTTGTTCGGTGTCGCTGTTCAATATTTGGGAGGCATCGGTAATTTTTTGCTTAAAATTTTTTAATGCTTTGGAAATTTTTGCAGAATCGCTGTTTTGGCTTTTGCATGTTATGGCTTTAAAAGCTTCGGTCGGTGTTGCAAAATCGGAAAATGATAATGGTTTTTTATCCAAAGAAACATCGGCAAGTTGTTTCCCCTGTTGCCTCAAAAAATCTTCCAAAAAAAATACCACATTCTGCACCTGTTGCGGTGTTTCACCAGAAAACTGAACATCTTCACCATCTAAACAAATACGACATGCCATTTGTTTCTGTCTGAAGCAGAATTTATGCCAAATAAAGCTTCAAAAGTAACTCTTTGGCACGAGAAATGCTGCGCAGAAATATGTATGAAAGTAAACTATTATCTACTGTTTTTAGGGTGTACGTCTTTGGCAATAGCGAGACCTCAAGTATCGAATGAGAACGATCCATTCGAAATCGTTCAACAAGAAAATACGAAGGACGTTTTTATTGAAGAAAATAAACAGATCTTCGATAATGACAATATGCGTATTTATGAGGAGGAGACATCAGCAGCGAAAGAAAGTTCGTATACTGCAATTGGAAAGGTTGTTCCTACAATGGTGAGGGGTTCGCGAACTCAAGATGCTATGTTAACGATATCTGGGACGGACGTAAAAGTTAATTCCAAAATTTTTAGCGATAATCTTTGTAGGGATTGTCTGCAATTAACGGAATACCTATATTTGGGTACCAAACGATATGACGAAACGCATCGTGTTTACCCAGGGGCTTTCAGTGCAAATTCTGACTTATCTAGACCGCCGCTCTATGAAACGCTGAAAAACAAAAACATAGAAGTTTTTGCTCCTATTTATGGGACAAATGGCGGAAGAGAAGGGGCATATATCGGCATGTTGGCTTATCGAAAAACGGCAGATCATTTAGAATTATTTGTTGTTTTTGAAGGTTCACAGGGTGAGTCGTTTGAGTTTTTGAATGGTATCGGTGGAGCCAGCTGGCGAACAAACTTTCAATCAGCAAAAGTTGAGGCCGATGCACAAGCTTTGAATTTACCTAAAGTATATGGAAAGCTTTCTTTCCATGAAGGTTATTATAATAAAGTTTATACTTCAAAAATTTTCTGGGAAGAAAAACTTGAGGCGCTCTTTTCTCATTTAGGTATTAAGAAATTTTCTGAATTCAAACCTCAGAATTCCGGAAATGTTACGCAGCAAGATGTGGATAATTGGCGCGGCTTTTCTGTGGATGTTTATATCTTTGGCCACAGTCAAGGGGGTGGACTTACACAGATTGGTGCACCGTATATAACGGCTACGATAGGGCAAATGTTGTATGGGGATACTTTTGATAATAAAACCTTCAATATCGCACATGCTATCTGTATGTCTCCAGCGCGCGCCATTGGCGATGAACATACCATGGATGTTGTTCAAGATGTAATGGGCAAAGAGAATATCTTTGGATGGTGCAGCCCTATAGATCTTGTCCCTTGTTTGCCGCTAGGATATAACATTAACAAAAGACCGATGGACAAAATTAGGACGACCGTGGGACTAAAAATTTTAGGTTTTATAAGCAAGTTTTTGCCGAAGAAATTGTCAGAATTTATTTCGGTTATCAGCGAAACGAAGTTTTGTTATGAAACGCTGCCCATTTTTGCTTATGTCGATCCATGCGAGCTTTTTACGGATTATGCTGAAACCGGTTTAAAAATTTACCGCGACTATTTGGATATGATAGAAAAATCAAAAGTTGTCGGAAATAAAAAGGAGTGTGAAGATCAAATAAAAAACTTTGAGGAGATAAAGAAAGAAATTCCCAAAATCCGGGAGATTATCACATCAATGCAAGAAAATTACTTCAATGCGCATACATCGAATTGGTTTACATCAAAATATTATGCTCTTAAAGCAGCGCACTATTTGAAAAAATTGTTAAAAAAGGTTTCTCTTGGAGATTTGATGGGAGCACAACATTGGGGTGCACCTGTGATGTTAAAAAATACGAACAGTGATAAAAACATTTGGGTAGAGACGCTATTTCATTCGGAGAAATTAGATTCGAACGTGCAAAGGAATCTTGATCGAGGTATGGCCTACGAAAAACATAAAAAAGAGGTCATAGGCGAATGACAACAATAACAAAGCCGAGAGAAAATCTCGGCTTTTCTTGTAAATAGCGTTAATGCTTATGATTTTAGCACTTCAAGAAGCAACTGTTCGATGACATCTACAGGAGCTTTACCTTGAGTTTTCTTCATCATTTGGCCCTTAAGGACATTGATGGCCTTCTCTTTCCCGGCACGGAATTCGGCTACCGGCTTGGGAAATTCTGCCACCACTTCCTCGCAGAGTTTGCGTAACGCATCGCGATCAACTTTCATCTCAAGTCCCTTATCCTTAACAATCTGCTTGGGGGATTGGCCAGAAGTATACATTTCTAGGAAAACTTCTTTGGCGCTCTGTTTCGATAAAATTTGATCGTCGATCAACTGAACCAGTTCTGCAATCATCGGTGGGGTAATCTTCAGTTGTTCCCAAGAACTCGTGCCATTGGACATTTCTCGAAGTAAATCGTTCGCAATCCAATTCGCGATGGCTTGCGGATTTTTGGGGTAAACGGACATGGCTTTTTCAAAGAAGTCGCTCAAAGGTTTTTCGAAGCAAATGACCGAAGTGATTGTGTACGGCAATTGGAGATCATGCAGGTATCGTTCCTGTTTTGCGAAAGGCAATTCAGGAATTTTCGCGACCTGTTCGGCAATGAGCTCTTCCGATAGAACAATCGGGCACAAATCCGGATCTGTGAAATACCGATAGTCATGTGCATCCTCTTTGGAACGCATAGAGGTGCTTTCATTCTTTTCGGCATCCCAACGGCGTGTTTCCTGCTCAATACGCTCGCCAGCTTCTACCATGGCGATTTGACGCTTAATTTCATGTTCGATACCGTTGCAAACACCCGAAATGGAATTTAGGTTCTTTAATTCAACCTTCGTCCCCAAATAGTTTGCGCCAACGGGACGAATGCTGACGTTGGCATCGCAACGCATTTGCCCCTTCTCCATGTCGCAATCAGAAGCACCGATGAATTTTAGATGCATTTCTAAGGATTTTAGGTAAGCGAAAGCCTCTGCACTGGAATGCATATCGGGTTCGGAAACAATCTCAATGAGTGGGGTTCCCGCACGATTGTAATCGATCCAAGATTCATCCGTAAAGTGTGTCAGCTTTCCAACATCTTCTTCCAGGTGAATGCGATTTAATGCTACTTTGCGGTGTTTCCCCTGAATGTTGCGTGCGGGGCCCTCCAATTCGATTTCTACAAAACCTCCTGCGCATAAGGGCTGATCGTACTGGGAAATCTGGTAATTTTTGGGTGCATCCGGATAGAAATAATTCTTGCGATCCCACTTGGTTTTTCGGGCAATTTTGCAGCCGAAAACGGAACCGACTTCTATCGTTTTCAAAATGGCGGCCTTGTTGAGTACCGGCAACGTTCCGGGCAAAGCTAATACCACTTCATCGACCAATGTGTTCGGCGCTTCCCCGTAATGGTAAGGAATGCGTGTAAACATCTTGGTGTTTGTTTTTAATTGAACATGGACTTCCAATCCAATAACTGCTTCGTATTTTTCCATGATCTTAGAACTGTGGTACTTCCAAATTGAATGAATGTTGTTGTTCGAAAGCATTTGCGATGGATAAGATCGTGCTTTCTTCGAATGGTTTTCCGATAAGTTGTAGCCCTATGGGCAGACGCGACTTTGTGAATCCGCACGGAATCGAAATGCCCGGTAGTCCAGCGAGATTGACTGAGACCGTATAAATGTCGCTCAGATACATCGCCAAGGGATTTGCGGTACGTTCACCTTTTTTGAACGCAGGTGCCGGAGATGTCGGCGTTACGATGGCATCAACTTCGCTGAATACCCGCATAAAATCGTTATAAATCAGCCGTCGTACCTTTTGTGCTTTACCATAGAATGCATCGTAATAGCCGCTGCTCAGGACGTACGTTCCCAGCAAAATACGACGTTTTACTTCAGCACCAAAACCTTCACTGCGAGAAAAATCGAAGATCTCATCCACGGTATGTGCGTTGGGGCTACGGTAGGTATAACGGATGCCATCGTACCGTGCCAAATTGGAAGAAGCTTCCGCGTTTGCTGTGATATAATAGACGGGAATCGCATATTCCATCGAAGGTAGATGTACCGGTTTAATGGTATAACCTTGCTTGCGATAAAATTCAATCGCTGATTCAACCGCTGTGCGTGTTTCAGCTTCCAGACCTTCACCGAAATATTCTTCCGGAACGCCTAGAACCCACTTCCGATCGCGATTTTTATCCATTTCTGCGACAAAATCCGGAACAGACTTACGTGCGCTGGTGGCATCTTTTTTATCGCTTCCGCACAAAATCTTCAGCAACTGAGCCGCACCGCGTGTGGTACGAGCAAAGGTTCCGGCTTGATCCAAGGAACTCGCGTAAGCAACAATGCCGTAGCGACTGATGCGTCCGTAAGTCGGCTTTATACCGACAATACCGCAAAGTGCAGCGGGCTGTCGAATGGAGCCTCCGGTATCGGTTCCCAAGGACAGTGGAACTTCGCCAGCAGCGACCGCGGCTGCGCTTCCGGAGCTACTTCCACCGGGGATTCTTTCTAAATCCCACGGATTACTGGTGACTTGAAATGCCGAATTTTCCGAGGATGAACCCATTGCGAATTCGTCCATGTTCAAGCGTCCCCAAAGTACCAATCCAGCAGCTTTGAGCCGTTTTACCAGCGTTGCATCGTAAGGGCTGATAAATTTTTCTAAAATGCGGCTACCACAGGTCAATGGCTGCCCTTTTTCGGCGAAAATATCTTTCAAACCGACCGGAATACCATCCAACTCGCTCAGTGACTTGCCTTGAGCGCGACGTTCATCGGAGGCCTTGGCTTCTTGCAACGTTTTGTCTTCATCAAAGCTCAAAAACGCTTTCAGCTTGGGTTCAACCTCTTTGGTGCGCTTGATATAAGCTTGAGTTAATTCGGTCGAAGAAAATGCTTTCGAATTCAAGCCCTGAATCAATTCTTCGGGTGTTTTAAAAATAAGTTCGTCCATCACAAAACTTTCGGTACAACAATTTGATTTTCTTTTATTTCGGGAGCGTTTTCCGTCAGATAATCCGCGGGTTCTACGTCATTTGGAATATCTTCATCCCACGTATTTTCTTCATGTTCAAACGCATGAACCAAGGGTTCTAAATTTTCGGTTTTTGCGGCAACAACTTTGGAACAGTAACCGACGATGGATTGCAGTTGCTCCATCAAACGCAACTTTTCGTCCTCGGAGAGTCGGATTCTGGCCAGTTTTGCTAAATGGTCAATGTCAAGCTTAGATTCACTCATAAATTTTGTTTCCGAATTTGATAATGATAACGTTCTTCCAATACGCTTTGCAAGTCGTTGAACAGAGGATTTATCATCTCTTCTGTTAAAGAATTTCCATTGTTGGATTCGAAGATAATGCTGAATGCGAGGCTCTTCGTTTGGGAATTTTGCCCCTCGTTGAAGAGATCAAATAGGCGTACATCACGGATTTGAACCGGATTTTTTACCAATTTTTTCAAGGCCTTAACAATATTTTGACGAATTTCTTCACCCAATGTTTCTTGGGGAGCCCATAATGCCAAATCTTTGGTTATCGTAGGACATTCAAAATAAGGGCGGAAGGTGGTGTTGGTTTTGAAACGGATACGTTCTGGTAACCACATGCATTCTGCTGCAAAAATGATGTCTTTCTTGCTCCAACGTTGCGTAAATTCCAAGTCTAAATAGCCCAAATCGGCTTCGAAGCCTCGTTGCTCCCAATTTCCGATTTTGCCAGAATATTTGTTTTGCCACAAAGGAATTTCCGAAATGGTGGCGGTTTGTACGCTCGTTAATGGCATTCCGCTAGCTGCAATCAACGATTGAACGTAATGTTGTGCCTCATAAAAGTTGAATGGAGAAACGTTCATCCATTGCCTCTGTTTAGAAGCACAGAAGAGGAATGCAGTGGCGAACATCTCGCATAATTTCCCGTCGCGCGTTACCTTGAAAATGCGACCGGATTCGAATAAACGTTCGGTATCATTGCCGCGATGCTTGTTTTCAAAAAGACTGTTGAGTAAGCCTGGGATCAGAGAGCTGCGTAAAACGGCATGTTCGGCACTCAACGGTTTTTCTAATGTTAGTGCGGATAAATGCGCTTCAGGAAGGAAATTTTGGTAAATTTCAACCGGTCCTAATGTATCTGTGTAACATTCATAGAAGCCTGCGTTTGAAAGAATGGATGC
The DNA here is from genome assembly GCA_002309885.1 of Verrucomicrobia bacterium UBA1183. GTDB lineage: Bacteria > Verrucomicrobiota > Verrucomicrobiia > Opitutales > UBA9783 > UBA1183. Next base: position 148,369 of record DBYP01000018.1, read on the forward strand.
ATGTTGAATTCGCAATTCGTGTTCAGGCGCATCATTTAAGTCGCACGCGATTACTTGTGGCCTTTTGGAAGGAATCTTGTCCGTGCCCCATAGGCGCAAAAATTCTTCTACCAGATCGACCCATTGTTGGATGTCGCCACGATAATGCGGAACGGTTACTTCCCATGCTAGATCCGCCAAGGGCTTCAATGCAAAGCCTAATTTCTCCAGTGTTTCTTTAAATAACTCGGGTGCAATTTCGAATCCCAGAACGCGTTTTACTTGCTCAAAGCTCAGCGAAAGCTGTTTGGGAGCTTCAATGGCTTTTCCGGTTCGTACAAACTTCTTTACAACAATATTCGGATTGCTTTGTTTCAGCAATTGTACCGCACGATCTAGGGCGTTTTGTGCATTGCTTTTATCCACGAAACGCTCGAAACGATAGGAGCTATCGCTAGAAATGTTTTCCCGGCGAACGGTCCGACGAATAGCGTCTGCGGAAAAGTGCGCGCATTCGATGAAAATATGCTTGGTTGCTGGAGTAATTTGGCTAGAAGCGCCCCCCATAACACCGCCTAGCGCCAAAATTTCTTGCGCATCTGTTATGACGACATCGCCTTCGGACAAAGTATGTTTTTCGCCATCCAATGTTTGAAGTTTTTCGCCAGCTTTGCTCGAACGGATAATGAGAGGGAAGTGAACCTTGTCGGCATCGAATGCGTGCAGCGGTTGCCCTTGCTCCAAAAGGACATAATTGGTGACATCAACGACGTTATTGATCGCATTCAGTCCCGATTTTTGCAAAAAGTTCAGGATGTCTTCGGGGCTGGATTGTACTTGAACGTTTTCAATCAAATAACCCGAGTAGTAGTCGCAATCTTCTGTTTCGAGACGTACGTCGTCGGAAGTGGGTTCAAGGTTCAGGGCTTCACAAGGGAAGTGCAATTTTTCTCCGGTCAGTGCGCTCAATTCCCGTGCTAAGCCGAGGTAGCTTAAACAATCGCCGCGGTTGGAAGTAATCGATATATCGAATACGATATCTTTACGATCTGCAAACAATATGTCCAACGGCGTTCCGACTTTGGGATTTAGGTCATTCAGAATATATAAACCATGGCTTTCGCCTGCTTCCAGACCCAACTCACTTGCGCTGCACATCATGCCGCAAGAATCGAAGCCGCGCATGTTGGTTTTTTTCATGACGCTATCGCCGATTTTTGCTCCAACCAACGCCACCGGAACAAGATCGCCTTCTTTAAAATTGGAGGCGCCACAAACGATCTGCAGCGGCTGTTCCTGTCCGACGTTTACTTGGCAAACACTCAAGTGATCCGAATTAGGATGTTTTTCCTTCTTCAAAACTTGTCCGACCACCAACGGCCCCGAACCGCAGTATCCAAAAACCTCCGTGCCTTCTATTTCAAAACCTAACTGAACAAAAGCATCGGCAACGGCTTGCTCGTTCAATGGTACGGGAATATAACGTTTGAGGATACTTAGCGCAATCTTCATACTCGATAGGAAAAGCTCTATCCGTGCGAATGTCAATTTTATTTGGTAGGTAAATAGCGGCGTGTTCAATGTGTGTTGTGTCGAAGGCTGTATCGTTATTTGGCGTTAATTATAAGCCTCTATCGACGTTAGAATGTTAGGAGATGTCTACAGGAGATAAAAAGTTATAAAAGCATAAATCCTAAGAAAACTTTTTGAGAAAAGTTCCCTTAACCCCTTAAAAACTTTCATAATTTTGCAACAATGTTGCAAAATAAGAAAAGTTTTAAGGGGGTTTGGGGGATTTTTTACAAAAAATCCTTCAAAAACGTAATGTTTCTAGCTTATGTAGACACGCGCTAAAACAGTCCTCACGATTCCGCAAATAGGGTCCATTATAAATTAAACTTCCTGCAAAAGTTCGAAACGTAGGCAAAGTGGAGCGTCAGTGGAGATTTTTGGAAAATTAAAACGCGCGTATTGTGTGATTTTTACTGGTTTCATTAAATTACCACAAAAACGATTTCCCATAAAATCTCTATCTGTTTTTGTTTTTGAAGGAGGTTTATGGTTGACAAATTTATATTGTATACATATCGTTTGCAATATGAAAACATTATGTGCCGCCTATTTATCCCCGGTAATTGCGCAGGAGCTAACAAAAATTGCGAAAGCGGAAGGGATTAGCCGTTCCCATTTAATCGAACGATTGGTTGAACAGTTTGTCTTCTCGAAGAGAGAGACGGTGCCCCATTATGTCGCTATCCCGGAAGAACACGAACAATGGTCTAAGGCGTTGGATGACTATATTGCAGAGGGTGGCGCCAGGATTGTTCGGAATTCAAAGGCGTTGAACAAATATCTTGCTAATGACAGTAAAGCTTAAAGTGGATGTTTACTACGTAGATTGTACTTCGACGTTGAATGTCCTAAATGGCGGAGAAACAACAGATGTTTTTATACCATTGTTATGTAAATATTGCTCCCGCAAATATTCTGGATTTCGCTCGAAAATTTATTAAATTTCCGCTTGTATTGTTATATAGGGGGCGTACAATCTTTTTATGACAATCGACAATCGACAATCGACAA